>JBKDXM010000119.1:0-53049 GCA_046306335.1 Planctomycetota bacterium
CGGTGCCACGTGGGGCCTGCTACCCGGTGCTTCGGCGCTTGCCGGGGCGGGACTGGCTCCCGCGGATCGAGAACGACGTGCGCCAGCCGGCTTCGGCCCTCGCGGGTCTCTGTCGTCTGTCGCGTCACGACGCACCATCGCGGCAGCGTAGGGCCGTTGCGGCAGGTTCCGAGGGGGCGGCGCGCCAGCCTGCGCCGGCGCGCCGCGCCGCCTTCCTATCGGACGGCCTTGGTCGCGGCGGCGGCGAGGGTCGCGACCTTCTGCTGCGCGACCGCGCGCTTCCGGTTGGCGCGCTCGGCCAGCGGGAACTCGCGCCGGCGGTCGGTGCCCGGGTTGTTGTCGTAGAACGGGCGGCCGTAGTCGACGAAGGCCTCCAGGTCGAAGTCCGCGAGCTGCCGGAACGGCCGCGCCAGCATCCGGTCGTGCACCAGGCTCGGGATGTCCTTCAGCGCCAGCATGCCGCCGGGTCCGGGCACGCTGGTGTCGCGCGCGGCGAAGTCGGCGCGCTGGCGTTCGTGCGATGCGTCGAACGACTGCCACGCGCCGCGCGCTGCCGCCGCCTCGCCGTGGCGCCGCACGTGCGAACGATGCAGCGCCGCGAACATCGCGTCGCGCGCCGCCGTCGGGCGATCGTCGTCGACGTACAGCCGGAACAGCTCGAGCCCGAGGCGCAACTCGGGCAACAGGTCGGCGGCGTGCCAGTAACCCGGCAGCGCGTGCAGCACCGTCTCGTCGGCGGCGAGCAGGAGCAATTGCACGTTGCGACCGCCGGCGCCGTTGGTGGTGCCGACGGCGGACTGGTCGCAGCGGTAACCGTGCGACATGCCGACGTGCGGGTCACGCTGGATGTTGCGGGCAGCGAGCACGAACTGCTCGGCCAGCATCGCCTTCACTTCCTCGTTCGGCAGGGTCACGCCCCGCAGGCTTTGCAGGGCGCTTCAAGCAAAGCCTTCGAGGTCGCCGAGCGCCTGCAGCAACAGGATCGGCTTGCCGGTCGCGGCCGAACGCGCCTTGGCGGCGTCGAGGTCCTCGAACCACGCCAACGCATTCACGGCGGCGACCGCCTGCTTCAGTTGCTTGCCGGCGACCTGCACGCCGATCGTCTCCGGCGGCGGCGGCGCGGTCGCGGGGCCGACGGCCGCGCGACAGCGCGCCGGCTGCGACGGCGCGACACTGCCGCCGAGCAGCGCGCCGAGCGCGGGATGCGGCACCGGCGGCGGCACGACGGGCATGCCGGGCAAGGACTGGGAACGGGCGACCGGCGCCAACGACAACACAGCGGACGCGAACAGCACGCAGATCGGTGAACTCGACATCGTCGTTCTCTCCGAAAGGCGACAACCAGCGTTGGCGGCCCCGAGGGTGAGGGCCACGCCGAAACGGTCCTGCGGCCCGCCGCAATCGTCAACCCCCGCCCCCGGGGTCCGTCAGCGCCGGCCGAGACCGAGCGCGCGCAGCCGGCGCGCCAGCTCGGGCAGCACGAGCGCCTGCCCTTCGGCGCGCCAATGCGAGTCGGCGCGGTAGTACGCCTCCGCGCACCCGGCGAGCGCGCCGCGCAGGATCGCTGTCGCCGACCAGAACTCCGCGCCGATGGCGGCGCATTCCGCGGCGACGAGTTGCTCCAGCGCATCGGCGTTGGCGCGCAGCAGCGCCAACGCCGCTGCGGGCTCCGCCGGCACGGGGATCGCCGGCAGGGACGACCGCGCGAGGTAGCGCGCGAGCAATTCGCCGGCATCGTCGGCCAGCAACGGCAGCGCCGCCTGCTCCTTGCCCGGCAGGTAGACGACCAACAGCCGCGCGCCGGCCGCGGCGGTCTCACGCTGGCCGGCGGCCAGCGTCGCCGCGATGGACGCCCATGCCGGCATGCCTTGCAGCGCCTCGCGCGAGAGGCCGAGGAAACGCAGCGTGTCGGGATGGAACCACGTCACCGCGTCGGCGCAGCCGCGGACGCGGACCGGCGGCAGTTCGCCGGCGTCGGGCGGTGCCTTCGCAGCGGGCGCCAACCACGACGCCGCGAGCGCGGGCAGCAGCAACGTCGGCCGGCGGGCGTCGCGGTGGATGTCGGCGAGCGTCGCCGCGCCGCCCTTGCGCGCGAGCTGCAGGAAGTACGCGTTGATGAAGTCGTTGCCGCCGTAGACGAACCACAGCACGACGCGCGGCCGCCGCGGCAGCGCGCGCGCGCGCAGCAGCCACAGTTCGTGCTCGGGGCCGATGCCGGGCACGCCGGTGTTGTGGATGCGCACACCGAGTTCGCGCGTCAACGCGGCGACGAGGCCCGGCGGTTCGCTCTGGCCGGCGAGCGTCGCGAACGAGTCGCCGAGGATGGCGAGATCGACCGGCGCGTCGGTCGCGCCAGCCGGCGCCGGCGCGTTGACGAAGCCCTCGCGATCGACCGGCAGCACGAGCCGCGGCACGTCGCGGCGATCGAGCGCGATGCCGGCGCGGGCGACGCCGACGTCGGCGAGGTCGTGCATCGGCGGGCCGTCGAACGGCCGGATGCCGGTCGGGATCGGCACGCCGTCGACCGGCGTGCGGTCGAGCACGCCGGGCGCGAAGAACTCGACGCCGTGCGGCGGGAAGCGCTGCCGGAACGACTCCGGCACGAGGCCGGGCGCGAGGTGCAGCAACGCCTCGGCGGCCGCGAGCGCGACGCCCAGCGCCAGGGCGCTGCCGACGAGGCGGAAGGCAAGGCGCCGGCGGCGCGTGGTCGATGGCACTGCGGGCGGCGCGGACACGGCGGTCCACGGTCGCACCGGCCGCCGCGCGGGTCAAGCCGCCGGACGCGGGCTCACTTGCCCGCCGCGGGCGGCGCGGTCGCGGCGGGTCGCGGCATGCCGGCGTCGATCGCCCGCAAGTAGGCATCGAGCCGGCGGGTCAGGTCGTCGACGACCTCGGGATTGGCGACGGCGCGGTCGACCCGTTCCGCCGGGTCGACGTCGAGATCGAACAACTGCACGGCGCCGGTCTCGTACGAGAGGATCAGCTTCCACTCGTCGAGGTAGATCGCCGACGCCGGCCCGCCGTTCTGCAGGTCGTAGTGCGGGAAGTGCACGACGAACTCCTCGCGCGGCCGGCGCACGCGGCCCGTGCCGCCGCCGCGCCACACGGCGGCGAGGCTGCCGCCTTCGACGTCCGCCGGCCACGCGGCGATGCCCGCGAGGTCGGCGAGCGTCGGCAGCAGGTCGCACGCGCTGGCGCGCACGCGCGAGCACGCGCCGGCGGCGACGCCGGGACCGCGCACGACGAACGGCACGCGCACGCCGCCTTCGAGCACGCTGCCCTTGCCGCCGCGCAGCGGCGCGTTGGCGTCGCGCCCCGCGGCGCCGTGGTCGCAGGACACCACGACGTACGTGTTGCCGGCGAGCCCCAGTTCGGCGAGGCCGGCGAGCAGGCGGCCGAGTTCGCGGTCGAGGTCGTGCAGGATCGCCACCTGCCACGCCGTCTTGCCGCGCAGGCCGCGCAGCTCGGCCGCCAGCGCCTGCCGCGACTCCGGCCGCGACTCGTCCTCGCTGCCGCCGCCGTAGTGCGACAGCTGCAGGTAGAACGGCGTGCCGGCGGCCACCTGCACCTTGGCGAAGGCGAGGCCGCGGTCGGTGATCGCCGTGCCCTGCTCGGGATTGGGTTGCGGATCGCGCCCCGGTCCCTGGTTGCTGTTGGCGCCGTCGTGTTCGTCGAAGCCGTGCGCCGCCGGGGTGGCGCGGCCGACGTGCCACTTGCCGAAGTGCGCGGTGCGGTAGCCGGCGCCGCGCAGGACCTCGGCGATCGTCGTCGTCTCGGCGGGCAGTTCCGTCGTGCACGCGGGCGGGATCAGCTTGGTCGTCGCCGCGTCCGCGGCCGCGTCGCGGCCGCCGCCCTGGCCGCCCTCGCTGACGTACGTCATGTGCAGCTTGGCCGCGCCGACGCCGGTCAGGAACGAAGCGCGCGCCGGCGTGCAGCGCGGCGCCGTGACGTAGAACGACGCCAACCGCATGCCCTGCGCGGCGAGCGCCGCGAGGTGCGGCGTGCGCTCGGGCGCGGACTTGGCGTCCGGCCGGCGGTCGTCCATCGCCACCGAGGTGCTCGACCAGCCGATGCCGGTCGCCTCGAACTGGACGAACACGAAGTTCGGCGGCTTGGCGCGCGCCGCCTTCGTCGTCGGGGCACCCTGGGCGGGACTGGCCGCCGCCAGCGCGAACGCGACGACGAACGACGGCAGCACGGCGGGCCGGCGGCGGATCGATGGCATGGTCGGCGAGGGGCCGGTTACGCGCCCCGGCCCGCCGCCCCCACGCCGCCGGCCCGGTTGCCCGCGGTCAGCTGTCGCCGATGCGCGCGGCCGCCGCGTCGGTGAAGACGAGGCCGAACGCGTTGCTGTGGTCGACCGCCGCCGCCTGCTGGAAGAACGTCATTCCGACCAGCGACGGTTGGTTGGGGATCGGCAGCGCCCAGTTGGCGTACCCGGCCCAGTTGAACACCGGCCAGGTCAGGTCGGGGCTGATGCGCAACGCGCAGCCGGTGGCGCCGAAGACGCCCAAGTCCATCGGCAGCGGCGCGCCTTGGTAGGCCGTGCTGGACCAGCCGAGTCCGAGCAAGGTCGCGTGGTCGGGCGGCAGGTTGTGCAGCGCGACCTGCAGCGTCTGCCCGAGCACCGGCCGCGTGTTGCCGGCGGTCAGCCACGGCGTGCCCGCCCAGCCGGCGCAGCCGATGCCGAACGTGGTGTACGTCGCCGGCGTCCCGGAACCATATTCCCAGGTGTCGCCCGCCTCGTTGTTGCCCCAGCCCAGCGCGCCGCCGAACAGCACCGTGCGGCCGCGCAGCGCGTCGAACGCCATGGCCGACTGGCCGCGACCGGACGGATGCGCCGACGGCGCTACGAGGCTCCAATCGAAGCCGTCCCATTCCCAGGTGTCGGCGAGGAACGTCGAACTCGGATCGTGGTGGCCACCGAACAGCACGACGCGCTGGCGGAGGGCGTCGTACGTCATGGCCGCGAGCCGGCGTGGCGACGGCATGTGCGCCGGCGTGCGCTGCGTCCACGTCAGGCCGTCCCACTCCCATGTCTCCGCCCCGACGAGCGTCGCGTTGACGGTGATCGGCACGAACAGCACGGTGCACTGCCGGGCCGCGTCGTAGGCCATCACCGCGGCGTCCGAACCGGGCGGCGAGACGGCCGGCTGGCGCATCTGCCACGCGACGCCGTCCCACTCCCACGTGTCGTGGAAGTACGACGAACTGCCCGACGTGCCGCCGCCGAACAGCAGCGTGCGCCGACGCGCCGCGTCATAGGCCATGGCGTGCCCGACGCGCGGCGCCGGCACGACCATCGCGAAGCGCATCTGCCACTGGGCGCCGTCCCATTCCCAGGTGTCGAACAGCGCCACGGAGGCGCCGGTGATGCCGCCGAACAACACGGTGCGGCCGCGGGCGGAGTCGTAGACCATGCGGTGGCCGTTGCGCGTCGCCGGCCGCACCGCGACGTTCCGCTGCGTCCAGGTCACACCGTCGTACTCCCAGGTGTCGTTCAAGCGGACGCTTCCGGGGCCGTCGGCGCCGCCGAACAGCAAGGTCTTGCCGGCCTGGACGTCGTAGACCATCGCGTGCATGACGCGCGGCGACGGCGCGGTCGCCGGGCTGCGCTGGTTCCACGTCGCCTGCGCGGCGAGCGCTCCGGCGAGGGCGAGGACGGCGGCAGCGGCGGCGACAGACCGCGTGGAAGAATGCATGTTCATGGCGTCTCCGGGGGGTAAGGGAACGGCGCGCCTGCGCAAACCGCAGGCACGGCATGGTCCGCGCCGCGACCGATGGAACCATGCGCCCTTGGCGGCATGCCGGCGTGGGCGCATGGGCCGAACCCGGCTGGCAGGAGGCGTAGCGCGGCGGCGCGCAGCGCCACCCCCAAGGGCGGCGCATTCGGCGTGTGGCTTCGCCGCGCTTGCCGCTTACCGCGGCATGCCGCGTCCACGCCAAGCCGTCCTGGCCGCCCTGGTTGCCCTTCACGGCTGCGGCGACCGCCACGCCGACGCGCCGTGGCGGGCGCGGCTCGCGACGCTGCTGACGGCGCGGAACGACGGCCGCGGCGGCGGGACGCCGCAGGCGCGCGCATTCCCCGTCCGCCTCGCGCAACCGTGGTTGGTGCTGCCGTGCCTCGCCGCCGAACTCGCCGACGCGGACGGCGAGCGAGCCGCGCTGGCGGCTTGGTGCGCCGCCGGCGTGCGGCGGGCGACGGGTCGCGCAGTGCCGGTGGTCGGTGACCTCGGTGCCGCGACGGCCGTGCTGCTCGTCGGGCTGTGGCAGATCGCGACGGCAGCGCGCCTGCCACCGGAACGGGTCGCCGCCGTGCAGGCCCAGGTGGCGGAGGCCCTCGACCACCCGAAGGTGCGCTTCATGCCGGCCGAAGACCTGCAGTGCTGCTGGGAACTCTGCGTCGGCCTCGAAGCCGCCTTCGCCGGCCTCCTCGACGCGGGGAACGCCGGCGGCGACGCCGCCAGCGTGCGGCTCGCCGCGCACGCCGCCCTCGCCGGCCTGCTGCAGGCCACCGACCGCGAATTGGCGGTCGGCGCGCACGGCTTCTGCCGCGGCGCGGCCGACGGCCAATCCGCCTGAGCGGCACGGCCCCTGGCGAGAGCCACTCGCAACGACATTCAAACGTATGTTTGACCGCGTCGCCGGGCGCGCTAGCGTCCGCCTACCCGATGTCGGCCACCGCCACCCAGACGACCATCCTCGACGCCGCCGAGGCGCTGTTCGCCGAGACCGGCTTCGCCGCCACGTCGCTGCGCGAGCTGACCGCCAAGGCCGGCGCCAACCTCGCCGCCGTCAGCTACCACTTCGGCAGCAAGGAGGGGCTCGCCATCGCGGTGCTCAAGCGCCGCATGGACCCGATCAACGCCGAGCGGCGCGCGCGCCTCGACGCGCTGCCGGCGCACCCGAGCGTCGAAGCGATCGTGCGCGCGTTCGTCGAGCCGCTGCTGCGCCCGGGCGTCGTGCACGACGCCGCGCCCGTGCAGCCGGGCTCCGGGTTCTGCCGGCTCGTCGGCCGCCTGATGGTCGAGCAGCCGCCGTTCCTGCGCGACTTCCTCGCCGCGCAGTTCCGCGACCTCGGCTGGCGCTTCTGCGGCGCGCTGCGGCAGGCGCTGCCCGGCCACGACGCGGCGACGCTGTGGTGGCGGCTGCACTTCCTCGTCGGCGCGATCGCCCACACCCTGCAGAACGCCGCCACGCTGCGGCACCTCACCGACGGCCTGTGCGGCGACGACGACGTCGACGCGGTGGTCGAGCAACTCGTCCAGTTCGCCGCTGCTGGCATGCAGGCGAAGGTGCCTGCGCAGCAGGCCGCGCGGCAACCGCAGGAGACGACCGGCCGATGAACGCCCGCTCCGTGCTCCCAGGCGACGGCATGCGCGCCCTCGCGCTTGCCGCCTTGCTCGCCGGCTGCGCCAGCGCGCCGCCGACCGCCGCACCGCCCGCCGACCTCGCGATCCCCGCCGCCTGGAACGGCTCCGCCGCGCCCGCCGCACCCGGCGAAGCGCTCGCCGACGCGTGGTGGCAGGGCTTCGGCGACCCGAGCCTGGACGCGCTGGTCGAACGCTGCCTCGCCGGCAGCTTCGATCTGCGGCAGGCGCTGGCGCGCGTCGAGGCCGCGGCGGCCCTGCGCGGCATCGCCGCCGGCGAAGCGCTGCCGCAGGTCGACGGCAGCTTCGACGCGCAGCGCAACCGCCGCCTGTTCCTGGGCTTTCCGTTCGGCGATGGCGGCGTGCCGAGCAGCACGTTCACGACCTACGGTCTGACGCTCAGCGCGCGCTGGGAACTCGACGTCTGGGGCCGCGTGCGCAGCGGCGAGTCGGCGGCGATCGCCGACGTGCAGGCGGCGGCGGCCGACGCGGCGGCGGCGCGCATGAGCCTCGTAGCGCAGGCCTGCCGCGCGCACTTCGCCGCCGTCGAGCAGAAGCAACAGCTCGCGCTCGCCGAGGCGACCGTGGCGACGCTGCGCGCCACCTACGACGACGTGCGCGATCGCTTCCGCCGCGGCGTCCGTCCGGCGCTCGACGTGCACCAGGCCAGCGCCAACCTCGCCAGCGCCGAAGCGATCGTGGCGCAGCGGCGCGACGCGCTCGGCGCCGCCCTGCGCCGGCTCGACGTCCTCGCCGGCGACTACCCGCGCGGCGCCGACGGCGTGCCGGCGACGCTGCCACAGGCCGCGCCGCCGATTCCGGTCGGCGTGCCGAGCGACCTGCTGCTGCGCCGGCCCGACCTCGCCGCCGCCGAACGCCGCCTCGCCGCCGCCGGCTGCCGCGTCGACGTCGCGCGCGCGAGCCTCTACCCGCGCATCGCGCTGACCGGCAGCGCCGGCACGGCCAGCACCGAACTCGACGACCTCGCCGACAACGACTTCCGCGTCTGGAGCGTCGGCGCCAACCTGCTGGCGCCGCTGTTCCGCAACGGCGCGCTGCGCGCCGAGGTGGCGCGCAACGAGGCGCTGCTCGAACAGGCCGCCGCCGGCTACGGCCGCGCGCTGATCCAGGCCTTCGCCGAGGTCGAGGACGTGCTCGGCGCGCAGGCGCAGCTGGCCGAGCGCCGCGCCCGCACCACCGACGCCGCCGGCCACGCCGTGCGCGCGCGCGAACTGGCGCGGGACCGTTACCAGAAGGGCCTCGTCGACTTCGTCACCGTCGCCGAGACGCAGCGCCAGAGCTTCCAGGCCGACGCCGCGCGCATCGCGCTCGACCGGCTGTGCCTCGACAACCGCATCGACCTCTTCCTCGCGCTCGGCGGCGGCTACCGCCGCCCCGCGCCCGACGCCGGAGCCGCCCGCCCGTGAACGCCGTCCGCATCGTGCTGCAGATCCTCGTCCCGCTCGCCATCCTCGGCGGCGGCGGCTTCCTCGCCGTGCGCATCGCCCAGGCGGCGAAGAAGCCCGCCGTCGTCGACGCGCCGACGCCGCCGACCTTGGTGCGGACGCTCGTCGCAACGGCCCAGGACGTGACCTTCACCGTCGCCACCCAGGGCGTCGTCGAACCGCTGCGCGTGGCCGAACTGTCGGCCGAGGTGCCGGGTCGCATCGTCGCCGTCAATCCGAGCCTGCGCGCCGGCGCGCTGGTCGCCGCCGGCGAGACGCTGGTGACGATCGACGTCGCCGACTTCGAGTTCGCCGTGGCGCAGCAGGCGGCTGCGGTCGCGCGCGCCGAACTGCGGCTGGCGCAGGAGCGCGCCGAGGCCGAGGCCGCCCTGCGGGCGTGGCGCGAACTCGAAGGCGACAAGCCGCCGGATGCGCTGGTCGCGCGCCTGCCGCAGATCCGCGACGCCGAGGGCGCGCTCGCCGCCGCGCAGGCCGCGCTGCAGAAGGCCGAACGCGACCGCCAGCGCACCGCGGTCAAGGCGCCGTTCGCCGGCCGCGTGCGCAGCGTCGCCGCCGAGCTCGGCCAGATGGCGCAACCGGGCCAGCGGCTCGCCGCGCTCGTCGACGACACGGTCGTCGAGGTGCGGTTGCCGGTGCCGGTCGGCGAGGCCGCGTACGTCGACCTGCCGCTGCACGACGAGCTGCCGCTCGGCCAGGGCGCCCCCGTCGCGTTCACCGTCGAGTTCGCGGGCGCCGTGCACCGCTGGCACGGCCACGTCGTGCGCACCGAGGGCGAGGTCGACCGCCGCACGCGGCAACTGACCGTCGTCGCCCGCATCGAGGACGCCCGCGGCAGCGCCGCCGCCGACGGCAAGGCGGCGCGGCCGCCGCTGCTCGTCGGCCAGTTCGTGCAGGCGAGCATCCAAGGCCGCACGTTCCGCGGCGGCGTCGCGCTGCCGCGCGCGGCGATGGCCGACGCGGCGACGGTCTGGATCGTCGACGCCGAGAACCGCCTGCGCCGCCGGCCGGTCGACGTGCTGCGCGCCGAAGCCGAGCGCGTGGTGCTGCGCGCCGGCGTGCAGCCTGGGGAACGCGTGCTGCTGTCGCGGATCGCCGCCGCCGAAGGCATGCAGGTCGCCGTGGCCGAGGACGGAGCCGGCAAGTGAGCGCCGACGACCCGACGATCCCGGCGGCCGACAAGGCCGGCTTCTTCGCGTGGTTCACGCAGAACCACGTCGCCGCGGCGCTGGTGGCGCTGGCGTTCGCCGTCGCCGGCCTCGCCGCGCTGGTGACCGGCAAGGTCAAGCGCGAGGTGTTCCCCGAGGTCGCGCCGAACATCGTCACCGTGCAGGTGCCCTTCCCCGGCGCGACGCCGGTCGAGGTCGAGCAGGGCGTCTGCCTGCGCGTCGAGGAGGCGGTCGAGGGCGTGACCGGCGTCGACAAGGTGACGTCGAGCGCCAACGAAGGCGTCGGCCTCGTCGTCGTCGAGGCGCTGGAGAGCGCGGACCTCGACCGCGTGCTCGCCGACGTGAAGGACCGCGTCGACGCGATCACCAACTTCCCGGTCGACGCCGAGGAGCCGGTCGTCTCGCGGCTCGTGACCCGCAAGGAGGTCGTCAGCGTGACCATCCACGGCGACGCCGACGACCGCGCGCTCAAGCGCCTCGCCGAGGAGGCGCGCGACGCGCTGGCCGCGCTGCCGGAGATCTCGCAGGTCGAGCTCGCCGCCGTGCGCCCGTACGAGATCCGCATCGAGGTCAGCGAGGAGGCCCTGCGTCGCCACCGGCTGACCTTCGACGACGTCGCCCGCGCCGTGCGGCGCAGCAGCCTCGACCTGCCCGGCGGCGCCATCAAGGCCGCGACCGGCCAGACGCTGCTGCGCGTGCAGGGCCAGCTCTACCGCGGCGAGGAGTTCGCGCAGATCGCGCTGCTGACCGCGCCGGACGGCACGCGCGTGACCGTCGGCGACGTCGCCCGCGTGGTCGACGACCTCGCCGAGGACGACCTGCAGGCGCGTTTCGACGGCAAGCCGGCGGCGCTGCTGCGCGTGTTCCGCGTCGGCGACCAGGACGCGATCGCGATCACCGCCGCGGTGCGGCGCTGGGTCGAGGGCGAGGGCAGGAAACGCCTGCCGCCGGGCGTGCGCATGGACACGTGGCGCGACGAGTCGATCATCCTCAAGGGCCGCATCGACCTGCTGACCACCAACGCGATGCAGGGCCTCGTGCTGGTGTTCGTGATCCTGGCGCTGTTCCTGCAGCTGCGCGTCGCGCTCTGGGTCGCCATCGGCATCCCGGTGTCGTTCCTCGGCGCCGTCGCGCTGATGCCGGCGCTCGGCCTGTCGGTGAACATGATCTCGCTGTTCGCCTTCCTGCTGGTGCTCGGCATCGTCGTCGACGACGCGATCGTGGTCAGCGAGAACATCGTGCTGCAGCGGCAGGCCGGCGCGTCGCCGCTGCTGGCGTCGCTGCGCGGCAGCCGCGAGGTGCGCAGCCCCGTGTTCGCGTCCGTGCTGACCACCGTCGCGGCGTTCCTGCCGATGGTGTTCGCCGTGCCGGGCAGCGACGCGCAGATCTGGCGCGTGATCCCGCTGGTCGTCATCCCGGTGCTGCTGATCAGCCTGCTGGAGTCGCAGCTGTGCCTGCCGGCCCACCTCGCGATGATGGCGCCCGACGATCCGGCGCGACGGCCGGCGCTGCCGGCGCGGCTGTGGCTCGGCGTGCAGGCCGGCTTCCAGCGGGGCCTCGACGGGGCGACCCGCCGCCTCTACCAACCGTTCCTCGAAGTCACGATGCGCTGGCGCTACGCCACGATCGCGGCTTCGTTCGCCGCGCTGATGGCGTGCTTCGCGTCGGTCGCCGCCGGCTGGCCGCGCTTCGTGTTCTTCCCGACGGTCGACGGCGACAACCTCGTGGTCTCGCTGACCCTGCCGCAGGGCACGCCGCTGGCGGTGACGGCCGCGCAGCTGGCCCGCATCGAACAGGCGGTGCGCGACGTGTGCGCCGAACAGGACGCAGGGCGCCCGCCGGGCAGCGAGCCGGTGCTGGAGCACATGCTGGCGTCGATCGGTACGCAGCCGTACGCCGTCGAGCAGGCGCGCAACGGCGGCGCGCGCGACGCGCAGTTCCAGTCCGGCTCGCACCTCGCCGAGCTCAACGTGCAGCTGCTGCCGAGCGAACGCCGCGACCTGCCGTCCGACGCGATCCTGACCGCCGTGCGCGCCCGCGTCGGCGCGGTGCCCGACGCCGTCGACCTGCAGTACACGACCTCGTTCTTCAGCACCGGCAAGGACGTCGACGTCGAGCTGTACCACCAGGACCCGGTGGCGCTGCAGACCGCGGTCGACGAGCTGCTGGCCAGCCTGCGCGCGATGCCCGACGTGAAGGACGCGGCGACGTCGTACCGCGCCGGCAAGCCCGAACTGGCGCTGCGCATCCGTCCGGCCGCCGAGACGCTCGGCGTGGCCCAACAGGACCTCGCGCGGCAGGTGCGGCAGGCCTTCTACGGCGAGGAGGCGCAGCGCGTGCAGCGCGGCCGCGACGACGTGAAGGTGATGGTGCGCTACCCCGAGAGCGGCCGCCGTTCGCTGCAGGACCTCGACGGCCTGCGCATCCGCACCGGCAGCGGCGACGAGCTGCCGCTGGCCGAGGTCGCCGACGCCGCGTTCGGCCGCGCTGCCTCGACGATCACGCGCGTCGACCGCAAGCGCTCGCTGCGCGTCAGCGGCGACATCGACGAGAACGACCCCGAAGCCAGCCCGGCGGCGGTGAACGGCCGGCTGCGCGAATCCGTGTTGCCGGCGCTGATCGCGCGGCACCCGGGGCTGGGTTGGGCCTTCCAGGGCGACCAGAAGAAGCAGGCGGACCTGCTGCGCTCGCTCGCCGGCGGCTTCGCCATCGCGCTGTTCCTGATCTACGCGCTGATGGCGGTGCCGCTGAAGTCGTTCCTGCAGCCCCTGCTGATCATGACGGCGATCCCGTTCGGCGTCGTCGGCGCGATCGCCGGCCACATGCTGACCGGCTACGACCTCAGCATCCTGTCGCTGTTCGGCGTCGTCGCGCTGGCCGGCGTCGTCGTCAACGACAACATCGTGCTGGTCGACTGGGTCAACCAGCGCCGCGCCGAGCACGCCACGCTGTTCGAAGCGGTGCGCACCGCCGGCGCCGCGCGCCTGCGGCCGATCCTGCTGACGTCGCTGACGACCTTCGGCGGGCTGACGCCGCTGCTGCTGGAGAAGAGCGTGCAGGCGCGCTTCCTGGTGCCGATGGCGGTGGCGCTCGGCTTCGGCGTCCTGTTCGCGACGCTGATCAGCCTCGTGCTGGTGCCGGCGCTGTACCTCGTGCTGGAAGACCTGCGCCGCGTCGTCGGCGGCGCGTGGCGTTGGCTGTACGGCCGCCGCCCGGCGAACGACACGGCGGCCTGAACCGCCGCCGGAACGGCGGCAAGTCCCTGCGGCGGCGGCCGCGCGCGCGGCCTATGCTCGCGCGCATGCGCTGGAGCCTCGCTCCGTCCGTCCCTTCGGTCCTGCTCGCCTCGCTCGCCCCGTTCGCCCTGACGGCCCTGCTCGCCGCCCAGGGGCCGCCGCACAACGGCCCGCGGCCGGTCGATCCGGGCTGGTTCGCGTTCACCGGCGGCAAGGTCGTGCGCGCCGCCGGCCAGGCCGCGGCCGAAGCCACCGTCGTCGTGCGCGACGGCCGCATCGTCGCGGTCGAGCCGGGCGGCCCGCCGCCGGGCGCCACCGTCGTCGACTGCCGCGGGCTCGTGCTCTACCCCGGCCTGATCGAGCCGTGGTATCCGTCCGACGTCCCCGCGCTCGATCCGGCGCGCAGCGACCAGCACTGGAACCCGATGGTGCAGCCGCAGCGCGACGCGCGCGACGGCGCGCTGGTGCCGGCCGCCGACCGCGAGGCGCTGCGCAAGCTCGGCTTCGCCGTCGCCGCCGCCGTGCCGTCGGGCGGCATCCTGAAGGGCACGGCCGCCGTCGTGCTGCTCGACGAATCGTCCCCCACCGCGCCGGTGCGCATCGTGCGCGTCCGCGCCTTCGCCGCCGCCAGCCTGCAGACGAGCCGCGACGGCTATCCCGACAGCGAGATGGGCGCAGTCGCGCTGCTGCGGCAGTCGCTCGCCGACGGCCAGTGGTTCGACCGCTGCCGCGCGGCGGTCGCCAGCGACGCGGCGCTCGCCGCGCGCGCGCCGCAGCCGTCGGCCGCGCTGCAGGCGCTCGCCGACCAGCGCGCATTGCCGCTGTGGTGCGACGCGCAGGACGAACTGCAGGCGCTGCGCCTGCTCGCCGTCGCCGCCGAGTTCGAACGGCCGGCGGTCGTCGTCGGCAGCGGCATGGAGTTCCGCCGCCTCGCCGCGCTCGCCGCGACGAAGGCCGCGATCGTCGTGCCGCTCGCCTTCCCCGACGCGCCCAACGTCGCCACCGCCGCGGCCGCCGAGCGCGCGTCGCTGCGGCAGCTGCAGTCGTGGGAGCAGGCGCCGACCAACAGCAAGCGGCTGCTCGACGCCGGCGTGACGCTGGCGTGGACGACCGCGCGGCTGCGCGACCGCAAGGACTTCGCCGCCAACGTGCGCGAGGCGATCGCCTGCGGCGTCACCGCCGACCAGGCGCTCGCGGCGCTGACGACGACGCCGGCGAAGCTGCTCGGCATCGAGGCGCACGCCGGCGAACTCGCCGCCGGCAAGCTCGCCAACCTCGTGCTGGTCGCGGGCGGCGGCCTGTTCGACGAGAAGGCCGAGGTGCGCGAGGTCTGGGTCGGCGGCGTGCGCCACGTGCTCGCGCGACCCAAGGACGAAGGCCTCGACGGCGCGTGGGCCTGGGCCGAAGGCTGGCCGGGCGGCGCGGCGGCGAGCCCGCCGGCGATCGCCATCGACGGCGACAAGCTCACGTGCGCGCTCGGCGACGCCAAGCTGACGGTCACCGCGGTGCAGCGCGACGGCGCGACGCTGACCTGCCGGCTCGCCGGCAAGGACCTCGGCATGGACGGCGAGCACTGGCTGCGCCTGTTCGTCGCCAGCGACGGCCTGCGCGGCGCGGTGACGACGCCCGACGGGCGCACCGTGCCGGTGCGCTGCGAACGCGCACCGAAGCCGGCGGACGCCGCCGAGACGCCGAAGGACGGCGACGGCAAGGCCGCGCAGGCCGACGGCAAGGACAAGGACGCCGGCAAGCCCACGCGCAAGCCGGCGCCGCCGTCGCTCGACCCGCTGCCGACGCCGCTCGGCGGCTACGGCTTCGCGGCGCTGCCGGAGGCGGCGCCGTTCGCCATCGTCGGCGCGACGCTGTGGACCGCCGACGCCGCCGGGATCGTGCGCGACGGCGCGCTGGTCGCGCAGGACGGCCGCATCGTCTACGCCGGTCCGCGCGCCGACATGCCGGCGCTGCCGCCGGGGGCCACCGTGATCGACGGCAAAGGCCTGCACGTGACGCCGGGATTGATCGACTGCCATTCGCACACCGGCATCCGCCGCGGCGTCAACGAGGCCGGGCAGGCGGTGACCGCGGAGGTCCGCATCGCCGACGTGCTGGACCCCGACGACGTCAGCTGGTACCGACAGCTCGCCGGCGGCGTGACGGCCGTCAACCAGCTGCACGGCTCGGCCAACGCGATCGGCGGCCAGAGCCAGACGACGAAGGTGCGCTACGGCGTCGCCAACCCCGAGGACATGCACTTCGCCGGCGCGCAGCCCGGCATCAAGTGGGCGCTCGGCGAGAACCCGCGCGGCGCCAACGGCCCGGGCGGCGGCCGCTACCCGCAGACGCGCATGGGCGTCGAGGCGTTGATCCGCGACCGGCTGGCGGCGGCGGCGGCTTGGCGGCGCGAGCGCGACGCATACGAGGCGCTGGCGCCCGAGCAGCGCGCCGCCGCGTTGCCGCCGCGCCGCGACCTCGAGCTGGAGGCGATCGCCGAGATCCTCGCCGGCCAGCGCTGGATCCACTGCCACAGCTACCGCCAGGACGAGATCTTCATGCTGTGCCAGCTGGCCGGCGAGCACCGCAGCCTGCGCATCGGCACGTTCCAGCACGTGCTCGAGGGCTACAAGGTCGCCGACGCGATCGCCAAGGCGGGCGCCGGCGCGTCGTCGTTCAGCGACTGGTGGGGCTACAAGTTCGAGGTCTTCGACGCCATCGCCGACAACGCCGCGATCCTGCACGAGCAGGGCGTGCTGGTGTCGGTCAACTCCGACAGCGACGAGCACGCACGCCGGCTCAACACCGAGGCCGCGAAGTCGCTGAAGTACGGCCGCGTCGCGCCGCACGAGGCGCTGCAGTTCGTCACCGCGAACCCGGCCAAGCAGCTCGGCGTCTTCGCGCGCACCGGCTCGCTGACGGCCGGCAAGGACGCCGACCTCGCGCTGTGGTCGGCCGATCCGCTGTCGTACGAAGCGGTCTGCACGGCGACGTGGGTCGACGGCCGGCCGCTGTTCTCGCTCGCGCGCGACGCCGAGTGCCGCGTGCGCATCCTGCAGGAACGCACGCGGCTGCTGCAGCGCGCGGCCGCCGCCGGGGCCAAGGGCCGCACGGCGAAGGCCGGCGACCCGAAGGACGGTTACTGGGCGGCCGAGGACCTGACCGAGGACTACTGCTGCCGCAACCTGGAAGGAGGCCGCTGATGCACCCGCTTCGCCTGTCGTGCGCGCTCGCCGCGCTGTCCGCGCTCGCCGCCCCGGGCTTCGCCCAGGACCTGCTGCCGAAGGCCACGCCGCAAACGGCACCGGTCGTGCTGCGCAACGCCGCACTGCACACGGTGACCGGCGGCGTGCTGCTCGGCGGCACGCTGTGGTTCCAGGACGGCGTCATCCGCGGCGTCCATCCCGCCGGCGAAGAGCCGAAGCTGCCGGACGGCGCGCAGCCGGTCGTCGTCGACCTGCAAGGCAAGCACGTGTTCCCCGGCATGGTCGCGGTCGGCTCGCAGCTCGGCCTCGTCGAGATCGGAGCGGTGCGGCAGACGGTCGACACCGACGAGGTCGGCGAGTTGTCGCCCGAGGCGCTGGCGCTGGTCGCGGTCAATCCGGACACCACCGGCTTCCCGGTGACGCGGCAGAACGGCGTGCTCGCCAGCGTGCTGTTCCCGACCGGCGGGCTGCTGCCGGGCCGCGCCTCGGCGATCGAACTCGACGGCTGGACCAACGCCGAACTGTCGGTCGTGGCCGACGTCGGCGTGGTCGTCGGCTGGCCGGCGCGGACCGTGGGCGGCTTCGGCCGCCGCGGCATGCGGCCGACGCCCGGCGGCGCGGCGGGCGGCGACGACGGCGAGGCGACGAAGAAGGCGCGCCTGCGCATCGACGACGCCTTCGCGGCGGCGCGCGCGTGGCTCGACGCCTTCGTCGCCGACGCCACGACCCCGATCGACGTGCGGCATCAAGCGCTCGTCGGCGCCCTGCGCGGCGAGGCGCGCGTGTTCCTGCTCGCCAACGAGCAGGAACAGATCGAGAGCGCGGTGCGCTGGGCCGTCGGCCGCGGCCTGCGCGCGGTGGTCGTCGGCGGCCGCGACGCCGTCGCCTGCGCCGACCTGCTGCGGCGCCACGCCGTGCCCGTCGTCGTCACCGGCGTGCACCGCCTGCCGACGCGCGACGACAGCGGCTACGACGAAGCGTTCACGCTGCCCAAGCGCCTGCAGGACGCCGGCGTGCGTCTCTGCATCGCCTGCGGCGGCGACCCGAGCAACGAACGCAACCTGCCCTACCACGCCGCGACCGCGGCGGCGTTCGGGCTCGGCCGCGACCGCGCGCTCGCGGCGGTCACGCTCGACGCCGCCGAGATCGCCGGCGGCGGCGAGCAGCTCGGCTCGCTGTCGGTCGGCAAGCACGCGACGCTGTTCGTCGCCGACGGCCACCCGTTCGACCTGCCGACGCGCGTCGAACAGGCCTACGTGCGCGGCCGCGCCATCGACCTGCGCAGCAAGCACAGCGAACTGGCGGCGAAGTACCGCGCGCGCTACCGGCAGTTGCGCGGCAAGTGAGGCCGGCGGGGCGCGGGCGGACGGCAGTGCCGTCCGTCGTGGCAGCGCCATGCGCGCTGATCGTTGCGCTGGGCGCAGGCTCGGCGCGCCGGCCGCCGCAGCCCAAGCGCCCGGCGGCCACTCTTCCAGGGCAGTCTCTGGTGGCACGCAGGCATTCCCCACGTGCCAGCACCGCAGCGTCTCGCGTGCAGCCGGCTAGGAGTCTTCGTCACGGGACGCGCGCCGGCTCGCGGACTGCAACCCGCTGTCCCGCGTCTCCTGGGTGCTGCTTGCTGCTGGGCTCTTGGTGCCTGGTCTCTGTGTCCTCTGTGTTCTCTGTGGTTCCTTTCTGCTCTGCTGCTGCTGCTGCTGCTGCAGAAGCAGAACAACCACAGAGAACACAGAGAGCACAGAGCAGAGCAGAGCAGAGCAGAGCAGAGCAGAGCAGAGCAGAGCAGAGAAGTGCAGGGCCAACGGAGGTGCGGCAGCAGGACGATCGGCAACTGCGGTCCATGCCGGGCGGCGTGGCGTCCCGTGACGCAGACTCGTAGGCCCGGACTCAATTGGCCTTGATGGCGATGTAGTTCCCCGTTGCAGACCAGCTCATCCGCCAAGCAACCAGACTGCTCACGTGATAGGGCAACCCGGGAAACTCGTAGTGGAGGCCCTTGCCGGCACAGCTCGCCCGCAGCGACGCCCGTTCCGCATCGGGCTTGGCGTTGAATGCGACGATGTACTCGCTCACGAGCACTTCCCGCAGTTCCAGGATCGATCGCCGCAGGGCCATGATCGCAGGGCCGTCGCCGACCGGAACGGCGACCCAGGACGGACCATTGTCAACGGGTCCGGTGTACCCCATGAACGGCTGGCCGGCGAAGAGGTCGTGCGGCATGACTCCCGACGCCGACGACGGCATGGCATAACACTCGCCTCGTTCGAGCGTCTCCAGCGCACCCTTCTCCATGCGCCAGGACAGGTCGGCCTCCAGATACTCGAGATAGACGAAGCCGGACTCCGTCGTCCGCGGCTCGAGCGCTGCGCGCCGCTGGTCGAAGGTCGCGAGATTGGTGCGGACCACGAACGTCAACGCGTGCGCAATCGACGGATCGAGCTTCGGCAGGGCCGTGCTCGCGGACGGAGCGACCTCCGGCTCCGGCGCCAGCAGCGGTTTGGCGACCCGATCCGACGGCCCGTCGCCGCCCGCAGGCGGCTGCTTTGCGCTCGCCGGATCGCTGCGTGACTCGGTGGCTGCGATCTCCCCGTCGGTGCGTGCGGGAGGATCCGCGCCCACGCGACCGTTCCACAACGCTGCGACGATCGCCGCGACGACGAGGACAGCGCCTGCCACCCTGATCGTCGCGCCGGAGAGGACGGCCTGCGGAGCGTCCGACTTGGGCGGAGTCGGCGCGCTCCGGCTCCTCGGCGGATCGCCGCGCTCAGGAGCCACCGCTGCTCCGCCGCTTTGCTTCGCATGATCCACACGCGAACTCGAACTCGAGCTTGAACGCCACGTTGCCGTTCGCTTTGTAGAACGTGATCGAGTCGGTCATGGTCTTGGTTCCGCAATCCGCCGCGTTCAGTGCGGTTGGCTTCGCCGAAGTAAACGTCGTCGCCACGCCGAACAGCGCAGTGCCGCTCGACTCTACCGCGTTGCCAGCAGGAAATGCGGGCCTCTTCCATCCCACGCCAGTGTCGCTCGGGTCGTGGTCCGTGCAGTCGCGGACGCAGGCCGAGATCGTCACGTCGACCGTCATGTCGGCGTAGGTGCAGCGGTTGGAAGGTTGCATGGGCGCGAGCAGGGCGACCAATGCAGCCAAGACGGCTGAGACAACGGCCTTGATCATCTTGGCTTCTCCTGGAGGGTAGCTAGAGCACAGACTACGGCGGGCTTCGGAGCGACCCCGTGCCCATCACGGAACATCGTCCAGCCGATGAGGTAGGCGTCTGAGCACGCCTTCCGCGGACAAAAATCTGGAGATTCTTCGACGCACCCGGGCGATCGCCGCCCTGTCCATCCCGGCGGCGGTCGCAGTCGACGCGAGCGCGCCGCAGACGACGCATGCCTCGCGACCGATGCGACTCGCCTGCGCAAGCAGTCGTGACCATGTCGGACGCCGGCGGCGGAGTTTCGCGCGCCAGGTCGAGCGACGCCGACTCCTTGCTCTGGCATGGTGGCGCCTTGGTCGACCTTAGCGACATGTTGCGATTTCTTCCGCGCAGCGACGACGGCGACGGCGAGGGTCGCGTTGGCCCACGCACTGCGCGGTTCCCGGCCGTCGCGTGATGCGGCTCCTGGCCCCACGCAACGACGACGCTGCAGCTCCGGTCCATCCCAGTCACCGCACCGCGGCCGGACAGCACGAGACGCACCGCCGCGACGAACCGCCGAAGGGGTGCCCGTCCTCAGCAAGCGAGCTGGGCCAAGCCGCACGGCATCCTGCCGAGTCGGGTCCGGCCCCCGCGGTCAGTCCGCCGCCAGCAGCGCGCGCAGCGCGGCGACGTCCGGCAGCAAGCGCACGGCGCCGGCGGCGCGCAGGCGCGCGGCGTGGGCCTCGGCACCGATGCCGCGCGGCGCGATCGCCAGCGCGACGACGCCGGCGGCGACCGCCGCCTGCACGTCGCTCGGGTTGTCGCCGAGCATCCACGCCGACTGCGCGCCGAGGCGCTGGAGTGCCAGGCGCACCGGGAACGGGTCCGGCTTGCCCGGCCCGTCCTCGGCGACGACGAGCGCGCGCACGTGCGCACGGAAGCCGTAGCGCGCCAGCACCGACTCGGCGAGGCGCAGCGGGCAACTGGTGACGACGGCGAGCGGGCGCAGCGCGGCGAGCGCGGCGACGTCGTCGGCCGACGCGAGCGCGCGCCGGCCGTGCAGGTCGGCGAGCACGCCGTCGAGGTCGAGCAGCAGCGCGTCGGGGCGCGGCAACGGCGCGGCGCCGGTCACCGCGGCTGCCGCGTGCCCAGGTGCTGCCAGATCGCCTCGAACTGCTTGGCCGCGTCGCCGTCGAGCACGTCGAGGATCGCCGTCTTGCCGCGGGCGTCGGCGTACTTCGGCATGCGGGCGTCGGGATCGACGCGCGGCGGGTCGGCGAGCCAGCGCGTGTAGTACTCGTGACGCAGGCGCTTCTTCGCCGTCGTCAACTCGATGCCCTCGCGCTCGAACACCTGCACCGCCGGCTTGTCGCCGAGCGCGTGGCACTGCACGCAGCCGAAGCCGGTGCCCTGGGCGAGCAGCCGATCGCCGTGCACGGCGACGTTGGCGTCCGTCGGCTTCGGCGCCTCGTCGGCGGCGCCGTAGCCGTGCATGCGGGCGAGGCCCTGCACGATGGTCGCGCCCTGCTTGGCGAACGCCGGCATGCGCGCGGTGAGCCACGGCCGCGGCGACTTCTCCTGGCCGGTGACGAAGCGCTCCATCCACGACGGCTGCAGCTTCGCGCCGACCCAGGTCAGTCCCGGCACGCCCTGCGCCACCGGATCCTGGTCCTTCGGCAGCGGCGTCGCCGCGTTCTGCTGCTCGGTCCAGCGCGCCCAGGCCGACGGCATGCCGTCGAGCGCGTGGCACTGCGTGCAGTTGGCGCTGGTCAGGTGGCGGTCGGCGTAGTCGAGCGGGGCGCGGCGGAACGGCGCCTGCTCGGCGTGCGCGAGGAATGCGCGCAGCGCCGCGCGCTGGGTGGCGTCGAAGCCGTGGTCGGGCGCGCCGGCCTTGCCGGCGTCGTCGCCGAGGCAGCCGCGCTCGGCCTTGAGGCTGCGCAAGCGCGGCCACTGCCGGTCGGCGACCAGCGCGTCGAGGCCGTGGCACAGGCCGCAGCCGTGCTTCTCCGCGAGGCGCTTGCCGCGGCTGGCGTCGCCCTTGTGCGGCCGCAGCGCCTCCTTGCTGCCGTTGGCGAGCAGCCAGTTGGCGAGCAGCTCGGCGTCGTCGCGCGACAGCCGCAGGTCCGGCATGCGCACGTCGGGATGGTTGCGCGCCGGGTCCTGCAAGTAGTCGACGAGCGCGCTGCCGTGCCACTTCTGCGGTACGAACGTCAGGTCGATGCGGCCGCCGTGGCCTTCGGGGTGCTTGGCGCCGGGCTCCAGGTGGCAAGCGACGCAGCCGAGCTGGCGGAAGCGCGCGCGACCCTTGCTCGCGAGGTCGGCGGGCGCGGCCGGGGCCACGCCGGGCGCGCCCATGCCGGCGAGCCACGCCGCGAGGTCGGCGGCCTCCTGCGGCGCGAGCGGCAGCTTCGGCATCGTCGCGTCGGGCCGGAAGCGGCGCGGATCGAGCAGCCACTCCGCCAGCCAGTCCTGGTGCATGCGCGCGCCGGCCTGGCGCAGGTCGGGGCCGACGGTGTCGAGCTCGGCGAACGCCGACTCGCCGACGCGCTTCTCGTCCATCTCGTGGCAGCGGGCGCAGCGGCGCTCGGCCCACAACTGCTGGCCGAGCTGCAACTGTTCGCCGGCGAGGACCGCCGCGTCGTCGGCCGGCGACGACAGCCGCTCGGGCGCGATCGGCTCGAAGCCGAAGTCGGCGCCCGCCCACGACAGGCGGAACTGCCCGTCGCCCATCGCCGTGCTCTCGAACACGAGCGCGAGCTCGTTGTCGCCCTTCTTGAGGCGCACGGCCTTGCCGTCGGGCGTCTCCAGCGGCTTGCCCGGGCGCAGCACGCCGTCGAGCACCGCTTCGCCGTTGATCGTCAGCTTGACGCTGCCGCGGCCCTCGACGCGGAACCGGCAGCGCTCGCGCGCCGGCAGGGTCAGCGTCGCCGCATAGGTGGCGCGGAACAGGCCGGGCGCCACGAACGGCGTCGCCGTCTCGCCGCGTTCGACCGCGAGCGACAGCAGGCGCGCGCGCTGGCTGTGGACCTGCTTCTCGTCGCCGGCCGCGCCGAGGCGCTCGTAGGTCACCTTGACGCCCTGCGTCCGGTCGGGCTGCGGCGCGGCGGGATCCTGCGGCGCGAGCGTGAATCCCACCGCGGCCAGCGCCCACGACAGCGCGCCCATCGTCAGTGTCTTGTGCATCGCGATGCTCCGTCGCTGCTCACCGGCCGAAGCCGGGGTCCTTCGCCAGCCGGTGGATCGAGTTGTGCAGTTCGCCGCGCAGGTTGCGGCCGTCCTTGCTGTCGACGTCCCACGTGACCTTCATCTGGTGGCACGTCTGCATGCCGTCGATCGCCAGGAACACCTGCGTGCCGTCCGACGACAGCGTCGCCGCCGTCACCTTCAGGTCGTCGCGGTTGGGCTTGCCCGGCTCGACCTTGCGCTCGGGGTGCAGCAGCGACAGCTCCGGCGAGCCGTAGTTCGGCGAGTACAGGTAGCCCCAGATCTGCACGCTGTAGCTCTCCGGATCGGCCGCGGTCTCCGGGTCGAGCGGCTCGGCGAACGTCAGGTAGACGCCCTTGTCGCAGGTGCGCAGCGCGGTCGGCAGGCCGAGCGGCTTGTCGGTGCGGCGCACGCGGTGGAAGCCGCCTTCCTTCGCAGCACTCGTCTGCCAGCCCTGCAGGCCGACGACGTACAGCTGGCCGTCGGGGCCGTAGCGGCCGCGCATGCAGCTCGACGAGAAGCTCGCCGGCAGGCGCACGACGCCGCCCTGCACCACGCCGTCGACCTCTTCCTTCAGCACGAGGTACGCGGCGCACTGGCCGTACGACAGGTGCAGCAGGCGGCCCTGCAGGTCGGGCCAGCCCTTGCCGGTGACCCACACCTGCCCGCCGCTGCTGTTGTCGACCTCCATCGGCATCCAGCACAGCGGCAGGTCCGGCTGGTCGGGCACCGGCTCGCGGTGCGCGCACGGCGCGACGCCGGCGTAGAAGCCGGGCGCGGCGATCCAGTTGAGGCGGCAGCGCGGCATGTAGGTGCCCTCGTTGTCGCCCGAGGTGAGCACGCCGTCCGGCGACACGGCGATGCCGTTCGGCGCGCGCAGGCCGGTCGCGACGGCCTCGATCGTCGAGCCGTCCTTGCTGACCTTCAGGATCGCGCCGTGGTGCGGCACGATCTTCATGAAGCCGCGGCCGCCCGGGTTCACCGGCGCGCCCTTGCTGAAGTAGAAGTTGCCGGCGGCGTCGGTCTGCAGGTCGAAGGCGAACTCGTGGAAACCGGGCGTGATGAGCACCTGGTTGTTGAAGCACTCGTGGCAGTCGGCCTCGCCGTCGCCGTTCTCGTCGCGCAGGATCGTGATGCCGTCGCGGCCGTGCACGTAGATCGCGCCGTCGACGACCTTGAGGCCGAGCGGGTCGAACAGGCCGGTCGCGAAGCGCTTCCACTCGATCTGGTCGAGGTCGGCGTCGATGCCCGACACCAGCCAGACGTCGCCGTTCCACGTCGACACCGCGGCGCGGCCGTCGGGCAGGAAGTCGAACGCGCCGGTGCGCATGCGCGAGCCGTACGGGTTGTCGAACGGGATCGTGATCGTGTCGACGGCGAAGGCGCCGTCGACGTCGCCGACGAAGCCCTTGGTGACCACCGGCTGCGTCCAGCGCGCCGGCGCCGGCTGGGTCGGCAGCGGCGCGACGGCGCGCGCCCGCTGCAGCGCCGGCAGCGCCTTTTGCAGCACCGCCGCGTCGCCGCCGCACTGCGCCAACTGCAGCCGCAGCGCGCCGGCGTGCGGCGGCACCTGCAGCAGCAGGCGGCTGCCCGCGACGGCCAGCGACGCGCCGTCGCCGCGCAGCGCCGCGGCGAGGTGCTGCTGCGGCCGGCCGACGGTGTCGACCGCGGCGCGGCAGCGGTCGGCGAAGACGTCGACTTCGGAGAAGAACGCACTGCCGCTGCGCACGACGAACAGCAGGCGGCGCCAGTTGCCGAGCCCGCCGCGCTTGGCGACCGACACGCCGTGCTTGTCGCCCTGGCCGAGCGGCGCCGAGTCGACGGTGGCGAGCAACGTCCAGCCGGCGGCCGCCGGATCGGCGGCCGCCGCGTCGGGTGCTGCGTCGGCGGCGCTGGCGTAGAGGTCGTACTGCTGGATGCTGCGGTACGCGCCGTGCCAGGTGAACGTCGACACGCGCGAGACGTCGACGGCGCGGCCGAGGTCGACGACGAAGCGGCCGTCGTCGGTCTCCTGGCCGTCGACCTTGCGCTTGTCGAACCAGACGCTGCGCTGCCAGTCGTCGGCGTTGGCGGCGGCGAGGCCGTCCTGCAGCCGCGGCAGCGTCAACTGGGCCGGCGCCCACGCCGCGCCGTCGGCGGGCGCCTTGGCGCCGTGCGCGACGGCGAAGCCGGGCACGAACGCGATCGACGCGCCCGCGCCGGTCTTCTGGTCGAGGTAGTCGGCGGCGTCGGGCCCGCCCATCGGCAGCGCCGACCACCCGGCCGGCGTCGCCGCCATCTCGACGAGGTCGTCGACCTGCGGCTGCCACTGCACGACCGCGACGTTGCCGCCGGCCGGCGCGCCGGCCGCGGCGCCGTCCGGGCCGTCGAGCACGACCAGCGTCTGCGCCTGCTTGCTCGGGCCGAGTTCGAGCGTGCGCATGACGCCGCGCACGCCGCCGAGGTCCTCGAAGCCGTAGGCCTCGCGCACGTCCATGTCGCCGACGCGGTAGCCGACGACGGCGGTGTCGCCGTGCAGCCACATGCCGCGGTACTGGCCCCAACTGCGCGGCAGCGGGCCGTGCGGGATGGCGCGCGGGTCGGCGAGGTCGCCGCCGCTGGCCCAGCCCGGCGCCTGCCGGGTCTCGAACACCTTCTTGCCGCGCAGCGCCGGCATCGGGCCGTGCGAGCCGTCGTACGCCGTGCCGCGCAGCCGCAGCCAGCCATCGGTCCAGGCGGCGGCGACGCGCAGCAGTTCGGTGTCGAACGCGACGGCGCCGTCGTCGCCGAGCTTGACCACCAACCCCTTGTGCGTCGTGCCGGTCAGGCCGCCGCCCTCGAAGGTGGTCATCAGCGTCGGGCCGTAGTCCATGCCGCGCGGCTTGTCCTGCGCGGGGATGGCGGCGACCAGGAGGGCAGGAACGACGGCGGCGTGGAAGGTCCGCATGCGGGGCGACGATCTTACGGATCGACGGCGGAGGTCCAGCCCCGACTCCCGGTCGCCCGGCCTCAAGCTCGCACCGTCTTCGTCACGCCCGCCGTGACGCAGAAGCGCAGCGCTTCTTCGGCCGACATCGCCACATCGCGGACGCGGTCCTTCGGCACGATCATGGTGAAGCCGCCGAGCTGGTAGCTCATCGGCAGGTACACGGCCACTTTGTCCGCGCCGATGTCGGGATGGTCGCTGAACCCGTCCTTGGTCAGGAAGCCGAGTTGCTCGACGCCGTCGCGCACCGCCACCAGGACGACGCGGCGGAACGGCTTGTTGGCGCTGTCGCCGAACAGACGCATGACGTCGGCGAGCATGCCGTAGACCGACTTGACCACCGGGATGCGCTCGACGATGCCGGTGAGGCCGCGGTAGACGGCGCGCACGACGAACGAATACATGCCGAGGCCCGCCAGCAGCAGCAGCACCACGGACATGGCGAAGCCCATGCCCGGCACGTAGCGCTCCTCCGGCACGAACAGCAGCACCAGATTGCGCAGCAGCGTTTCACAGCCGACGACGGCGGCATAGGCGAGGTAGCCGGTCAGGGCCAACGGCAGGACGGCGACGAGGCCGCGGACGAAGACGGACAGGACGAACCGCATGGCGCCATGGTGCCATGGCGCGGGCGGCTGCGCCTGCTGGGACCTGTCCCGGTGCCAGGACAACCGGCGGCGCACGGCGCGGGCGCAGGCCCGCGAACGTCGCCGGGCGCAGCCGGAGATGGCCCCGCCACCTGGGATTGCGGCGACGCCCTGCACCGCCCCCGGCGGCTTTGCGCTCGGTATCCTTCTTGCGTGCGGGTCGGCCACGCCACCCGACCACCCTCCCATGGCCCAACCGACGCGCCTGCTGTTCGCCGCCCTCCTGGTGGCCTTCGCCGCCCCGCTCATCGCCCAGCGCGGCGGCCAGAGCAACCCGGGTTCGCCGGGCGCCCCGAGCCGAAGCCCGGGCTTCAGCCCATCGACTGGCAGCGGGTTCTCGCGCGCCACTCCGGCACCCGCCCCCGCCCCGCGGCCGTCGTTCCAGAATCCGTCGCCGAGTCCGCGGCAGGCGCCGGCACCCGCGCCGCGCCCGTCGTTCCAGAATCCGTCGACCGGTTCGCGGCCGGCGCCGAGCAGTTCGCGGCCGGCGCCGAGCGGTCGGCAACCGCTGCCCAACGCCACGCCGACGCCGAGCCGGCGCCCGAGCGATCCGGGGTATCCGACGGCGCAACCGAACCCTGGCAATTCGCGGCCAACGCCGTCGCCGTGGTTCCGCGGCAGTTCGCCGGCGCGACCGCAGCCGCCGACGAGCAGCGGCACGATCACGCGGCCGTCGGCGACGCCCGGCGCATCCGATCGCTACCGGCCGACGGTTCCGGGCAGTTCCACCGGCCGTTTCGCCGGCGGCGTTGCGGGCAGCGGTGCGGCGACGGGGAACCGGGCACCGTGGCCCGGCACCGGGCAAGCGGCCCCGGCGCGGACCAACCTGCCGATCGCGCGCGATCGCTACGAACCGGTGCGTCCAAGCACCCGGCCCGCGCCCACCGCCAGCACGCCGCCCGCGGCGCGCCAGCCGCGGCCATCCGTCGCTGCCGACCGCCTCGCTGGGAACGCCAACGCGACCGCTGGTCGCCGTCCGATGACCCCGGCGACCGGCCGGCCGTCGGCCTTCCGGCCGGCCGACGTGGTGCCCGCCGTCGCGCCGCGGCTATCGCCGCCGCGGTCGACGTCCGTCGTCCGCACCACGCCGGCGGCCTTCCGCAGCGCCGTCCGGCCGTCGTACGCCAGCGCCTACGACCTCGGCCACTCGACCAGCTTCTACGGCCGCCACCACCGTGCGCTGTGGTGCGACTTCTGGAACCCGTGGCCGCGCTTTGGCATCGGGGCGTGGAACCCGTGGTGCGTCAGCCCGGGCTGGTCGGTGGGCTGGTGCGGCGGCGCGTTCAGCTGGCGTGTTTCGCTGTGGCAGCCGCTGTGGTGCTGGCGCTCGTCGTACTGGTACGGCTGCTACAACGACGCCTTCTGGTGCAACTGGTCCCAGCCCTGCTACCCGGCGAACTACTGGTGGTACCCGACGAGCGTGTACTGCCCCACCTACCTCTACGTGCCGAACACCGTGTACGTGCCGAGCACGGTCGTGGTGAGCCAGACGGTCGTCAGTGAACCCGCGCCGGCGGCGCCCGCCGTGCAGAGCACGATCGTCGCGGCCGGGGGCGCGCCCGGCGCCGTCGTCGTGCGCGACGAGGGCGCTGGCACCGAGGAACGCGCGCGCAGCCTGGCGCAGAAGTACGTCGAGCTCGGCGACTTCTACTTCCGCGACGACCGCTTCCGCGCCGCCGCGGAGGCGTACGGCAAGGCGCGCGCCCAGGCCCCGGACGACGCCTCGGTGCACCTCGTGCTCGCCGACGCGGTGTTCGCCGACGGCGACTATCACTACGCGGCGTTCCTGGTCGGCGAGGCGCTGCGGCTCGATCCCGCGATGGCCTCGGCCGCGACCGACAAGCGGACCTTCTATCGCGACGTGAAGACGTTCTATGCGCAGATGCAGGCGCTCGAGGCCTACCTGGAGCGCGCGCCGTACGACGCCCAGGCGCACTTCGTGAAGGGGTACAATTTGCACTTCTCGGCGCGCCGCGACGAGGCCAAGAAGGCCTTCCAGCGCGTGCTGGAGATCGAGCCGGGCCACCGCGGCGCCGAGCTGTTCCTCGCTGCGCCGCAACCGGCGGCGACGCCGGTGGGCGCGCCCGCCGACACCCCGTCCGAGATCCGCTGAAGCCGCGGCGCGGCGTCGCCTCGCGCGCGGCCGGTCGCTACGCTGTTTGCCCCATATGGCACGGCGCATCGACAGCTACCTCAAGGACCTGATCCCAGCGGAGAAGATGGCCTTCTACGAGGCCGTCCGCGACTTCGGCGACAGCGAGATCGCCCCGCACCTCCTGCACTGGGAACGCAGCCATTCGCTGGTGCCGGACAGCTGCATCAAGGCGATGGGCGACATGGGCCTGTTCGGCCTGCCGATCGCCGAGGCCTACGGCGGCCAGGGCGGCGACCACACCGACCTCGTGCTGATGGGCCTCGCGCTGGCCTACCACAGCCAGGCCGTCGCCATCACCCCCGGCGCGGCGATCTCGCTCGGCGCCAAGCCCTTGCAGCTGTGCGGCACCGAGGCGCAGAAGCAGGCGCACCTGCCGGCGCTGGCCAAGGGTGAGCGCATGTTCGTGTTCGGCCTGTCCGAGCCCGGCCGCGGCAGCGACGCCGCCAACCCGCAGGTCACCGCCGTCAAGAAGGGCGACCGCTGGGTGCTCAACGGCGAGAAGTGCTGGTCGACCAACGCCCGCTGGGCGAGCCACGTCGTGGTGCACGCGCTGACCAACCCGACCGGCCCGAACGGCAAGCGCTCGACCTGCTTCATCGTGCCGATGGACCAGAAGGGCGTCTTCTACCAGGAGATGCAGGGCAAGAAGGTCTGGGAGCAGTCCTCGACCGGCTCGATCATGCTGGAGAACGTCGAGGTCCCCCACGACGCGATCCTGGGCGCGGAGAACGACGGCTTCAAGGTGATGGTGACGACGCTGAACGGCGGCCGCCTGTTCATCGCCTCGCTGGCGCTGGGCTCGCTCGCCTTCGCGCTCGACAAGTGCCGCGTCTACGCCGAGGAACGCATCCAGTTCGACGACAAGCCGATCGGCCGCTTCCAGCGCGTCCAGGACGTCATCGTCGACATGGACATCGCGCTCGAGAGCGGGCTGACGTGGCTGCTGCACCTGTGCCGGCTGTACGAGGCGGGCACGCTGTCGCGCGAGCAGGCGGCGAAGATCAAGGTCGAGTGCAGCCGGCGCGCCAGCGATCTGATCGTGCTGGCGATGGAGATCTGCGGCGGCGTCGCGTGCTTCGACGAGTTCGGGCTGATCCGCCACCACAACGACCTGTTCGTCACGCGCGTCGGCGAAGGCAGCAACTTCGCGCTCAAGGACCTGATCGTCCGCCCGCTGCGGCAGGCCTGATCGACGGCCCGGCCGGTCGCGGCGCGCAGTCGCGCGCCGCCGACCGGGCTCGCCCGCGCGGGCTCACGTGCCCGGCGCGACGCGCTCGACCTGGTCGAGGAACTGCTGCACGTTGTCGCGCGGCTTGACCTGCTGCGCGCGCCGCAGCAACGGCAGCGCCTCGGCGTAGCGCGCCTGCCCGACCAACAGCTGCGCGTGACGGATCTTGGCGTCGGCCTCGAACGCCGGCACGCCGGCGGCGCGCTCGTACTGCAGGATCGCGAGGTCGGGCTTGCCGTTGCGCGCGTGGTACTGGCCCAACAGGATCAGCGCCTCGCCGTCGAGCGGATCGAGCGCGACCGTCTGCTCCAGGATGCGCGCTTCGTCCTCGCCGGCGCCGCGCGCGACGGCGATGCGGGCGCGCAGCTTCAGCGCGTCCTTCTTGGCGACGTCGTCCATCTTGGCGGCGAACGCCTTGTCGATCGCGCCGAGCACCTGCTCGCACTCGGCGTGCGCGGCGCGCGCGGCGAGCGCCTTGGCGGCGCGCAGCGCGCGCGCGACGTCGGCCTTGCCGTCCTTGGCGATGGCGCGCAGGTACGCGCTCGCGGCGAGGTCGGTGAGTTCGTCGTTGGTGTAGATGTCGCCGAGCAGGTGCAGGCTCTCGGCGGTCGACTGGCCGAGGCGATCGACGAGCTCCAGGTTCTCGGCCGCCTTCTTCAGCTCGCTCATGCCGGCGTAGGCGTTGGCCTGCAGCATCCACAAGTCGCCGCGGTCGGGGTACTGCGCGACGAGCGTGCCCGTCAGCGTCGCCGCCTCGGCGAAGCGGCGCTGCTTGAACAGCGTGCGCGCGAGCCCCATGCGGAAGTCGAGCACCGTCGGGTCGAGCATCGCCGCCATGCGATACGCCGACTCGGCGCCGATCTGGTCGTCGGTCCCGCCGAGCGCGAAGCCGAGCAGGCCGAACGTCAGGCCGTCGCCGCCGCCGAGCTGGATGGTCCTGGTCAGCGCCCGCTGCGCGTCCTTGAAGTTGCCCAGCCGCATGTGCACCAACGACAGGTTCTTCCAGGCGCGACGGAACGTCGTGTGCCGGCTGACCGCCTGTTCGTAGAAGCCGGCGGCCTCGACGAGCCGCTCGCGCTGGAACAGCAGCGAGCCGAGCATGAACAGCTGCGACGCGCCGCTGGCCTTGTCGGTGCGCTTCATCAGCTTGTCGATGGCGCGGTCCTGCGCCTCGGCCATGCCCTCGGCCGGCGCCTTGCCGAGCCCGTCGGCGATCTCCAGCAGCAGCTCGCGCTCGTTGCCGCCGACCTTCGGCTCGAAGTCGCTCTCGGCGATCAAGCTGTCGGCGAAGCGCTGCTGGAAGTCCGGGGCGCGCCAGAACGCGAACAGGCGCTCGCCGTCGGGCGTCTGCGGCGCCTCGACCGGCGCGGCGGCGGGCGTCGAGGGCGCCGAGGCGGCCTTCGCCGGCTCCTGCGGCGCGGCGGACTCCTGCGCGGACGCAGCGGCGGCGCCGAGCAGCGACGCGGTGAGGAACAGGGTGCGGATGCGGAACGACATGGGGATGCCTACTGGAACGAGAACGGTTGGCGCATCCGGAAGCGGACGGCCTTGCCGCTGCGCTTGCCGGGCTCGAACTTCCACTGCTTGATCGCGGCGAGCACGGGGGGCTCGAACGCCGGGTCGCTGGCGCTCTGCACGACCGGGTTCTCGACGCGACCCTGCTGGTCGACGGTGAACACGACGACGACGTTGGCCGGCAGCTTCTTCTTGAGCAGCGCGGTGAGCGTCGGCTGCTGCTGGAACACCGGCCGCGGCTTCTGGTCGAGGTCGGCGAGCGAGAACAGGTCGTCGACGCCCTTGTCGCCGCCACCGCCGCCGGCCGCGGCGATCTTGATGGCGAAGTCGCCGGCGCCGTCCATGCCGCCCATGCCGGGATTGAGCGCCATCTCCAGTTGCGACAGGTCCAGCGGCGGAGCCTCGTCGGCGAGCGCTGGCGGCGGCGGCTGATCGTCCTGCGGCTTGTCCTCCTCCTGCTCGGGCTCGGGCGGCGGCGGCGGCGGCGGCAGCGCGGCGGTGTCCATCGCGGACACGACGAGGTCCGCCGGCTCGGTCGCCGAGATCGCCTCCAGCAACGGCAGCACGAGGAAGCACGCCAGCGCGATGCCGAGCCCGCCGGACGTCGCGGCGGCGCCGTGCAGGAAGCGGCCCAGGCGCGTGGGTTCGGTCGACGCGGTCATCCGGTCAGCCTCGCGCCGCGCGGCTCGTCGCCACGCTGACCTTCACTGCGCCCGCGAGCTTCGCCTCGTCGATGACGCGGACCAGCAGCCCGGACGGCGCCGCCGCGTCGGCCTGCACGATGACGGGCACGTCCTCCTTCTGCAGCATGCGTCGCACCAGCGGCTGCACGCCGCTCATGCCGATCTCGCGGCCGCCGTACACGACGGCGCCGTTGGCGGTGAGCGCGATGAGGATGCTCGTCTTCTCCAGCCGGACCGACGACGCCGCCTGCGGCTTGTCGACCTCGATGCCGGTCTCCTCGACGAACGTCGTGGTGACGATGAAGAAGATCAGCAGGATGAAGAAGCAGTCGATCATCTGCGACATGTCGATGCCGCCGTCGGCGCCGTCGTCGGAGGAGCTGTCGCGGAAACGTCCCATGGGCGTCGTGGTCCTTGGTCAGGCCGCCGCGCCTGCGCGCTGGCGACGGTGGATGTGCTGGGTGCAGACGGTCTCGAGGTGCGCGAGGAACGCCTCGTAGCGGTCGCGCTTCCGCGCGAGCTGGTAGTGGAAGAACATGCCGGGCAGTGCGACGACGAGGCCGGTCTCGGTGGTGATCAACGCCTCCGAGATGCCCTTGGCGATCGCCTCCATCGTCTGGTCGCCGCCGGAACCGGTCGCCAGCGCGCCGAAGGTCGCGAGCATGCCGGTGACCGTGCCGAGCAGGCCGAGCAGCGGCCCGACCGCGACGCAGACCTTCATGACCTTGAGGTCGCGCGCGAACGGCGCGAGCTCGGCCTTGCGCACGCCGGCGAACACCGCGACCGAGGCCTCGACGGTCGGCGCGTCGGCGGTCTCGTCGAGCAGTTCGCCGATGCGGCCTTCGCGGTGGTCCGGGTGCGCGATCCAGAGCCGCCAGACCTTCTCCGGCACCGCGCCGAAGCCCTTGGCCATCAGGCGCAGCCAGACGCTCGCGCCGACGCCGAACATCACCGCGGCGGCGACGAAGATCGGGATCATCGCCCAACCGCCGGCGACCCAGGTGTCCCAGGCGTCGGCGAACAGGCGGGCGACGCTGAAGTCGAGGCCATCGGGCGCCGTTGCCAGAGCCGGTGCGGACGCCGTCATCTCAGGCGGCCTCGCTCTTGCGCAACTGGTTGAGGAACGCGATCGCCGCCTGCTCCATCTCGTCGAGCACGCGGCGGGCGCGGCGCGACAGGAAGGCGTGCAGCAGCAGCGACGGGATGGCGACGATCAGGCCGTACTCGGTCGTGATCAGCGCCTCGGAGATGCCGCTGGAGAGCGTCTTGGGATCGCCGGTGCCGAACACGGTCATCAGCGAGAACGTGTTCATGATGCCGGTGACCGTGCCGAGCAGGCCGAGCAGCGGCGCCGAGGTCGCGCAGATGGCGACGAACGGCAGCCAGCCGTTCAGGCGCAGCTTGGTCGACAGCATCTTCTCGAACATGACCTCCTCGACGAGCTCGCGCGGCTCGCCGAGGTGCTCGGCGCCGGCCAGCAGCATGGCCCCCGCCGGACCGCTGATCGCGCCGGCCTCCTCGACGGCATCCTCGCGCTTGCCGCCCTTCACCGCTTCGAGCAGGTTGGCGACCAGCTTGCGCGACGGCCGGCGGATGAACGCCATCGACAACCACTTGAGCAGCACGACCAGCAACGCCGCGCCGGCGAGCGCGAAGATCGGCCACATGACCGGGCCGCCCTTCAGCACGTGCTGGACCCACGTCTCCTCGATCGCCGCGATCTTGTGGGCGTTGCCGAGCGTCGGGTCCATCGGGAACGCGCCGCCCGAACCGAGCAGGAACTGCGCCGCGGCGGCGCGGTCCTCGGGGCCGGTGAACGGGATGACCGTCGGCTCCAACGAACCGAGGCGCTGCTCGGCGGTGCCGACCTGCAGGCCGTCGGTCGAGCGGAACAGCGCCGCCGGGCCGACGACGACGAACGTGCCGCTGCTGACGATGCCCGTGGGATCGACGGCCTTGCCGTCGAACCGGCTGCCGCCGAGCGCGTCGGCGACGCGATCGAACGAGGCGTCGACGACCGCCATCTCGGCGGCGAACAGTTCGGCCTCGGTCAGCTTGGTGTTCTCGCGCGCCAGCTTGACCGCGTCGAGCGGCGCGTCGTAGCGCTGCAACTCGGCGATGTGCAGGCGCGACTCGAAGTTGCGGCCGTGGTCGGCGAGCAGGTTCGACAGGTAGTTGACCTGGTCGCGCCGCTTGTCGATCTCGCCCTTGAGGTTGCTGAGGTCGAGCGCGCGGCCGTCGAGCGCGCGCGTCGCCTTGGCGAGGTCGCCGCGCACGGCGAGCAGGCCGTCCTCCAGCTTGCGCAGTTCCTGCGCCAGCGGGATCTTCTCGGCGGTGACGGCATCGCGCAGCTTCGCCAGCTCGGCGACGCTGTCCTCGAGCTGCCTGCGGGTCGACGCGGCGACCTGTTCGAACGAGACCTTGTCGCCGCCCTGCGCGGCGGGCGCGGCGGCCGGCTGCTGCGGCGCTGCGGACGGGGACGGCTGCGGCTGCTGCGCGGCGGCGGCGGCGGCGAGGACGAGCACGGCGGTTGCGATGCGGATCATGGCGTGCCTCACTGGACGGTCATGGGCAACTGGACGAACGTCGCCGGCTGCTCGTTCTTGAACACGGCGATGAGCTTGGTGATGGCGGGCGACAGCTCGTTGGCCGGGCGCCACTCCCACTTCGACGGGCCGGCGACGCCTACGCCGGCGACCTTGCCGTTGCCGCCGGCGTACCACGCCTGACCGAGTCCGGCGTACAACACGGCGACCTCGACGCTCGTGCCGCCGCCGACGTCGCGGACCTCGCTGGTCACGGTGACCTCGCGGTTCCACTTGTGGATCTCGTTGAGCACGCCGATCACCGTGGCGTAGCGGTCGCCGAGCGACTGCGCCGCCGGCGCCTCGCCGGTCGGGATGCGCTGCGTCAGCGGCTTGACCTTCTCGCGCAGCGTGTCCGGCAGGCGCGGCAGCAGGCCGAGCAGGCGCTGCTCGTACGCGGCGATGCGCTGCTCCAGCGCCGCCGAGGTGGCCTTCTGGCGGTCGTTGTCGGCCTGCAGCTCCAGGCGCTTCTTCTCGGCCTCGGCGAGCCCCGACTCCGCCTCGCCGATGCGCTTCTTGAGCGCCTCGGTCTCGCGCCGGACGACCTCCATGCGCGCCTGCAGCGATTCCTTGGCGAGCGCCCAGTCGCGGTTCTCCTTGGAGATGGTGGCGCGCGTCGCGACCCACTGCTCCAGGGTCGAGCGGGTCGCGGCGACGGGGTCCTGCGGCTGGCCTTGCGCCGCGAGCGGCGCGGCGGTCGCGGCGGCGAGCAGCAGCAGCGCGCCGCGCGCGCGGGGACGAGCGATGGTCGTGGGGTTCATGCTGGGGAGGATTGCGTGGATGCGTTCTAGAAGCGGATCTCGCCGCCGATCGAGAGGGCCCATTCGACGCCCTCGGTGTAGGACCGTCGCGTGACGTCGTCCTCGATGTACTCGGAGCGGTAGACCTCGCGGCGCAGCGCGTTGGTCAGGTTGCGACCGGCGAGCGTCAGGCGGACGTTCTTGCCGAGCGACTGCGTCACCGTGACGCTCGCCTGCTCGTAGCGGGTCTCGTAGGTCGCCGGCACGAAGTACGAGTTGCTCGGGCCGGGTCCCTGCACCAGCGAGTCGCCGGTGACCGTGTAGAAGAACCCGAAGCTCGTCTTGGTGACGTCGACGTCCCAGGTGACGAACGCGTTGTAGAGGAACTCGGGCGCGTTGCTCATGTCGCGCGTGCCCTTGGGCCGGAAGCCCTGCAGCGCCTCGAACTCGTCGAGCTCGGCCTCCGGCCGGCGCACGAAGGCGTCGATCCACGTGGCGTTGGCGCCGACGCCGAGTCCTTCGAGCGGCTTCCACAGCTGGCCGATCTGCTGACGGGCCTCGACCTCGATGCCCTGCAAGTCGCCGCTCGGGTAGTTGACGGCCGTGGTGAAGTTGTACTGCGCGAGCTTCTCGACGTACTCGATCGGGCGCGTGATGTCCTTGCGGAACCAGGACGTCGACAGCAGCGTGCCTTCCTCCGGCACCCAGTCGACGCGCACGTCGAAGTTCTCCACCGCGCTCATCTGCAGGCTCGGGTCGCCGACGAACACCGGGCCGCCGAGGAACTCCTGCTGGAAGATCGGCGTCAGCTCCTTGAAGGTCTGCCGCGCGACCGTCTGGTTGTAGGCGGTGCGGATCGTGACGTCCGGCAGCGGATCGAACACGAGGCTCGCCGAGGGCAGCGTGTCCTGCTGGCTGAAGTCGACGTCGCCGTCGCCGGGCAGCAGCGTCGCGATGCCGAACTGTCCCGGCGGCACCCAGAACGCGCCGGCTTCGGGGGCGTTGACGATCCTGATGTCGGTCGACTCGACGCGAACGCCGCCGATGAACTTCACCCAGTCCGCCAACGGCACCTCCACCATGCCATAGCCGGCCGTGATCGCCTGCCGGCCGACGTAGTCGACGTCGATGTTGCTCTCGGAGATCGGGTGGTCCTGGAACTCCCAGAACGCCGTCCAGTCGAGTTCGTCCCACTGGCCGGGCTGGAAGAAGTTCGGGTCGTTGAAGTTGCTGAAGGTCTCCTGGTCGTAGCGGCGCGTGACCCGGTCGCGGAAGCCGCCGATCTTGAAGTACCCCTTCTTGTCGCCGCCGACGTCGAACGGGAGCTTCACGGCGAGCACCTCCTCTTCGCTGGTCTCGACGATCTTCTTGTAGATGCGCTGCAGGTTGCCGAGCGTGAACTGCGCCGCCGGCTTGTACTGCAGGTAGACGCCGTTCGGATTCCACGCCGTCGCGAACTGGCGGCGGTCGGGCTCGTCGCGCAGCGCCTCGCTGCGCGACACGGCCCAGTCGATCTCCGCCTTGCGGACGCTGCCGACGCCGTCGACGTCGAGCCGATGCCGGCCGTTGAGCTGCTGCGTCTCGGTCTTGCGTTCGACGTACGCGAGCGTCTGCAGCCGCAGGTACGGCGCCGCGAGCGGCTGGTTGAAGCCCGGCGAGCCCGGCACGTTCGGGTCGTGGCCGGGGAAGTAGAACTCCTTGCCGCGGGTGTCCTCCGCGATCGTGACCGTGTCCTCGGCGGTCTGCGTGCGCAGGAAGACGAAGTTGAGCGCGTGGTCGTCGTTGGCGATGCCGGCGGTGGCGAGCCCGCCCCACGAAGCCGACATGCGGCTCTGCTCGATGTCGAGCAGCTGGGTGTAGAACTCGCCCGACCCGGGCGTGCCCTGGTTGAACTGCGGCGACAGCGGGTCGCCGGCGCTCAGCGCCCACAGCGAGTCGTCGCGCGCGTCGCCGACGTAGAAGCTGTCGCGCTCGTAGTTGAAGTTGGCGAAGCCGCCGGCGCGCCAGCCGCCGCCGATGTCGTAGCCGCCGCCGATGGACAGCGCGCCCTTGTAGTCGCGCGGCGCTTCGGTCGTCGTCGCGCCGACGGCGCCGTCCCAGTTCTCGCCCAGGGGCTGCACGCTGCGCTCGCGGCCGCTCTTGCCGAAGGCGTGCACGCCGCCGTCGCGATACGACAGGAAGTCGCTGCGGCCGGTGAACTGCGAGTTGTACGACGCGCCGGCCTTGTACTTGACGAAGAACGGCTCGTCGGGAACGCCCTTGAGCACGACGTTGACGGCGCCGCCCGAGGCGTTGCCGAGCTGGTCGGGCGTGAAGCTCTTGCTGACCTGCACGCTGGCGATGACGTCGGCCGGGAACTGGTCGAGTTCGACGGCGCGCTTGTCCTCGTCGGCGCTCGGCAGCAGCACGCCGTTGATCTGGGAGCTGACGTAGCGGTCCGGCAGGCCGCGGATGACGGCCGACTTGCCGTTTGCGGTCGACGCGCCCGAGACGAGGCGCAGCGCGCCGGCCGCGTCGCCGGCGCCGGCCTTGCTCATCAGGTCGGCGCTGATCGAGTCGACCAGCGCCGGGCTCTCCAACCGCAGGTCGAGCAGCGCCGCCTCGTTGCCGGTGTCGAGCTGGAGGTTGTCCTTGACCACGAACTCCTCCAGGTCGGTGTAGTCGCCGGCGAGCTCGAAGCGCAGTTCGGTCAACTGGCCCGGCTGCACCTGCACCTCGCTGCGCACCGCGCGCACGTAGCCGTCCTTGCTGGCGAAGACGGTGTAGCGCCCCGGCGGCAGTTGCTGGAAGACGAACGCGCCCTGGTCGTTGGTCTCGGCTTTGAGGCCGTTCTCGACGAACTGCACGGTCGCGCCCGCCAGCGGCGCGTCGAAGTCCTTGTCCTGGACGACGCCGCGCAGCGAGCCGGCCTGCTGGGCGCGCAGCGCCCCGACGGCGGCCAGCGCGACGGCCACGGCGAGCAGCTGGTTGCGGTTCACCACGGCTCGCCCAGCTCCTTCTGGATCTCGCGCAGGCGCGCCCACGTCTTCGGCGACGGATCGACGCCGGCGCGCGCGAGGTCGACGCAGGCGTCGACGAGGTCGTCGCAGCGCGGCCGCGAGTTGGGATTCTCCATGCCTTCCTCGATGGCGAGCGCGAACAGGTCCTCGCCGCGCTCGCGGTCGCCGAGCGCGAACCACGCCAGCGCCAGCGGCCGCAGCGTCTCGGCGCGGTAGATGTCGACGATGCCGTCGCGTTCGTCCTGGTAGGCCTTCAGCGCCGCCTCGGCCTCGGCGCGGGCGCGGTCGGTCTGGCCGAGCAGGCGGGCGAGCTCGACGAGGCGCGCCACCTGCGGCATGCGGTCCTCGGACCGCCAGCGGTGGCCCTCGACGATCGCGCGCATGGTCGTCAGCAGTTCGGCGGCGCGGCCGCCATCGGCCTGCTCGTGGCAGTTGCGGACCATCGTCGCCAGGGCGTCGAGCCGCAGCGTCGGCATGGTCTTGTTCCAGGTGACCGCGACGCGCTCCTCGCACGCGCGCCGCAGCGCCGCGTCGGCGAAGAACCTGCCGTGCATGCGCGCGACCAGCGTCATCGTGGTCGCCTGCTGGCCGAGGGACATCGTCGCGAAGCCCTGGTCGAGCGCCGCGAACTCGGCGGGCGCGCGCTCGGCGGTCATCGCGCTGACCCGCTCGGCGGCGGTCGCGGTCCAGGCGGCGTCGACGGCGTGCGTGGACGCCTGATCGATCGCGCCCGAGGCCCTGGCTGCCGCGTCGACGTCACCGAGCGCCGACAGCGCCCGGGCGACCTTGAGCTGGATGAGGTCGGCGCGCCACTCCTGTGCGTTCGGATCGTCGCGCTCGTCGCGGACCACGCCCTCGGCGAGCGCGACGTACTCGCGGGCGCGCGCCGGCTCCCCGCGCCGGGCCATCGCCCAGGCGAAGTCGGCGTAGGCGCAGCCGCGCCGCCAGTCGGCGATCTTGGCGCCGAGCGCCACGGCGAACTCGGGGTCGCCCAGCTCGAAGGCGGCGACGACGACGACCTCCTGGGCGCGCGAGCGGTTCTTGCGGTGCTGGACCGGCGGGAACTTCGACGCCGCGTCGAAGGCGAGCTGCAGCAGGTCGCGTTGGCTCGCCGTCAGCGCCGGCTTGGCGGTCGCCGGCGACGCCGCAGCGGCCACCGGCGGCACGACGGCCGTCGAGCCCGGTTGGCCCTGTGGCCCGGCGCCGCGGGAACAAGCGACGAAGAAGAGCCCAAGAAGGGCGATCCAAGGCACTTGCGGGTACGTCTTCATCGTTGCTGGCGAAACTGGCCGCTGGAACGACCCGAGGCAGGCAGTGGCCGGAGCCACCGCCTGCCGCGGGCGCGGTCAGGGACCTTCTGCGTCGATCAGGGCAGGATGTGCAGCTGCGCGTTCGAGAAGGCGAAATCGCTGCTCGGCAGCGCGAGGTCGAAGGCCGCCCACTGCGTGAAGAACGCCTGGCCCGACAGGCCCGGCGGGATGTTGAACGGGCCGAACTGGGCCGCGCCGGCGGCGCCGACCGAGACGCCGACGAAGTCGGGGCTCGGGACCAGCGTGCCGCCGAAGATCGGCAGACCGATCGGCAGCGCGCCGAACACGCAGATGCCGATGTTCAGCGCCGGGTCGATGTTGTCGACCGCGAGCGTGACCTGGGTGCCGGCCGCCCACGTGCCGTTGGTGAAGTGCACCGGCACGCCGTTGCCGCCCGGCCGCGAGCTGCCGAGGTCGACGTTGGCCTGGCTGTTGCTCGTCAGGCCGAAGCGGGCGACCGCCGACCAGCCGCTGAGCCAGTTGTTGCCGCGGGCGAAGGCGCCGCGGTACTTCGCCGAGGTGAAGAAGCCGTCGTTCGGCGCGAAGCCGACCGCGGTGAGCGCGGCGTTGGCCGGCGTCGGGTCGAGGAAGGTCACCGGCGAGGTCGTGTTGGTGCCGTTGGTCAGCACGGCGGCGCCGCGCGTGATCGACGTGATCGGCGAGCTGGTGACGATCGCGTTGTTGGCGTTCGCCGAGCCAGCCGGCGGGGCGAACACGCCGCGGGCGTTGGCCTCGACGTAGGCGTTGGCGCGCGTGTTGTTGAAGAAGACGTTGTCGCGGAAGTCGATCAGGTTGCCGCTGGTCTGCGCCGTGTAGGCGGTCGCCGGGTTGGCGAACGGGTTGATGGTCGACGTCGTCGTGTACGGCGTCGTCCAGCGCGCGGCCCAGCTCGTCGTGCCGTTGCAGCCGTAGCCGGTGTTGCCGTTCTCGAAGTCGCTGTTGTCGTTGTTGACGACGTTGTCGCCCGAGTCCATGAAGATCGAGTTGCGGATCTGCACGTTGGCGTTGTCGCGCCAGGCCGTCAGGTGGTCGCCGGCGGTCGAGCCGTTGGTCGGGTGCGGCGCGCCGATGATCGTCAGGTTGTAGAGCGACACGGTGGTCGTCGGCTGGTAGCTGCACAGCTCGGCGCCATCGAGCTCGAGGGCGTTGTCACCGAAGCCCGAGCCCTGCGCGCCGACGCCGCTGTAGCCCTGGACGATCAGGCCGAACTGCGCCTTGCCGCGCCAACCCTGGTCGACGTCGAGGCTGTCGTCGCCGATGTTCCAGATGCTGAAGTGCTTGAGGCCGACCGTGCCGCCCCAGATCTCGATGCCGTCGTCGAGGTTGTTGAGGATCTCGATGTAGTTGATCTCGGTGTTGCGGCCGATGCCGCCGAGCGACAGGCCGTTGAGCTCGATGTTCGGGGCGCTGGTGCGGCCGCCGTAACGCAGCGAGACGTACGACAGGCTGCCGCTGTCGTCGTTGTCGTTGCCGCCGCCGTAGTCGTTGAGCGACGTGTTCGCCGGGCTGAGGCCCTCCATGTCGGCGTAGTTGCTGGCGCTCGGCGCCGGCGTGTTGGTGCCGACCTGGTTCTCCGAGATGAAGCCCGCGCCCATGATCGTGAGGTTGCCCCACTCGTTGTTCGCGTTCTGGCGGAACGTGCCCGTCGCCGGGTTGCCGCCGGTCCAGGTGGCGCGGTCGTTGTCCGACGTGAAGATGATCGGCGCCGTGCGCGTGCCGTTGGCGATGATCTGGGCGCCGCGGCAGACCGCGAGCGTGCTGTCGTTGAGGCTCGCGACGACCGTGCCGGCCTCGATCGTCAGGGTCGCGCCGGGCAGCACGTAGATGTCGCCCGACAGCGAGTAGACGTTGTTGGCCGTCCACGTCGTCGACGTGGCGATGTTGGTGTTGACGACGACCTGCGCCGCGGCGAACGGGGCGAGCCCGAGGCCGAACGCGAGACCACGAAGGAGGGAGTGCCGGACCATTGCAGTTGTCTTGGGTGAGGGATTCTGGGGAAGCGGAGTGGCTGGATGCCCTGGCTGACGGCGAGGAACCTAGGTCGCTGCGTGAGGAGCTGGTGAAGCGCGCGTGACGCTTCCGCCAACCCGACGGCCGACCGTTGTCCGCCCCCGTGCGAAGAAACCGTGAAGGCACGGTCAATCGATCCGCGCCGCCTTCCCGCCCTCGCGCCCCGTGGCAGACTCCCGCACCTCATGCGTCGCCACGCCCTCCTGTCCGTCTTCGCCGCCCCGATCGCACTGCTGGCCGCTTGCAGCGGCGGCGGCAGCAAGGCCCCGGTCGCCACCGCGACCCCGAACGTGGCCATCACCGCGACCAACGCGGCGGCAGTCGCCGGGGCTGCCTACGAAGCGGCCTACATGCCGGCCCGCCTCGCGCGCCTCGTCTTGGCATTCGTCGAGGTCGACACGCCCACCGCCCCTGCCGGCGGGCTGCCCGCGATCGTCACCCAGGTGGTGGCCGGACCCGACGGCGGCGAGGCGACGTTCACCTGGAACGACGCCGACCGCGACGGCGCGTACACGACCGGCGACACCTTCACGATCGACTTCGCCGCCTACGCCGCCGCCGGGCTGACGCTCGACGGCACGGCGACCCTGGAGGACGTGCTCCTCGTCGGACGTCCGCTCAACAGCCTGACCTGGCGCTGCGATGCGACGCTTCGCCTCCTCGACGTGCAGTACGACACCGGCGCTGGACCGGCGATCGCCAGCGGCGCGTTCACCGTGCAGCGCGAGGACCGGACGATCCTCCAGGTGCTGTCGTTGACGGCGCTCGGCGAGGCTGCGATCGGCCCGCGCCGCGTCGGTGCCCGCAGCACCTCGGGCCGCAACGAGTTCAACATCGACTTCGAGCAGGGCTTCTACGGCGACGGCGACTTCCTCGATCCGGTCACCGGCGGCACGTTCGTCTACGAGACCGTGCTGACGATGACGGGAGTGCAGTTCCTGTTCGATCCGGGCTTCGGCGAGCTGCGCGTGCTCGGCGCCGGCGGCACCAGCGTGTCGATCGTGCCGACCGACCTCACCAACGTGGAGTTGAAGGTCGACGGCGACGGCGACGGCGAAGCCGAGACGACGATCGCGAAGGAATGGGCGGAGCTCTGATCGTCGGAGCCGCCGGCGTGCTTGGCGGCGCCTCGGCCGCGAGCTACGACTCCGGCATGCGCTCCCTTGCTGCTGCGTCCCTGCTCCTGATCGCCGGCTGCCGCCAGCCCGAACCAGCGCCGGCCACGGCCCAGGCCCCGGCGATCGGCAGCCTGTTCGCGCCGGCGCTCGGCCTGCTCAACGAAGCGCGCCCCGAGCCCGGACTGATCACCAGCGGCCAACCGACCGAGGCGCAGTTCGCGGCCCTGCCCGCCGCCGGCGTGACGACCGTGATCCACCTGCGGCCCACGACCGAGAAGGGCACCGGCTGGGAGGAGGCCAAGGCCAGGGACCTCGGCCTCGCCTTCGTGCGCCTGCCGATCGACGGCGCCAAGGACGTCACCGAGGCCAACGCCCGCAAGCTCGCCGACCTGCTGGCTGGCGCCAAGGGCCCCGTGCTGCTGAGCTGCGGCAGCAGCAACCGCTGCGGCGCGCTGCTCGCGCTCAAGGCCTTCCACGTCGACGGCTTGGGCAAGGACGAAGCGCTCGCCTGCGGCCGCCGCGGCGGGTTGAAGGCGCTCGAGCCGACGGTGGCGGCGCTGCTGGCGAAGTGACGCGGCGGCGCTCCGGCCGCCGCGCGCCTCACGCCTTGCGCACCGCCAGCTTCACGGCGGCGCCGGCGCCCGAACCGACCTTGCCCTCGGCCGCGAACGCGCCGGCCGCCGCCGGGCCGGCCGTCAGCGACGTCGCCAGCACCTGCTCGGACACGTAGGCCGCGTGCGCCTGCACCGCCGCCGTGGTCGCGGCGTCGGCCTCGAACGCCACGTGCACGCGGTCGCTGACGTGCAGGCCCGCGTCCTTGCGCGCCTGCTGCACGAGGCGCACGAAGTCGCGCGCGACACCTTCGGCCTCGAGCTCCGGCGTGACGTTCGTGTCGAGCACGAGCACCACGTCGTTGGTCGACAGCGCCGCGGCGGTGATGCCGTCCTTGGGCACGAGCTGCAGCACGTACTCGCCCTTCGCCAGCACGGCGCCGCCGATCTCGGCGGCGTCGCCGACGAGCTTCCACGCGCCGGTCCTCGTCGCCGCCAGCACGTCCTTCATCTTCGGGCCGAGCTTCGGGCCGAGCGCCTTGGCGTCAACACTGAGCCTGAGCGACGCGTAGCGACCGTAGTCACCATCGGCCTTGATGCTCTTCGTATTGAGCTCGTCGCAAATGAGACCGCGAAAGTGCTCAACCAACTCAATCGCACCGGGCCCAGCCAATGTCACTTCGCGCAGCGGCAGGCGGGTGCGCAGCTTCTTCGCCTCGCGCAGCGCGAGGCCGACCGAGCAGGCGTCGCGCACGCGATCCATCTGCGCGACCAGCTGCGCGTCGTCCGGCAGCGCGACGTCGTCCGGCCAGTTCGCGAGGTGCACCGACGCCTCGCCGGTCAGCCCCGTGTAGACCGTCTCCGTCAGCAGCGGCAGCAGCGGCGCGCACGCGCGGCACAGCACGACGAGGCAGGTGTAGAGCGTGTCGTACGCGTCGCGCTGGTCGGCGGCGCCGGTCTCGCCCCAGAAGCGCGGCCGGCTGCGGCGGATGTACCAGTTGTTGAGCGCGTCGAGGTAGTCCTTCACCAGCTGGCAGGCCGACGCGATGTCGTAGGCGTCCATCGCCCGCTGCACCCCCGCGACCATCTGGCGGGTCTTGCTGAGCGCGTAGCGGTCGAGCACGGCCGTCTGGTCGGCGCGCAGCCTCGCCGTCACGCCGTCGGCGTTCGCGTACAGGGTGAAGAAGTAGTAGGCGTTCCAGATCGGGTTCAGCACGAGGCGCACGACCTCGTGGATCTGCTTGCCGTCCTTCTGGATCTGCAGGTCGCCGCCGCGCAGGATCGGCGAGCTCATCAGGAACCAGCGCAGCGCGTCGGCGCCGGTCTTCTCGAACATCTCGACCGGGTCGGGGTAGTTGCGCAGCGACTTCGACAGCTTCTGGCCGTGCTCGTCGAGCACGACGCCGTGGCAGATCACGTTCTGGAACGGCGGCTTGTCGAACAGCGCCGTGGCGAGCACGACGAGCGTGTAGAACCAGCCGCGCGTCTGCGCGACGTACTCGACGATGAAGTCGGCCGGGAAGTGGCTCTCGAACCAGTCCTTGTTCTCGAACGGGTAGTGCACCTGCGCGAACGGCATCGAGCCCGACTCGAACCAGCAGTCGAGCACCTCGGGCACGCGCCGCATCGTCGACTTGCCGGTCGGGTCGTCCGGATTGGGCCGCGTCAGCGAGTCCACGAACGGCCGGTGCAGGTCGGTCACCTCGACGCCGAAGTCGCGCTCCAGCTCGGCGATCGAGCCGTAGACGTCGGTGCGCGGGTAGCGCGGATCATCGCTCTTCCACACCGGGATCGGCGCGCCCCAGAAGCGGTTGCGCGAGATCGACCAGTCGCGGGCGTTCTCCAGCCACTTGCCGAACTGGCCGTCCTTCACGTGCTCCGGGATCCACTGGATCGTCCGGTTGTGCGCGATCATGCGGTCCTTGATCGCGGTCACCTTGACGAACCACGCGCCCGGGATCGCCTTGTAGATCAGCGGCTCGCGCGTGCGCCAGCAGTGCGGGTAGTTGTGCTCGTAGGTGACGTGGCGCAGCAGCACGCCGCGGTCCTTGAGGACCTTGATGATCTCCTTGTTGGCGTCGAACACGAGCGTGCCCTGCCAGTCGGGCACCTCGGCGGTGTAGCGGCCGCGCTCGTCGACCGGGCAGACGAGCTCGATGCCGTTCGCCTCGCACACCTTCTGGTCGTCCTCGCCGAAGCCCGGCGCCATGTGCACGACGCCGGTGCCCTCGGCCGTGTCGACGAACTCGCCGCCGAGCACGCGGAAGCAGTTGGCGCGGCCGGCGAAGTACGGGAACATCGGCTCGTACGTGCGCCCGATCAGGTCCTTGCCCTTGAGCGCGCCGACCGGTTCGAAGCCTTCGAGCTCCTTCTTGTAGGCGGCGACGGTGGCGGCGCCGAGCACGTAGCGGACGTCGCCCTTCTGCACGATCGCGTAGTCGATCTCCGGGCCGACGGCGAGCGCGAGGTTGCTCGGCAGCGTCCACGGCGTCGTCGTCCACACCAGGATGCGCAGCGGGCCCGCATCGCCGGCGCGCGGCTGCAGCGTGAACGCGACGGTGATCGCCGGGTCCTGGCGCGGCCGCGTGGCGTCGTCGATGCGCGTCTCGAAGTTGCTGACCGGCGTCTGCAGCGCCCACGAGTACGCCATCACGCGCTGGCCTTCGTAGACGAGGCCCTTGCCGTGCAGCGTCTTGAACGCCCACAGCACGCTCTCCATGTAGGAGAGGTCCATGGTCTTGTAGTCGCGGTCGAAGTCGACCCAGCGCGCCTGCCGCGTGACGTAGTTGCGCCACTCCTTGGTGTAGCGCTGCACGCTGCGGCGGCACGCGTCGTTGTACTTGTCGAGCCCGATCGACTGCACCGCCTGCGCGCCGCTGAGCCCGAGTTCCTTCTCCGCCTCCATCTCGGCCGGCAGGCCGTGGCAGTCCCAGCCGAAGCGCCGCTCGACGCGGCGGCCGCGCATCGTCTGGTAACGCGGCACGACGTCCTTTACGAAGCCGGTCAGCAGGTGGCCGTAGTGCGGCAGGCCGTTGGCGAACGGCGGGCCGTCGTAGAACACGAACTCGCCCACCGCCGGCCGCTGCTCGACCGACCGGCGGAACGTGCCGTCGCGCTCCCACCGCGCCAGCACCGCCGCTTCGAGCTGGGGAAAGTTCGCTTGCGCGGGGACCTCGGGGTAGGGCTTCTTGGCGGGCGACGGAGCAGTCATGCGGTCGCCGCAGTTTGGCCGCGCCGCCGAGGCGGCGCAAACGTCGCCCCGACCGGTTCTTCGGCGCGCCGTCGACCGCGCGGACGCCAACCTGCGGCCCCTCGCGGCAGCCATCAGACTGCGCCACGAACGGCCACGCCGCCCGGCGCGCGTCCCGTGACGCAGACTCCCAGCACCGCCGGCGCGACCCGTGCGCCGCCGCCGGCGGGTACCATGCCGGCGATGGCCGCTCCCGACGACGCTCCCGGCGATGGCGCGCCCGCGCGCCACCCGGTCGTCGATTGGCTGACGCGCACGCCGTTGCGGCCGCTGCTGCCGCGGCCGTGCCCGTACCTCCCCGGCCTCGTCGCGCGCGAGCGCGCCTTCCGCGCCGAGCGGCTCGACGGCGACGGCTACCACGCGCTGATGGACCGCGGCTTCCGCCGCACCGGCGACGTGTTCTACGCCATGGACTGCGAGGGTTGCCGACGCTGCGTGCCGCTGCGCGTGCCGGTCGCGACGTTCGCGCCGTCGCGCAGCCAGCGCCGCGCCTTGCGCCGCAACGCCGACGTGACGCTGACCGTGCGCCCGCCGGAGTGCAGCGAGGCGAAGTTCGCGCTCTACCAGCGGTACCTCGCGGCGCAGCACCCGACCAGCGCCGCCGATCCGGACTACGAGAGCTTCCGCGCCAGCATGTACGCCGAGGTCGTCGACACGGTGGAAGCCGTCTACGAAGTGGCCGGCCGGACCGTGGCCATCAGCCTGCTCGACGTCTGCGCGCAGTCGGTGTCGGCGGTCTACCACTTCTACGACCCCGACTTCGCCGACCGCAGCCTCGGCGTGTACTCGGCGCTCGCCGAGATCGACTGGACGCGGCAACTCGGCGTGTCCCACTACTACCTCGGCTTCTGGGTCGAGGGTGCGGCGACCATGGCCTACAAGGCGGCCTACCGGCCGCACGAACTGCTCGTCGACGGCGTCTGGCGGCCGGCCTGAGGGCAGCGCCGGCGGCGCGATCGCGCCGCGGGACCGCGCGGGCGATGCGGGCGTCCGGTGGTCGGACGCGCATCTTCACCCAATGCTCACGGCGGGCTCGCAGCGGTACCTAGCGTGGCGGTCCCACTTCGAAGGACCACCACCATGAACTGCACGCCGCACTCCGTCTTGGCGCTCGCGCTCGCCGCCGCCGCCACCGCCCAGTCCCCGATCACCCCCGGCAACCTGATCGTCTCGCGCATCGGCGACGGCGCCGCGGCGCTGACCAGCGCCGCGACGGCGCGTTTCCTCGACGAGTACACGCCCGCCGGCGTGCTGGTGCAGACCATCGCGCTGCCGACGGCGGTGGCCGGCGCCAATCGCCGCCTGACCGACTCCGGCACGGCGACCTCCAACGGCTTCGTCACGCAGTCGGCGGACGGCCGCTTCCTCGTCGCCGCCGGCTACGACGCCGCGCCCGGCACCGCCGCGGTGACCGGCAGCGCCTCGGCGACGGTCCAACGCGTCATCGCCCGCATCGGCCTCGACGGCGTCGTCGACACGAGCACCGCGCTCGTCGACGCCTACACCGGCAACAACTTCCGCGGCGCCTGCAGCGTCGATGGCGGCCAGTTCTGGACCAGCGGCACCGGCACGACGCCGACGCCGGGCGTGCGCTACGTCGCCGCGCTCGGCGCGACGACGTCGGTCCAGCTGAGCACGACGGTGACCAACATCCGCTGCGTCGACCTCGCCCTCGGTCAGTTGTACTGCTCGTCCGCGTCGGGCGCCTTCCAGGGCGTCAGCGCCGTCGGCGCCGGCCTGCCGACCACCAGCGGCCAGACCATCACCCTGCTGCCGGGCTTCCCGACGGCGACCGGGCCGAGCAGCTACGACTTCTTCTTCGCCGACGCGAACACGCTCTACGTCGCCGACGACCGCGCGACCGCCGCCGGTGGCATCCAGAAGTGGGCGCTGGCGGGTGGCACGTGGACGCTCGCCTACACGCTGTCGCCGGGGACCAACGTCGGCTGCCGCGGCCTGTCGGGCACGGTCGACAACGGCGTGGTGACGCTCTACGCGACCACCACCGCCGCGCTGGCGCAGGTCGTGCGCGTCGTCGACGGCGGCGCCACGTCGGCGTTCACCACGCTGCTGACGGCAGCGACGAACACGGCGCTGCGCGACGTGCAGTTCGTGCGCACGCCGAGCGGGCGCGTCGCCAGCGGCACGGCCTGCGCCAACGGCAACGGCACGCCGGCGATCGGCGCCAACGGCCTGCCGGTGACCGGCAATGCGGCGTTCGCCTTCACCGGCGCCAACCTCGGGGCCGGCTCCTTCGCGCTGTTCGTGCTCAGTGGCCTGCCGCCGTTCGGCGCCGGCGTGCCGATCCCGGGCGCCCCGGCCTGCGCCCTGCTGTTCGTCGCGCCCGACAACCTGCTCGGCGCGGTCGCCGACGCCGCCGGCGCCGCCGTGCAGCCGGTGCCGATTCCGGCCGCACAGGCGCTGGTCGGCGTCCAGCTCGCCGCGCAGGTCGCGGCCTTCGACCTCGGCTTGGTGCCGGCATTCGCCGTGCCCGTCGGCACGTCGGGGGCGCTGCAGGTCACCGTCGGCAACTGACCAACGCAGCGCGTCCAGAGCGCTCGGTCCGGCCGCCGGGGGCCGCCGCGTTCGCCGGCCCGCGCAGTCCTGTCCGCAGCTGCAAAGCACGACGAAAAAAGGCTTTGCATCGGTCTTTCTTGCGCGGCATAGGGGCGGTCTCGGCACCGCCGACGTTAGATACTCGCGGGTATCGAGTTGGCGTCCGCCGCCGGGGTTGCCTATGGTCTTCGCCTCGCTGCGCGACCTGCCCCGGCTGCGCGGCCGAGTCCTCCGGATGTCGTCGATCCACAACAAGCGCATCACCCCCGGCCAGAAGCCGGATTGGCTGAAGGTGCCGCTGCCGTCCGGGCCGGTCGTCGCCGGCCTGGAGAAGACGCTGCGCGAGCGCGGCCTGCACACCGTCTGCGAAGAGGCGAAGTGCCCGAACATGGGCGAGTGCTGGGCCGGCGGCACGGCGACGTTCATGGTGCTCGGCGACACCTGCACGCGCGGCTGCCGCTTCTGCGCCGTCAAGACGCACAGCGAGGGCACGCCGGTCGACGCCGACGAGCCGGAGAAGGTCGCCGAGGCCGCCGTCGCGATGGGCCTCAAGTACGTCGTGCTGACGATGGTCGACCGCGACGACCTGCCCGACGGCGGCGCCGGCCACGTCGCCGCGACGATCCGCGCGATCAAGCGCCGCCAGCCGGACATGCTGGTCGAGGCGCTGGTCGGCGACTGGCTCGTGACCGAGCGCCAGACGACGACCGAGGAGCAGATGATCCAGACCGTGCTCGACGCCGGCCCGGACGTCTACGCCCACAACGTCGAGACCGTGCTGCGCCTGACGCCGCGCGTGCGCGACTACCGCTGCAGCTACGTGCGTTCGCTGGCCACGCTGCGCACGGCCAAGAGGCTGCGCCCGGACGTCGTCACCAAGTCGTCGCTGATGCTCGGCCTCGGCGAGAGCGAGCGCGAGGTCGAACAGGCGATGGACGACCTGCGCGAGCACGGCGTCGACGTCGTGACCTTCGGCCAGTACCTGCGGCCGACGCTGCTGCACCTGCCGGTGCGCGAGCACCTGACGCCGGCGCGCTTCCAAGCACTCGAGGCGCGCGCGATGACCAAGGGCTTCCTCTACGTCGCCGCGGGCCCGCTCGTCCGCTCCAGCTACAAGGCCGCCGAGTTCTACCTCGCCGGCATGATCCGCCAGCGCCGCGAGCTCGACGCCGCGCGCGCCGCCACCGCCTCCCCGAACCCGGAATCCGCATGAGCCTCGAACTGCTGACGGTCCTCGACAAGGACGGCAAGGCCCAGAAGGGCAAGGACCCGAACCTGCCCGCCGCGGAGCTGCAGAAGCTCTACCGGCTGATGGTCGCGACCCGCGCGCTCGACGACCGCGGCCTCGCGCTGCAGCGCCAGGGCCGCATCGGCTTCTACCTGCAGTCGACCGGCCAGGAGGCCTCGCACCTCGGCGCCGCCTACGCGCTGAAGGACAGCGACTGGCTGTTCCCGGCCTACCGCCAGCCGGGCATCCTGCTGCTGCGGCAGGTGCCGATCGAGAAGGTCATCTGCGAGTGGTTCGGCAACGCCGGCGACACCAGCAAGGGCCGCCAGATGCCGGTGCACTACAGCTTCCGGCAGGCGAACTTCGTCTCGATCAGCTCGCCGATCGGCACGCAGCTGACGCAGGCCGCCGGCGCTGGCATGGCGGCGCGCATCCGCGGCGACGACACGGTGTTCATGACGTTCTGCGGCGACGGCGGCACCAGCAGCAACGACTTCCACACCGGCCTCAACTTCGCCGCCGTCTACAAGGCGCCGGTCGTGTTCGTCTGCGAGAACAACGGCTGGGCGATCTCGGTGCCGTCGAGCAAGCAGACGTGCAGCGAGTCGATGGCGATCAAGGCCGACGCCTACGGCATGCCGGGCATCCGCGTCGACGGCAACGACCTGCTCGCCGTCTACCGCGCCTGCAAGGAGGCCGTCGACCGCGCCCGCCGCGGCGAGGGCCCGACGCTGATCGAGACGGTGACCTACCGCATGGCCTCGCACAGCAGCTCCGACGACGCCGGCCGGTACCGCGACGCCAAGGAGTACGAGGCGTGGAAGAAGAAGGACCCGATCGCGCGCTTCCAGCAGTACCTCAAGGGCAGGAAGCTGTGGAGCGAGGCGTTCGAGAAGGAGTGCGTCGAGGGCGCCAAGGCCGCCATCGGCGCCGCCGTCACCGCCGCCGAGGCGATGGCCAACCCGGGCCCGGAGACGCTGTTCGACGACGTCTACATGAACCTGACGCCGCAGCTGAAGGAGCAGCGCCAGGAACTGCACGACCTGATGGCGAAGGGCGGGGTCGGGGCCGAGGTCGGCCACTTCCCGCTGTGACGCAAGCACGCAACCACCACCCCGCACCCGCACGCACGAGATTCCCATGACCGCGACCAAGACCAAGCCGGGCGCCGGCGAGACCGGCACGAAGGTGATGACGATGATCGAGGCGATCACCGACGCGATGCGCACCGAGATGCGCAACGACGATCGCGTGGTCGTCTTCGGCGAGGACGTCGGCAAGAAGGGCGGCGTCTTCGGCGCCACGATGGGCCTGTTCGACGAGTTCGGCGAGAAGCGCTGCTTCGACACGCCGCTGTCGGAGTGCGGCATCATCGGCGCCGCGGTCGGCATGGCCGTCTACGGCATGCGCCCGATCGCCGAGATCCAGTTCCTCGACTTCATCTACCCCGCCTTCGACCAGATCGTCAGCGAGGCGGCGAAGATGCGCTACCGCAGCGGCGGCGAGTACACCTGCCCGATGGTGATCCGCTCGCCGTACGGCGGCGGCATCCGCGGCGGCCACTACCACAGCCAGTCGAGCGAGGCGTACTTCTGCCACACGCCGGGCCTCAAGGTCGTGATCCCGAGCACGCCGGCCGACGCCAAGGGCCTGCTGATCGCGTCGATCCGCGACGAGGACCCGGTGATGTTCCTCGAGCCCAAGCGCATCTACCGCCACGGCAAGGGCGAGGTGCCGCTCGGCGAGCACGTCGTGCCGATCGGCAAGGCGCGCATCGCCCGCGAGGGCACGGACGTGACGATCCTCTGCTACGGCGCGATGGTGGCGGTGTGCGAGCAGGCGGCCGAGACCGCCGCGCAGGCCGGCCGCAGCGTCGAGGTCGTCGACCTGCGCACGCTGGTGCCGCTCGACGAGGCGACCGTGCTCGCGTCGGTCAAGAAGACCGGCCGCGTCGTCGTCGTGTACGAGGCGCCGAAGACCTGCGGCTACGGCGCCGAGCTGTCGGCGCTGATCGCCGAGAAGTGCATCGAGTACCTGGAAGGCCCGGTGGTCCGCGTCGCCGGCTTCGACACGCCGTTCCCGTACACGCTCGAGCACCTGTACATGCCCGACGAGAAGCGCGTCCTCGCCGGCATCGAGAAGACGTTCACCTGGTGAGGCGCAAGCGCGCCCGCCGCACCCCGCACAACCGCATACCGCCCAATCCAACGCAGCCCCCACGCAACGCACATGGCACTCAAGGAATTCAAGCTCCCCGACATCGGTGAAGGCATCGCCGAAGGCGAGATCGTCAGCTGGAAGGTCAAGGCCGGCCAGGCCGTGAAGGAAGAGGACGAGTTCGTCGAGGTGATGACGGACAAGGCGACGGTGACGATCACCGTGCCGTTCACCGGCGTCATCAAGGAGCTGCGCTGCAAGGAAGGCGACGTCGTCCCGGTCGGCAGCGTGATCGCGGTGATCGACGCCGGCGCCGCCGGTGGCGCCGCGCCGGCAGCGGCCGCGCCGGCTCCGGCCGCCGCGCCGACGCCGATCCCGACGCCCGCGCCGAAGGCCGCGGCCCCGACGCCGCCGCCGGCCCCCGCGCCGGTCGCGCCGCCGAAGCCCGCCGTGCCGCCGCCGCCCGTGCCCGCCGCCCCGGCCCCGGTTGCCGCCGCCGCCAAGCCGTTCGTGCAGTCGAGCCCCGGCAAGGTGCTCGCCGCGCCGGCGACGCGCCGCCGCGCCCGTGAGCTCGGCATC
>JBKDXM010000120.1:0-3915 GCA_046306335.1 Planctomycetota bacterium
CAACCAGATCCGCAGCTACGTGCTGCAGCCCTACCAGATGTGCAAGGACCTGCGCACCGACGTCGATACCAGCGACGTGCACGGCGTGCTGGACGGCAAGCTCGACCCGTTCATCGAGGGCTACCTGAAGCAGAAGAAGGACCAGGCGAAGAAATGAGACGCGCGCTGCTGTCGGTCACGGACAAACAAGGCATCGTCGAGTTCGCCCGCGGCCTCGTCGACGCCGGCTTCGCGCTGCTGTCGACCGGCGGCACCGCTCGCACGCTGCTGGACGCCGGCCTGTCGGTCACCGAGGTCGCCGACTACACCGGCTTCCCCGAGCTGATGGACGGGCGCCTGAAGACGTTGCATCCGAAGGTGCACGGCGGCCTGCTCGGCAAGCGCGACGACCAGGGCCACCGCGGGGCGATGGTCGAGCACGGCATCGACCCCATCGACGTGCTGTGCGTCAACCTCTACCGCTTCCGCGAGACGCTGCGGCAGCCCGGCATCGGCCGCCAGGAGATCGTCGAGCAGATCGACATCGGCGGGCCGGCGATGCTGCGCAGCGCCGCCAAGAACCACGCCAGCGTCGCCGTCGTCGTCGACCCGGCGGACTACGGCGGCGTGCTGCAGGCGCTGCGCGCCGGCGGCGGCAAGCTGCCCGAGACCTTGCTGCGCAAGCTCGCGGCCAAGGCATTCGCGCACACCGCCTCGTACGACGCCGCGATCGCGCAGTGGTTCGACGCCGAGCGCCGCGCGCAGCCCGACGAGCCGTACTTCGCGCCGCGCACGGCGTTCGCCGGCGAGAAGCTGCAGGACCTCCGCTACGGCGAGAACCCGCACCAGAAGGCGGCGTTCTACGGCTTCGGCGACGGCGGCCCGAGCCTCGCCGACGCCAAGCAGCTCGGCGGCAAGGAGCACAGCTCCAACACCATCCTCGACGCCGACGCCGCGCTGGCGCTGGCGCTGGAGTTCGACCAGACGGCGTGCGTGGTGGTGAAGCACAACAACCCGTGCGGCGCCGCCGTCGCCGGCACGCTCGCCCGCGCCTGGGAGCTCGCGCTCGCCAGCGACCCGATCTCCGCGTTCGGCGGCATCCTGGCCACCAATCGCACGTTCGACGAGGCGACGGCGAAGGCGATCGTCGCCACCGGCACGTTCCTCGAAGTGGTCGTCGCGCCGCACGTCGAACCGGCGGCGCTCACCGCGCTGCAGCAGGCCAAGTGGGGCCCCAACGTGCGCGTGCTCGATCTCGGCGGTCTGCCCGACCGCGCCGCGCGCCAGCGCCTCGTCGCGCGGCAGGTCTCCGGCGGCTTCCTGCTGCAGACCGCCGACGTGCCCGACGCGCCGCCCGGCGACGCGGTGGCGAGCAAGCGCCGGCCGACCGCCGCCGAGTCGGCGACGCTCGGCTTCGCGTGGAAGGTCTGCAAGCACGTGAAGTCCAACGCCATCGTGCTCGCGCGCACCGCCGCCGACGGCGCGTCGCACACCGTCGGCGTCGGCGCCGGCCAGATGAGCCGCGTCGACAGCGCCAAGATCGCCGTCGACAAGGCCGGCGCGAAGACGCAGGGCTGCGTCGTCGCGAGCGACGCGTTCTTCCCGTTCCCCGACGGCCTGCTGGTGTGCGCCAAGGCCGGCGCGACCGCGGCCATCCAGCCCGGCGGCAGCAAGCGCGACGAGGAAGTCGTCGCCGCCGCCGATGCGCACGGCATGGCGATGGTGATGACCGGCCAGCGCCACTTCCGCCACTGAGACGCTGGCCATGAACCTCCAGGCCGCGGTCAAGGACGTGCTCTACGGCGCCTCGCTCTCGCAGGTCGCCGCCGGCCTGCGCGAGCAGCTGATCAAGGACTTCGGCTTCCGGCCCGACGAGGTCACGGCCGACACGTTCCAGACGGAGGTCGCCGCGTTCATGCGCAAGCTGGCGCGCCACCTCGGCGATCGCCACGCCGGCGACGTGCGCGTGGGCAGCGCGCTGAAGGACTGGGTCATGCGCTGCGACCACTACGAAGCGTGGGACGCGCTGCTGTCGGGCTTCGCGGTCGAAGGCCGTCCGGCGCTGCTGCGCCGCGGCCGCATGCTGTTCCCCGGTCCGCTGACGGCGCACTGGGGCGACGAATGAGCGCAGCGCCCGACGACGTCCGCCACAACCTCGCCGCGCAGCGCCAGCGCCTCGTCGCCGCCTGCCGCGCCGCCGGCCGCGCCGACGACGCCACGGCGCTGCTCGCCGTCAGCAAGACGCATCCCGCCGCCAGCGTGCGCGCGGCCCACGCCGCCGGCCAGCGCGCCTTCGGCGAGAACCGCGTGCAGGAGCTCGCGCAGAAGGCCGCCGAGCTCGCCGACCTGCCCGGCCTGCAGTGGCACCTGATCGGCTCGCTGCAGACCAACAAGGCGCGCGAGCTGCTGGCGGTGCCGGGCCTCGCACTGGTGCACAGCCTCGACCGCGCCAAGCTCGCCGACGAACTGCAGCGCGAGTGCGTGCGCGCCGGCTGCGCGCTCGACGTGCTGCTGCAGGTGCACGCCACCGACGAGCCGACCAAGCACGGCTGCCCGCCGGAGCAGGCGCAGGCGCTGCTCGAACACGTGCGCGCCCGCTGCCCGGCGCTCGCGGTGGTGGGGCTGATGGCGATGGGGCCGCTGGTCGGCGATCCGGCGCCGACCTTCGCCGCCGTCGCGGCGCTGCGCGAACGGCTCCGCGCCGCCACCGGCCTGCCGCTGCCGGTGCTCAGCTTGGGCATGTCCGGCGACCTGGAGCCGGCCGTTGCCGCCGGTTCGACCCTGGTGCGCATCGGCACCGCCGTGTTCGGCGCGCGCGATTGAGGGCGACGGCCCCGTTCCCTAGCCTTTCCGCCTCGTGGCCACGCGCAAGAAGACCGAACCGCAGCTGCCGAGCGGCCCGCCCGCCGACGCCAAGGAAGTCGCCGCCCGCCTCGCCGTGGCGATCCCCGCGCCGCGCTGCGAACTCGACCACAAGGACGCGTGGACGCTGCTCGTCGCGACGATCCTCAGCGCGCAGAGCACCGACCGCACCGTCAACACGGTGACGCCGCTGCTGTTCGAGAAGTACCCCACGCCCGCAGCGCTCGCCGCCGCGCCGCGCGAGGACGTCGAGGCCGTGGTGCACCGCACCGGCTTCTTCCGCAACAAGGCCAAGGCCATCCAGGGCGCCAGCCTCGCGATCGCGCAGCAGCACGGCGGCGCGGTGCCCAAGGACATGGCCGCGCTGATGGCGCTGCCCGGCGTGGCGCGCAAGACCGCCAACCTCGTGCTCGGCACCGCGTTCCGTATCCCGTCGGGCGTCGTCGTCGACACGCACGTCACGCGCGTCGCGCAGCGCCTGGGCCTGTCGGCGGCGAAGACCGCCGAGAAGATCGAGCAGGACCTCTGCCAGCGCCTGCCGCAGGACCAGTGGATCGACGGCGGCCATCGGCTGCTGCTGCTCGGCCGCTATGTCTGCCTCGCCAAGGGCCCCAAGTGCGAGGACTGCCCACTCGCGGAGCTGTGCCCGTCGCGCGTCGGCGACCCGCTCGGCAGCTGGCAGCAGCGCGCGGAGCATCTGCAGCAGGCGGTGCAGCCGGGTGAGGCGCCGGGCGAGGGGTAGGGAAGGGCGGGCTGCGGCGCGGGTAGGCGTCGATGGCCAGTCGAGCTGGCCGAGGCGGGATTAGGCAGTTCGGCCGAAGAGCGGGCGGTGGGCAGGCGATGGGCTGCCGGCGCGGGTTGTGGCGGGTAGGAGTGGGGTTAGGCTGACCGGGAGCGGGAAGTGCTGGTGATCGGCACTTCCGTCGAAGACGAGTTGAACGAAACCGCTTCGCGGTAGCCCGCTCCCGGCCCCCTCGCGCCGGTTGAGCCTGGGCAGGACTGACGCGCTTGGGCACGCCATGGCAAGCCGTGCGACGATCCTCGCGGGCGGCAGGGGGGAGTCCCTGACGACGA
>JBKDXM010000121.1:0-9109 GCA_046306335.1 Planctomycetota bacterium
GTCGATCCGTTCGCGCCGGGCGGCTTCAACCCGCCGGTCCGCGGCGGCACGTGGAGCAGCGGCAACGGCGCGTCGAGCTGCCGGTCGGCGAGCCGTTTCGGCTACACCGGCGGCCTCTCGGTGCCGGAACTCGGCTTCCGCTACGTGCTGGCGCCGATCGGCACGCCCTGACGGCGGCCGCCGAGGTCCCGGGTGGCCGCGGCGCGAACGCGTCGCGCGCCCGGTCAGGTGCGGCCGACGCGCGCGCGCGCTTCGCGCAGCGCGAACGGGTAGGTCAGGCAACCGAAGCTGACCAGCGCGACGATCCAGGCGGCCATGATCAGCTCGTTCTCCCACCTCGGATCGTCGACGTAGTTGCCGCCGATCCCGAGGCCGCCGGCGGTGAACAAGCCGAACCAACCGAGCACCAGGAACAGGTTGCCGAGGAAGCCGAGGCCCTGGTTCGCCGCGGGCTTGCCGGCCGCGTCGTCGGCCGCCTTGCCGGTGAGCTGGCGCGCGAGCTGGTCGACGGTCTGGCGATCGACCTGCGGGTTGCGCAGCGCTTCTTCGAGCAGGCGGATCGTGTCGGCGCGGCGTCTGTCCGCCGACCGCATGGCGGCCTGCGCGATCGAGTAGCCGAAGATCACGAAGAGGATGAGGGCGATGCCTTCCATGGACGGATGCCGCGACGCAGCGAGGGCTTGGACCGACGGCCCGGCGGGGTGCGCCGGCCGGCGCGCATTATTCGCCGTCGGCGCGCGAAAGTCCCCCGAGCGGCCGCAGGCCGAGGCCGATCAGCAGGTGGTCGGGGTCGCCGTTCCAGACGAACTCGCTGTCGGCGATGGCGCAGCGGCCGTTGTGCCGCCAGACGAACGGCCAGCCGAGCGCGCGGGCGGCCTCGTGGTCGGGCTCGCGGTCGCCGACCATGACGACCTTGCGGGCGCCGGCGGCCTCCTGGGCGAGCCGCAGCATGTCGGTCTTGGTCTGCACGCCCGGGCTGTCGAGGCAGAACTGCCAGTCGGTCAGCGCCGCGAGGCCCTGGCCGTGCTGCATCGCGCCCATGTAGACGCGGCGGCAGTTGCTGGCGAGCGCGACCTTGACGCCGAGCGCGCGCAGGTGCGTCAGCATCGGCCGCACGCCGGCGAACAGGTAGTCGACGCCGCGGCTGACCTCCTCGACCTCCATCGGCAGCACGACGGCGCGCAGGTCCTGCCAGCGGTGCTTGTGCGGCTCGGGCAGGAACGGCGCCCAGACGCCGGCGTCCTTCATGCCGACGACCGCCTCGGCCTCGGCGTCGCTCGGCATCGGCGCGGCGATGCCGTTCTGGGCGCAGAAGCGCTGCAGGCCGGCGCGGAGGATCGGCGACCACCAGCGGAAGGTGTCGTGCAGGGTGCCGTCGACGTCGAAGACGACGAGGTCGGGCGGGACGTGCGAACGCAGCAGGGTCATGGCTCAGGCGTACTCCACTTGCGCGACGTCCATGACGACGTTGAGTTCCTGCATCAACCGGTCGAGGTCCTTCTGCACGGCGTCGCGCACGGCCTCGTCGACGTCGCGCGGCGCCTCGATGCGGACGACGAAGCGCAGCAGCGCGGCGTCGTCGAGCGCGCGCGTGCGCAGGCGCAGGCGGAGCAGCATGGCGTCGAACGGCATGCGCTCGCCGTCGAGCGTGCAGAAGCCGTCGCCGCGCAGCGCCACCACCGCGCGGCCGGCGCTGTCGTCGAAGCTGCTGGCGCGCAGCAGGCGATCGGCGGCGCACGCGGCCAACAGCAGCGCGGCGGCGGCAGCGGCCCCGGCGCGCGCGCACGCTGCGGGTGCGGGGCTCATTGCGCGGCGATCCCCTGCACCTCGATGCGGGCGGCCGGGTCGAACAGCGAGACGACCTCGAACAGCGCCATGCCCGGGTAGTGCTTGCCGCAGTGCTTGCGCCACACGCGCCCGAACTCCTTGCGGGCGGTGGCGTAGTCGTCGCGGCTGGTGACGTAGAAGTTGAGCTGCACGACGTCCGCGAACGCCATGCCGGCGTCGCGCAGGATCAGGCCGATGTTGGCCAGCGCCGTGTCGAGCTGCCCGGCGACGTCGCCCTTGTGCACGATCGCGCCGGCCTTGTCGTAGCCGCACTGGCCGGCGAGGTAGAGCGTGCGCGCCGGGCCGTGCTCGACGAGCCAGCCATGCGCGAAGCCGACCGGGTCGGCGAGTTCGGACGGGTTGATCGGACGCTTGCTCATGGCGCGGGGACGGCGGCGCGGGGACGGCGGCTCATGGACGATCGGGCGGCAGTTCGCGCAGGATCGCGCGCACCGGGCTGCTGTCGCCGCCGACGATGCGCAGCGGCAGCGCGATGAGTTCGTAGTCGCCCTCGGGCACGCCGCGCAAGTCGAGGTTCTCCAGGATGGCGACGCCGCCGGCGTACAGCGCCTGGTGCCCCGACAGGTCCTTGCTGTCGGCGTGGTCCATGCTCGGCGTGTCGATGCCGACGAGCACGACGCCGGCGTCGGCCAGCGCCCTGGCCGCCGCCGGGCCGAGCGCGGTGAAGCCGTGGTTCCAGACGCGGTGGTCGTGGTCGTCGCTCGTGCGCAGCAGCACGCGCTCGGCGCCGCGCAGCTTCGCCGGCAGCAGGGCGCCCGCCGGCACCAGCGACGGCGAGCCTTCGCCGCGCACGGCGATCACGCGGCAGCGGCCCATGTAGGCGTGCAGCGGCACGCTCGCCATGTCGCTGCCGGCGACGTCGTAGTGCAGCGGCGCGTCGGTGTGCGTGCCGACGTGCGTCGACACGCGGATGGTGCTGACGTTGCACGACGCGCCGCGCTCCTGGCGCGCCACCCACTCCTGCGTGAACGGCGTGTCGCCGGGGAACGTCGCCGACGCCGGCTCCAGCGGCTCGCTGATGTCCCAGTAGCGCATCGCGGTCACCCCGGCTTCTTCGCCTGCGCGAGGAACGGCAGGTGCTCGCCGGCGTCGAGGATGGCGCGGATCGCGCGCACGCACGCGACCACCTCGTCGTCGGTGTTGTAGAAGTGCGGCGCCACGCGCAGGCCGGCGTCCGGGCGGAAGTCGACGACGATCTCGCGCGCCGACAGCGCCTGGCAGACGGCGTAGCCCTCGGGCACGTCGAGCGCGACGTGGCCGCCGCGGCGGCTGCCGTCGCGCGGCGAGCGGATGGCGAGGCCCTGGCGGCCCGCCTCCTCCACCAGCAGCTTCGTCTGGCGCATGCTCTTCTCGCGGATGCGCGCCACGGTCACCTCGGCGATCGTGGCGATGCCCTCCTTGCCGGCGTACAGCGCCGGCACGTTCGGGGTGCCGGTGGCGAAGCGCTGGCCGTCGTCGCGGTAGTCCTGGCCCTTGGGCGAGAACGCGAACGGCTGCTTGTGCGCCGCCCAGCCGGTGAAGCTCGGCACCAGCGACTTGGCGGCGTCGGGCCGCACGTAGAGGAAGCAGTTGCCCGGGCCGCCGCACATCCACTTCAGCGCGCCGCCGACGATGGCGTCGACCGAGCGCGCGTGCGCGTCGAGCGGCACGATGCCACCCGAGTGGAAGACGTCGAGCACGACGAACGCGCCGTGCTTCCGGGCCTGCCGCACGATCGGCGCGACGTCGGTGATCGCCGAGCTGCGGAACATCACGTGGTCGATGGCTACCAGCAGCGTCTCGTCGTCGATCGCCGCGGCGACCTGCTCGCCGTCGGTGGCGATGCCGTCGGCCGCCGGCCCGACGCGCACCAGCCGCGCGCCGTGCGCCGCGCGCGCCTCGTAGATGTACTGGTCGCTCGGGAAGTTGCGGTCGGCGTAGACGACCTTGTTGCGGCGGCCGTCGAAGCGGAAGCACGACAGGATCATCTCCTGCGCGACGGCGATGTTCTGGTGCATCGTCACCGTGCCCGCCGGCAGGCCGAGCACGTTGGCGACGAGGTCGCCGACCTTCTCCTGCAGCGCCCACCAGCCGTCGCCCCAGCTGCGCACGCCGCGCGTGTCCCACTGGTCGAGGAACTGCTGCACGCTGGCGCGCGCCGCCGCCGGCATGGCGCCGAGCGAGTTGTTGATCAGGTAGTTGCTGCGCTGCGTGATCGGGAAGCGGTCGCGGTACGCGAGCAGCGGGTCGGCGGCGGGCATCGGCGGCATCGGCGGCATCGGGACGCGGTTCAGAAGCGGAAGGCGAGGCCGACGACGGCGGAGTAGTCGTCGAACGAGAGGTCGATGCCGCGCTCCTCGCTGTCGTGTCGCGACCATTCGAGGCCGACGAAGACCGCCGAGGTCCGCAGCACGTCGAACTCGACGCCGAGGCCGGCGCCGTAGGCGACGCCGCCGTCTTCGCCCCTGGCCACTTCGCCGGGCACCCGCTCCTCGGCCCAGTAGTACTCGTAGCCGGCGAAGGCCTCGCCGTAGACGCGGCTCGCGTCGCCCAGCGCCACGTGCCCGCGGAAGGTCGGCAGCAAGGCGATCTGGTCGGAGTCGAGTTGGTACGAGCCACCGCCGAGGAAGCGATCGTCGATCTGGCGGCGGCCGCCCTTCAGGCGCACGCCGACCTCCATGCTGTCGAGGTACGTGATCGGCTGCGCGACCTCGATGCGCAGGCTCTGCTGGCCGCCGTCGGCCGAACCCGTGTTGCCGGCGTCGCGCGCCGACAGCTCGGTCAGCCCGCCACCCGCGGCCACCCGACCGCGCCAGCCGGCGGACGACTCGCAGCCCGGCAGCGCGGCTGCGACGGCCAACACGATCCAAGCAATGCGCTTCATGGACTTCCTTGCCGGTGTTCGGGAACGCGCGCCGTTCGCCGGTGCGCGCGCGGATCGTGGCCCGGGCGCGGCTTGCCGTCCAGGGCGACGCCGCGGCTCCGTGCCAGTCCGCCGCTCAGGCGCAACGCGCCGCGACCTCGCGGCGCACCGCGGCGAGCACCTGCGGGTCGGCGCCCAGACGCACGGCCGCGGCCAGGTAGGCTTCGGCCGCGGCGCGCTGGCCGCGCACGGCCTCGACCTGCGCGAGGTGCAGCAGCGGCGAGGTGTCGTGCGGAGCGAGTTCGTGCGCGCGCAGCAGATGCACGTGACCATCCTCGGCGCGGCCTTGGAGCAGCAGCAGCACGCCAAGCCGGTTGTGCGCCTCGCCGCAGCGATCGTCGCACGCGAGCGCTCGCCGCAGCGCGCGTTCGGCGGCGCGCAGCCGGCCGCGCTGGTGCGCGACCAGGCCGAACTGGTGCCAGGCCTCCGCCGAACGGCGGTGGGTCCGGACGAGCCGGCGCGATTCGACCACGGCGAGGTCGAGCTGGCCGGCGGCGAGCGCGCGTTCCCCGCGCTGCAGACCCGACCACAGGCCGGGCTGCGCCAGCACCCGCAGGAAGCGCTGCGCCTGCGACACGAACGTCGGCCCGAGGCCGGCGGCCAGCGCCTGCTGCAGCGCCGCCGTGGCCGCCGCTTCGTCGGCCAGCAGCATGCAGGCACGGGCCCGCTCGAAGTGCAGCATCGCCAGCCCCGGCGCCTTGGCGAGCGCGCGGTCGACGACCGCGAGCGCCGCCGCCGGCTGGTCTTCCTCGAGCAGGAACGAGGTGACGAGGCGCGCCACCGGCACGGGCAGATCGTCCTTGCCGACGAGTTCGCGCACGATCGCAGCGCGGGCTTCGCGATCGGCGAGGCGATCGCAGGCGGCGGCGAGCTGGGCCAGTGCCGCGCTGCTGGCGGCGCCGCATGCGCGCGCGCGGCCGACCACGTCGCGGACGTCGTCGTAGCGACCGAGCTGGAAGGCCTGCGCCGCCGCGCGCTCGACGAGGTCGGCGCGGCCCGGGGCGAGGCGCGCCGCCCGGCAAGCTGCCGCGGCGGCGTGGTCGTGGGCCCCGGCGGCGAGCAGCAGCGCGTCGATGCGCGCCAACCGGTCCGGGTCCTCGCACGCCGCCGCCAGGCGCGCGAGCTCGATGGCGCATTCGCCGCGGCGCTCGCCGCGCCGCAGCAGCGCGGCCAGGAACTCGGCGATGATCTGCTGGACCTCGACCGCGCCGGCGGCGAGTTCGAGGCACGCGCGCACCGGGCGCAGCACGTCGTGGTCCTCGGCGGGCAGGTTCGCCTCGCGCTTGAGCAGTTCGTCCTTGAGCACGAGCCACCAGCCGAGCGCCTCGCCGACCAACGCCGGCAGCGGCTGCGGTCGCCATTCGAGTTCGAGTCGATCGACGATCTCGAACTCCAGCCGCGGCAACACCTCCAGTGGCGCGCGCGGATCGAACGGCATGTCGCGCACGAGCCGGACCTGCTGCGTGCGGCCGTCGATGAGGCGCCAATGCAGGCCGGTCGGGCCGAGCAGGCCGTCGCACAACCAGCGCGCGTCGCCCTGCTGGTGCAACTGCGCGAGCGCCGCCGGTTCGAGCAACTGCGGCAAGCGCAGGAAGCGGCGGCGGCCAGCGGTGACGCCGAGGAAGGGGAAGAAGCGCGCGCCGCGGTCGCCGTCGCCGTTGAGGCGCGCGACGAGCAGCCGCGGCAGCTGTCGCGCCAGCACGTCGGGCGGCGCGGCGCCAGCCACGGGCAGCACGCCGTCGGCGACGGCGAAAGCGAAGACCACGGGCCCGGACATTCGCCGGATCTATCGGAAGGTCGGCCATCCGGTCCGCTGGCCGCGCGGAACGGGCCGCGCCAAGGCGCGTTGCCGGTCAGCGCGGTGCGGCGGGCGGCGCGGCCGGTTGCGCTGCCGCCGGCGCGGGCTGCCGCGGCGGTCGCGGCGGTCGCGCCGGTCGCGCCGGCAGTTCGAACACCTGCGGCGGCGTGCCGTCGGCGCCATGCACCGTGACGTGCACCGCGCAGCCCTTCAGCGCGCCGAAGGCCGACGCCTGCGTTTCGCGCGCGATCCACTCCGCCAGTTCGCGAACGTCGCAACCGCGCACCGCGTGCGCCGTGACGAATCGCTTCACCGTGCCGCCCTGCCGCTCGATCCGGCTCGCCACCGGCGACGTCAGGTGGACGTGGTAGGTCGGCCGCACCGACGCCGGCTGCGTCCGGCGCATCACCGTCGCCTGGGAATGCACGTGCCGGGCCATCCACGCGAGCGCTAGGCACCCCACCACCCCGATGCCGAGGATGACGTACGGACTCTTCTGCACGGACGGTTCTTCGGCATGCGGCCATCCGAACTTGGGCAGCTGCGGCGTCCCGCCCAGGAGGACGGCGGCAAAAGAATCCCGCCGCGCGGCTATTGCCTTGCCCGCCAGCTTCGGTATGCATCGCGCAACCCCGTTCCCCGGGGCCCCTTCCGAACCGACAGCCATGGGCAAAATCGTCCGGTGCCGCGAATGCGGCGAGGTCTACCGCGAGCTCGACCAGCTCGAGGACCTGCGCGACAACGACAGCGTCTGCCTCAAGTGCAACAACACGATCGAGGTCGCGGACTGGGACCGCGTGCTCGCTTCGTACGAAGACGAGGAGGACGCGGACGACGACGAAGACGATTGGGACGAGGAGGAGGAGGACGACGAAGCCGAGGGCGATGAGCCCGGCGAGAGCTTCGACGACCTCGAGGAAGACGAGGACGAAGACGAAGACGACGACGACGACGAGGACGAGGACGACGACGACGACGATGAGGACGAAGACGAGGACGAGGACGCCGGCGAGGACGAGTAGGTCCTGACCACCCGGGCGGCCCCACCCGCCCACGTCCCGTCGCTCCTGCCGCTCGGCTACGTGGCCGCGCGCGCGCCCAACGCCCAGGCGGGTGGCGCACCGAGGCTGCCGCCGCAACCGCCGTCGCACAGTCCGCGCCGGGGCCAGACCGCGCCAAGATGGCAGTAGCAGCGACCGATTACTCTGCCAACTCGGCAGCCACGAGCCGGGGCGGGTCGCATCGGTGCCAGCCAGAACTTGCGCAAGCCGTTCTTTCGCAAGAATTTACGGCATCCTTCCTGGGTCGGCACAGCCGTTGCTTAACGGCTGGGCCGGCGCCGGCACCGATCCTGATCGCATGCACCAGAGCTTTCGCGTCCTGCTCGTCGAAGACGACGACTCGCTGAGGTCCTGCCTCAGCGAATTCCTGGCGTGCCAGGGCTGGGACGTGGCGGCAACCGCCTTCGCCCACGACGCGGTGCGCCTCGCGCAGCAGCAGCGCTTCGACTTCTCGCTGCTCGACTTCCACCTGCCCGGAACCACCGGCCTGCAGCTGTTCCAGCAGCTCGCGGCCGTGCGGCCGCTGCCGGCGATCCTGATGTCGGGCCTCGCCTCGGCCGAGGACGCCGCCGCCGCCCAACACGCCGGCTTCTTCGCCTTCCTGCGCAAGCCGCTCGACCTCGGCCGCCTGCGCGGCGCCCTGCAGCAGTTGATCCAGGCGCACTTCGGCGGCCCGCTGGTGCTCCGCCAGGTGGCCCTGCGGCTGCCGCCCAACCCACCGACCGGACCTGCGCCGCGATCGAGCCACTGAACCGGCGCGCGCGGCGACCCCTTCCCATCCCAACCCCCACGATCGAGAGAACGAGACCCATGTCGAAGACCAAGACCATGACCGTGACCCCCCTCGGCGACCGCGTGCTCGTCAAGCGCGTCGCCGCCGACGACAAGACCAAGGGCGGCATCATCCTGCCCGACACCGCGAAGGAGAAGCCGCGCGAAGGCGTCGTCGTCTCGGTCGGCAACGGCAAGCTGCTCGACAACGGTTCGCGTCAGGCCATGTCGGTCAAGAAGAACGACCGCGTGCTGTTCTCGTCGTACGCCGGCTCGGAGATCAAGCTCGACGGCGAGGAGCTGCTGATCCTCGGCGAGGACGAGATCCTCGCGGTCATCGAGGGCTGATCGCCGCCCCACCCACGCCCAACCCACACCGGAGCACACCCATGGCAGTCAAGAAGATCGCGTACGACCAGGAAGCCCGCGAGCGCATGCGCGACGGCGTCAAGCAGCTCGCCCGCGCCGTCAAGGTCACGCTCGGCCCGCGCGGCCGCAACGGCAGCATCGAGCCGGCGTTCGGCAGCCCGACGGGCACCAAGGACGGCGTCACCGTCGCCAAGGAGATCGAGCTGGCCGGCAAGTACTAGAACCTCGGCGCGCAGCTGGTGAAGGAAGTCGCGTCGAAGACCTCCGACGTCGCCGGCGACGGCACGACGACGGCCACGGTCCTCGCCGAGGCCATCTTCGAGGAAGGCATCAAGAACGTCACCGCGGGCGCCAACCCGG
>JBKDXM010000122.1:0-3165 GCA_046306335.1 Planctomycetota bacterium
CGGTCAAGATGCGGCGGCGCGTAACCAAGTAGCCGTTGGTGTGGTTTCCGCGCGGCTGCCGCTGCAGGAGGTATGCAAGCCATCATGCGAAACCGCTCATCCTGCTCCTCGGTGCTGTCGTCACCCTGCTGTCCGCCTCGCTGGAGGCCCAGGCATGCGGCGTGAAGGGCCACTTCCGGCTCTTCAACTGCTTCGGCAGCCAACCAGGCCAGTGCTCCGACATCCGGATCGACACGCCGTGGACGACGACCGCGCCCCTGACGGTCAGCCACGCGGGTAGCGTCGGCAACGGGCAGCCGTACTCCTTCGGCACCGGCACGACGATTTCGGACTATGGCTTCCTGCGGGCCTACGGCTCGGGTGCGGCGGCGTGGCCCAACGGCGGTGGCGCGCAATTGTACTTTACCGAGTGGACCGGCGCCGAGCCCCTGGCGCAGTTCACCGACACGCTGCTGGTCGTCGCGCCCGGCTTGGCACCGGGCACGCCGGTGCAACTGCGCGCTTCGCTGCACGTCGGTGGCTTCAGCACGGTCACGGGGCCGTTCCCGTGGACGAACGACTACCGCGGCACGCTGCTGGTGAACGGTTCGACCGTCGCTTCGCTCACCAACACCAACGGCGTGCAGGTCTACACCATCAACACGCAGGTCGGTCAGTCGATCCTGTTCGGCGGCCGGCTCTTCCTGACGCTGCGCGGCCAGACGGGCGGGACCGTCAACCCGGTGTGCACGTACAACGCCGACGTGGCGGCGACCTACGACCTGACGTCGCTGACCCCTGGCGTGGCGCTGCAGTCGTGCTCGGGCGCTGCCTACAACGGCCTCGCCGCGCGGGTGACGCCGGTGGGCGTCGGCTGCGGCGCTGCGCCGCCCGTCCTTGCGGCCAGCGTGCCGACGCTCGGCGGGACCGTCAGCCTGTCGCTGACCGGCGCTCCGGCGAACGCTGCGGTCATGAGCGGATTCGCGCTCGGTCGCGCCGCCAACCTGCCGTTCGGCGGCTGCGTGTTGCAGCTCGACCCGGGCTCGGCCGTGCTCAACTTCGTCGGTACCGCGTCGGCGACCGGCCAGCAGCAGTCGACGCTGACGATCCCTAGCACCGTCAACCTGCTCAACTTCCGTCTGACGGCGCAGGCGCTGCCGCTGGTGTCCAACGGGCCGTTCTTCGGCCTCAGCGAACTCAGCAACGGCGTCGAACTGCAGATCGGGTACTGAGCGCCCGGCCGCGCCGACCGTCGCCCTGGCGGTCCCCGGCTCTGGGCGCGATCGACGGCGGCGCCGGTTGGCGCGCAGTCCGCTACTCGCGCGCGTCGACCTGCTCGATGCGCGCCTCGCCGCTCGCCGTCAGCCCGCCGTCGCGCTCGGCCTGCGCGATCAGCACGTCGCGCAGCAGCACGCCGTGGTCGACGAGGTCCTTGCCCTGCGCGAAGGCGCCGATGCCGTCGCCGCCGCGGGCCAGGAACGAGCTCGTCGCGACGCGGTAGGTGCGCGCGTCGTCGAGCGGCGCACCGCCGACGGTGACGTCGCGCAGTTCGCGGCCACCGTCGCGCTCGGCGAAGCGGTAGCTGCCGCCGCCGATCTCCAGCGGCCGGCGGTCCTTGGCGAGGCCCGCCTGCAGCGCCGCGCGCACCTGCGCGCCGGTCAGCGTGAACGACACGAGGTCGTTGTCGAACGGCAGCAGCTCGTACAGCATGCGGCGCGTCAGCGGCCCGGCGACGAGGCGCGTGCGCAGCCCGCCCTTGTTGGTGAAGCCGAGGTCGGCCTGCGCGCGGGCGCGGAAGGCGTCGGCGACGAGGTTGCCGGCGGGCGTGCTGCGCACGCCGCGGTCGTCGTACGCCGGGATCGCCAGCGCGCCGATCGGCGCGTCCCACTTCGCCGCGAGGTCCTTGGTCTGCTCGTCGATCCACCGCTTGGTCGCCGGATCCTCGGGATGGCGCGCGAGGTCGAGCTCGACCAGCTCGCCACGCAGCAGCCGCAACCGGGCCGGCGCGCCGTCGGCGGCCGCTTCGGCGCGCGCTTCGACGCGGGCCACGCCGCTGGCCTTGCCGTGCGTCTGCACGATCCACGTCTCGCCTTCGCGCAGCGGCTCGGGCAGGCCGGTGTGCGAGTGGCCGCCGAGGATCAGCCGCACCTGCGGAAAGGCCTTGGCGAGCATGCGGTCGACCTCGACGCCGCAGTGCGTCAGCAGCACGACGACGGCGCCGGTCTTCTCGGCGGCGGGCAGCACGACGCGCAGCGCCGCGAACTCGTCCTCGAACGCGTCCTCGCCCCACGGCCCGGTCGACACCGACTTGGTGTCGCTGGTCACGAGGCCGAGCACGGCGATCGTCACGCCGTGCGCGACGAGGCGCGTGAACGGCTGCACGAACGCGTTCGGCATGCGCGTGCGCGCGCCGTCGACGACGACGTTGGCCGCGAGCACCGGATAGCGGGCGAGGTCGCACAGCCGCCGCACGTTGTCGGGGCCGAAGTCGTACTCGTGGTTGCCGAGCACGACGGCGTCCGGCTTCAGCCGGTTCATGAACGCGACCACCAGCGCGCCCTTCGTCTCGTTGCCTTCGAGCGTGCCCTGGTACCAATCGCCGCCGTCGGTGACGACGACGCGCCGGCCGAGCGGTTGCGCCGCAGCGCGCTCGCGCGCCACGTAGCCGGCCAGCGACGCCGCGCCGCCGAGCAGCGGCGCCTGGTCGGCCGGCAGGCCGGGGCGCAGCTTCCACGCCGCGCGCTGCGGCCGGAACTGGCCGTGGAAGTCGTTCCAGTGCAGGAACACGACGTTCGCGGCGGCGTCGGCCGGCGGCGCGGTGGCGCGGCGCGGTTGCTGCGCGACCGCGGGCGTCGGTGCGATCAGCGCGGCGAGCCAGAGCGCGGCTGCGGGGAAGGGGTGGAAGCGGGTCGGGTGGGCGGCGGCTGGCACGCCGTGCTTGTACTCGCGGTGGCGGCGTTCCGGGCGGACCGGCCGGCGCATTCGGCGGTCCGGCGCAACGGGTCGTTCCGGCCCCGCGTCGGGCCTAGGAGTCTGCGTCACGGCAGGCTGCGCCGCCCGGCACGCGTCTTCACGTCCGGGAGCTCGCCGCCGATCCTCGGCGAATCGACCGATTCGCCTGCGGTCGTCGGCTTCGCCCCGGCCGCGAATCCGCGCACCGGATCGGCGCGCGTTCCGTGACGCAGA
>JBKDXM010000123.1:0-26469 GCA_046306335.1 Planctomycetota bacterium
GTGTTTTGTCTCGTTCTAAAGGGGCGGGGGCGGCCTCATTTTTGGGTGGGGGGGCCCCGCGGCGGGGGAGGCGTGGGTGGGGCGGCGGCACCGCTCCCTCCTGCATCACCGGATCACTTCATCCCGGCGTCGACGCTGCCCTCGACGGCCGGCAGCTCCGGCTCGAACTCGTTCATCAGCACGATGCGGGCACGGATCAGGATCAGGATCTTGCGGTTCTGCACCGACGTGCCGTTGCGGCTGAACAGCCACGACAGGCCCGGCAGGCTGCCGAGCAGCGGCACCGTCGAGCGCAGGTTCTGGCGCTCCACGAGGCGCATGCCGCCGAGCATCATCGTGCCGCCGTCCGGCATGGTGACCGTCGTGCGCACACGCTGCAGGGTGACCTCGGGCAGCTGGATCGAGATCGGCTGGCCGACGCCGAGGGTCGTCGTGAAGGTCGGGATCGGCGTCTGCAGGGTCACGACGCTCGGCCGCAGTTCCATGGTGATGAACCGCAGCTCGCTGTCGACCACGGGCCGGACGTCCAGCGACACGCCGTCGTAGACGGTGCCGATGATCGGGTTGGCGACCGCCGCCGCCTGCGCGATCTCGACGTCGAAGTCCTTGATGTACGACAACTGGCGCAGGTAGCTCATGTTCGAGCGCGAGTTGTTGTAGATCATCAGGCGCGGCGCCTCGATCTGCTCGCTGCGCTCCTGCTTGCTGACGGCGCGCAGCACGATCTCGACCTCGGTGTCGTCGAGGAAGGCGTACTGCAGCGACAGGCCGCCGGCGTTCGTCGGGCCGCCGTTGCGGCCGCCGAGCGTCGTGTTGTAGAGGTTCTCGACGCGACCCATGATGTCGCCGTCGTTGCCGTCGTCGTAGAAGAAGCCGGGCGAGGTGCCCGTGCCGACGGTGCCCGGCACGACAGCGTTCTGCTGCTGCCGCGGGCCGAAGTCGTCGAAGCCGGCGTTCTGGCGATCGCCGTTCTTCTCCAGGCCGCGGCCGGCGACGCCCTGCGAAGCCTGGTTGCCCAGTCCGCGGAGGTCGATGCCGACGTCCTCGAGGAAGCTGTCCTCGACCTTGAGGAAGCGCGCCTCGACGTCGATCTGGATGCCGACGTGGCGGCGCAGGTCGTTGATCAGCGTCGCGACGGCGGCGTGGGTCTCGGCGTCGGCGCGGATGTACAGCGTGCCGCCCAGCATCTGCATCGTGAACGGGTTGCCGTCCCACTTGTCCGTCGCGACGGTGGACTTGATGAGCTCCTGCAGGCGCGCCTCGTCGACGACGGCGATCGGCACCTCCGCGTCACCTTCGTCCTCGGCGAACACCGGCGCATCGTCGCCGGGCCCGATCAGGCGCAGGTTGGCACCCTTCTTGTCGGGCACGCCCTGCACCAGCTCCTTGACGTTGTACGGCTGGCTGATGAGGTTGCCGATGGCGTTGGCCGGGGCGACCAGCTGCACGAGGCCGTCCTTGATCCGGAAGGCGACGCCGGTCTTGACCTGGATCGCCTTCAGCGCGTCCTCGACCGAGCGCCTCGGCAGGCGGAAGTCCGTGAGGGTCGTCGTCTCGGCGGCCATGTCGCGCACCTCCTGCGCGACGAAGAACGTGACCTTGGTAAGGTCGCCGTAGTAGCTGGCCCAGTCCTGGACCGTGGCGCTGGCGAAGTTGTGCTCGGCGACGGTCTCGCGCAGCACCTTCGCCACGGCGGCGTTCTCCGGCGAGTCGAGTTCGCTCTGGATCGTGTAACCGGCCGGCTTGCGCTTGCTGACCTCGGTCCAGCGGGCGATGTCGAACACCACGGCCTCGGTCTGCGGCACGTTGCTCTGCTGCAGTTCGAGGAACGTCTTGTTCCACTCGGTGCGCCAGCGCTCGCGATTGCCGTCGAGCGCGCTCTGGTGGCGGGCGCGGTCGGCGAGGTCGCGCAGCGCCTGCGCGTCGGCGTTGGTCGGATCGAGCAGCAGGGCGCGCTCGACGAGGTTGCAGCACTTCTGGTAGTTGCCGTCCTGGAACTGGACGTTGGCGGCCTCCAGCAGGCTCTGCACGCGCTGCTCCTTGCTGAGCTCCTGCGTGCGGGCGATGCGGGCCAGCTCGGCTTCCGAGGCGTTCTTCGCCTGTTCGAGCGCTGCCTTGTCGGCGTTCGCCTTTGCCTCGCGGGCCTGCGTCAGCAGCAGTTCGACCTCCTTGCGGGTCGGGTCGTTCGGCTGCATGTACGCCGAGAAGCGGGCGATGGTCGCCGCGCGCTCGAAGCAGTCGACCGCCTTGCCGTACTGCTTGATCTCCATGTTGGCGCGGCCCTGGTCGCGTTCGCGCTCGATCACGGCCATCTCGCGCTCGCGGCGGATCGTGTCCTGCACGATCGCGTCGGAGACGACGCTGCGCAGCGGCACCTGGTCGGAGTTGCCGAGAACCTCGTTGGCGCGCAGCAGGATCTCGCGGGCCTGCGTGTTGCCCGAGTCGAGTTCGAGCACGTACGCGGCTTCCATGCGCGCGTCCTCGAACAGGCGCAGGTCGAGCGAGCGCCGGGCGTTGCCCAGCGCCTTCTCGATCACGGCCGCGCGATCGCGCGCCGGCTCCTGACCCTGCGGATCCTGCGCCGCGACCGTCGTCGCCGCGCCGGTGGCCTCGGCGCTGCGGCCGGTCGCCTGGCTCGCGGTGGCGGACGCCTGGTCATCCGACGTCATGGGGGCGGCGGCGGCGGGTTCCGAGGGCGTGCCCGAACAAGCGGCCAGCGCGAGCACCGAAGAGGCGACGAAGCCGCGCAAGCGCAGGGACTGAACCTTGATCATCGTGGGAAGCCTGCTGAAAGGGCGAACTGGGAGAGGGGGCGATTGCGTCCATCCCGCGGCGATGCTGGCCTGCCTGACGAAGGCGTGCGCCACCGTGCGCACGGTGGCGTAGGCGCGAGCAAACGATGCGAGCGGACGCGCGAGCGAGATCAGCAAAGAACAGATCCGACGTCGACGCAGCCGCGGCTCCCGTCGAGTGCTTTCGGCAATCGACGGCGAACGGCGCGCGGAGGGGTTGCCGACGCGTGGAGCCTGGGCCGTCGAGGGACGCTAGAGGGCGACAGGCGGGCGGGACGGTAGCGATGCGCCAAGAGTCGGTCAAGAACGCAAGCCACCGCTTCAAGGCAGGATGCGGGATGCGCCGGCAATCGGCTCGCCGGCCGCCGCAGGGCCGGCGGGCCAACCGCCGCGGCCGGCTAACGACCCGGTGCCGGGACGTCTGGACGGCCCAGCAGCCGGTTGACGCGCTTGATGTCGTCCCAGGTGTCGCGTTTGGCCGCCGGTTCGCGCAGCAGGTAGGCCGGGTGCCAGGTGACGACGACGGGTATGCCGCGGTGCGACAACTCGCGGCTGCGCAAGCGCGACACCGCCTCGTCGCCACCGAGAAGGCTCTGTGCCGCCACCCGACCCAGGCAGACGATGACCTTTGGCTGGATCTGCTCGATCTGGCGCTGCAAGTACGGTAGGCAGGCGGCAACTTCGTCCGGCTCCGGCGTGCGATTGCCAGGCGGCCGGCACTTGACGACGTTGGCGATGAATACGTCGCTTCGCTGCAAGCCCATGGCATTGCCGAGGATGCGGTCGAGGAGTTCGCCCGACGGGCCGACGAACGGGCGGCCCGCGCGGTCCTCGGTCGCCCCCGGTGCTTCGCCGACGAAGAACACCTCGGCGCGCGGGTTGCCCTCGCCCGGCACAGCGTGCTCGCGGCTGCCGTGCAGGGGGCAGCGGCTGCAGGTGAGGATCTCGCGCCGCAAGGCCGCCAGGGCGCTGGCGACCGGATCGTCCGCACCGGCGGCGGCCGTCGGCAAGGTTCCGGGTCGCGGACCAGCGGTTGGTTGGCCTGCGTCCGTTGCGCTGGCGGCCGCCGGGCGCCGGGGCGCGGTGGTCTGCGGCGGCCGCGCCGGAGCGGGCGACGGCGGCGCAGCGGCTGCCGCGGCCGGACCGGCCGCCGGTCGCGGTGTCTGGTCTGCTGCCGGGTCCTGCGCCGGGGTCGGGACCGCCCGCGGTGGCAGCACGGGCACGCGCACCGTCTGGTCGGCGCCGAAGGCGTGCGCCGCCAGTTCCAGGTGCAGCAGCAAGTGACGGCGCTCCACCATCGCGCGGCCCGTTCTATCGCCCCGCCGGATCGGCGGCTACCGGGTAGTCGGCCGCCCGCGGGAACAGGCCGTAGCTGTGTGCGAGGCTCGGCCGGTCACCCAGCGCCAACACGCTGTGCCAGGCGACGTCGTCGATGCCGTGCGACGGCAGCGCGATGCTGTCGCCGGCGTGCAGCACGAACAGCGCACCGTGGGCCGCCAACTGGGCGGTGAAGCCTTCGTCGCGGTTGAGCAGCCGCCACATGCGCTCGTTGTCGCCGTCGTCGAGCGCCTGCATGGCGCGGCGTTCGTCGCGGGCGAAGCCGACGCGAGCGAGCAGCCGAGCCAGTCGCCGTTTGCTCAGCGACAGCCACGCCGTGCTGCCTTCGAGCTGGCTGAAGCACACGCCCAACTGCCCTGGTTCGGCGTCGTGGTGGAAGACGGCGCCGCCGTCGGGGGCGTTGTTGTAGAGGATGCGCTCGCTCAACCGATGCGGCCGCCGCAGCATGGCCGCGAGCATGGCGCGCAGCGGCGCGCAGCCGACGATGGCGTTGCCCTCGGGAAAGGCGCGCAGCGCGAAGAGGTCGACCCAGCCGGCGGTCAGGTCGGTCGACGTCATCCACTCCTCCAACTGCTCGAGGCCGGCGGAGAAGCGGATGCGCAGCGAGCGATCGCTCGCGTCGTTGGCGATCCACGCCAGCTTCGCCCACAGGTCCTTGGCGACCTGCGCGCCGCCCGGTTCGGCGTCGACGAACACCCGCTCGATCTCGCGTTGGTCGCTGCGGTCGACGGTGCTGCCGGCGTAGCGCAGGTCCGGGTCGTCGCCGAGGCGTGCTTCCAGTTCGTCGAGGAAGCTGCCGCCCGCCCGCAAGCGCGCGAACATCGCGAGGCAACTGCGGATCGCGGCGTCGTGGCGCGCCGGGCCGTCGCCGAGGATGCCCGGCAGGAACACCGGCTCGCCGGCGTCCCAGCGCGCCTGCGCCCGCGCCGTCGTCGGCAGCGCGCGGTCGACCTCGACGGCGTGGCCTAGAACGGCGCCGCGGCGGCGCAACGGCCAGACACGGCGGCCGCGGGCGCGCAGCGCGCGCGCGAGCGCGTTCTGGTCGGCGGCGAGATGGCGGGCGGCGTACACGCGGCGCGACAGCTTGCGCCGGCGCGGCGCGATGGGCAAGCCGCGCCGCGCGCCGGGCGGCGTGGCCTTCCGTGGCGCGGACTCCTAATCTGCGCGCCCGCCACATGCTCGCGCCCGTGGATTCGCCGTTCGCCGCCCCGTCGCGCTGGCGCTCCTTGCTCGTCTGCCTCGCGCTCGCGCTCGCGGTCTACCTGCCGGCGGCGCTCGGCGCGGAGCTGCTGGACTTCGACGACAACTTCTTCTTCGGCCCTGACAACCCCGAGTTCCGCGCCGGCCTGCTGGCCGTGCTCGACCCGCGCCGGCCGATCGCGAACGCATGGTTGCCGGTCGCGCACGCGTCGCTGTGGCTCGACTTCGCCGCGCACGGCGCCGCGCCGTTCTGGCCGCACCTGCACGCGCTGGTCCTGCACGCCGCCGCAGGCTTCGTGCTGGCGCGACTGCTGCTGCGGCTCGGCGCCTCGTCGCTCGTCGCGCACGCCGCCGCGGCGTTGTTCGTCGTGCATCCGGCGCTGGCCGAGTCGGTGGCATGGGTCAGCGGCCGCAAGGACGTGCTGTCGGGACTGTTCACGTTCTGGGCGCTGCACCGCACCGTGCGCTTCGCCCGCGCGCCGTCGGCGACAGCGGCCTTGGCGTTGGCGGCCCTCGCGGCGCTGGCGATGTACAGCAAGGCCACCGCCGTGGTGCTGCCGCCGCTCGCTGCACTCGTCTGCGCCGCGATCGGTGGCGCGCGCGCGCGCTGGTGGGCCGTCGCCGTGCTCGCCGCCGTCGTGGCGCCGATCGCGTGGCACCACCAACTCGTCGCCGCCGCCGAAGGCACGATGACGGCGGCCGGCGCAGTGGGGGAGCGCGTTGCCCAGGTGCCCGGCGCCTTCCTGCACTACGTGGCGACCGCGCTCTGGCCGCAGCGACTGAACGTGCTCTACCCCGAGGTCGCCACGCTCGAGCGCTTCCGCGCCGCCGCGGCGCCGGGCGTCGCCGCGCTGGCGGCAGCGGCGGTCGCCGCCGTCGCCGCGTGGCGGGCGCCGCGCTGGCGTCTCGCCGGCCTCGGCGTGCTCGCCTTCGCCGTCGCGCTGGCGCCGTTCAACACCGCTTTCCCCGCGTCGTCGATCGCGGCGGCCGACCGGTACCTCTACCTCGCTGCGCCCTGGCTGGCGCTGGCGTTCGCGACGGCGGTCGCGCGCCTGTGCGGTCGCTGCGCCGGCGCTGCGTTGGTGGCGGCGGTCGCAGTCGCGGCGTTCGCCGCCGGCGGCCGCGCCCGCGCCTTCGCCGACGACGAGACGCTGTGGCGCGCGAGCCTCGCCGTCGACGACGCCAACGCCGTCGCGCACCTCAACCTCGTCTACGACCGCATGCAGCGCGGCCCGGCCGGCATCGACGAGGTACGGGAGCACCTCGAGAAGGCGACGGCGGCGGCGCGCTACCCGCTCCACGAAGTCCGCGCGCGCCAGTTGCTCGTGCGCATCGCGCTGGCCGAAGCCGACTACGCGCGCGCGGCGACCGAAGCCAGCGCCGCCGTCGCCGCGGCGGCCGCGCAGCGCGCCCGCGAACGCACCCACAAGCGCATCGCCGAAGCCGATGGTTGGTTGCTGCAGTGCCAGCTGGCCGCGTTCGAGCCGCTGCAACTCGCCGGCGACGACGCTGGCGCCGCGGCGATGTACGCCGCGGCGTTGGCGCTCGCGCCCGATCATCCCGACGTGGTCGCCTTCGGCGCGTTGCGTCAGCTCGCCGACTGCCGCGACGAACTGCTGGCCAAGGCGAAGGCCGGCGCGCCGCCGCTGCTCGCGGGCGACGATCCGCGCGGCCTCGCGGCGGACGGCCGGCTCGATGCCGCGCTCGCGGCGCATCCGCGGCACGCCGGCCTGCTGTGCGCCAAGGCGGAGTGGGAACGCGTGCGCGATCGCGCGCTGGCGGCGGTCCGGCACTACCGCGCGGCCCAGGCCGCGGAACCGCAATCGGTGGCGGCGTGGCTCGGCGCGGCGCGGCTGATGCGCGAGCGGGAACAGTGGTCGGCCGCCGAGGAGTACGCCCGCGGCGGCTTGCGGGCGCGCCCCGACCCGGCGCTGCGGCAGGAACTCGCGCTGGCGCTCGTCGGCCAGGGCAAGTTGAGCGACGCCGAGTTGCAGTTGGAGGCGTACCTCGCAGCGCGGCCGGGCGACAAGGACGTGGCGAAGGTGCTGGCCAACGTGCTGATCCTCCGCGCCTACGCGCGGTTGTCGGACAACCCGCCCGACCGCGGCGAGGTCCGCCGCCTCGTCGAGCGCGCGCTCGCCTACAACGCCGGCGAACCCAAGGCGCATCTCGTGCTCGGTCGCATGGCCAAGGAAGAACGGCGCCACGCCGAAGCCGTGCAGCACCTGGCCGCGGCCTGGCGCGCCTTGCCCGACCTCGACGAAGCGCGCCTGCTCTACACCGAAGCGCTGGCCGCACTCGGCTACGACCGCCTGCTGCGCCGCGACGACGACGGCGCCGGCGACGCCTTCGCGCAGTGCGTGCGCGTCGCGCCGCCCGACTTCGCTGCCGACGAGATCCGCACGCAGCTCGACCGCCTGTGGCGGCTCGCCGAGGAACGTGGGGTGTCGAGCCTGCGCGCCGGCGATCGCGCCGCCGCGATCGCCGCCTTCCGCCGCTGCCTCGCGCTGCTGCCCGACCAGCACTGGGGCGCGTGGCTGCTGGCGACGGCGCTGCACGAGGACCCCGCCGCCGACCTCGCCGAGGTCGCCCGCTGCTGCCGGCAGGCGGTCGATGGCCAGCGCCGCAACGGCCTCGACGCCGGCCCGCAGACGTGGTTGCTGTGCACGGTGCTGCAGAAGCTCGGCCAGGCGGACGAAGCGCGGGCGCTCGCGCGCGCGTACGTGGCTGCGCCCGATGCCGACGTCGCCCCCGCCGTGCTCGCCGCGCTGCGGCAGCTCGCCGGTGGGTGAGCCGCCCGCCCGGAGTCTGCGTCGCGGGACGCAGGCTCCCAGGCGCCGGCGGGCGCGGACTTCCCGGCGCGCGCCGTTGCGCGGCTGACGGCGCGTTGCTACGTTCGCCGCGACGTGTTGCTTGGTCGGCAACGCGCGGTCAGCGGTGCGTCGACGCCAACGGCAGAGACGTGCCAAGTTCGGTGGTCGGCGGCGCCCTGTTCGCTGCTGCGGCCGCCATTACGCGTCTGGGGGTGTGTCGTGGGTCGTAGGTCGAGCGACATGGCGATGTTGTTGGGTTCGCGTTCGCGTTCGCGCGGGCGCGGTGGCGTCGGCAAGGTGGTGCGGCAACTGTGGGAGGCGTGCTTTGGTCGCGCCGCCTGGGTGCCTGAACCGGTGGCGAAGGCCAAGCTGCTGCCGCTGTGGATGGCGGTCGGGGCAGCGCTCGTCGCCTTCGTCGGCGGCTACTTCCTCGGCGGTCAGGCCGGGGGTGCTCCGAAGCCCCCGGTCGGCCTGCGGGCGGCGGCGGGCGCAGGCCCGGTGGCGCCGGGTTTCGTCGGCGAGTTCGACGCCCGGCCGTTGACCAGCAAGGCCTTCCTCGTCGCCCTCTACCCCGGCCAGCCCGAGGCCGCCGCCAAGGCCAGTGCCAAGGGCCTGTGCGACTGGCTGGCCGCGCGCAAGGTGCAGCGCGCCCGTCCGTATCCCTGGGCCACGGCCGCCGGGCAGACCTGGGGGGTGGCGGTGTACTACGACGGGCCGGCCGACGAGACGGCGACCCGCAATCTGCTGCAGGCGCTGCCGGCCGACGTTCCCGACCCCAACTTCCTCGAGTTGAGGAAGACGACCGAGGGCTGGCCGAAGGCCTATGTCGTTCGCTAGACTGCTCGGCCCTTTTCGCCCGCAGAATCCGTCATGACGATCCACAGCAGTCTCAAGACCTCCACCTCCGGCGGCGGCCAGCGCAACGTCTGGACGCGCATCGAGCGCCTCGCCGCCCTGAAGAAGTCCGGCAAGTGGCAGGACGGCCAGCGCGTCGAGGGCCTGCCGAAGGTCCGCACGACGTTCAAGGCCAAGGCCAAGGCCAAGAAGGCGGACGCCGGCGAGGCCAAGCCGGCCGCCGGCGGCGCGGCCGCCAAGGCCGCTCCGGCCACGAAGTGACGCGCCGCGGGGCGCGTCCGCGCGTCCCCGCTGGTCGCTCGCGCGCTGTCGTCGGCCGGTGCGCCGACGTCGTGCCATGGACCTGAAACAGGCCCTCAAGTCGATCGAAGGCAAGGCGCAGACCGCGTCCTCGGCAAAGCCCGGCGTGGCGATGCCGAAGGCGCCGCTCATCGAGGTCTTCCACTCGGTGCAGGGCGAAGGCCGCTTCGTGGGCGTGCCGATGGCGTTCGTGCGCCTCGCGACGTGCCCGCTGCGCTGCCTCTACTGCGACACGCCCAACAGCTACGAAGCGCCGCCGCGACTGCCGGTGCGCACGGGCGTCCGCGAACTGCACGAACCCAACCCGGTCGCCGCCGACCGCGCCGCCGAACTGGTGCGCCAGGTCGTCGCCGCCAGCGAGCCCGGCGCGCGCCAGAGCCGCGTCAGCGTGACCGGCGGCGAGCCGCTCGTGTTCCCCGAGTGGGTGCGCGAGTTCGGCCGGCAGGTGCGCGGCAAGGGCCTGCGCGTGCACCTCGAGACCGCGGCCGTGCATCCCGACGCACTGCAGAAGTGCGTCGACCAGATCGACCACCTGAGCGCCGACTACAAGCTGCCCGAGACGCTCGGCGCGCCGGCGAAGGCCGAATTCGCGCTCGCGCCGGGCCAGGGCTTCGGCGCGCTGCATCGCCGCTGCTGCGAGATCGCGCTGCAGCGCGGCGCCTCCGTCGACGTGAAGATCGTGCTGACCGACAAGACCGGTGACGCCGCCGTCGAGCGCGCGCTCGCCGACCTCGCGCCGGTGCGCGAGAAGATCCTGCTCGTGCTGCAGCCGGCGACGCCGTTCGGCGCGGTGGCGAAGTCCGTCGCGCGCCTCGACCTGATGCGTTACCTCGCCATGGCGCAGCGCGCCCAGTTCGACGTGCGCGTGCTGCCGCAGGTGCACAAGTCGCTGCAGGTGCCGTGAACGGCGCCGCGCCGGTCGGCTGGGCCATGACCGTGCGCGCTTCCTGCCGCGCCGACGGCGGCCCGCGATAACCTGACGGCCAATGCGAACGCTGCTCGCCGCCTGCTGCGCGCTGCTCGGGGCGTGGTTCCTGCCCGCCCAGGACGCCGCGCCGTCGTGCAAGCCCTGCTTCCACCGCGGCACCCAGCCGTGCAGCAAGCACGGCAAGTGGCTCGACGTCGAGACGGGGCCGGTCGCGCGCATGTGCAGCGTCGTCGCCGAGTGCAAGGCGTGCAGCGGCGCGCTCGCGGTCGACTGCCGGCACTGCGCCAACACGGCGGCGGAGGCCGGTCTCGCCGAACGCCAGCGCCTCGCGCGCGAGTGGCTCGCCGCGCGCCGCAAGCAGGTCGACGCGCTCACGGCGCGCGAGCCGTACCTGCACCTGCAGACGCCGCACTTCGACCTCGCCTCGTCGCTGAAGCCGACGACGATCGGCCGCGACAAGATCGACCCGCACGCCCGGCTGCACCTCTACGGCGAGCGCCTGGAGCAGTTGCGCGCGAAGTTCCTCGCGACGTTCGAACTCACCGACGCCGACGTGCCCGACCGCATGCTGGTCGTGCTCAGCGAGGAAGCGAAGGACCAGCAGGTGCTCGGGCCGCGCCTGACCGGGCTCGGGCCGGCGGCTGCGATCGGCCTCAAGCTGATGGGGCCCGAGTACGTCTACACGGTCTACCACGACCGCCGGTCCTTTCCCGACGACGAGGCGCTGCACCGGGCCGTCGTGCACAACGTCGCGCATCTGCTGCTCAGCCAGATGCGCACGGCGATGTGGTTCGGCAACCGCGGTCACGGATGGCTCGACGAGGGCATCCCGCACTGGTTCGAGGAGACCGTCGTCGGCAAGTGCACGAACTTCTGCTTCGAGGAGATCCTGTTGCAGACGCCGGCGAGCTTCAAGGGCGGCAAGTGGCGTCCGGCGGTGCGCCGCATCGTCGACGAGGGCAAGGCGACGCCGTTCGCCGAGTTCGCCTCGAAGAACAGCGACCAGCTGTCGTTCGTCGAGCACGCGCTGTGCTTCGCGTTCGTCGACTTCCTGCTGCAATCGCAGGGCGGCGCGAAGTTCCGCGACTTCCTGCGCCTGGTGAAGAAGGAGACGCCGACGCGCGACGCGCTGCAGCAGGCCTTCGGCTACACTTCGCTGACGATCGACGAAGCCTTCCGCCAATGGGTGAAAGAGCACTACTCTCCGCTGCCGGGTTGATCCTCGTCGCGGCGTTCGCGGCCGAAGCCGCCGCGCAAGGCATGGCGACGCGCGAGAGCTGGAACTACCTGCACGTCGAGGCGCGCCGTGCCGAGGTCCGCCGCGAACTCGCCGGGCGCGACGACGCCACGGTCGCGGCCGTCGCACGCCTGCTGGCGGCGCCGCCCGAAGGCAATCCGTTCGCGCCGACGACCGCAGCGCTGGCGCGGCTGCGCGGCGTCGCGGACGACGACGCCTTCCGACTGCGGATGGCGATCGGCGCGTTCCTGCTGCCCGAGATCTGCGATCCGGAGGCCGCCAACGAGATCTGCCGCGACGTCCACGTCAGCCCGTTCCTGGGGCAGACGCTGCCGTTTCCCGCCAAGGCGACGTTCGACGTCGAAGTGCGCGACGCCGGCGGCGCCGTGGTGTGGACCGGCGCCATCCGCCAGGACACCGACGAACGCGACGTGCGCATGGCGCGGCCGACGATCGCCGTTCCCGGCGCGGAACTGGCGGACGGCGCGCACACGGCGACCGTGCGGACCCGCTTGGGCGATGCCGCGCCGACGGCGGCAGACCCGTGCGTGCGCTGGACCTTCCACGTCCTGCGCGGCTACCAGGCGCGCGCGGAGGCTGCGTTGGCCGCGGCGCGCGATCGGACCGACGACGCCCGCAGCGACGACGGCGCCATCGTGCGCGGACTCGCCGAACGTGTCCGCATGGCCTACTTCGGCGAGCCGTTCGTCGGCCAGAGCGATGCCGTCGCCGACCTGGCGCGCCTGGAGCAGGCGCTGGCCAACGTGGCCGCCGCGCGTCCGGCGGCACATGGCCTCGGCGGCGATCTGGCGCTGGCGATTCCGTTCGCGGACCGCGGCGCGGCCCTGCCGGCGCTGGTGCGGCGGGCCAAGGGCACTGGCGCGCGGCCGCTGGTCGTCGTCGCCGCCGGCGCGCCGACCCTCGATGGCCGCTCCGACCGGCCGGCGCTGCCGGTCGTTCGCCTGCCCGGTTGGGCGGCGAGCGAATGGCCCGCGTTCGGCCGCGCCGACGACTGGCACGTGGCGTTCCTCGCATCGCCGGGTGGCGGCGTCGACTACGCCGTGGCCCTTGCGGCCGCGATCCCGTGGCTCGTGCGCCACTGCGGCGCTGCGCCGGACGCCGTGGTGCTGGTCGCCGAGCGCGAAGCGGCGACCGTGGCGGCGTTCGCGCTCGCGCGCCTGCGCGCGGCGCTGGCCGCCGCGTGCTTCGTCGATGGCGGCGCCCGGATGGCAGCCACGGCGGCCGCGGCGGACGGCCTGCCGATCGCCTACCTGCCGTCGGTTGCCGTCGACGGCGTCGACGGCGGCGCCATCGCCCGCACGCTCGACTTCGTCGCCGCGCGCCGCGACCAGAAGCAGCCGGCACCGCGCGCCGAGCGTTTGTCGGCGCCGTTGCCGGCGTGGCAGTTCGGACTGTCCGGCTCGGCCGACGTCGTCGCCGGCTTCGTGCGGCGGGCGCTCGCCCGCTGATCGATCGGCGCAGCGATCGCCGCCTTCTGACGCCGGGCGGTCGCGCCGGCCGTGTCGTCCTGCCGCCGCGGGTCAGCGGGGTTCGGGCAGGAACTCGCGCACGAGCGCGACGAGGTCGCGCGGCCGGATGGGCTTGCAGATCCACGCGCCCGGCCACAACTCGACGTGCGAGAGGCCGACGTCGCGACGGTCGGCGCCGCTGACGACGATGACCGGCAGGTCGCGCAGCCCGGCGCCGCGCAGGTCGCGCAGCACGTCGCCCCCGGAACGCCGCGGCAGGCTCATGTCGAGCACGACCGCGTTCGGCCGCCGCTGCGCGATGCGCGTCCGCGCCTGCAAGCCGTCCCTGCACACGTCGACCTCGAGGCCGTCGCGCGCGAGCGCCTGCGCGAAGATCTGCGCCGTCAGCGGATCGTCCTCGACCACCAGCACGCGCATCGTCGGCTGCGTCCGCCGGTTCGTCGTCGCGGCGCACGGTTGGGCGACCGCCGGTGCGGCGGCCTGCAGGGCTGTGGACGGTGCGGTCATGGCGCGGATCGGGCTTCCCGCCGATGGCATCGGCCGTTGCGCTGCCGCGACTCAAGCGCCGGTTGCCAGCGCGGCACGCCTGCTCGCGGCCGCAAGGTCGCCGCCGAGCCATGGCGCTGCTACTGCTGCGTCCGCGGTCCGAGCCTTCGCTCCAGCCGCGCAACCATGCGCCGGATCGGCGCGCGTCCCGTGGCGCGGCTCCTACGCCGGGTCCGGCGGTGCGCAGAGCACGAGCGTCTGCTCCGAGACGAAGCGGCACAGGCTGCGGACGCAAAGGGGCTGCAGTCCTGCCTCGCGGCACTCCGCCAGGAAGGCCGCGCGGCGCACGCTCGATCGGCCCGAGCGCCGTTTGCCGGCCCAGCGGCGGACGACGCGGCGCAGCCCCGGCAGCGTCATGCTGTCGAAGAACGAGACGATCACGACGCCCCGGGCGACGCGGGCGAGTTCGCGCAGGATGGCGACGCGCTCCGCGGCGGTCGGGATGTGCTGCAGCAGACGGTGGCACAGCACCCCGGCAAAGGCCCGGTCGCGGAACGGCAGCGCCTGGGCGCTCGCGCACGCGCGGCGCGGCAGGCCGTCGGCGGCCTGCAGCATGGCGGCGTCGCGGTCGACGGCCACGGCCGGCCCGGGCAGTTCGGCGGTCAGGCGACCGGCGCCGGCGGGCACGTCGAGCCACGAGCCGGGAGTGAGCCGGCCGGTTGCCGCGGCCTGCGCCAGCAACGCCTGCAGCACTGCGCGTTCGCGGCGGTCGGTCCGCGGCCCCGTGCCGCTGTGGAAACGCTCGTCGCGGTAACGCTGCGCGTAGCCGGGTTCGCGGTGGTATGGCGTCTCGGCCACGCTGCCGAGCCTAGGAGTCCGTGTCGCGGAATGCCACGCCACCCGGCAGGTGTCGGCGCGACCGGTCGCTCGCCGCCGATCCTCGCGCCGGAGCGGCGCGCGTCCCGCGACGCAGGCACTCAGCAAAGACCCGAATACGCTTCAGTCGGCCGCACGGCGCCGCCGATGCCCGGGTGGAAGTGGAGCCATGAAGCAAGACAAGACGAATCCGCGCATCCGTGGTCGGCAGTCGCCCCGCGTCGATCTGCAGAGCGATGTCACCATCGAACTCGACGCCAACACGCTGGTCGGTTCGGGCGACAACATCTCGCTGCAGGGCGTGTTCTTCACCACCGACGAACCGATCACCGTGTCGGTGCAGGTCGCCGAGCACGGTGTCGTGCGCGGCAAGCTGGTCCGGCTGGAGTCGATGGGCGACGGCCGCATCGGCATCGCCGTGCGCTTCGACGAGGTGCAGCCGCACCTGATGCCGCAGCAGTGAGGCCCTTGGCCGCAAGGCCGCGGCGGCTACCGTAGCGCGCGATGAGCCTGCGCGACCAGTTGAAGAAGGCCAACCTGCTGTCCGACAAGGACCACAAGCGCCTCGCCCACGAGGCGCGCGTCGAACGCGCCGAGAAGGGGCGCGACCAGCTCGAAGCCGAGGCAAAGGCGCGCGAGCAGGAATTGGCCGGGCTCGCCGCCAAGGAGCGCGAGCGCACCAAGGCCGAGCAGGACGCGCTCGATCGCCAGCGCAAGCAGCGCGAAGAACTCGCCGCCGTGCACGCGCTGCTCGCCGACGCGCGCAAGCCCGGCTCGGGCACGGTGAAGTTCTACTTCGCGGCGCCCGATGGCTCGCTGCCGTGGCTCGAGTTGGCGCCGCGCGAGGCCCAGGAAGTGCGGGCCGGCCAGCTCTGCGTCGTGCGCGGCGGGCCGGCGGGCGCCCACGTCTATCGTCTGTTGCCGCTGGAGGCGACGCGGCGAGTCGCCCGCGTGCTGCCCGACGCGGTGGTGTTCGCGCCCCGCGGCTTGCTCGCCGGCTGAACGCCCGGAACGACCCTGCTGCCGGCCGACTCGACCGGTGCGTGCGCGCGCCGGCAAGCGCCGGGCGTGGTCGCCGCGCGGGCGAGCCGGCTCAGAACTCGATCTGCGCTTCGTCGACGCCGAGCGCCTGCCGGCGCGACAGGCGCAGGCGGCCGCGGTCGTCGGCGCCGAGCACCGCGACGATCATCTCGTCGCCTTCGCGGGCGACGTCGCCGGCGTGCCGGACCGGGTTCTTGTCGAGTTCCTCGACCGGCACGAGCCCCTCGTTGACGGCGTTGATCTTGACGAAGGCGCCGAAGTCCTTCACGCCGGTGACGGTGCCGCGGTAGCAGCGGCCGACCTTGAGCACGCCGGCCGAGCGCTGCACCAGCGTGCGCGCGCGCGCCGCGCTGGTCTGGTCGGTGGCGTAGATCAGCACCTCGCCGTGGTCGCTGACGCTGATGCGCGCGCCCGAGGCCTCGGTGATCGCCTTGATGTTGGCGCCGCGCGCGCCGATCAACGCGCCGACGGCGTCCGGCATGATCGCGATCGACAGCGCCTGCGGCACGAAGCGCGACGGCTCGGCGGGCTCGGCGATGGTCTTGGCCATCTCGGCGAGGATGTGCGCGCGACCGGCGCGCGCTTGTTCGAACGCCTGCGCCAGCACCGCGTCCGGCAGGCCGCCGAGCTTGTTGTCGAGCTGGATCGCGGTGATGCCGACGGCGGTGCCGACGACCTTGAAGTCCATGTCGCCGAGGTGGTCCTCGTCGCCGAGGATGTCGCTGAGCACGGCGTGGCGGCTGCCGTCGGAGATCAGCCCCATGGCGATGCCGGCGACCGGTCGCAGCAGCGGCACGCCGGCGTGCAGCATCGCCATCGAGCCGCCGCAGACCGTCGCCATCGACGAGCTGCCGTTGCTCTCGGTGATCTCCGATTCGACGCGGATCGTGTAGGGGAACGCGCTCGCCGCCGGCAGCGCGCAGCGCAGGCCGCGGCGGGCGAGGCTGCCGTGGCCGATCTCGCGGCGGCCGGGTCCGCGCAGCGGCCGGATCTCGCCGACCGAGTAGGGCGGGAAGTTGTAGTGCAGCAGGAAGCGGTCGGTCTCGCCGTCGCTGCCGATGCCGTCGATGCGCAGCGCGTCGTCGGGGCTGCCGAGCGTGCACGTCACGATCGCCTGCGTCTCGCCGCGCGTGAACAGCGCCGAGCCGTGCGCGCGCGGCAGCAGGCCGACCTCGCTCCAGATCGGCCGGATCTGCGTCGTCGCGCGGCCGTCGAGCCGCTTGCCGTGCGCCAGCGCGAGTTCGCGCGTCTCCGTCCACACCGCGAGGCCGTAAGCCTGCTTGCAGGCCGGCTGCGCCTCGGGCGGCACGGCCGCGAGCCAAGCGGCTTCGGCGGCGGCGATGCCGGCGCGGCGCTCGGCCTTCGGCGGCGTCTGCAGCGCGCCGCGCAGCGCGGCGAGCGTGGCGTCCGGCAGGGCCGGCAACGTCGGCGCCGGCGGCACCGGCCACTTCGGCTGGCCGGCGGCGGCGCGCAGCTCGTCGAACGCCTTGTGGCAGCGCCGCAACCACTCCGTCGCGGTCGCGATCGCGGCGATCGCGTCCGCTTCGCTGACCTCCTTGGCTTCGCCCTCCAACATCACGAGCCCGTCGGGACCGACGCCGACCGAGAACTCCAGGTCGGCGGCTTCGCGCTGGCCCTTGCCGGCGAACGCGAGCCACTGGTCGTGCACGCGCTGGATGCGCAGGCCGCCGGCTGGCCCCTTGGCCGGCACCGGGCTGACGTGCAGCGCGGCGCAGGCGGCGAGGATCGCGAGGCTCTCCAAGTCGCTGCTCGGCTCGGCGCTGAAGACCTGCGCCTGGATCTGCACCTCGTTCTTGAACTCCTCGGGGAACAGCGAGCGCACCGTGCGGTCGATCAGCCGGCTGACCAGGACTTCGTGGTCGCTGATGCGTCCTTCGCGGCGGCCGTAGCTGCCGGGGATGCGGCCGGCGGCGCTGAACTTCTCGCGGTACTCGACGGTCAGCGGAAAGAAGTCCTGGCCGGGCTTGGGCGCGGCCGCGGCGGTGACGGTCGCCAGCACGACGTTGTCGCCGCAGCGGGCGAGCACGGCGCCGTGGGCCTGCCGGGCGATGCGTCCGGTCTCGAAGGTGACCTCGGTGCCGGCGAGGCGCACGGTCGCGCGGTGGGCGGTGGGCTGCATGGCGGGGCAGTGTCGGGATCGGCGGCGGCGCGGCAACCCTGCAGCGGCGGGGCCCGGGGTGCTGCGGGCACCGCTCGCAGCACCGCCGCGCCGGACGCCGCGGTTGCGGCCGCGGGCGCGCGCCCGGGCGGCTTTTCGGCTGGCTTCCGTCGGCCTTCGGCCTTAATTAGTTTCAGTCGCAACAAGATGCCTGCTGCACCCACCGCCGACCGCCAACCGTTGTCCGCCCTCGCGCCCGGCGCGCGCGCCGTCGTCGCGGGCGTGCTCGGCGACGACGCCGTGGCCGAACGTCTGGGGGCCAGCGGCCTGTGGCCCGGCGCGGCCGTCGAGGCCGTTGCCCGCGCGCCGTTCGGCGGGCCTATCCTGGTGCGCCTGCACGGCTTCCGCCTGGCGTTGCGGCGTGAGGAAGCCGCGCGCGTCGAGGTCGCCGAGGTCGTCGGGCCATGACCGCCGGTCCCGCCGCTCCCGCTGCGCGCACGGTTGCGCTCGTCGGCCGCGCCAACGCCGGCAAGACGTCGCTGCTGATGCACCTCACCGGCACGCTGCAGCGGCCGGTCAACTTCCCGGGTTCGTCGGTCGAGTGTGTCGCCAGCGACGTCGTCGAGGCCGGGGTGCGCCTGCGCGTCGTCGACCTGCCCGGGCTCGCCAGCCTGCAGGCGCACAGCCGGGACGAACAGGCGGCCCTCGACGCGCTGCACGGCCGCGCCGGTCCGGCGCCGGACATTCTGTGCGCCGTGCTAGACGCCAGCAAGCTCGCCGTCGAACTCGCGTTCCTTCGGCAACTGCGCCGGCTCGGCCGGCCGCTCGTCGTGGCGTTGACCAAGACCGACGTCGCCGCTCGCGAAGGCTTTCCCGTCGACGCCGAGCGGTTGCAGCGCGCGCTCGGCCTGCCGCTCGTCGTCGTCGACGGCCGCACCGGCGATGGGGCCCCGGCGCTGCGCACGCAGCTCGCCGTCGCCGACCTCGTCGCGGTCGAGCCCGCGACGGCGGCGGCCGGCGCGGCCGCCGCGCGCGCCGAAGCCATCGCGCTGCCGCCGCGCGCCGTCGCCCGTTCGACGACCGACGCGCTCGACCGCTGGCTGCTGCATCCGGTGTGCGGACCGATCGCGCTCGTCGCCGTGATGGTGGCGATGTTCCAGCTCGTGTTCGTCGTCGCCGAGCCCGCGATCGGCTGGATCGAGGCGGCACAGGACTGGTTCGGCGGGGTCGTCGGCGACGCGGTCGCCCACGACGCGCTGCGCAGCTTCCTCGTCGACGGCCTCGTCAACGGCGTCGGCAGCTCGCTGGTGTTCGTGCCGCAGATCGCGCTGCTCTACGCCTTCGTGACGATCGTCGAGGCGAGCGGCTACATGGCCCGGGCGGTGTTCCTGCTCGACCAGCCGCTGCGCAAGGTCGGCCTGTCGGGCAAGAGCTTCGTGCCGCTGACCAGCAGCTTCGCCTGCGCGATCCCCGGCATCGTCGCGGCGCGCATCCTCGGCGACGAACGCGACCGCATCGCCACGATCGTCACCGCGCCGCTGATGAGCTGTTCGGCCCGGTTGCCGGTCTACGTCGTCATGCTGGCGGCGTTCTTCCCGCCGCAGCAGGCCGGCCTGCTGCTGTTCCTGCTGTACGCGCTCGGCATCGTCGCCGCCGTCGGCATGGCGCTGCTGCTGCGCCGCACGGCGTTGCAGGGCGGCGGCTCGCTGCTGGTCATGGAGTTGCCGTCGTACCAGCGGCCGCGGCTGCGGCTCGTCGCCGCGCACACGGCGTTCGCGGTCAAGTCGTTCCTGCGCACGGCCGGCACGGTCATCCTCGTCGCCACGGTCGTCGTCTGGGCGCTCGGCTACTTTCCGCGGCCGGCGGCGATCGGCGAGCGCTTCACGGCGCTGCGCGCCGAGGCTCCGGCGGGGGAGGCGGGCGCTGCCAGGCGCGCGCAACTCGACGCCGAGGAGGCCGCCGCGTACCTGGAGCAGAGCTGGCTCGCGCGCGCGGGCAAGGCGGCGCAGCCGGTGTTCGCGCCGGCGGGCTTCGACTGGCGCATGACCGTCGGCGTGTTGGCGGCGTTCCCGGCGCGCGAACTCGTCGTGCCGACGCTCGGCACGCTGTACAGCCTCGGCGAGGTCGAGGCTGCCGCGGACGCTCCCGACGAACGGCTGGTCGCGTCGTTGCGCAGCACGGTCGGCCCCGACGGGCGGCCGACGCTCGATGCGCTGACGGCGCTGGCGGTGATGGCGTTCTTCGCCCTGTGCAGCCAGTGCGCCGGCACGCTGGCGGCGATCCGGCGCGAGACCCATTCGTGGAAGTGGCCGCTGTTCACCTTCGCCTACATGACGGCGCTGGCGTGGCTCGTCGCCGTCGCCATCCAGCAGATCGGTCGCGCGCTGCTCGGCTGAGACGGCTCACGCGCCGGGCGGGTTCCACCAGACGTCGCCCTTGCCGGCGATCGCCGACGCCGCGGCGCTGCGCGTAGCCGCGAGTTCGTCGGCGGCCATCGGCGTGAACGCTTCCACGGCGGCCCACGCCGCATCCTGTTCGTTCGGGAACGACAGCCCGAGCAGCGCGACGTCCGGGTCGATCGTCAGCATGTAGCGCACGCACTGCGCGACGCCGAGCCGTGGCAGCCGCGCCGATCCGTCGCCGGCGACGTCCACGCCGCCGCTGCTGGCCTTGCCGCGCGGACGCCGCTGCAGCGGCCGCTGGTAACCTTCGGTGTCGCCGAGCAGCTTGCCGGCGCCGAATGCCTTGAAGCTGACCGTGCCGACGCCGCGCGCGCGCGCCAGCGGCAAGACGTCCGCCTCGTAGCGCGGATCGGCGAACGGTCCGATCGGGAACATCACGACGTCGCACGCGCCGGTGCGCAGCGCCGCCAGCAGCACGTCGGGGTGGTGGCTGCTGAGGCCCGCGAAGCGCGCGCGGCCGGCGGCGATCTCGGCGCGCAACTGGTCGAAGCCGCCGCCGGGCGCCAGCAGCGCGTCGAGGTCGGCCAGCGTCGAGCAGGCGTGGAAGGCGAACAGGTCGACGCGCGGCAGGTCGAGCCGCCGCAGGCTGCCCTGCACCTGCGGCGCGACCGGCGCGCGCAGGTCGTCGACCTTGTCGATCAGGAACACCGCGTCGCGGCGCCCGCTGCGGCGCAGCGCCTCGCCGACGATGCGCTCGCTGTAGCCGTCCTCGTAGTTCGGCGCCGTGTCGACGAGGTTGCAGCCGGCGGCGAGCGCGCGGCCGAGCGTCGCCACGCACTGCTCGAACGGCACGGCGCGGTCGGCGAGGTCCCCGATGCCGATGCGGCTGGCGACGAAGCCGGTGCGGCCGAGGGCGCGGCGCGGGGCGAATCTCGCGCCGCTCATAGCAGCGACGTCACCAGCACGAGGTAGATGGCCGCGCCGGTCAGGTCGGCGATGGCGGTGACGGCGGGGGTGCTGATCATCGCCGGGTCGCCGCGCAGCTTCTTGACCACGATCGGCGTCAGCGCGCCGAGCAGCGCCGCCGACACCACGTGGCCGACCATGGCGACGCCGATGACGGCGCCGGCGACGAGCACGACGTCGAGCGTGTCGGGTCGTGCGGCCGCGCTGCCGACCAGCAGCGAGTTGACGAAGGCGATGAGTCCGAGCAGGGCCGCCATCAGGCCGGCGACGCGCAGTTCCTTCCAGATCACCGTCGGCAGGTTGCGTACGCCGAGGTCGCCGACGGTCAGCGCGCGGATCACCAGCGCGCTCGCCTGCGTCCCGACCATGCCGCCGGTCGCCATGACCATCGGCAGCAGCGCGAGCAACAGGCCCTTGTTCAACGACTCCTCGAAGCCCTGGATCACGGTCGAGGTGACCACCCAGAACAGCGCCAGCACGCAGAGCACCGGCGCTCGGCGGCGGACCTGCCGCAGCACCGGCTCCTCCAGGTAGTCGTACTCGCCGATCTCGACGCCGTGGCCGGTGACGCCGGCCATCTTCTCGAAGTCCTCCTGCGCCTCCTCCTCGACGATGTCGGCGGCGTCGTCGTGGGTGACGATGCCGACGAGTCGGCCGGCGCCGTCGACGACGGGCAGCGCGATGAGGTCGTAATCGCGGATGATGCGCGCGGCTTCTTCCTGGTCGGCCTCGGCCGACACCGACACGAGGTCGGTCTTCATCACGTCGCCGACGAGTCGGCCCTCGTCGGCGAGGATCAGGTCGCGCAGCGACACGAAGCCGACCAGCTTGCCGGCGCGGTCGAGGACGTAGCTGTAGTAGATCGTCTCCTTGCTCGGCGCCTGCCGGCGCAGTTCGAGGATCGCCGCCCGCGCCGTCAGGTTCGGGTGCAGCACCGCGTAGTCGGTGCTGAGGAACGCGCCGACCTGGTCGTCGCGGAACGTGCCGCGGCGCTTGAGGTCCTCGCGCGCCGCCGTCGGCAGCATGGTGATCAGGTGGTCGCGGACGCGCGGCTCGATGCGTTCGAGGAACTCGGCGCGGTCGTCGCTGAGCATCGACTGCAGCGCCTGCTGCACGCGCTCGCGACCGGCGCCGGCGACGTATTCTTCCTGCACGTCGGGTTCCAGGTAGCCGAACACGTCGCGTTCGAACTCCGGCGGCATCAGCGCGAGGATCTGCGCGATCTCGGCGACGGTCAGCGCGCTCAGCACGGCGGCCGCGTCGGTCGGATGCATCTCCTGCAGCACCGACACGAGATCCGTCGTGTTGCCCTCGGCGAGCAACTCGCGGATCTCGGGGATGAGCAGCATGTAGCGCATGCGGAGTGCGGCGGCGCGCGCGACCCAGGCTAGCCCGAGGGCGCGCCGACTGCACCGTCGTCATCGCGCGCCGCGGGGCCTGCGATCGTCGGCGCATCGCGCCGCCGCTCGGTCGCAGCGCGGCGGCAGCGACCGGTCGCCGGCGGCGGGCCTCGCTCCCTGCCGGACGATGGGGGCGGTGCGACCGGCCGGCAGCAGCCATCGTGCAGGAATGCGGCCGGCGCGAACTTGACCAAGTGCGCCGCCTTCGGTACCCTCTCGCGTCCGATCTGCGGCCGCAAGGCCGTGCATCGCCCGGTCGGGGCGTGGCTCAGCTTGGTAGAGCGTTGCGTTCGGGACGCAAAGGTCGGAGGTTCAAATCCTCTCGCCCCGACCAGTTTTTCTCCTGCCGTCGCGCGCGCGTCCGGCGATCCGGACGCCCGGTGCGCGCCGGCAGCGGTGGCAGACCGGCGGTCGCACCCCGCCGCTCCCGCGGACGCGACTAGGGGTCGGCCTCAAGGCAGGCCACGCCGCCCGGCGCGCACTACGGCTGCGCCTCGTTCTGCTGCCGCACCTCCGGTTGTCCTGCCCGGCCCTGCCCGCCTCTGCTCTTCTCTGCTTCTTCTCTGCTCGGTGCTCTCTGTGTTCTCTGTGGTTGTTCTGCGTCTGCAGCAGCAGCAGCAGCAGAAAGGAACCACAGAGAGCACAGAGCACACAGAGGGAGGCACCTGAATCCCAGCAGCAAGCAGCACCCCGCAGTCGCGGGGCAGCAGGTTGCAGTCCGCGAACCTGAGCGCGTCCGTGCGTCCGGACGCTCGCTGCCGAGCGTCCGCGCATCCACCGATCCGCCTGCGGCCATAGGCTTCGCCCCAGCCGCGAATCCACGCACCCGATCGGTGCGCGTTCCGTCACGCAGTCGCCCAGGTCGGAGCCGCGCCCGTCGACGCGTCATGGCCGGCGCACGCAGTCGCAGCGGTACCACCAGATTGGCCATTCGGTGGACCGGCGGACGTCCGGCAGCGAACGCCCGCACGTGCTGACGCGTGCTGGCAGCGCACTCTGCCGCCTCGCCGCCCCACGGCACCGTTGGACCCGGGTCTAGGCATGGTTGTCTCGGGCCGTTCGGCTGCCTCCGGCGCGTGAGCAGGTCGTCGACGGTGCAGCGTAGGTGCCTCCTGGTTGCGCGGGTGCTGGGCCACTGGACGAATCGCACGTCACGGGGAAAAGTCACTGGTCTACCGCGCCAACCGCGCGGTTGCGGACCGTCACCGGGCGCCGCCGAAGCGCGGCAAACCCGGTCGCACCGGCAGACCTGCCACACTCCCGACCGATGTTGCCGAACAACCAACCATGCTGAACTTGCGATCGTTCCCGTTCACCGCCGCGGCGCTCGTGCTCGCGGCCACCGCATCGGCCCAAGCCGGTGTGTTCTACACCTTCACGCAGTCCGGTGGTGCCTACACGCCGGTGACCGCGGGCACCGCGGTGGCGACTTCGTCGGCGACCAACACGCTCGACGACGCCGTGTTCTCGGTGCCGCTGCCGTTCGCGTTTCCCTACCTGTCGGCGCCGCAGACGCAGATCTGGGTCAGCACCAACGGCTGGATCGCCTTCGGCGCGACGTCGCCGGGCGCCACCAACTGGGTGCCGTTGTCGGCCACGGTCGCCGCGCCCGGTTTCGTCGCCGCGTGCGGCCGCGACCTGCAAGCAGGCTTCGTCTTCGCCGGCGACCGTACGGTGGGCAGCACCACGCTGGCCAACGTCTCCGCCATCGGTCCGATGAGTGTTGGCGACCCGATCACCGGGACCGGCATCGCCGCGGGCACGACGATCACCGCGATCGCCGGCAACACGATCACCATGAGCGCCGCTGCGACGTCGACCGGCGCTGTCGGCGTGGTGACCGCCTTCGGTCCGTGGTCGGACATCCGCACCGACCTCGTCGGCACGGCGCCGAACCAGGAGTTCGTCGTGCAGTGGAGCAACTTCCGGCGCTTCAGCACGACGCTGACGACCAACAACGGCACGGTGCTCAACTTCCAGATCCGGCTGCGGCAGGACGGCCAGATCCAGTGCGTGTACGGCGACTGCAACCCCGGCCTAGCGACCGTGAACACCACGGTGCTGCACCAGGTCGGACTGCGCGGCCCGACCAACGCCTTCCCGTTCGACGTCAATGCCCGGTTCAACACCAAGGGCGTCAACGACGACTGGAGCCAATCGTCGCCCGCCACGGCGAACACGCAGGGCCTGCTGTTCAACAGCGTCACCCCGGCGAACGTGATCCCCAACGGCTTGACCTACACGTGGACCCCGCAGGCCGGCACCATCGCCAACAACACGACGGTGGGCGCCGGCTGCGGCTCTGCCTTCGCGTCCTTCTACCAACTGTTCGCGAGTGGCACCATGAACCTCGGTGGCACGGCGCTGACGCAGTTCGGCTCGCCGGCGACCGTGGTGCCCACGGTCGGCACGCTGCTGCCCGTCAGCCCGACGGCGACGGTGCTCGCCCTGACCGACGACTCGCAGGTCGTGTACACCTACGCCAACGGCTTCGCCGCGCCGGGCTGGGGCACGAGCGTGACGGTGTGCTCGAACGGCTTCGTGTCGAAGGCGAGCGGCAACGGCACCGGCACGCTGCCGACCGCCGCGACGTTCCTCGCCGGCAGCCAGGACTGGTACGCGGTCGGCTGGCACGACCTCAACCCGGCGGCCACCGGCAGCGGCAAGGTCAAGGTCGAGGAGACGGCGTCCCTGCTGACGATCACGTGGGACGGGGTCTATGACTTCCTCGGCACGTCGCCCGCGTCGGCCAACACCATGCAGATGCAGGTGACGAGCGCGGGTGACGTGACGTACGCCTACGGCGCGATCTCGACGGGCGGCAACGGCTGGTTGGTCGGCTACTCGCCGGCTGGGCCCAACCTCGATCCGGGCAGCCGCGTGTTGCTCAACGCCGCGCCGTTCACGCTCAGCACACCCGAATTGGCGGCGCTCGCGCTGACGGCCACGAACCGGCCGCTGCAGGGTGCGTCGGCGTCGAACTGGAACCTGACGGTCACCAACATCCCGGCCTCGACCGTGCTCGGCGCCGACCTCTTCGGCCTCGCCGACGCGAACCTGCTCGACCTCAGCCTGTTCGGCTTGGGCCGTGCGGGCTGCCAGCTGCGCGCCACGCCGGACATCCTGAACATCTGGTTCAACACGGGCGCGACGCGCACGTACTCGTTCACGATCCCGCCGACCCCGACCCTGAACGGGGTCGCGCTCTACACGCAGGCGGTGGTCCTGGGCAACGCGACGCTGGCCGACTCGATCACGTCGAACGGCATCGCCGGCATCATCGGCAACCTGTGACGCACGGCGACGGACGCGCAGTCCGTCGCCACAGGCCGGGCGGTGGGCACGGCCGCCGCCCGTCCGTTGCCACGCCCGTCGCTCGCGGCGGCTTGCCGTCCGCGCGCTCCTGCCATCGCCCGCGCCTCGTCATGACCACCTTGCGTGCCTGCGTTCCGTTCGTCCCCTGCCTCGTCGCCGTGGTCGCCACAGCCGCCCTCGCCGGGGCCCAGACCTTGGAAGCCATCGTCCCGCTGCCCAACCAGGCCTCCGCGCGCGACCTGCTCTACAACCCGCTCAACAACAAGGTCTACACGGCGAACACGCCGCAGGTCGGTCAGCCGCCCGTGCAGAGCGTGACGATCCTGAACGGCGCGACCAACGCCGTCATCGCCTCGCCGACGGTCGCCGACGGCCCGCGCGACTTCTGCCTCAACACGCAGCGCAACAAGGTCTACGTCGCCAACTACTTCGCCGACTGCGTCACCGTCATCGACGGCGTCACCGACCAGATCGTCGCGGTGGTGCCGGTCGGCGACGGGCCGCGCGCCCTCTGCTACAACGCGCAGGACGACCGCGTCTACTGCGCCAACGAGTTCGGCGCCTCGGTCACGGTCCTCGACGGCGGCACCGACACCGTGGTCGCCACCGTGCCGGTCGGATCGACGCCGAGGGTGCTCTGCTACAACGCGACGAGCAACAAGGTCTACGTGCCCAACGCCGGCAGCCAGAGCCTGTCGGTGATCGCCGGCGCGACGAACACGGTCGTCGCCACGGTGCCGGTCGGCAACGTGCCGCGCGGCATCCTGTTCAACCCGCAGAGCAACCGCGTGTACTGCTCCAACTACAGCTCGGACACCGTCAGCGTGATCGACGGCGTGTCGAACGCGGTGGTGGCCACCGTGCCGGTGGGCGACGGGCCCACCGCCATGGGCCACAACCCGGCCACCAAC
>JBKDXM010000124.1:0-44176 GCA_046306335.1 Planctomycetota bacterium
CCATGGGCGCGGCCAGCTCCGGGGGTCGCTCCAACTTGCGCGGTGTACGGCAACGGATCGCGTGTCGCGGCATCGCCGCCGACGTGGCCGCGTCCGTGGGGAGGGCGCTCCTGCTACGGCCCTCCAGCCGATCCGACGCACTGCGGCACAGCCGAGAAATCCGGTGACGCTGCCCGCCGTCCCGGGGAGCAGCAGCATGGCCCGCAGCCTCGACGACCTGTTCGCCCGCTTCGCGACCACCGGCGACCCGCAGGCGCTCGGCGAGGTGTTCGACCGCTGCAGTGGCGAACTGCTGCCGCTGGCGATGCACCTGACCGGCCATCCGGCCGACGCCGAGGACGCGCTGCAGGCGACGTTCGTCACCGCGATCGAGAAGCGGGCCGACTGGGACGCGGGCCGGCCGCTGCTGCCGTGGCTCGTCGGCATCCTGGCGCTGCACGGCAAGAAGCTGCACGAACGGCGCGGCCGCCGCCGCGAGGTGCCCCCGCCCGACGACCGCGAGGCCCTAGCGGCCCTGGTGCCGTCGGCGCCGGACGCCGAGGACGCGCCGATCGCGGCGAGCGAACGGCGCGAGCTGGTCGAACGGCTGCGCGCGCACGTGCAAGCGCTGCCGGACGAGCAGCGCAGCGTCGTGCTGCTGCAGCTCGAGCACGGCCTGCGGCCGGCACAGATCGCCGAAGCGCTCGGCGTGCCGCCGGGGACCGTGCGCATGCGGCTGCACCGCGGGCTCAAGGCGCTGCGCGGGCTGTTGCCGCCCGCGCTCGTCGCGTGGCTCGCGGCGATGCTGCCGCAGCGCGGCACGGCCGCCGTCCGGCAGGCGGTGCTGCAGCACGCCGCGCGCACCGTGCCGGTCGCGGTCGCCGCCGGCGTCGCGGGCGGTGCCTTGGCCAAGTGGCTCATCGCGGCGGTCGCGGTCGTGGCGTTGGTCGTCGGCTTCGCGTCGTGGCCGCCGGCGACCCAGCCGCCGCTCGCCGCGGATCGCGTCGGCGACGGCGCGCCCGCAGTCGTCGCCGACCTCGGCGCCCAAGCGCCCGCGGACGAAGTCGGCACGCGGCACGCCGCGCCGGCCGCCAGCGCGCCGCTCGCGGCGGCGGCGGACGCCAGCGAACTGCGCGTGCGCGTGCTGCGACCGGACGGGTCGCCGGTGAGCGGTTGCGTCGTCACGCTCGAACCAGCGCGCAGCGACGTCGACCTCGTGTTCGAGACGATCGATGCGGCGACCGCGGCGGACGGCATCGCGCGCTTCGCGGTGGAGCCCCGCGCGGCCTACGACGTAGTCACCGCCACGGCGCGCGTGCGCGTCCAGGCGCTGGCTACCGGACCGACGGAGGTCGAGCTGCGCTTGCAGCAACCGATGTCGTTCCAGCAACTGCAGGTGGCGCGCGATCCGCGAGTGGGCGATCGCTCACAGATCGCGCCCGTGTGCGTCACCGGAGTCGTGCGTCGGCCCGACGGCGCGCCGGCCGCGGGCGCGAGCCTCTGCCTGACGCGCCACTCCGTGCGCACTCCGGCCGTGCCGGTCGCGGTCGCCGCCGCCGACGGCTCCTTCGCGTTCGAGACGATCGGCATGGCGCTGGTCCATGCGCAGGCGCCGGGCTTCGCGGCGTCGGAGCTGCGTCTGGTCTCGGCGGCGCCGCTGACGCTCACGCTGCAGCCGGCGCGCGGTGAACTCTTAGGCATCGTCGTCGACGCGGACGAACGACCGGTCGCGGGCGCGCGCGTGCGCGCGATCCCCGAGACCGACCGCGGCGCGGGCCTCTCGACCCCCGAGCGCCGCCCGCTGCCCGTCGTCGCCACCGACCGCGCCGGCGGCTTCGTCGTGCCGGACCTGCCCACGGGCCCCATCGACGTCCTCGTGCTGGCCGACGGCCACGCGCCCGCCACCCTGGTGGTCCCCGACGCGAGCGCGCTGCGCGATCCGGTGCGCATCGTGCTGCCGCTCGGCGTCGTGCTGCGCGGCCGCGTCGTCGACCAGGACAGCGCGCCGGTCGCCGGCGTGCGGGTCCTGCTCGGCGGTTCGCACGGCATCCAACGCGTGACCGACGACGACGGCTGCTTCGGCTTCCGCAGCGCGCCCGCGACCGTGCAGGCGCTGCGCGTCGAAGGGTCGAAGATCGTGCCGAGCCACGTCGAACGCGACCTCGCCGCCGACGCGGGCGAATGGCGCGTCGTCGTGCAGCGCCTCGCCGCGTATCCGCTGCGGCTCGTCGACGCGGCGCACACGCCGCTCGCCGGGTGGTGGGCCAGCGTCGACGGCGACGCCCGTGCATTGACCGCGCAGGCCGACGCCGACGGCAGGCTCACGTTGCCGGCGCCGGCGACGAAGCCGGCGCGCGTGCTCGCGCATCGCGTCCTGGGCGTTCGACCGATCCCCGTCGCTTGGCCGGCGGAGTCGGCGCCGGGCGTGCTCGGCACCGTCGTCGTGCCGCAGTCCGCGCCGGCGTCGGCATCGCTGCGCGGTCGCGTGCTGACTGCGGATGGCGCGCCGGTCGACGGGCTAACCGTCACGCTGCTGACCGGCGGCGGTCGACTCGAAGCGCATGGCGACGTGCGCGACGGCGGCTTCGAGGTGGTCAACGTCCCGGCGGGCGACTACGTGCTCGCCGTCCAGACCGCAGACAGCGAGGCGGAAGAACGTCTCCCGATCGCAGCGCTTGCCGTCGGTGAAGCGCGCGACCTCGGCGACCTGCGCCTGCCGGCCCAGGGCCGGGTCGCGGTGCGCGTCGTGCGGCCCGGCGGCGGTGCGGCGGTGGATCCACGTTGGTTCTTCGAGCGCGTCGGTGTCCCGGTCGCCGAGGACTTCGATCGCGACGGTCCGAGCGCCGACGGCCAGCCGCACCCCTGGCCGGTCGGTCGCTGGCGTTGGCGCTACCTCGAAGAAGCCGGGCTCTGGCAGCGCGGCGAACTCGAGGTCAAGGCCGGCGAACGCACGACGATCGACCTCGTCGTGCCGCCGGCGGTACGGCGCAAGCTGGTCTTCCCGCTGCCGTCGCCGCCATGGGGCGCGCCGAGCCGCGTGCAGTTCGCGCTGCGCAGCCCCGACGGTGCGCTCTACGACTACGGCAGCTTCGACCCGCGCGTCGAACTGCCATACCGCTACGCGCCGACGCTCGCGGTCGGCCGCTGGACGCTGGAGTTGACGACCGACGCCGGCCTGCGCTTCCGCGGCGAGTTCACGGTCGACGCGCTGACGCCGTCGCTCGACGAGGTCCCTATCGCGGTGCAGCCGGTGCGGTGACGCGGCGGCTGGCGTCTGCGTTGGAGCAAGGGCGTTCCCTTCGCGCGTCCACAGCGGTGTGGCGACCGCTCCAACGGAGCGCGCCAGCTGCTTCCAGCGGTCGCAGGCTCCTCGGCGCGGGTTGGCCAACGTTGCCGTTGGGCGAGCCGTTGCGAACCTGTCCCAGGCAGCGTCACCGCGCATCGCGCCGTTATCGTGCGGCGATGCTGCGCCGCCTCGCCGTGTTCGTCGCCGTCGCGCTCGCCGCCTTCGCCGCGGCCTGCGCAGTCACGGCCGACGCGCCGCCGCAGAGGCGCCCCAACCTGCTCGTCGTGGTCACCGACGACCAGCGCTGGGACAGCCTGGGCTGCGTCGGCGACGCGCGCCTGCGCACCCCGCACCTCGAAGCGTTGGCCGCCGAGGGCGTGCGCTTCGACAACGCCTTCGTCACCACGGCGATCTGCGCGGCGTCGCGCGCGTCGATCCTGACCGGCCAGTACGAGGGCACGCACGGCTTCACCTTCGGCACGCCGCCGCTCGCCGACGCGCACGTGGCGATCAGCTATCCAGCGCTGCTGAAGGAGGCCGGCTACCGCACCGGCTTCGTCGGCAAGTTCGGCGTCACGACCAGCAAGGGCGCTTCGGCGCGCATGTTCGACGTCTTCGAGCCGATCGGCGGCCCCCCGGTCGGCAAGCCCGGGCCGGACGGCGCGCGGCGGCACCGGTGCGACCACACCGCCGACCGCGCGCTGGCGTTCCTCGATGGCTGCAGCAAAGACCAGCCGTGGTGCCTCTCGGTCAGCTTCCACGAGCCGCACGCCGAAGACGGCGATCCGCGCCAGTACATCTGGCCGAGCGCGTTCGACCAACTCTACGAAGGCGTCGACTTCGCGCCGGCGGCGACGATGGACCCGGCGTTCTTCCAAGCGCTGCCGGAGTTCCTGCGCACGTCGGAGAGTCGCGTCCGCTTCGGCTGGCGCTTCGACGAGCCGCAGAAGTACCAGCGCATGGTGCGCGGCTACCACCGGCTGATCGCCGCCGTCGACGCCAACGTCGGCCGCCTGCGCGCAGCGCTTCGCCAGCGCGGCATGGCCGCCGACACGGTGGTCGTGTTCACCTCCGACAACGGCTGCTTCCTCGGCGAGCGCGGCTTCGCCGACAAGTGGTACGCCTACGAGCCGTCGATCCGCGTGCCGCTGCTGGTCGTCGATCCGCGCGCCCCGAGCGCGCGCCGCGGCATGCGCTGCGCGGCGATGGCGCTCAACGTCGACCTCGCGCCGACGCTGCTCGACCTCGCCGGCGTGCCCGCGGCGCCGCGTCATCAGGGCGTGAGCCTGCGGCCGCTGCTGGCCGGCGAGCAGCCGTCCGGCTGGCGGCGATCGTTCTTCTACGAGCATCGCTTCGTGCACGCGCGCATCCCGCGCAGCGAAGGCCTGCGCACCGAGCGCTTCACCTACCTGCGTTGGATCGACCGCGCGCCGGTGGTGGAGGAGCTGTACGACCACGTCGCCGACTTCGACCAGACGCGCGACCTCGCCACGGATCCCGCGCACGCCGCGACGCTCGCCGACCTGCGCGCGCAGTGCGACCAGGGCCGTGCCGCCTTCGCGCCTGGAGCGCGTGCCGCGGGGGTGGTCCGGTGACCGTGTCCGCGGCCCGCAAGTGGTCGACGATCGTCGGCGTCGCGTTCGCGACGCTGCTCGGCATGAGCGTCTGGTTCTCGGTCAGCGCGGTGGCCCCCGCGCTGCAGCGGCAACTCGAACTCGCGCCCGCGCAGGTCGCGTGGCTGACGATGGCGGTGCAGTTCGGCTTCGTGGTCGGCGCGGTTGGCAGCGCGCTGCGGAACCTCGCCGACCGCACACCGCCGCAGGTCCTGATGGCGGGCGGTTGCCTCGTCGGCGCGGTGGCCACCGTGGCGGCGACGCTCTGCGAGCCATCGCTGCCCTTGCTGCTGCTCCTGCGGTTCGTCACCGGCGCCGCGTGCGCGCTCGTCTACCCGGTCGGCATGCGGCTCGTCGCTTCGTGGACCCAACGCGACCGCGGGCTCGGCATCGGCGTCGTCGTGCTCGCCACGACCGTCGGGTCGGCGGCGCCGCAGCTCCTGCGCGCGGTTGGGGCCACCGACGCCTGGCGGCCGCCGCTCTTCGGCGCCGCTGCGCTCGCCGTCGTCGGCGCGCTGCTGGCCCTCGTGTCCGCGCGGCGCGGGCCGTTCGCGTCGCCTATGCCGCCGTTCCAGCTGCGGCAGATGGCGCAGGCCTGGCGCCATCGGCCGCTGCGGCTGGCCAACCTCGGCTACCTCGGCCACATGTGGGAGCTCTACGCGATGTGGACGTGGACGCCGTTGTTCCTGCAGCGCGTGCTCGTGCCGGCGGGCTGGTCGTCGTCCGCCGCGTCGCTCGCGGCGTTCGGCGTCATCGCGCTCGGCGGACTCGGCAGCGTGCTCGCCGGCGCGCTGGCCGATCGCTGGGGCCGCACGCGCACGGCGAGCCTCAGCCTGTGGATCAGCGGCGGTTGCGCGCTGGTCGTCGGCTTCGTCGGCGACGTCTCGCCATTGCTCGCGCTCGCGATCTGCTGCGTCTGGGGCTTCGCCGTGGTCGCCGACTCGGCGCAGTTCAGCGCCAGCGTCAGCGAGCTCGCCGAGCCGGAATACGTCGGCACGCAGCTCACCACGCAGACGGCGTGCGGCTTCCTGCTGACGCTGGCCTCGATCCAGATCGTGCCGGTGTTCGCCGACGCGTGCGGCTTCGGCTGGACCTTCGCGCTGCTCGCGCTCGGCCCCGCGGTGGGGCTGTGGGCGATGCGCGAACTGCGGCGGGCCCCGGAGTCGGCGCGGCTCGCCGGTGGCCGGCGCTGACGCCGGCGGCGCGGTCGTGCGACGGCGATCGTTCAGCGCGGCGCGCCCTGCTGCAGCAGCGGGTCGAGCGCCTGCGCGCCGACGCCGAAGAACGACTTGAAGGCGTCGATGCGCGCGCGCATCTCCGCGACCTGCGCCTCGCTGCGCGGCGCGTCGTCGCGGACGCCGGCGATCATCACGTTCTTGCCGGTGTGCTCGCTGCTGACGAACTCGACCACCTTGGTCTTGTAGCCGGCCCATTCGAGCACCAGCGCGCGCAGCCCGTCGGTGACCCATTCGGCCATGCGCTCGGCCATGAAGCCGTGGCGCAGCACGGGACCGAGCGGGGCCGGCGTGCCGAGCTGCGGCCGCACTTCCTGGTGGCAGCACGGCGCCACGACGACGAGCTTGGCGCGCGCCTCGACGCCCCGTCGGATGGCGTGGTCGGTGGCGGTGTTGCAGGCGTGCAGCGCGACCAGCGCGTCGACCGTCGGCAGCGGCGCCGTGCCGATGTCGCCGGCGACGAAGCGCAGACCCTGCGCGCCGACGGCGGCGGCGCGCGCGTTGGCCTGCTCGACGAGTTCGAGCCGCGCCTCGACGCCGATCGCCTCGACCGGCCGGCGCAGCACGTTGGCGACGAGGTGCCACGCGGCGAACGTCAGGTGGCCCTTGCCGCAGCCGACGTCGACGAGCCGCAGCGACGGTTGGTCCTGGCCCGGCTGCCAGCCGCAGTCCTGCGCGAGGTGGGCGAGGATCTCGACGTAGCGATCGAGCTGGGCCTTCTTGTCCGCGAGCTTGGGCTTGGTGCGGCCCTGCTGGTCGACGAGGTCGAGCGCCTGCAGCCACGGCATCGCGTCGGCGCCGAGGTAGGTCTTCTTGCTCTCGTCGTGCGCGCGCGCCGGCTTCGCCTTCTGGCTCGGCTTGTGGCGGATCAGCTTGTCGCCGCCGTCGCCCAACTGCAGCTGCCAGTCCGCGGCGGTCGTCGCCAGCATCGCGGCGCGGAAGCCCGCCAGCTCGCGCTCGACGAACGCCGGCGCGTCGGCCAGCGCGACGTTGCGCGTCGTGTCGCGCTTGGCTTCGCGCAGCGTGAACGACAGGCAGCGGCCGCCCTGGATCTCGACCAACCGGGCGACGATGCGCTGCACGGTGGCGTCCGGATCGACGGGCGAGGACAGCGTCAGGCGCGCGAACGAGTCGTCGGCGCAGGCGGCGGCGAGCTGCTGGAGGAACGAGGCGGTCGGGTCCAAGCCCCGGATGATGGTGAGCGCGGACGCGCCGGACAAGCCCGGCGGCAGCCACGGTGGCGGAGCCCGTCCCGGCGACGCTCCGCTCGCGCGGCGCGCCGCCGCGGTCCCGCGCCGGCGTCGCGTCCCCGCCGTGGTCCGCCGCACCGGGGATTGACCCCGGCGCGGATCGCCAGCACGTTCTCCTGACTTGCCCATGCCGATCGCCGCTTCGCCGTTCCGTCTCGTCGCTGCCCTGGCCGCGTCCGTCGTCGCGTCGGCGCAACAACCGGCGCCGCTGTGGACGTCGATCGCCAGTCCGCCCGCTGCCGCCGTGCAGTGGGACGCCGCCGAGCGCGCGCAGAGCCCGATGGTCGCGCAGTCGGCCTTCGTGCGCCTGGACACCGCCGCCCTCGCCGCCATCCCCGCGCGCGTGCAGCAGCCGCTGGCGACGTTCGCGCTCGACCTCTTCGGCGCGCAGGCGACGTGGGAGGTGACCAGCCAGGACTGGGTGCTCGGGCACCGCACGTTCGTCGGCCACGTGCCCGGCCGCACGTCGACGGTGCAGCTCGCGGTCGCCGCCGACGGCACGACATGGGGCCAGATCGACATCGACGCCCTGTCGTGGGTCGTCGCGCCGACGGGCGTCGGCGGCGTTCACGTGCTGCAGCGCATCGACCCGTCGCTGCTGCCGCCGCACATGGGCTGCGGCACCGACCACACCCATGCCGTCGCGGCGGCGCCGGCCGCCGGCGTCGACTTCGGCGTCAACTCCGATTGCACGGTTCCGATCGTCGACATCGTCGTCTTCTACACGCCGCTCGCGCGCCAGAACGCCGGCGGCGTCCCGGCGATCGAGGCGGCGATCGTCGGCGCCGTGCAGCAGAGCAACCTCGCCAACCGCGACTCGGGCGTCGGCATGCAGATGCGGCTCGTGCGCATGGCGGAGACCAACTACGCCGAGCTCGGCACCAACACCGACCTCAGCCGCTTCCGCACCGACAACGACGGCTTCATGGACGAGGTCTTCGCCGCGCGCGACACCTACGGCGGCGACCTGATGCACCTGATCACCAACCCGGCGAGCGCGTCGTACTGCGGCATCGCCTATCTGATGACGTCGCTGTCGACCGGCTTCGCCGGCAGCGCGTTCGGCGTCACGGTGCGCACGTGCATCCCGGGCCGCACGTTCACCCACGAGTGCGGCCACAACATGGCCTGCCACCACGACGTCGCCAACGCCGGCGCGGCGCTGTACCCGTACAGCTACGGCCATCGCACGCCGGACAACGCCTACCGCACGATCATGGCGTACGCGCCGGGCACGCGGATCAACCGCTGGTCGAGCCCCAACGTCAGCTACCTCGGCTACACGATGGGCACGGCGACCGCCGACAACGCGCAGTCGCTGAACAACACGGCGGCGACGGTGAGCCAGTTCCGGCCCACGCGCACGCCGGTCTGGTGCGACCTCGGCGGTGGCGCTGCCGGCGCGCTCGGCGAGCCGACGATCACCGGTTCGGGCACGATCAACCTCGCGCAACCGCTGCGGGCGACGGTGCGCAACTTCGCCCCCAACGCGCTCGGCGTGCTGGTGATCGGCGCGGCGACGCTCAACGCACCGATCTTCGGCGCGACTTTGGTGCCGACTCCCGACGTGACCGTGACGTTGATCGGCGTCGGCCAGGAGATCGTCTTCGGCTGCGACTGGCTGGCGTCCCTGCCCGTGGGGGCGCAGGTCTGGTTCCAGGCCGGCTTCCTCGACGCGTCGGCGGGCGGCGGCCTCGCCGCGAGCGATGCCGTGCGCGTCACGGTGCCGTAGCGGCGCGGGCGGGGGCGCGGTCGCCCTGGAACGGCAGGCGGACCAACGCGCCGGAAGGCGGCCTTTGACCGCTCCGGCGCGGCCTCCTACCCTCTTTGCCCCGCATGAGCGACAACAAGCCCATCTTCGCGTTGGAGCGGCTCACCAAGAGCTACCAGGGCAAGAAGCCGGTCCTGAAGGACGTCAGCCTCGTCTTCCTGGAGGGCGCCAAGATCGGCGTCATCGGCCAGAACGGCGCCGGCAAGTCGACGATGCTGCGCATCATGGCCGGCGTCGACAAGGAGTTCGACGGCACGGCGCGCCTCGCCGAGGGCAGGACGGTCGGCTACGTGCCGCAGGAGCCGAAGCTGCTGGAGGAACTCACCGTGCGCGGCAACGTCGAGCAGGCGGTCGCGCCGATTCGCATGCTGCTGCGCAAGCACGAGGAGCTGAGCATGAAGCTCGGCGAGGACCTGCCCGCCAAGGAGATGGACAAGGTCATGGCGGACCTCGAGAAGCTGCAGCACGAGATCGAGGCCAAGGACGCGTGGGAGCTCGACCGCCACGTCGAGACGGCGATGACCAAGCTGCACCTGCCGGCCGGCGACAAGATGGTCAGCGCCTGCTCCGGCGGCGAGCGTCGCCGCGTCGCGCTGTGCCGCACGCTGCTCGAGCAGCCCGACCTGCTGCTGCTCGACGAGCCGACCAACCACCTCGACGTCGAGACGGTGAAGTGGCTCGAGGAGACGCTCGCGGCCTACAAGGGCACCGTCGTCGTCATCACGCACGACCGCTTCTTCCTCGACAACGTCGTCGGCTGGATGCTCGAGGTCTGGCACGGCCGCTGCATCCCGTACCAGGGCAACTACTCGCAGTACCTGATCCAGCGCGCCAAGCGCATGGAGTCGCAGGAGCAGCAGGAGCAGAAGCGCGCCAAGTTCCTCGAGCGCGAGCTCGACTGGATCCGGATGAACCCGAAGGCGCGCACGACCAAGAACAAGGCGCGCCTGAAGAACTACGACAAGATGATCGAACAGGAGGTCGAGGAGCGCGACGACACGGTCGAGCTGCACATCCCGGCCGGCAAGCGCCTGGGCGACACGGTCATCCGCTTCGAGAAGGTGAACTTCAGCTACGACGGCGAGCGCAACGTCGTCGAGAACCTGTCGTTCGACATGCAGCCGGGCGACATCCTCGGCATCGTCGGCCCCAACGGCACCGGCAAGACGACCTGCCTCAAGATGATCACCGGCAAGCTGCAGCCGACGAGCGGCAAGGTGACGATCGGCGCCACGGTCGACCTCTGCCACGTCGACCAGGAGCGCGAGACGCTCGATCCGGCCAAGACCGTCTGGCAGGAGATCAGCGACGGCCAGGACCTGATCAAGCTCGGCAAGTTCGAGCTCAACAGCCGCAGCTACGTCGCCAAGTTCAACTTCACCGGCCAGGACCAGCAGCAGCTCGTCGGCTCGCTGTCGGGCGGCCAGCGCAACCGCGTCCAGCTCGCCAAGATGCTGCGCCGCGGCGGCAACGTCATCCTGCTCGACGAGCCGACCAACGACCTCGACCTCGACACGCTGCGCGTGCTCGAGGAGGCGATCAACGACTTCCCCGGCTGCATGGTGGTCGTCTCCCACGACCGGTACTTCCTGGACCGCATCTGCACCAAGATCCTGGATCTCGGCAACTACGAGCCGGGCAAGTACCTCGACAGCCTGTGAGCCGTCGTGGCGCCGGGCCATGCGTCCGACGCCGGTTTCGACGGGCCCGGAGTCGATCCGTGTCGCTTCAGCATTGGCGGCGGACGGGCTCGTCTGCATGATCCGCCGCGCCTCCAAACTCCCACATCCCATGCGAATCCAAGCCTCTCTCGCCGCCGCCGCGCTCTTCGCCGCCGGCGCCGTCGCCCAGGACAAGATCACCCTCACCAACGGCGACGTGCTCACCGGCACGATCAAGTCGATGGCGGACGGCAAGGTCGTCATCAACTCGCCCGCCCTCGGCGACGTCACCGTGCCGCTCGACAAGGTCGGCGACATGACGACCGCCGCGCAGGTCAAGCTGGAGACCAAGACCGGCGACCTGCTGCAGCGCCGCCTGCTCGGCATCGAGGGCGGCAACCTCAAGATGGAGGGTGCGACCACGTCGCTGCCGCTCGCCGACCTCGGCCAGATCAACCCGCCCGAGAAGAAGGAGCCCGAGTGGACCGGCGCGCTGAAGGTCAACGGCCTGTACGCGACGGGCAACACCGAACGCAAGGCCGGCGGCCTCGCCCTCGACGCCTCGCGGCGCAGCGACGCCGACCGCATCTCGTTCGACGCGTCGTGGGACTACGGCCAGGACAAGGACCAGACGACGCGTGAGTGGGTGCTGACGCAACGCCGCACCGGCGGCGGCCTCAAGTACGACTACTTCCTGAGCAAGCGCTGGTATGCGCTCGCCAACGCCCGGGTGCTCGGCGACACGCTCGCCTTGCTCGACCTGCGCTTCACCAGTGGCGCCGGCTTGGGCTACACGTGGATCGAGGACAGCACGACGACGTTCGTGACCGAAGCCGGCCTTGCGTACCTGAACGAGAACTACCGGGAGAATCCGGTGACCAACGTCGCCGATCCGTCGGTGGACTACGTCGCGATCCGGGCTGCCTACAGGCTGACGCATCAACTCAGCAAGACGAGTCGCATCGTGCACGGCGTCGAAGCGTTCCCGTCGACCGAGTCCTCGGACGACATCTACCTGCAGTCCAAGTCGGAACTCGTGACGTCGCTGACCGACAGCATGCTGGCCTCGGTCTCGCACGTGTTCGACTACGACAACACGCCGGCGACCGGCCAGGACCGCGGCGACCACCGCGTGCTGCTGTCGATCGGCTGGTCGTTTTGAGCCTGAGGCGCCCGCTGCGCGGGCGCCGCGGCTCAAGCGCTCCTGGGCGCCGCCGCAACGCGGGGAGCGCCTGAGGGCGAGCCGATGCAACCAGCCCGCTGCGGCGGCGCGAGGCGGCCTAGAACGACATCGCCGTCTGGTCGTTGCGCGCCATGCCGTCGTCGGCGCGGAAGCGGCTGTTGCGCGGCGAGTTGAAGCTGCCCAGGCGCGGCAGGACGTCGATGCGGAAGGTGATCTGGTCGGCGAACGGGTTGTAGCTCGCCATCGCCTGGATCGACCAGTCGTGGTCGTCGCGCCGCAGGCCCAGGCTGTACGCCAGCCATTCGTCGGCGTCGAGGTCGCGCTGGGTGCCGGCGAAGGCCTCCCAGCGGTCGAGCAGCCGCGCGTTCGCCGTCAGCCCGACGGCGCCGTCGACCGCCGCGTCGGTGCGGTAGTTGGCCGTCCAATCGAGGCCTAGGATGCGGCCGGCCTGCACTTCGGCGTCGAACGTGCGCATGCCGTCGTCCCACGAGTGGTCGCCGAAGACGGCGAAGCCGAACGTCTCCAGCGGCGCCCAGCGCAGCTGCGGCCGCACCAGGAAGTCGTAGCGGAACAGGCCGATCTGCTCGCCCTGGTTGTCGCGCGCGGCGTCGGGGAAGAAGTCCTGCGCGAGGTCGAGGAACAGGAAGTCGCGCGGCTGCAGCCGGTCGGCGTTCGACGCGGTGGTCTGCACGAGGTTGCGCACCTCGGCGCGCACCAGTTGCTCCTCGCCCAGCGTGTCGACGTCGTCGAAGCCGTAGAACTGCGTGCGCGCGTCGTCGACGTGGTAGCGGTCGAGCCAGCGCAGGCGCGGCGCGACGACGTGGCGCACGCCCTTCTCCTCGCCGTCGTCGAGCCACTTCCACGACTTCTGGAAGCGCGTGCCGACGTCGACGCCGCCGGTCGCGGCGACGCGGCCTTCGCTGCCGCCGTCGCCGGTCAGCGTCGGATCGTCGACCGTCTGGTCGTACCACGTCGTTCGCCACGACGCGTACGGCCGCACGCTGAGCCCGGCGAGCTGGAACGGCGCCGACGCCTCGACGAGCTGGTCGGCCCGCAGCGTGCGGTCGGACACGCGGCCGTCGCCCGGCTGCGGCGCGGGCCGGAACGTCGCGTCGGGCAACTGCAGCCGCAGCGGATCGGCGCGCTGGTCGAAGTCGTCGTAGTCGCTGCGCCGCTGGCCGATCTCGGTCTGCAGGTCGAGCACGATCGGCGTGTCCCACGGCGTCTCGGCGATCGGCTGCGCCAGCAGCTGCCACGTCGCGACCGGCGACTCCTCGACGAAGCGCTGCGCCAGCGCGCGGTCGTCGCGGTAGCTGAACTCCGACAGGTTGAAGCGCGTGCCGACGGTGAACAGCTGGTTGCCGACGCCGTGGTGCAGGTAGCCGCTGGTCTCGGGCACTTCCTCGTTGCGGTACGGGTTGCCGTAGAACTCCGAGTACACGCCCGGGTCGCTGGCCTGGAAGACCACCGCGTCGACGTGGGTGCCCTCGCCCAGGCGCACGCGGTTCTGCGTGCGCACGAGGCCGCGCTGGCCCTCGCCGATCAGCGCGCCGTCGCGCGTCGCGCGGATCTCGCGCAGGTCGGAGCCCTGGTCGTCGAGCGCGAACGCTTCGAGCCGACCCTCGTAGACCGTGCCGCCGCGGTACTCGACCGCGGCGTCGAGCGGCGCGCCGCGCTGCTCGATCCAACCGACGCCGAGCTCCAGGTCGCCGCGGAACTCGCTCGCCGGCCGCCCCGTCAGCCATTGGTGCACGGCGCCGCCCGCGCCGTTCCACGGCACGCCGAACACGACCTCGGCCTCCGCGCCCTGGCGCTGCGACCAGCCGGCGCGCGCCGAGCGGATCGGGAACGTGCCCTGGCTGCCGGTGAAGAAGCGCGCGTCGGGCAGCGGCAGCACGCCCGTGCCGCCGAGCTGCAGCCGCTGGCCGCGCGCCAGCACCTCGAACTCGCCGTCGCGCTCGACGATCTCCACTTCGCCCAGGGCGACCGCGATGTGCGGCACGCCCGCCGTGCACGTGGTCATCGTCACGTCGCGGCCGCTCCAGCGCCCGCCCTGCTTGACCAGCCGCGGGCCGCGCACGATCAGCGTGTCTTCGCCCTGCGGCGTGCGCGTGACGTAGCGGAGTTCGGCGTTCTCGACGACGATGCGATCGTCGAGCGGCGACAGCCACAGCCGGTCGCAGCGCAGCGCCTCGACGCCGTCGCGCACGACGACGACGCCGTCTTCGCAGTACAGCAGGCGGGGCAGGTCGCGCAGGCTCTGCTCGCCGGCGACCAGCGGCGGCCGCGAGGCCTTGCCGGCCGCGCGCAGGGCCCGCAGGAGCCGCTGGCGCAGTTCCGCGTCGTCGACGCGGCGGCGGGCCGGCGGCGCCGGCGGCGCGCGGCGCAGGCCGTCGTCGCCGGCGGTCGGCGGTCGCGCCGGCGACTCCTCCAGGTCGGTCAGCACGAGCGCGTTGCCGCCGCGGATGCTCAGGGCGAGGCCGGGCACGGCGAAGCGGACGCCGCCGAAGAAGTGCCATTCGCGGTGGTCGTCGCGCACCAGCGACTGCGTCAGGTTGCTCTCGGCGACCCACTCCGGCGGCTTCGCCGGCGGGTCCTGCCCGCGCGCGAGCGCGGCGGTCGCCGCGACCGCGGCGGCGTGGGCGAGCAGCCGGCGCGCGCGCGTCACTTCGGCTCCTTCGGCGCGGAGCCGCCGTCGGCGCCGGCGAGTTCGCGTTGGGTCATGCGTCCCGACGACATGCGCGCCGACTGCGTCGCGTAGTTGACCTCGATGCGCGGCGCGCGCAGTTCGCGGCCGTCGCGCAATTGCACGACGGCGTCCGCCGGATCGGCGGCGACGACCTTGCTCCAGCGCAGGTCGAGGTCGAGGGCGGCGCAGCGCGCCGCCATGTCGGCCCAGCCGGCGTCGACGCCGCGGGCCTCGGCGGCGACCAGTTCGCCGGATTCCAGGTCGCGCAGCAGCCGCAGCGTGCGCGCGTCGAGGCGCAGCCCGCGCGGGTCGAGGGCGCCGTCGGGCAGCAGGCCGCGGGCGGCGACCGGACCGCCGAACTCGACCGCGTCGCTGCGCACCGCGATCGCGCCCTGGCAGACGGCCTGCATGTGCGCCAGCAGACCGGTGCGCTTGTGTTCGTGCAACGTGAGCGTCGGCGGCAGGAAGGTCTCGCGGTCGTCGAACGCGCCGAGCGCGTCGTGGCGCACGTCGCGCGCCGCGTCGCCGTCGCCACCGCCACCGCCACCGCCATCGACGACGCGCACGCGCGCGCCGCGCAGCGTGGTCGTCCGGCCGGCGTGCACGCGCGTCACCTCGGCGGCCACGGCGGCGTCCGGATCGCCGAAGAACACCGCCGCGCGCGCCGATTGGTTGACGAGCAGCCGCGCGCCGCGGCCCTCGACGTGGCCCTGGCGCGGATCGTCGAGCGTGAACTCGCGCACCGCTTCGGCGAGCAGCCACGTCGAGCCGGCACCGCGGAACATCGCGAAGCCGAGCGCGTGCTCGCCGCCGAGCAGCCGTTCGCGCGCGAGCGCAGGCGCCGCGAACGGCAGCAGCCGCAGCCGGGTCGCCGCGCACGCCAACGTCGTCGGTTCCTCGTCCGCCCGTTGCTGCAGGCGCGCGTGCAGCTGCGGCAGGTCGTCGCCGACGGCCAGCGCGTCGACGATCACGGCGCGACCGCCGGCGTGGTGCACGTCGATCGACGGACCGCCGACCGCCAGCTCCTGCCGCGCGCCGTCCTTGTCGGTGGCCGTGCGCCGCAGCGTCGGCGTGCCGCGCCCGGCCGGCAGCGCGCGCCACAGGGCGGATCGCGCCGGGTCGGGCGGCAGCAGCCGCACGGACGCCGGCCCGATCTGCAGCAGGCGCGCCGCACCCGCGGCGATGCGTTCGCCGCCGCGATCGACCAGCAGGTCCAGCGGCCAGCCGGCGGCGTCGAACGCCACCGGACGCCCGGCGTCGAAGCGGGCGTCGACGCGGTGCGCGCCGCGCAACGCGAGGCCTTCGGTCGGCACGGTCGCCGCGACCGACGCATCCGGCGCCTGGATCGCGAGTTCGACCGCGTCGCCGCGCTGGACGATCGCCGCGACGCCGTTGCCGGCGACGTCGGCGTCGCCGTGGCGCAGCGTGAAGGCGTTGCGCGCCCACGCGCCCATGGGATCGCCGTCGGCGGGCGCCTCGGGTCCGATCTGCGCGCGCTGCACGCCGTCGCGCTCGGACAGCGTGAAGCCATCGGTGCAGGTGGCGATCAGGTCGCGGCCGTCGTCGCCGCGCTGTTCGACGCGGGCGGCGCCGAGGCCGCGCACCACGCGGCCGGAACAGCCATCGCGCCAGTACAGCCGGGCGCCGCCCTGGGCCGTGGCGAGCGAGCGGTCGTTGCGCACCGTCGCGCCGCCCTCGACGACCACGGCCTGCAGTTGGTCCAGCGGCCGCATCGTCCAGCGCGGGAAGCCGAAGCTGCGCAGGTGCGCGCTGGCGACCGCATGCGGCTCGGCGAAGTGGATGCGCTTCTCGCTGACACCCACCAGCATGCCGTCGTCGCGGCGGCGGTCGCCGCGGCGCGGCGTCGTCTGCTCCAGGCGGCTCTCGCCGCCATGCGCCGTCAGCCACGCCAGTTGGCCGTACGCGTTCGGCCACGCCGTCAGTCGCGGCGTCCGCAGCGTGCCCGCCGGCGCCGTCTTGCTCTCCGGCATCGTCACGACGACCGGCGCGCCGGTCAGTTCCATGCGCTGCCACGCTGCCTGCCGGCCTTCGCCGGCCTTCGCGCGGGCGAGTCGGCCGGCGAAGCGGTCGGCGCGCACGACGAGGCCGCCGCCGGCAGCGCCGTCGGTCGGCGCGCCGGCGATCGCCAGCGCGCGCGCGCTCGTCAGCTCGACCTCGTCCTGCAGCGTCAACTCGGCGCCGCCGGTCGCCGGATCGTCGACGTAACGCAGCGCGCCGCGGGCCCGCACCGTCACGTCGTCGGCGACGACCACGGGCTCGCGGCGGATGGTGATGTCGGCGCGCGCGACGTTGCCGTCGCGGTCGCGCGGCAGTTCGGCGCGCAGGCCCTTGCCGCGCAGCGTCAGCGGCCGCTCGCCGGCGAGCTCCGCGAGCACCTCGGCGTCGTCCGGGGCCGTCAGCACGACGGCTGTGTCCGTGATGCGCGCGGTCGCCGTCGCGAGACGCAGCGTGAAGCCGGCCAGTTCGCCGTCCGGCGCGCCGACCACTTCGAGGTCGCGCAGGTCGAGGTCCTTGCCTTCGTCGACCGACGGCCGGCCGTTGCCGTCCGGTTGCAGCGCGACGAACGCCTGCCGCGCGCGCAGCGACGCAGCCCGCTTCGCGCCGTCCAACACGGTGTCGACGACGACGTCCAGATGCTGGCGGCCTTCGCCCAGCGGCCGGCTGTCGGCGGCGCGCAGCACGAACGCCTCTTCCTTGCGGATCCTGCCACCGTCCTCGCGCAGCTCGCGCCAGCGCACGATGTCGACCGGCCCGGTCTGCGTGAACGTCGCGGGCACGCCGCCCTGCTGCACGCTGACCCCCTGGTTGACGGTCGACGGCGCGGTCGGCTTGCGGTCGCGGCCGCCGAGCGACGGTTGCGGCGCCGGCGTGCTGCCGCCGGCCAGCCACGCCAGCGCGCCGAAGCCGAGCGCCAGCAGCAGCAGGAAGACCAGCAGCTTCTTCATGCCCGGCCGTCCCGCTGCAGGATCGCGTCCCAGGCGCCGCGAGCGCGCAGCAGCTCCTCGACGACGTCGCGCGCCGCCCCGAAGCCGGCGCTGCGTTCGGTCACGTGGTGGCAGGCGGCGACGACCTCGGCGCGCGCCTCGGGCACCGTCGCCGCGAAGCCGACCAGCCGCAGCACGGGCAGGTCGAGCAGGTCGTCGCCGACGTACGCCACGCGCGCCGGATCGAGGCGTTGGCGCTGCAGCAGCTCGGCGAAGGCGACGTCCTTGTCGCGGCGGTCGAGCAGCAGCTCGTGCACGCCGAGCTCGCGGGCGCGCCGTTCGACGATGTCGCCGCCGCGGCCCGACAGGAAGCCGGAGCGCAGGCCGCTGCGGTGCCAGTACACGAGCCCCGAGGCGTCGTGCACGTGGAAGGCCTTCTGCTCGCGGCCGTCGGCGTCGAACCAGATGCGGCCATCGGTCAGCACGCCGTCGACGTCGAGCAGCAGGAACTCGATCGCGGCGAGCACGGCGGGCTCGGGCCGTGGCCGGCCGGGCGTCGGGGCGCGGCGGCTCATCCGATCTTGAGGTTGAGCAGGTCCTGCACGTCGAGCAGGCCGAGCAGGCGGCCAGCGGCGTCGACGACGGGCATCTGGTCGATGGCGCGCTGGTGCAGCATGGCCAGCGCTTCCAGCGCGAAGGTGTCGGGGTCGATGGCGCGCGGGTTCTGCGTCATCGCGTCGTCGATGCGGCGCTGCCGCGGATCGGCGAGCCCCTGTTCGATCAGGCGGCGCAGGTCGCCGTCGGTGAAGAATCCGATCAGCTTGCCGTCGGCGTCGACGACGCTGGTGGCGCCCGGGCGGCCCGGCGTGCGCGTCATCACCTCGATCGCCTGCATCACCGTGGCGCCGGCGCGCACGACCGGGCTGCGGTCGCCGGTGCGCATCAGCTCGCGCACCTTCATCAGGCGGCGGCCGAGGTCGCCACCGGGGTGGAAGCGCGCGAAGTCGTCGGGTCCGAACCGCCGGCCTTCCTGCACCACCAGCGCCAGCGCGTCGCCGAGCGCCAGCATCGCCGTCGTCGAGGCGCTGGGCGCGAGCCCGTGCGGCCCGGCTTCCTCGATGCGGCCGAGTTCGAGCACGAGGTCGGCGTGGCGGCCGAGCGTCGAGCCCGCGTCCTGCGTCATCGCGACGATCGGCACGCCGACGTTCTTGACGTGCGGCAGCATCACGAGCAGTTCCTGCGTCTCGCCGGACTTGGAGAACGCCAGCAGCAGGTCGCCGGCGTCGACGCGGCCGAGGTCGCCGTGGATGGCCTCGGCCGGGTGCAGGAAGATCGACGGCGTGCCGGTCGACGCCAGCGTCGCCGAGACCTTCTGGGCGATGAAGCCGGCCTTGCCCATGCCGGCGGTGACGACCCGGCCGCGCAGCGCCAGGATGCGGTCGATCGCCTGCAGGAAGGTCGGCCCGATGCGTCCGGCGACCTGGTGGATGGCCTTGGCTTCGCACTCGACGATGCCGCGCGCACGTTCGATCCGGGGATCCATCAGCCGGGGCATGGTAGCGGGCTGGCGATGGCGGACCTACGCCGCGGTCGCGGCCAGCGGCTCACGCCAGCGGCGGACAGCCGGCGGCGACCAGGGCGGACTCGAGCCCGCCGTCGTGCGCCGAGGCGAAGGCGTCCTCGTCGACGTAGCACCAGCGCCCCCAGACCTCCGCCGCGCCGAGCGCATGCGGGAAGTGCGGCGCGGGCGTCTCGCTGCGGCGCGGCAGCAGCCACGCGGCGCCGTCCTGCGCCACCACGTTCCACGCCGCGGTCAGCCGCGCCTCGGCGAGCCGCACGACCGCGAGCGCGCGCGCCGCCGCCGGACCGCGCACGCCGAGCAGGCAGAACGGCACGTCCTTGGCGACCAGCGTCGCGCCGTCCGGCAGCTCGATCAGGTCGAGCGGGCCTGCCCGCTCCGGCAGGCCGGCGAGGAACGGCAGGCGTTCGGAGCACAGGTGCGCGTGCGCGCGGCCGATCGACGACGCCGCGCCGACGTTGTTGACCAGCGCGGCGCCGCCGGCGGCGTCGGCCCAGGCGAAGGCGGCCTGCCACAGCCCCGCATCGGGTTCGCGCAGCGGCGCGTGCGGCCACAGCAGGCGCTGGCCGTGCGCGAACGGAAAGGCGTTGGGCGTCAGCGCCATGCCGTCGCCGTGCCAGATCGCTTCGTCGGCGACGATGCGCGCCGCGCGACTGCGGGCGAACGGCGGCCGCGCGGCGCTCGCCGCGCCGAGGCGCTGCCGCCGCGCCGGCACCAGCGCTGCTTCCACCGGCGCGCCGAAGACGCGCAGGCGCCGCACGGCCGCCGGCGCGTAGGCGACGAGGCGCGGATGGTCGGCGATCGGCACGGCCGCGGGCGATGACACGACGCGGTGGTGTAGCCGCGCGCGCCGCGGCGCACCACTGCAGCACCTCGGCAGCGCCAATGCGCCGCCGCCGCATCGCCGCTGCCGCCCATTGCCCTGGCGTTCCGCGGCGGTACCGTGCCCGCCCCCGGCAGCGTAGATCCCCGACCTTGCGCATCGTCTTCTTCGGCAGCAGCGACTTCGCCATCCCGGCGCTGAAGGCCCTCGTCCAGGCCGGCCGCACCCCGGCCATGGTGGTGACCAAGCCCGACGCGCCGCGCGGCCGCGGCCGCAAGATCTACGACAGCGAGGTCAAGCTGGGGGCGCAGGAACTCGGCCTGCAGTGCGCGCAACCCGACGATCCGCACGGCAGCGACTTCGTCGGCACGCTGCGCGCCCTGAAGCCCGACCTCGGCATCGTCATCAGCTACGGCGTCATCCTCAAGCCGGCGCTGATCGGCCTGCCCGCGCACGGCATGATCAACGCGCACGCCTCGCTGTTGCCGCTCTACCGCGGCGCGGCGCCGATCCAGTGGGCGATCCGCGACGGCCGCGAGGAGACCGGCGTGACGATCATGCGCATCGTCGAGGCGCTCGACGCCGGCGACGTGTTGCTGACCAAGGCGACCCGCATCGACCAGAAGGAGAACGCCGGCACCCTGCGCGAGCGGTTGGCCGACCTGTCCGGCGCGGCGCTGGTCGAGGCCTGCGAGCTGATCGAGAAGGGCAAGGCGAAGTACGCGCCGCAGGACCACGCCAAGGCGACGTACGCCAAGAAGGTCGAGAAGGAGCACGGTGTCATCGACTGGAAGCTGCCGGCGGTCGAGATCGACCGGCTGGTGCGGGCGATGACGCCCAAGCCCGGCGCGCAGACGCGCCTGGGCAACCGCCGCTTCATCGTGATGGAGGGCGCGGTCGAGCAGGACCTCTACGGCATGGGCATCCCGGGCGCGCTGCAGTCGTCGGGCGAGGAAGGCATCCGCGTCTGCACCGGCCGCGGCCTCTACCGCATCACGCGCATCAAGCCGGACAACGGCCGCAACATGTCGGCCGGCGAGTTCGTGCGCGGCCACCACATCACGCCGGACGCGCGCTTCGGTTGAGCGCGCGCGCCGAAGCCATGGCGCGCGCCGGGCGGCCCCGGCGTCGGGAGCGCTGAGCCGTGGCGACCGCCCGCGCCGTCGCGCTGCACGCGCTGGTGGAGCTCGACCGCGGCCGCGTCGAGCGCCTGCGCGATGGCCTCGTCGACGTCGGCCTGTCGCCGCGCGACCGCGCCTTCGCCTTCGACCTGGCGCACGTCGTCGCGCGCCGTCGCCGCCTGCTCGACTTCGTGCTCGCCGCGCTCTGCCAGCGCGGTCTGCCGCCCGATCCGCGGCTGCGCAACGTCCTGCGCCTGGGCGTAGCACAGCTGCTGTTCGTCGCCGGCATGCCGCGCCACGCGGCGGTGTTCGAGACCGTGGCGTTGGTGCGCGGCAATCGCGGCTTCGCCAACGCCGTGCTGCGGCGCGTCGCCGACGCGGTCGTCGACCGCGCGGCGGTCGACCCGCTGCGCGAACTGCCGCTCGGCCCCGACCGCTGTTGCGTGCTGCCGGCGCCGCTGCCGGCCGACGAATTCGAACGCCTCGCACTCGTGCACTCGTTGCCGGAGTTCCTGCTGCGCCGCGTCGCCGCCGAGCACGGGCTCGCAGGCGCGCGCGCGGTGGCGGCGGCGGCGAGCGCGCCGGCGGACGTCTACCTGCGCCTGCTCGCCGCCGTCGACGCGCCGGCGCTGGTCGCCGAGCTCGCCGCCGCGGGCGTCGAACTGCAGCCGACCGACCACCCGCTGGCGTGGCGCTGGTCCGGCGGCGCGTCGCCGTTCGCGACCGACGCCTTCCGCCGCGGCGCGTTCCGGGGGCAGGATCCGACCGCGCTGCGCGCCGCCGAGGCGGTGCCGTGCCGGCCGGGCGATCGCGTGCTCGACCTGTGCGCGGCGCCGGGCGCGAAGACCGCGCGGCTGGCCGAGCGGGTGCGCCCCGGCGGGCAGGTGGTCGCGTTCGACGTCGACGCCGAGCGCCGACGCCGCATCGCCGAGAACGTCGCGCGCCTGCGCCTGCAGGACGTCGTGCGGCTCGCCACCGCGGCCGGTGACCTGCCGACCGGCTGCGATGCCGTGCTCGCCGACGTGCCGTGCTCGAACAGCGGTGTGCTCGGCCGCCGCGTCGAGGTGCGCGACCGCCTGCAGCCGGAGACGTTCGCGCAGCTGGCGGCGGTGCAGCGGCCGCTGCTGCTGCAGGCGCTGCGCGCCTGCCGGCCCGGCGGCGCGGTCGCGTACTCGACGTGCTCGATCGACGGCGAGGAGAACGGCGCGGTCGTGCGCGCCGTGCTCGCCGACCCGGCGGCGCTGCGCGCCGAACTGGTGTCCGAGCAGACGACGTTGCCCGCCGCCGGCCAGCACGACGGCGGCTACGTCGCCGTGCTGCGCCGCCTCGCCTGACGCCAGCGCGCGCGGCCGTTCGCCAGCGCCAGCGTCCGGGCAGAATCGGACGCAGCGCCGCCGCCGCGGCCGCGCGCGGGCTTCCGGGGTCGGCGGCGCGCGGTTAGAACGGCGCGCCCACCATGGCAGCTCGCCCCGCGTCCCGTTCGGCCCGCAGCGCCCGCCCGGCGTCGTCGTCCGGTTCCAATTCCTCGAACACGGCCATGCTGCTCGGCGGCGTCGGCCTGCTGGTCGTCATCGGGCTCCCCGTCGTGCTCGGCGGCGGCAAGAAGGACGGCGACAACGCCGCCGCGGCCGCCACCAAGCCGCCGGCCGCCGCGCCCGCCGCGCCGACGCCGGCCCCGATGCCCGCCTCGGCCGCCAAGGCGGGCAAGGCCCCGACCAAGCCCGCCCCAGCGCTGTCGGCCGCCGTGCTGGCGGACGCGCGCACGCTGCTCGCCTACGCCAAGGCGCTCAGCAACGACGGCGTGCAGGCGCGCAACGCCGGCAACAACGAACTGGCGCGGCAGAAGCAGTCGGCCGCCAGCGACAAGGTCGAGGCCATCAAGGCGAAGACCGCCGCCAACTGGACGTGGCTGGAGGAGGCGGAGATCGAAGGCTGGTCGATGACGGGCGAGTACGCCGACCTCGGCAAGCTCTACACCGACCTGCTCGGCCTGGAGAACCGCATCCGCAAGGGCGGCGGCACCCGCTGACCGCGGCGATGCGCCTGGGCTACCAGACCAACGGCCTGCAGAACCACCGCCTCGGCGACGGCCTGCGGCTGTTGGCCGCACACGGCTACGAAGCCGTCGGCATCACGCCCGACACCTGCCACCTCGATCCGGCGACGACGACGGCTGCCGACCTCGACGCCACCGCCCGCCTGCTCGCCGAGCTGCGCCTGTTGCCGGTCATGGAGACCGGCGCGCGCTTCCTGCTCGATCCCGGGCACAAGCACGAGCCGACGCTGATGACACCGGATCCGGCTGCCCGCCAGCGCCGGTTCGACTACTGCCAGCGCGCCGCGGCGATGGGCGCGCGCCTCGGGGCCCAGGTGCTGTCGTTCTGGGCCGGCATCGACCATCGCCCCGACGCCGGCAGCCGCGACCGCCTGCTGGACGGGGTGCGGCGGGCGTGCGCGTTGGTCCGGGCGGAGGGCTTGGAGCCGTCGTTCGAGCCGGAGCCCGGCATGGCCGTCGCGACGGTTGCGGACTGGCTGGCCCTGCGGGCGGACCTCGGCAGCGACGCCCCCGGTCTGACCCTCGACCTCGGCCATCTGTACGCGGTCTGGGAGGGCGAGCCGTCGGCGGTCATCGCCGCCGTCGGCCCGTACCTGCGGCAGGTCCACCTCGAAGACATGCGCCGCGGCGTGCACGAACACCTGCTGCCCGGCGCCGGCGACGTCGACTTCGATGGTTGCTTAAACGCCTTGCAGGAAGTCGGTTACGAAGGACCTGTGTGCTTCGAACTGGCGCGCCACAGCCACGCCGCACCGGCCGCGGTCGCCGCCTGCCGGGATGTCTTTCTGCGGCATCGGCGGGCATCGGGTCGTTGACCGGCGGCGCGCCAGCGGCCTACGCTTCCGCGCCCCCGACCGCCGGCTTCCGCCCAACCAGCGACCCCGAGACCCATGCGCAACTGCCCGTCCGTCGATGGTTCCGCGACCCCGCTGATCACGCACCGCATCGACTCGGACGTCTGCATGGCCCGGCAGCGCACCTTCTTCCACAAGTGCCACCGCTGCATCTACCGCGGCAAGGCGGCGGACTGGGAGCCGGCGGAGCCGCCGATGGCGATGATCAACATCCACGCCGCCGAGGAGCCGGGGCCGCAGGCGGCCAAGCCGGTCACCCTGCCGCCGCGCGGCAAGCAGGGCAAGAAGGCCGCCGCCAAGGCCTTCGACGCGACCGCCTGACGGCCTGCCCGGTCGGCCCGGTGGCCCGGCTCAGGCCTGGTACTCGGCCTGCAGCTTGCGCAGCGCGGCCTCGGCCGCTTCGTAGTTGGTCTGCAGGGCGGGCACCAGTTGCCGCGCGTCGTCCTGGCGGTGGTGGCGCGTCGCCACCTGCAACTTCTCGCAGATCTCCGACAGCACGACCGCGCCGAGGTTGCCCGAGCTGCCCTTGAGCGAGTGGGCGGCGCGTTCGGCGCGATCGAAGTTGCCGGACTGGACGCCCTCGACCACCGCCTGGACCTTGCTCGGCCCGTCGTCGAGGAACATCTGGATCAGGTCCAGGATCAGCTCCGGATCGCCGTCGTCGGCGATCGCCAGCAGCTCCTCGACGACGCTCATGTCCAAGACCGGATCCATGTGGTGTTCCCGGACCCGGATCGGCTCGATGGCGAGCCGATCTTGACGGCACATCGCCGTCAGGTCGCCGCGGCGCGGCGCACTTCGTCGTCGGTCAGCATCCGCTTGCTCGACTTGCCGGCGGCAAGGACGCGCTGGACCCGTTCGTCGGTCGGTTCGATACCGAGACGTTCGAGGACGAACGCCGCGTTCGACTTGCCGGCCATCGGGCCGACGGCGATCACCTGCTGCAGGCCGACCATGCCGGCGGGCACGCCCGAGTAGACCGCGTCGGCCAGTTCGACGTCGCCCTTCTTGAACGCCTTGATGACGGCCGCGGCGTGCACGCCGGTGCCGGTCTCGAAGGCGTCCTTGCCGAGCACCGGGTAGTTGTGCGGGACGTCGACCTCCAGCGCCTTGGCGGCGGCGGCGACGTACTGCGGCAGCGTCGACAGGTCGTTGTCGATCCACCCGTGCAGGCGGCAGTTGACCAGCAGCAGGTCCATCGGCGCGTTGCCGGCGCGCTCGCCGACGCCGAGCGCGGAGCCGTGCACGCGGTCGGCGCCGGCTTCGATCGCGGCGAGGCAGTTGGCGATGCCGAGGTCGCGGTCGCGGTGGCCGTGCCAGTCGACGCCCAGCGTCTTGTCGTGCTGGTCGGCGAGTTCGCGCACGAAGCGCACCACCGCGCGCGTGCCTTGCGGCGTGGCGTGGCCGACGGTGTCGCAGACGCACAGCCGCCGCGCGCCGAGCTCGATCGCCGTGCTGTACAGCGCCTTGATCGTCTCCGGCCGCGCGCGCGTCGTGTCCTCGGTGACGTACATCACCGGCAACTGGTGCTTCTGCGCGAACGTCAGCGCTTCGCGCGTGTTCTGCAGCATGCGTTCGAGCGTCCAGTCCTCGGCGTACTGGCGGATGTAGCTGCTGCCGATGAAGGCGCAGACCTCGATCGGGATGCCCGCCTTCTGCGTCATCTCGACGACCGGCTCGATGTCGCTGACGACCGTGCGGCAGGCGACGTTGGCGCCGATGCGCAGGCGGTTCTTGGCGATGTGCTGGGCCAGCTTGAGGATGTCCTCGCGCGGCCGGCCGCCGGCGCCCGGCAGGCCGAGGTTGGCGGTGTGGATGCCGAGCCGGTCCATGCGCTCGATCAGGTCGATCTTCTGCGCCAGCGACGGGTCGCTGACGGCGGGCGACTGCAGGCCGTCGCGCAGCGTCTCGTCGTCGAACTGCAACGGGCGGGTCGGGCGGAACGCGCCGCCGGTCAGGTTCCAGTCGTGGATCAGGTCCGCGATGCGGGTCATGGGGCGGAGACTATGCCACATCGGAGCGGCGGCGCAGATGCCGTCGGCGGCGTCTTCCGACCGCGGCGGCGCTGCTGCATGATCGCGGCGTGATCGTCATGAAGTTCGGCGGCGCGGCCGTCGCCGACGCCGCCGGCATCCGCCGCGTCGTCGCGCTGGTGCAGGCTGAACGGGCGCGCGCGCCGGTGGTCGTCGTCTCGGCGCTCGCCGGCGCGACCGACGCGCTGCTGGCGGCCGCCGATGCGGCGGCGGCCGGCGCCGGCGAGCAGGCGGTCGCCGCGCTGGTGGCGCGCCATCGCGCCGTCGCCGGCGACCTCGGCCTGCCGCCGGCGGGGGTCGACGACGCCTTCGCCGGCCTCGCCGAGCTCGCGCGCGGCCTGCGCCTCGTCGGCGCGGTCGCACCGCGCCTGCGCGACGAGTTCGTCGCCCACGGCGAACGCGCCAGCGCCCGCCTCGTCGCCGCCGCCCTCGCTGCGGCCGGCACGCCGGCTACGGCGTTGGACGGCGGCGCTGCGGGGATCGTCAAAGACGTTCGCTTCGGCGCCGCCTCGCCGCGCCCGGATGCCGCGCGCATGCGCGCCGCGGTCGCGGCCACCGACGGTGTGCCGGTGGTCGAGGGCTTCGTCGGCCGCGACGCCCGCGGCTGCGTCACCACCCTCGGCCGCAACGGCAGCGACGTGACGGCGGCGCTGTTCGCGGTGGCGCTCGGCGCCGAGGAACTGCAGGTCTGGAAGGACGTCGCCGGCGTCTGCGCCGCCGATCCGCGCATCGTGCCGCAGGCGCGCTGCCTCGCCGCCTTGCCGCCGGCGCTCGCGCTGGCGCTGGCGGCGTGCGGCAGTCGCATCGTCCACCCCGAGGCGCTCGCGCGCGCGGCGACCGCCGGCGTGCCCATCACCGTGCGCGACGTCGCCGCATCACGCGCCGCCGGCACCCGCATCGCCGCGGACGCGCCGGCGCCGCCGGGCGTCGTCGCGATCGGCCACGACGAACCCGGCGATCCGCCGGCGGCCGCGGCGGGCTTCGCCGACTTGCGCGCGACGGCGGCCGCGCGCGGTGGCGCGCTCGTCGGCCTCGTCGGCGCGCCGGCGGCGCTTGCCGGCGCCGTCGTCGCCGACGCCGCGCGGACCCTCGCGGGCGGCGACGTGCCGGTCTTGGCCGCGGATTCCCTGCCGACCGGCGAAGCGGTGGCGTTCGCCGTGCCCGCGGCGAGCGTGCGCCGCGCGGTTACCTTGCTGCACGACCGCTTCTGTTTCGGTGCCGCATGAACCGCGACCTGCAACCGCCGCCGCAACCGCTCGCCGCGCTCGCCCGCGACGCCCTGTTCGTCGCGTTCGCAGCGGTGGCGACGGTGCAGGCGCTGCGGTTGCGCGTCGGCGACCGCTACCTCGTGCCCACCGGCAGCATGGAGCCCGTGCTGCACGGCGACCCGGTCGCCGGCGACGTCGTCTACGTCGACAAGCTCGCCGCCGCCGCCGGCTGCCGCCGCCACGACCTCGTCGTCGTCGCGCACCCGTCCGAGCCGGGCCAGCTGATGGTCAAACGCATCGCCGCGCGCGGCGACGATCCCGACGCCTGCTGGCTCGACGTGCGGCAAGGCGACCTCTGGCTCGGCCCCGACGCGCAGCGCCTGCAGCGCGAACAGAAGGACCCGCTGGCGGCGCGCGGCATGCGCGCGACCTGGGCCGCGGTCCCCGGTTCGCCGGCGGCGCGCGCCGGCCTCGACCTGCGCGCGGCCGACGGCGACCTCGCCGTGGCCTCGCTGGGTCCGGTCGCGACCGCGCAGGCGCAGTTGCGCCGCGAGGCGCGCGCGGCGCGGCGCCAGCGCGACGGTTCGCCGCTGCCCGACGGCTGCATCGGCACCGCGCGGGCCGTCGACGCCAGCTGCATCGCCAGCGACGGCGAGCGCAGCCGCGTCGGCGCCGACGTCGCGGTCGCCGACGTCGGCATGGCGGTCGCGTTCGCGGCGCTGCAGGGCGATCTGCTGCTGACGGTCGAGACGCGGCACGAGGCGCTGACGTGGTGCGTGCGGCCGAAGCCCGGCGCCATCGGCCCGCCGACGGCAGCCGCCGTGGAGTTGTGGCGCGACGGCGAGCTCGTGCAGGAGTTCGATCTCGCGATGCCGCGCGGCCTCGTCGAGTTCGGCCTGCTCGACGACTGCTTCTTCCTGATCGCCGATGGCCGCCGCGCCGCGATGCTCGTGGTGCCGCGCGACCCGCGGTGGAATCCCGCCGCCGGCGCGGCGCTCGCGACGCTGCGCTCGCTCGCGTGGGTCGGCGTCGCCGGCGCCGACGCGCGTTTGCGGGCGACGTGCGTCGAGGTGTTCCGCGACGTGCACTATTGGCGCGAGCCCATCCTCGGCATGCCGGGCCGATCCGGCGGCTGGCCGCGGCACGTGCCGGCCGGGAACTGGTTCCTGCTCGGCGACAGCGCCTTCGACAGCCACGACAGCCGGCACTTCGGGCCGGTCGCCGCCGCCAGCTTCGTCGGCACGCCGCGCGCCGTGCTCGGACCGTGGCCGCGCGCGCGCTGGGTCGGGCCGTGAGCGGCGCCGAGGCCGAGGACGGCCCGCCGGCGGGGCTCGCCGGCGGCTGCGTCGTCAACGCGCTGATCGCCGGGTTCGCGCTCGCGTCGCTGGCGTGGCGCGACCGCCTCGACGTCCTGCCGCTGCGCGCCGTCGGCGAGCGCGGACCGTTCGTCGCAGCCGGGCTCGGGCTCGCCATCGGCCTCGCGCTGGCGTGGCTGCTGCCGGTCCTGCGCCGGTTCCTGCCGCGGCTCGCCGTCGTCGAGGCGGAACTGCGCCGCATGTTCGCCGGCCGCAGCGACGCCGCGATCGCCGCCTTCGTCGCCTGCGGCGCCGCCGCCGAGGAACTGCTGTTCCGCCTGGCGCTGCCGGACTGGTTCGGCCTGCCCGCGGCGGTTGCCGCGGCGGCCGGCGTGAATAGCGCAGTGATCGGCTGGGCCTGGCTGCTGCCGGGCTTGGCCCACGCCGCGGCGTTCTGTCTCATGGTCGAAGCGGGCTGCGGCCTGCTCGCCACGGCGACAGCCGGCGCGATCGCCAATTACCTGATGATCCGGAGGATCCTGTGTCGTTCCGATGCGTCATGACGGCCGCGGCCGCCGCGGCAGCGATCGCTGCCCAAGGCCCGCCCGGCGGCAACCCGCCCGAGCCGCGCCCCTCGCCGATGCTGCTGCCCCAGGCGCTGGTGCTGCCGCGCGGCGAACGCCGCATCGCCATTGACGGTTCCCTCGTCGACTGGCCGGAACTGCCGGTGATCCGGCTCGACGATCGCCGCCAGTTGTCCGGCACCGCCAACAAGGCGTGGAACGGCCCCAACGACCTGAGCGCCCAGGCGTTCCTGCTGTGGGATCCGGACGCGCTCTTCGTCGGCGTCGTCGTCAAGGACGAGTGGCATCGCGGCCTCGACAGCCGCTCGCTGCGCGTGATCGAGATCCCGGTCTGTGACAACGTGCTGCTGACCATCGATCCGCGGCGCGACACGCGCGGCGCCGGCGACGATCCCGGCCGCCGCGACGACCGCGACTTCTGGCTCGCCGACGAAGCCGGCCGGCAGGTCGTGCAATGGGATCGGCTCGCCGGCACGTCGCGCGTGCTCGACACCGACACTGCGCGCAGCGTCGCGGTCCACGACAAGGAGCGCGGCATCACGACCTACGAGGCGCGCATTCCGTGGCGCGAGATCCTGCCGGCCGGCGAGACGGCGGCGGCCGGCCGCGTCCTCGACCTGCAATTGGTCGTCAACGACTTCGACGAAGGCACCGATCCGATGCCGCAGACGCGCATCGGCCTGACCTTCGGGATCAGCCCCGTCGTCGATCCCGGCCTGCTCGGCAGCATGATGCTGCTGGCTGACGACGCGCCGATGCGCGGTCTGGTGCCGGAGTTCCCGCCCAAGCCGGGCGTCAAGGACGCGCCGCCGGCGGGCGAACAGCAATGGCGCCAATGGCTCCGCGACCTGCCGGCCAACCCGCCGGTCGCCTTCGGCGACGGCCTCCAGGTCGCCCCGGTCGACGGCGTCGAGCCGGCCGCGGCGGTCGGCGGCGAGCGCCGGCTCGCGCTGCTGCGGGAGCTCGACGCCGCCTGCGAACGCATGCCGCGCGTCGACTTCCTGGAGCTCTGCCAGCGCGTCAATCGCCGCATGAGCCGCGAAGTCGGCGGCCTGCACGCCCGCGGCGTGCCGTGGTTGTGGCGCAATCGCCTGGAGGCCCTGTCCAAGGCGGCCGAGGAGGCGGTTCCGGACGGCGCGGCGCGGTTGTTCCGCCTGCCGATGGGCGGCTGGCTCGTGCGTTCGGCCAAACGCAACTTCGCGATCGACCCGGCCGGGTCGGACGTGCCGGAGTTCCTGTGGGGCGGCATCGAGTTCTGCGTGCTGACGCAGCCGCTCGACATGACGCGCCGCAACGACCAGTTGCTGGTGCGCATGTACCTCAACGAGCCGCCGCGCACGGTCCTGACCCACATCGCCTTCCATCTGCCGATCGTGCCGATGGAGACCATGCCCCTGGTCGAGCCCGGCGGCGAGATCCCGAGCACCAGCGGCGCCCGCATCCAGGCGCTCGGCGATCCGCCGAAGGACAATCAGGTGGCGTGGAGCTGCAGCTACCGCATCGACGTGCTCGGCGGGCCGCGGCTGCTGGTCGTCGCGCCCAATCTCACTGCCGCGCAGGTCGGCGACGAGCCGGTCGACGTCGCCATCGTCTGCCCGTATGCGCCGGAACTGCTGGCGGTGGTGCAGAAGACCCGACCCGGCATCGTGCTGATCGACGATTCGTTCCTGCCCCCGAATCACCCGGAACGCCGGCGCATCACCCTCGCCGACCTGCATCTGCTGCAGCGGGCGTTGCTGCCGGCCAGGTCCGTGCTGCTCGGGCCGGGCGAGTCCTGGACCGTCGCGCGCCCGACCGCCGGCAGGTGAACTTCGGCCACCCGCCATATTCGTCAATCAGTCCTTGCGTGTGGGGGTGTTGCGGGCACTATGTTCGCCTTCATTGGGCGGCGACGCCCGTGATTCCCACGTTCCGCTGTTTCAACCCACACACGCACCCATGGCAGCCAGCAAGTCCAATCCGGCGATGGAGTTCATCGTCGATTCCCTCAAGTCCGATCGTTCCGCGGCCTACAAGGACATCGCCGAGGCCGCCGCCAAGAAGAAGCTGAAGATCTATCCGATCATGTTCGGCCGCGCCCAGGCGCTGCTCGGCATCGTCAAGGCCGCGCCGCGCGGCCAGGGCAAGGCGGCCAAGGCCGCCAAGGCGAAGGCGGCGAAGGCGGCGGCTCCGGCGGCTCCGGCGGCGGCGGCTCCCGCGCTGCTCGCGCCGGTCAAGCGCGGCCCCGGCCGTCCGCGGAAGAACCCGCTGCCGGCGCCGGCGTTCGACGGCACGCTCGAAGGCATCGTCGCCGCCGTCAAGGGCAGCGAGCAGGCCAAGGCGCGCTACCACGCCGCGCTGAGCAAGATCCAGGCGATCCTCGCCGACGTCCTGGCGTGAGCGGTCGACGCCCGCGATTCGCGGGCGCTCAACCGTCGCTGACGAGTCGGCGCCATTGCGGCGCATAGCGCGTGCGCAGCCGTTCGGCGTACCACGCGCGGTAGGCGGGCAGCAGGCGCTGCACCGCCGGACCCGTTTCGCCGCCGCACAGCGGCCGACCGTCGACGTGCGTCACCGGCGCGAGGTCGCGCAGCGTGCTCGACAGGAAGACCTCGTCGGCGCGCCGCAGGTCCGCCGGCGTCAGGTGCGCCTCGGCGACCTTCTCGCCGACGTCCGGCAGCCACGACAGCAGGTGCGCGCGCGTGACGCCGGCGAGGATGCCGTCGTCGAGCCGCGGCGTGAGCCAGACGCCGTCGATGCGCGCGAACACGTTCGACGTCGACGCCTCGGTGACGAAGCCCTGGGCGTTGCACATCAGGCAGTCCGTCGCGCCGAGGTCCTTGGCTTCGGCCAGGCCGAGGACGTTGTTCAGGTAGTTGCCGCTCTTGGCCGCCGGGTCGAGCGCGCGGCGGTCGTTGCGCAGGCGATCGATGACGGCGAGGCGGGAGGGCGCCCCGGACATCGCCGCGAGCTCGCGCACCATGACGACCCAACACGGCGCGCCGGTCGCGGTCGCGAGGTCGATGTTGGGCGCCGAGCCGGCGCCACGGCTGACGACGACGCGCACGTAGCGGTCGCCGGGGCCCGAGGCGGCCAGCGTCGCGGCGATCCGGCGGGCGATCGCGGCCTCGTCGAGGTCGAGCCGCAGCCGGATCGCGGCCGCCGAGGCGACCAGCCGCTGCCAGTGCTCCGGCCAGCCGAACGGCTCCGCGCCGACCGTGCGCACGACCTCGTAGATCGAGTCGCCGAAGAGGAAACCGCGGTCGAGCACGGGCACGCGCGCGTCGGCCTCGGGGGTGATGCGTCCGTCGACGTTGCACAGGTTCGCCATCGCGCCGCGGATGGTAAGCTCGCGCGCCCCCATGTGCGGCTTCATCTCGATCCTTGGTCCCGACGGTTCCGACGCCATCCATGACGCACTCGCGGGACTGCTCGCGATCCAGCACCGCGGCCAGGACGCCGCCGGTGCGGTGACGTTCAAGGACAAGTTCCACGCCAAGAAGGGCCTCGGCCTCGTCCGCGAGGTCTTCGAGACCAAGCACTTCAGCCGCCTGCGCGGCCACCTCGCCGTCGCCCACGTGCGCTACCCGACGGTCGGCCTCGGCGAGGACGGCGACGTCCAGCCGTTCTGGCTCGACTACCCGGTCGGCACGGCGATGGCGCACAACGGCAACGTCACCAACTTCCACGAACTGAAGGGCACGTACTTCCAGCAGCGCAACATCCACCTCGCCAGCAGCTGCGACCTCGAGGTCGTGCTGTACGTGTTCGCCGACGCGCTGATGCGCCGCGCCGCCGACCCGATCACGGTCGACGACGTGCAGGTCGCCGTGAAGGAGGTCTTCGACCGGGTCAAGGGCGCGTACTCGGTGTGCGGCATCACCAGCGAGGGCATGTACGCCTTCCGCGACCCGTTCGGCATCAAGCCGTGCATCTTCGGCAAGAAGGTCACGCCGGAGGGCACGTGGTACGCCGCCGCCAGCGAGTCGGTCGTCCTCGACGTCGCCGGCTACGAGGTGGTCCGCGACCTCAAGGCGGGCGAGATGGTGTGGATCGGCAAGGACCGCGTGCCGCACTTCCGCCAGGTGGCCGACAAGCCGCACCGCCCGTGCATCTTCGAGTACGTCTACTTCGCGCGGCCGGACACGTTCCTCGACGGCACGTCGGTGTACGAGGCGCGCATGGAGCTCGGCCGGCGCCTGGGCCGCGCGTTCCTGCAGACCGGCCTGCAGGCCGACGTCGTCATCCCGGTGCCGGAGTCGGCGCGCACCGCCGGCCAGACGATGGCCGAGGTGATCGGCGTCCCGTGCCGCGAGGGCTTCGTCAAGAACCGCTACGTCGGCCGCACGTTCATCATGCCGAACGACAAGGCGCGGCAGGCGACGATCCGCGCCAAGCTCAACCCGATCCGCGCCGAGTTCGAGGGCAAGAACGTCGTCATCCTCGACGACTCGATCGTGCGCGGCAACACGAGCCGGCAGATCGTCAAGATCGCGCGCCAGATGGGCGCCAAGAAGATCTACCTCGCGTCGTACTCGCCGAAGCTGCTGTTCCCCTGCCTGTACGGCATCGACATGTCGACCAAGCGCGAGTTCATCGCGCGCGGCCGCGACGAGGCCGCGATCGCCAAGGAGCTCGGCGCCGACTTCGTGCTGTACCAGACCATCGAGCAGATGGAGGACGCGGTGCGCACGGCCGGCAACAAGGACCTGCAGTTCTGCAAGGCGTGCTTCGAGGGCAAGTACCCGACCGGCGACATCACCGAGCGCATGCTGAACGACATCGAGCAGGACCGCCTGGAGGCCAGCAAGGCCTGATCGCAGCGGCCGCGCCGTCGCGCGCGGCCGCGGCGCCCGTCGCCCTCAGCGCGCGCGCCGCTTCGGTACGCGGCCGCGCAGCTTCGGCACCAGCAGCAGCGCCTCGCGCGCGATCTTGCCGTCCATCTTCGACTTGCCGACGAAGCGGTCGACGAAGTGGATCGGCAGCTCCTTCACGCGGTAGCCGGCGCGCACGATGCGGAACGCCATCTCGATCTGGAAGGCGTAGCCCTGCGCGGCGACGGCGCCGAGGTCGAGGAGCTTCAGCGCGTCGGCGTGGAACACCCGGAAGCCGGCGGTGTTGTCGCGGATGCCGCTGCCGAGCACGCAGCGCGTGTAGAGGTTGGCGCCGCGCGAGAGCATGCGGCGCTTCCAGTCCCAGCCGACGGTGCAGCCGCCCTTGACGTAGCGGCTGCCGATCACGAGCTCGGCGTCGCCCGAGGCGAACACCAGCCGCGGCAGGTCCCACGGCGCGTGGCTGAAGTCGGCGTCCATCTCGCAGACGCGCTCGTAGCCGCGCTCGAAGGCGAAGCGGAAGCCGGCGAGGTAGGCGGTGCCGAGCCCCTGCTTGCCGGTGCGGTGCAGCACGTGCAGGCGGCCGTCGGCGGCGGCGAGGCGGTCGGCGATCGCGCCGGTGCCGTCGGGACTGCCGTCGTCGACCACGAGGATGTCGCAGTCGAGGTACAGCCAGATCGCGCGCACGATCGCGGCGAGGTTGTCCTTCTCGTTGTAGGTCGGGATCACGACCAGTGTGCGCCACGGCGGCACGTGCGGGCTCGCCGGCGTCGGCCCGTCGCCGGCGGCACAGCCCGCGGTCGCCGCCGCGCGCGCGCGCAGCGGGTCCTGGCCCTGCGCCACGACGATGCGCGCGCTGTCGATGCCCGAGCGCACCAGCGCCTCGGCGGCGGCGAAGTCGGCGGCGTCGACGAGCGGCTCGCGGAAGGAGCGCGGGCCGGTGACGGCGGGCGACGGGCGCGGGGTTGGTTGCGGGGCGGGTTGCGACACGAAGCTCGGGGGCCGGTGTGAGGCGCGCATGGTAGCCGCGGCCAGTCGCGGACGCGAACCGCCGGGCGAGCGCGCGGTGCAGCGAAGCGCCATGCCGGCCATGGCATCTGGCGCGCCGATCCAGGCCATGCGACGGCGGCCAGCCGCCCTGGCGCGGCCGACCCGTTTGCCGGGCGACCCGCGTCCGACGGTATCCTCGGCCGTCCATGCGCTGCCCCGTCCTGCCCCTTCTCGCCTGCGTCGTGGCGACTGCCGTCGCGCAGGCTCCGCAGTTCGCGCCGCCGGTGCGCCTGAAAGCAGGCGACACGTTCCTCGGCGAGAACCGCATGTACCCGTCGCCGGTGCTGCACGACCTCGACGGCGCCGGCCGCGTCGACGTCGTCGTCGGCGACCTGGTCGGCGTGCTGACCGTCGCGCCGCGCGCGAACGCCGCCGCAGGCGCGCCGGCCTACGGCCCCGAGGCCAAGGTGCTCGCCGCCGACGGCAAGCAACTCGACTTCGACAACTGGTGATGCATCGGCATGAGTCCACAGTTCGTGGACTTCGACGCGGATGGCCGGCTCGACGTCGTCGCCGGCATCTTCGACGGCTCGCCGCACCTCAGCCGCGGCAGCGCGAAGGGCTGGCAGAAGCCGGAGCAGATCCTCGACCGCGACGGCAAGCGGATCGTGCTCAACAACTTCTGGAACTTCGACACCAAGAAGTGGGACAAGACGCACGCCTGCGACGCGCCGGGCCATGAGGGCGAAGCGCACGCGACGTCGACGCTCGCGTTCGACGTGGACGGCGACGGCGACCTCGACCTGCTGCTCGGCGACCACAAGAGCGGCCGCGTGTTCTGGCGGCGCAACGACGGCGCGCCGGGCAAGCCGGCGTTCGACCTCGTCAACCAACCGGTGACCGCGGCGGGCGAGCCGATCGACGTGCCGGGCACGGTCGCGACCATGCGGCTCGTCGACTGGAACGGCGACGGCAAGCAGGACTTCGCCTGCGGCAGCATGGGCGGCTCGTTCGGCGACGGCGACGGCGGCGGCGTGTGGGTGTGGCCCAACGTCGGCGACGGCAAGGCCGCCGCGTGGGGCGCGCCGATCGAGCTGGTCGCGCGCAGCAAGCAGGACCACGTCGGCGACGCGCCGGCGCGGCCCGACGCCGGCCTGTACATGGACTTCGGCGACGTCGACGGCGACGGCGACCTCGACCTGCTGGTCGGCGCCTACTCGCACTGGCGCGCCAACCCGAAGCCGCTCGACGCAGCACAGCAGGAGCGCGCGACGGCGCTGCAGGCGGCGCTGAAGGACTGCGACGCCCGCTTCCAGGCGGTGCTGAAGGAGGTCAACGATGGCCTCGGCGACGCTGCCGGCGAGGCGCGCGACCGCCTCTACAGCGAGCGCTACAAGGCGCGGCAGTCGGACTTCCACGCGATCGGCAAGGACCGCAGCGCGGCCCAGAAGGAACTCGACACGCTGGTGCCGCCGCGCCAGCGCAAGTCGTTCGTCTGGCTGTACGAGAACCTCGCCGCCAAGAAGAACGCCGCGCCGGCCAAGTAGGCGCGCGGGCCGCGTGGCCGCGGCGAAGCGGGCGCGCCGCCGCGGGTGGAAAAGCGTTTCCCCCGCGGCAATGCTGGTCGCCCCGTGACCAAGCCCTTCGACCCCAAGGCGGGCAAGAACCGCCTCCTCCAGCTCGTCCGCGAACGCGCCTACAAGGACGGCATCGACATCGTGCTCGCGTCGGGCAAGCGCTCGACGTTCTACATCAACGGCAAGAAGGTCAGCCTGCACCCCGAAGGGCTGTGGCTGATCGCCAAGCTGCTGCTGGAGAAGCTGAAGGGTTATCCGGGCATCACCGCCGTCGGCGGCCTGACGATCGGCGCCGATCCACTCGCCAGCGCGGTCGCGGCGCTGAGCTTCGAGACCGGCCAGAACCTCAAGGCCTTCCTCGTGCGCAAGGAAGCCAAGGGCCACGGCACCGCCAGCCTGATCGAGGGCGACCTCGACAAGGGCGAGAAGGTCGCGATCCTCGAGGACACGGTGACCACCGGCGGCTCGGCGAAGAAGGCGATCGACGCCGTGCTCGCCGCCGGCGCCGTGCCGGTCGTCGTCATGGCGATCGCGGACCGCGAGGACCCGGACGCCGACGCCTTCCGCAAGGAGTGGAAGACCGACTGCCTGCTGACGCTCAGCGAGATCCGCGGGAAGTGACGCGATGACGCCGCGCCCCGTCGCGATCGTGCCGGCGGCCGGACGCGGCGTGCGCATGGGAGCTGACAAGGCGCTGCTCGACCTCGGTGGCGCGACCGCGATCGCGCGCGTGGTGCAGAGCTGCCGCGACGCCGGCATAGCCGACGTGCTGGTCGTGCGGCGCGACGGCGCCGAGGCGCTGCCCGCAGGGCTCGGCGCGCAGGTCGTCGTCGTGCCGGCAGGCGGCGAGATGGCCGACAGCTTGCGCGCGGCCGAGCGCGCGCTGCCGGCCGACGCGGGCGTGGTGGTGGTGTTCCCCGTCGACCACGCGCTCGTCGCCGCCGACACCGTGCTCGCCTGCACAGCCGCCGTGCAGCAGGGGGCAGGCGTGGCGCTGCCGCTGTTCCGCGGCAAGCCGGGCCATCCGGTCGCGTTCGCGCGCGTGGTGTTCGCCGAGATCCGGAATGACGGTGCTCTGCTGCGCGACCTCGTGCGGCGCGAGCCGGCGCGCGTGCGCGCGCTGCCGAGCGCCAATCCGTGGGTGCTCGCCGACCTCGACCGGCCCGAAGACCACCGCGCCGCCGTCTGCGCGCTGCACGGCGGGTCGCTGCCGACGGTGGCGCAGATGTTCGCGCACCGCAGCCGCCGCGCGTACGCGCCGACGCCGGTGCCGAAGGCGCAGCTCGAACGGCTCGTCGACGCCGCGCGCCACGCGTCGACGTCGAGTTGGATCCAGGCCTACAGCGTCGTGCTGGTGCAGGACGCCGAACGCAAGGGCGCGTGCGCGCGCCTGTGCAGCGGCCAAGCGCACATCGTGCAGGCGCCGGTGTTCGCCGCCGTCTGTGCCGACCTGCGCAAGCTCGCCGCCGCGTGCGGCCGGCACGGCGCGACCCTGCAGACGCAGAGCCTGGAGCTGTTCCTGCAGGCGGTCGTCGACGCCGCGTTGCTCGCCCAGAACCTGCAGCTCGCCGCCGAAGCCGAGGGCCTCGGCGCGTGCATGATCGGGGCGGCGCGCAACCATCCGCTCGAGCTGGCGCAGCTGCTGGACCTGCCGCCGGGGTGCTTCGTGCTGTTCGGCATGACGCTCGGCGTGCCGACCGACGACCCGGTGCCGCGCGGCCGGATGCCGCTGCCGGGCGTGCTGCACTGGGAGCGCTACGACCACGCCGCGATCGACCCAGCACTCGACGGCACGGACGCGGTGATCCGCGCGTGGGCGGCGCGGACCAACGCCGAGCGCGGCGGCTACGGCGGCAAGCCGGTCAACCTCGACAAGGGCTGGACCGAGCGCATCGCGGTCGCGTGGGGCGAAGGCAGCAGTTACCTCGCCGCGCGCACGACGCTGGCGGACGAGCTGAAGCGGTTGGGCTTCGGGCTCGGGTGACCGGGCGGACCGAGAGCCGCCCGGGCGGGCGTCAGGCGCCCGCCGCGGCGAACACCTGCGCCAGCAGATCGTCGACACCGATCTTCGTCGCCCATTCCTGCATGTACTTGCGGTCCAGGCGCGTCGCCTGCACCCGAATCACGCCGAGCACGTCCGACCATTGGCGTTCGCTGCCCTCGCCATCTTGCCGGTACCAGTCCAAATTCTGCAGGACGACGTCTTCCGGGGTGGCGAAGCGGAACTCGCGTTCGGAACCGGCACCGACGAGGCGGGCGGATTGGTGGCGAGCAAAGGACGCCTTCGCATACGGCGTGTCCTTCCCCGCGAAGACGTCGATCTTGAAGTACTGCGGCAGGTAGATGACGTTGAAGCTGCTGCGGTGGCGAACCGCGTCGCGGATCAGCTCCTCGTCGGCGTAGTAGTCGCCACGGAGCGCGGCAGCCAACGGCGACGCGTGCTCTTCGCGGATCGGCGCGACGACGTCGACGTCCAGCGTCGAACGCGCCTCGCCAAAGGTGGACGTCGCCACGGAACCACCGATGTGATAGTCGACGCCGAGGCGCGCGAATGCGTCCACGACGGGGCCGAGCGCGGCGAGGACGCGTTCGCCGCTCATGACGCGCGCGCCGCCAGGAAGGCGCGCAGGCGGTCGGTCAGCGGCTTGCCGTAGTGCAGCTCGCACCAGCGCAGCTTGACCTCTTCCGGCGTGGCCGTCGGCATCGTCGCTGCGATCGCCGCCAGCGATTGGTCGCAGACGAAGTCCGTCATCTCCGCCGCCATGGCGAAGCGCTCCGCCGGCGTCATGGCGGCGAGGCGTTGCGTCATGAAGGCGCGGACGCGCGGGTGCGTGTCGTCGGGAGCCACGCGCGCAGGATAGTCCGCGGATCCACCGACCTGCCAGCCCCCGGGAAGGCGCTGGGGCGGCGCGGGACGCGGCTCGCGGACGCTCACCGCACCATCTGCCGCCGCAGGTCCGCGAGCGCGTAGCGCGTGCCACGCCACACCACGCCACCTTGCGCCAGCGTCGTCGCCGTCGACACGAACAGCGCGTACGCCAGCAGCAGCCGCGTGACCGGCGTGGCGAGGCCAGCGGTCGCCTGCCAGCCCAGCCGCCGCGCCAGCAGCGCGCCGGGCACGCCGGTGGCGAGGTAGGCAGCGCACGGCCACCAGCCGACCGGCCCGGCCCACAACGGCGCCAGCAGCGCGCCGAGCGGCAGCGCGGCCGCGACGGCGATCGCGAGCGCCGCGAGGCCCGTGCGGTAGCGCAGCACCGCGAACATGTTCTTGCGCACGACGCGCACGAGGTCGGACGGTGTGCGGCCCCAGCGGATCGAGAACGCGTCGTCGGCGAGCCACAGGCGCGTGCGGAAGCCGGCGTGGTACAGCAGGCCGCCTAGCATGACGTCTTCGAGCACTTCGAAGCGCAGCGCCGCGTGGCCGCCGACGGCGCGGTACGCGGCGGCGCGCACGAGCGTGAACGCGCCGGTGCCGAGGTAGCCGCGCTGCTTGCGCGCGTTGGCCTGCGCGACGCGGCGCTGCACGGTCAGGTGGAACGCCAGCAGGCAGGCGCGGCCGAGCCACGTCGTGTCGCGGTGGGCGGGCAGCAGGCAGACGTGGTCGGCGCCGGTGGCCTCGGCGGCGGCGATGGCGCGCGCGACCGCGTCGGCCGACAGGCGCGTGTCGCCGTCGACGAACAGCAGCCACGGCGCGTCGACGTCGGCCGTGCCGACGTGCAGAGCGTGCGGCTTGCCGAGCCACCCGTCGGGCAATTCGCGCACCGTGCGGACGCGCAGCCGCGGCTCGCGCGCGGCCAGCGCGGCGAGCGCTGCGCCGGTGCCGTCCGCGCTGCGGTCGTCGACGGCGGTCACGCGCAGGGTCACGCCCTGCTGGCCCAGCAGGCTCGCGGCGACGGCGAGCGCGTCGTCGCGGTCGTCGCGCACGGCGAACAGCGCGTCGACGCGCGGCCGACCGCCGTCGGGGTCGGGCGAAGCACCCGGCAGGCGCGGCAGTCGTCGCACGGCGATCGTGTCGTGCAACGCGAGCGCGGCCCACAGCAGGCCCAAGGCCAGCACCAGCATCGTCATCGGCGCGTTGTATCGGCAGGAGTCGCCGCGCCGTCCAGTTGCCCCGGTCTTGTCTCATGGGGAACGCTGGTTTGTGTTCGGCGGTGGCGCACGCGACCCTCCTCGCGTGTTGATTCGGCCGACCTTCGCGATGCGCCAGCCTCACACTTGAGGCGCGTCGCCGACCCCACGGTGCAAGACCGTGTCGGGTCGAGGGGCCGGTCGGCCTCGCTGAGCCGCGCGTGCGGCCCAGCGCCCTCGGCGCGCACGATCGTTGGAGCCTTGCACGGTGGGCGGACCCTCGTTCCCCCAACCAGGACGCAAGTCGATCCCATGAAGAACGTGCTCTCCCTCGCCGCCGGCCTCGCCGCCGCGGCTTCCTTTGCGTCGCACGCCGCGGCGCAGAACTGCTACGACCCGTACATGCAGTGCTGGAGCTTCGCCCCGCGCGGCTCCTAGATCGAACGCCTCGACACCGGCGTGTCGCTGCGCAGCAAGCAGCTGTCGATCACCGGTGACCTGCGCCTGCGCATTCGCGGCGGCACGGCGCCGAACGACGCGCCGTACCCCGGCGGCGGCGAAGCCGACCAGCAGGCGACGCGCGGCCGCATCCAGATGAACTTCCAGGCCACGGAGAAGGTCCGCGCCAAGGTCGAGTTCCTCTTCGCCGAGACCTGGGCCGGCTCGGAGAGCTACTCCGACGCGCTCGGCGGCACGGCCAACGCCCCGAACGAGCAGTACAACAAGATCTCGATGGCGTACGTCGCCTCGAAGGACCTGCTCGGCCTCGGCGAGGAGATCCGCGTCGGCCGCAGCGACTACTTCCTGAGCAACGGCCTGATCCTCGGCTCGTGCGACTTCCTGCAGTTCCCGTCGACCTTCACGGGCGTGTGGGTCGGCCGCAAGCTCGGCCCCGTCGACTTCGAGGCGTTCCTGTTCGACGACTACGGCCCGCTGCAGACGGCCGACCGCGACGGCACGCGCTTCGCCGGAGCCACCGCGAAGTGGGCAGTCTGCGACGACGGCCTGCTGACGCAGTTCGGCGCCTACGTGCTGGCCGGCACGCAGGACGGCGACGCGCAGGTCAGCACCGCGTACCGCGACTACAGCAACGACCACTGGTGGGGCGTGGACGCCAAGGGCAACCTGCCGGGCGACCTGAAGTGGTACGGCGAGGCGGCACAGCGCGTCGACAGGGACGATCCGACGCTCGGCACCGCCGCCGATCCGGATCCGACCGCCTACCGCATGAAGGTCGGCCGCAAGATGTCCGACTTCCTGCAAGAGGTGGCCGTCACCCGCACCGACAGCGAGGGCTCGCTGCATATCAACCCCGGCGACTTCAACAGCGCCGGCCTGCTGCACCAGTACGCGGGTGCGTGGCGCAGCGACCTCGACACGTGGCAGCTCAGCGCGACGATGAAGCCGGGCGGGGGCCTCGACGTCACCGCGACCGTCCTGACGCTCGACCACGACGGCGTCAGCGCCTCGGGCACGACGATCAACCGCCAGCTCGGCCACACCGAGTTCGACCTGCTCGTCGCCAAGACGCTCGACACGGGCGTCCACGCGTCGATCGGCTACGGCATCGACAACCAGGACCGGCAGGTCGGCTTCTTCCAGCTGACGGTCTAGTGCTGACCGCCGCGGCTGCCGCGGCGTCGTCGCTCAGCGGTGCACGCCCGGCGCTTCCATGCCGGTCTTCTCGACCCACTCGACGTAGCTGCCGGGGTAGGCCTTGGCGGCCTTGCCGGCGGCGCACTCGCTGACGTCGAGCACGCGGTTGGCGAGGCCGCGCAGGAAGCCGCGGTCGTGCGACACGAACAGCATCGTGCCGTCGAAGTCCGCCAGCGTCTGGACCAGCATCTCCTTGGTCGCCAGGTCGAGGTGGTTGGTCGGCTCGTCGAGCACCAGGAAGTTGGGCGGGTCGAACAGCATCAGCGCCAGCACGAGGCGCGACTTCTCGCCGCCCGACAGGAACTTGATCAGCTTGTCCTGCTCGTCGCCGGAGAACTGGAACGCGCCCAGCAGGTTGCGCTTGGCGCCGGTCGACTCCAGCGGGAAGTTGCGGTCGACCATCTCGTAGACGGTCAGCTCGGGGTCGAGCAGGTCGAGCGCCTGCTGGGCGAAGTAGCCCATCTTGACGCTGCCCAGCTTCATCACGCCGCCGTCGGCCTGCAGGTGTCCGGCGATCATCTTGAGCAGCGTCGTCTTGCCGCTGCCGTTCTGGCCCATCACGCACCAGCGCTCGCCGCGCTTGATCTCGAAGTCGAGCGACTGGTAGATCGCGCGCGCGCCGTAGGCCTTCTTGACGCCGTGGATCTTCACGACGTCGTCGCCGGAGCGCGGCGGCCGCTTGAACGCGAACGGCACGACCTCGCGCTTCTTCGGCAGCTCGATCTTGTCGATCTTCTCGATCTTCTTCGCCTTGCTCTGCGCCTGCGCCGCCTTGGCGACGTGCGTGCCGAAGCGGTCGATGAAGCGCTGCATCTTGGCGATCATCGCCTGCTGGCGCTCGAACTGCGCCTCCAGCTGGGCCGCGCGCACCTTCTGCTCGCGCTCCATGAAGTCGTAGTCGCCCGTGTAGGAGACGAACTGGCCGTTGTCGACGTCGATGATCCGGTCGACGACGCGGTTCATGAAGTCGCGGTCGTGGCAGGTCATCAGCACCGAGGCCTTCGTCTGCTGCAGGAACTGCTCCAGCCACAGGATCGACTCGATGTCGAGGTGGTTGGTCGGCTCGTCGAGCAGCAGCACGTCGTTGGCGCCGAGCAGCACCTTGGCCATGCCGACGCGCATCTTCCAGCCGCCCGACAGCGCGCCGACGTCGCCGGCGATCTGTTCGTCGGAGAAGCCGAGGCCGTGCAGAACTTCCTTGGCCTTGGCCTCCAGTTCGTAGCCGCCGAGGTCCTGGAACTTGGACTGCACCTCGCCGTAGCGGGCGAGGATGCGGTCCATGTCGTCGGCCTTGTCCGGGTCGGCCATGTCGGCGTTGAGCTTCTCCAGCTCCGCGTGCAGCGCGCCGACCTCGCCGCTGCCGGCGATCGCCTCGTCGATCACGTTGCGGCCCTTCATCTCGCCCATGTCCTGGCGGAAGTAGCCGATCGAGATGCGGCGCGGCAGGGCGACCTCGCCGTCGTCCGGCTTCTCGTCGCCGACGATCAGGCGGAACACCGTCGACTTGCCGGCGCCGTTGGGGCCCGTCAGGCCGACCTTCTCGCCGGGGTTGAGCTGCAGCGAGGCGTCGACGAACAGGATCTGGTTGCCGTGGCGCTTGTTGATGCCGGTCAGCGTGATCATCGGGGGGAAGGAGGATAGCGACGAAGCGCCGTCCTGCCGACTCCCCCCGGCGGCCTGCGCGGGGACGGCGGGTGCTGGCGCCGCGCCCCCCGGCGGCTCACGGCAGCGGACGCCTGAAGCTGACGATGAGGCGCGGCCGCAGCGACGGGTCGAGCTGTTCGCGCGTGCCGAACACCTTGGCCGAGCGCTGGTTCGCGGCCTCGTTGGCGCGCACGATCCAGCCGGCGTTCTGCGATGGCGTGTTCAGCCACGTCTGCACGTTGCTGACCATCGTCGCGTTCGTCTG
>JBKDXM010000125.1:0-18421 GCA_046306335.1 Planctomycetota bacterium
TCCACCCGACCGACCAGACTAAATGGCCATAGCCGCTTGCACCGCGGCTTCGTCCAACTGATCCTATCCGGAAGAAGTCGCGAGCTTCCCCGGCGCCGTGCCTTGGCATCTGCGCGACTTCCTCCGGATAGAATCCTGTTCGTTGGCCAGACATGCGCTCGGTGTTTCCCCTTCTGCTCGTGGTATCGGCCTGTGCGGCGCCGCCAAAGCCCCCTCAGATGGAGAGGGGCTTGCCCGTCACCTTGGTTGATGAGATGCGACGCCTCGCATCAGCCGACTGTCCGGTGCCGCCCGAGATGTACGTCATGGACATGGTCTGGTGGGTAGGCGCTTTTGCGACCGTGGTCGCGGTGGACCATGGGATGCTGGCAATCCGTGTCGACAATCCAGCGGACTGGCCGGGTGACAGGCAGCACCTGCTTCTACCGGTTGCTGGACGCGGATCGTACGACGGGATCAAGGGCGATGCTGTGGTCGTTGGCCAGTCTGGCGATCTGCTGATTTGTCGGTTCTTCCAGAGTGTCCATGACGTTCAGGAGCCTCCGGCTGTCGGAGATCGGGCATGGGTCGACCATGCAACGTCTCGCGAGATGCGCACCGCCTGGCGGGCTCGTCGTACGTAGGGCAAGATGCTGGCCAACAAGACCATGCAAGCGACGATCGGCGCGTTGAAGCAACCGAGGCGGGAGAGCAACCGAGGTTCGAAAGCAACCTCCGAAGCCCACGCCCTCGACCGCGCCGCTCGCGCCTGATGGTCAAAGACGTTGGGCGGACCTTGTCCATCGGTCGATCTGGAGTGTGTCTTGACGTTGCTGTCCGAATGACCGTCACCACGTGGGCTGTCTATGCGCGGCGTTACCTCACCGTCGCTGGTGCGGCTAGCTCGGCATACCTGCTGGTTCTGGGCGGTCTCTACGCCAGCGGGTGGTGGCAGTGGCGGAGAGATGGCCTCGCGATCGAGTCGCCCACGAAGCGATACGCCGTCTCGCATGCAGTGATCGTCTACCCAAAACTGCGATTCGGCCTTGTGCTCTCGGACCGGGAGACGGGAAGCGACCATGTTGTCGCTGGATGGACACGGGGGTTTCCGTGGAGCAAGGAGATCACCTGGACAGCCGACGACCGGCTACGCATCGAGTACTTCGAGCAGAACAGCTTGCGATGGGGCCGGAAGACCGAGGTGATGGGTGTCCAAGTCGACTGGGTTCTGGTCTCGGACGCGGACAAGTAGCGCCATTGTGATGCAGCCTCACACCACAAGCCGAAAGTGCACGGCGCAGCAGACCTCGTCGCTGCACGTCCAGCGTGGTAGGCTGGCCGCCCAACTAGGCGCAGGAGCCGACGAGCGCCCAGAGGCGCTCGCGGCTGAGCGTCAAAGGCGTTAGCTAGACTCGGGAACGGCCTTCGAGGTACGAGAGCAACCATGGACCTCGGTTGCGACCTTGCATGCTCGTACGGCCATGGCCATCATTGTCGCGTCCGATCACCACTCCCAGGAGACTGCAACGTGACCGATGCGATCGAGCTCGTGCGCGGCATCTACGCGGCGTTTGCCGCCGGCGACGTGCCGCGGTTCCTCGGCTTCCTGCACCCGGAGATCCGCTGGCAAGAAGCGGAAGGATTCCCGTTGGCGGATCGTAACCCCTACGTCGGCATCGACGCACTGGTCGCCGGCGTGTTCGGGCGGCTCGACAACTTCTGGAAGCCGTTCGAAGTGAAGCTCGGCGAGCTAGTCGGCGGCGGGAACGTCGTGACGATGTTCGGCCGCTACCGCGGCAAGGCGGCCAAGTCTGGCAAGTCGCTGGACGTACAGGTCGCGCACACGTGGTGGATCGACGGAGGCAAGGCAGTGCGCTTCCAGCAGATGGTCGACACCGCCGCGGTTCAGCGCTCGCTCGCGTGACGGGTCGCTACGCTGCTGCGTGCGGGGATCAGTCGAACGTCACGTCGAGATCGTTCGTCAGGGTGAGGCCGAGCGGCGCGTCGGAGTCCAGCACCGACGCCTGGAGGATGAGTGCGACGCCCGGCCTGAGAGCTGCGCGCCAGGTGCGCGATGATGACCGCCAGCCAACAAGCCCGAGCAAGCGACGATCGGCGCGGAACGCCGAGGCGTGATCAAGAGCAACCGAGGTTCGAAAGCACCCGCGGCAGCCAACGTCCTCGACCGCGTCGCTCGCGCCTGATGGCCAAAGACGTTGGGCAAACACCATGCTCGATCGGTGGTTGCTACCCTGAGCACCTCTGCTGCACGATGATCACCAAGTCGCTACTTGCCTGCTGGCTCGGCCTGCTCCTCGCCGCGTGCACCATGAGCGGACTGCATCCGCTCGTCCTCGACGGACACGAGCTGCACTCGTCGCTCGTGCCGAAGCAGCTTGACGGAGCGAATCACGGAGTGCCCCCAGGCGTGAAGGACAACCCGCACTTCTCGACTGACGTCGAAGTCGTCGAGTCGATCGCGCGTTTCGCGTCGCAGGGCCAGCTCGGCGGTGACGGGATCCGCGCGGCGCTCTACGCCCTTTACCGGGGCGAGCGCGAGCTCGGCTTCTACGGATTGGAGGCTGCGACCACAGTGGACGCCGACCGGCTCGAAAGCATCCTGCGAGGGACTTGGGCGCACAACGCGAGCATCGATATCGCTCGGGTTCACCGCGGCGGTCAGGTTTTCGTTGTTGTGTGGCACGACGGAGTGTCGGCTGCATGCTGGCAAGCGGTGAACGCTGGCTTGGCCAAGCGCCTAACAGCCCGTTGAAGAATGTGCCTCCCCGTGCTGGATGATCCGAGGTCATGCTGCCATAGCCAGGAATTCAGGATTTCGACGACCGAAACCACTCGAGTCGCCGTTCGCATGCCAAAATCGCGCTACGAGCACGAAGATCGCGGCAAAACGGCAGCGCAAGGTCCCGGAAGTGCCCTGCAGACCTCGGGGAGTCCTCACCCCGAACACCTTCCGCAGAACGATCCCGAGGTTGTGGGCCGCCACCTGCATCAGGTAGCGCTTGCCGATCTCGACCACGCCTCGGATCCAAGACCTTCGGGCGCGCCCCGTGCCGCAGACGTGGGTGAAGGTCCGCTCGACAAGCTCGCTGCGCATGCGCTGCAGCGCCTCGCCCTTCTGCCGCGCGCATCGCCGCCTCGTGCCGTAGCACGCCGCCTGCCATGTCGCCGGCTTGTCCGTCCATCGCCGGCCGTGCGGATGCTCGGGCTCGGGAATGTAGGTGCGCAGCCCGCGTTCTTCCGCCCAGACCAGCGTCTGCGTCTTGTTGTAGCCCTTGTCTACGGCGATCCCCTCGATCACGTCGCCTTGCCCTGTCGCTTCTTGCAGGTAGACCTGCGCGTCGATGACCGTCTCCTTGATCGTCTCACCATCCGCGGCATCGCCGGAGTGGATCGTGGCGGCGATCACGATGTGGGTGTCGAGGTCGACGGCGTGTTCGGCCTTGTAGGCCAGGTGCGTCGTGCCGTCGTTCATCTTGGTGAATGGAGAGGATTTGCCCTGCTGGGTCTGCGTAGGATCGTCGTCGGACGCCATTCATGTTGGAATGCTTCCTAACAAACCGCAGAAAGCGACAAGGCGCGCGGGACGCAACCACGATTCCAGAGCAACCGAGAGCGCGTCGCGCCTGAGCGGCAAGAGACGTTGAGCGGGCACTGGTCTGCTACTGATGTGGGGCCCTTCGCAGCCTCAGCACGACTTGAGTCCCCAGATAGATCGCCGATGCACCACAGACGGCCAGCATCAGCATCATGGTTGTGATGTCCCACTCAATGTAGTCCGGTGCTGACGTGTGCTCTTTCCGTCCTTGGGGTCCCATTAGCTGGCGGATCAAGCCAGACGGAAAGTCCGCCGTGTTGGCGAGGTGGAAACACCAGATCGACAAGGGGATCGCCGCCATGCAGGACGCGATGGTGATCTTCCTCTTCCGACCCGCGGGCAACTTGTCCATGGTGAGGTTCTCATTATAGTGTGCCGCTCAACAAGCCCCAAGAGGCGACCGGCCGCCAAGCCTACCGACGCCTCAGAGGCAGCAACGTTGGGCGGACTTATCTTGAGCTTCCTCTTCGGCATCGCGGTCGGCGTGAGTCTCACGATCCTAGATCTGGAGGCATCTGGGTTCGGCCTTGGTGGCGCAGTCGCACTCTTGCACCTGTTCGTTGCCCCTGGCGTTGGGCTTGGACTGCTTGGCGTCGGCATCAGGCGTCGGCACCCCAAGCTGCGCCGTGTCGGACTCGCTCTCCTCCTCGCGGCTGTTGCTTCATTCCTGGCCTCGGGGATGTTGCTGAGTCGCAAGATCTCGGACAGCAAGGCGGCTGGTGACGCCCTGTGTCTCGTACTGGAGGCGTGTCGACAGGTCAGTGGTCGGTACCCTCAGGATCTGCAGGCGCTGACGCCGTCTATGCTTCCTGCGGTGCCGACGACAAGTATGGGGCTGTTCCGTGCGGTCCCTTTCGATTACCGGCCGAGTCCCGGTGGCGAGGACTTCGTCTTGGGGTTCGACTCGACATTCTTCATCCATTGCGCGCGTAGTCGGTCGGCGACGTGGCGATGCGATGACTAAAGCCGGCTCTTGCAGTCGTCTGCCGCCCCATACGACCTTGGAGCCGGCGAGCGCCGCAGTGGCGCTAGCGGCTCAAGGCCAAAGACGTTGGGTCGCGGCGACCGACGGCGTCGGTGTGCGGAAGCAACCGAGTGCCAGGGTTGTGCGACGCCCGTGGGACTGAGCGATGCGCGATGCCTGCCGGGCTCACTGGCCGGAGACCCGGTTCCGATGCGAGAGCCGCATGTGCGCGGGTCTGGTGTGCGAGACGCATGCTTGCGATGATCGCCCCCGACCCAACTAGCCGCAGCAAGCGACGAGCGCCGCCAAGCGGAGCCGGCGACTGAGCGTCAAAGACGTTGGACGAACCACACACCTTTCCATGGGTACGTCACCGACATCTGGTGAGTCGATTGTCAAGGCGCTGATCGAGCGCTACTCCCGTCTCCGTACCTACCGTGACCGTGGGGCAGTCTACCGGGAGATTGGGGCAGACAGGCCAGCGGTAGAGATCACGTTCGAAACCGCGTACGCCAGCCCCAACCTGTTCAGGTTCTCGTTCGATAGCCCGCACCCGTTTCCACCGCTGAAGCACCGGGTGAAGCGATACGTGGTGGGGTGTGATGGCACCCAGTCGTACTTATGGATTCAGTATCCTGGTAAGCCAGCCGAACTGCGGATAGAGGCCGATGTGGGGACAGTTGTGGCGGGCGCTACTGGGATCTCATGTGGATCCGCGCACACGATCGCTCGCCTGTTGCTCGGAGGGGTCGGAGGCCTCGCCTTGTCACGCCTTCGAGACTGGACGGTTGCAGGGAGCACCTTCGTTGGCGACCTCCTCTGCCATCAAGTCGTTGGAGTTCACCCGTCTGGTGAGCGGTGGGAGATCGTGGTCGAGAGTGAGACGCACTTGCTGCGGTCGTTGTCTTGGAGTCTCGGCAGCGGCGGGAGTCAGCGACAAGTCCGGCACGGCATCCACGTCGATCTCGAGCTTCCTCCCGACACGTTCGTCGTCCCACGCGACGAAGGGCTTGAATGACGGCGTAGGATGCCGTTCAAGAGAACATAGGACACGGCGAGCGCCGCACCGGCTCGCGGCTCAAGGCCAAAGTCGTTGGGACGATCATCGTCATGTGCTTGATGCTCTACATCGTGGCTGATCAAGGGATCGCCGAGCACACCCGGGGGGCCGTGACCATCCAGGCAATCGATGACAAGGTCGCAGCGAACCTCGCCCTCGTTTCTCGAAGCCGCACCGGGGCTTGGTGAGCGTTGATGGAGCCTGCAGTTGCGATTTCCCGAGCTTCACTCTTTCTGTGGACTACTTCGATTGGATCTTCCAGGAGGACTCCAAGGAAGAGCGCCCCAAGGCAGTCAACTGCACTCAGAGTCTCATTTCCCTGGTGGCTGAGGCAGCGGATTCGAGCGGCTCTGTCGAGTTGTTCCCAACGTGGGCCGGCCACGAGGGCCGCCCGCCTAAGGGACGTATGGACCTGCGCGCTCATGACGTCGTTCCAGAGGAGTTCTTCTTCGTCGAGTGGTTTGTATACGAGATGCGGTCCGGGTAGCGTGGTGGCCCAACTGGCCGCAGGAGCCGGCGAGCGCCGCAGCGGCCTCGCGGCTCAATGCCAGAGTCGTTGGACGGCCACGACGCGAGATTAGCTCATGGGCATGGACTTCTGCCGAGACCTGATTCACCACCTCGACGAGGGTGACCTAGAACCTGGGCATGCGCCTGACGACGTGAAAGCATGGCTTGAGACGCTCGGCCTGGAGATGGGCCTACTGCGTTTCCTTCAGTGGAGTTGGCCACAGCAGTCCGGCGACTTGGGCGTCTTGCGCCTTCTGTCGTCGTGCAATCTTCGTGACTCACGCGACGGCAAGCGCCTTGTGCCCTTCAAGCTCTTGCACGTCGGCAGCGGCCCCAGCGGCGACTTGCTCGTGCTCGACTTCGCGACGGCTGCTGCGCAGCCCGGCTTCGTCGCCCACGATCAGTTCTGGGGCAACGACGGTGTGGACCCGCGATCTTGTTATGCGCCGGCAGCGCGTTCGCTTGCCTCCCTGTTCTGGCGCATGGCGGAGGGCCGCTATGTGCCCTGCGACTTCTACGCGGCGGTGGCCTACAACAAGTTCCTGCTCGAAGAGCGGGGCGCCGGTTCGGAGACTTGGTGTCGTGTGCCGCCCAGCAAGGCATAGGAGCCGGCGTGCGCCCTAGCGGCGCTCGCAGTTCCGTGCTGCAGACGTTGGGCCACCGTGTCGCCGTGCATGAAAGCCTCCGAAGTCTACGCTCTGCTGAAGCCGGACTTGGGCCCGTGGTTCAAGGGCGCTGGGTTTCAGCGTGCCGAGGGCTTCCTCAGCTGGTGCCGCTCCCGCGGGGATGCCTACACCGTGGTGTGGTTGCAGGTTTCCCGAGACGGTTGGGATGCCTATGCCGGATCCAAGTTCGTCGTGACGTTCCAGCGGTCGCTGGAGCCGGTTCCTGGAGCCATGCAATCGCGCAACGCCAGGTTGGCGGACTTGCTCCAGCACGATGCACGAGAGGAGCTTCGTGCCTTGCAGAATGCGGTCATCACCGGCCTGGCTCACCCGCCCGATTCGCATCCGACGCTGCACGTCTCGGAACGCGTGACGCAATGGTATCGCAAGAAGTTCGTTCCGGACGCCGAGCCGTACTCGGACCGGGATGATGTGTGGCTTCGCTACGCAACTCCAGACCACGTGCGGGCGTGGTCGCGCTTCCTCCTTGCCCACTTGCCGGCATGCGTGACGACGATAGAGTCGGGTGCCTGACAGGGCCGTTGCGCCGGCGAGCGCCCCACGCGGCGCTCGCGGCGGAGCGGCCGTTACGTTGGATGCACTACGAAGGAGAGTCAGTATGAGCGAAGCAACCGTCAGGACCATTCTCAGGTTGGTCGCCGTCGTCACGATCCTCGTCGGCACGACCATGGTGACGATGAATCTGGTCGCCTATGCGGGCGCGAGCAGGGCTATCCATGGCGCGATGAGGGACGTTGGCGGCAACTTGACCGGCGTGGTTGCCGAGTTCGGGTTCGTTTCGCTGCTCTCGCAGGCGGTCATCGTCGCAGAGGGATTCCTCCTGTACTTCCTCAGCCCGATGCTCGCGCAGAAGATCGTGGAATAGTGTGCCGGGCGTCCAGCGCGCCGCAGCAGCCGACCGGCGCCTCGACCGGCTCCGGCGGCAGAGCCGCAAGGATGTCGAGTCGCCCTGTCTCCACTGCGAGCGCCGACCCCAAGCAAGTTCGCAGTCGCCAGCTGCTTCGCTCTGCTCACGCCCGCGTGCGTCCTCTCGCTGCTGCTGGGCACAACGGCCAGTAGCTGGTCGGCGAAGTTTCCTCCGCCGTCCCCCGGAGCGTGGCCGTGGTTCGAGGCAACCGTGCGGTCCGCCTCCGTGGCGTGCGGATCCTTCCTGCTTTGTGCAGGTCCAGGTGCCGCATAGCCACCCGCCCCGCCCTCGCCCCCACCCCGCTCACTCGAACTTCGCCTGCCGCGCCATGCGCTTCCGGATGATGTCGATGCGCTCCATCTGCCCGCGCGCCGGGAAGCGCTCGTAGAAGCCTTCGCGCCGGAACTCGTGCGTCATCTCGGCGATCGGCTTGAAGCGCGCCTCCAGCACCTTGACGAGGTCGGCGCCCGGCATGACCGCGGCGTCGATGCTCGTGGCGACGTCGCCGCACAGGCGCAGCATCGCCTCGATGGCCACGTCGCGCGTGACCATGAAGTTCTTGTTGTCGCCCCACGCCGCGCCGAACGTCGTGCGCAGCGCCTTGAGCACGTCGCGGATCAGGCCGTAGCCGCGGTCCTTGCTCCAGCCGCGGCCGTCCTTGAAGCGGTGCTGCGCGTCCTTGCGGCCGATCAGGCGCAGGACCTCGCCGAAGATCTGCGCCTGGTTGATCCACATCTCCTGATGGCTGCGACCGCCGAGCATGTTGATGTGGTACTGCAGGGGGCTGTCGCCCTCCTCGTAGCAGGCGCGCACGAGCGACGCGGCGTACTTCTTCTCCGGGTCGGTGCCCCACTCGATGCGCTCATAGAGGTCGATGAGGTGCGAGCGGTTGATGCGCGTGTGCGTGCTGTTGATCACGACGAACATCTCCGTCGCGAAGTCGCTCGTCTTGCCGTCGAAGATCACGACCGGCACGTCGATGCGGCGGTCGGCGTCCTTCTCCTGCAGGTAGAAGTGCAGGCCGGCGAGGCGGTGCTGGCCGTCGATGATCAGGAAGTCGCTGCGCGGCTCGATCAGGTTGCCGGCGCGCTCCATGCCCTTCAGCGGCTGGAACTCGAGCTTCTCCGGGGTGAACAGCAGCACCGCGCCGGGGACCACCGGCTGACGCGATTCATTGCGGTAGAAGTCCTTGATCTGGCGGATCTTGCGTCGGTTCAGGTCGCGCTGGAACGACTTGCTGTTCTTCTCGATCGCCTGCACGTAGCGCTCGACCTCGTCGGGCTCGCTGGCCGTGCCCTTCGCGTCCGCCGGCGCGTCGCCGCCGATCACCTGGCCGCGTTCACCGTAGAAGCGCGTGACGAACCGCACCTTCCGCAGCAGGTCCTCGGCCGGATAGCTGACGAAGTAGAACTCCGACTCCTTCTGACGCATGCGCTGGGCGAACACGAGCGATCCTCCTGCGGTTGGGTTCCTTGGGGCGGCGAGTGTCCGCTGCCCGCGCAGGCTTGGGAAGGGGCGGCGCGCGAAGGGCGCTCCGCGGCGTAGGCTGTCGGCGATGACCGGCAAGCCGGAGCTGCGGGCGGTGTTGCGCGCAACGCGCGATGCCATCGAGACCTCGGTGCGAGCGGACTTCTCTGCCCGCCTCGCCGAGCACGGTGCGGCCGTGCTCGCGCCGCGCGCGCGATCCGGCGCCATCGTCGCCGCGTACTGGCCCATCCGCAGCGAGGCCGACCCGCGGCCGCTCGCGCGCCTGCTCGCCGCCGCCGGCGCGCGGCTGTGCCTGCCGGTCGTCGACGGCGAGGCGATGGCCTTCCGCGCGTGGCGCGCCGACCGCGACCTCGTGCCGGCCGGCTTCGGCGCCCTCGGTCCGGCCGCCGACGCGCCCGCATGCGCGCCCGACGTCGTGCTAGCGCCGCTGCTCGGCTGCGACCGGCGCGGCGGGCGGCTCGGCTGGGGCAAGGGCTACTACGACCGCATGCTCGTTGCGCGCGATGCGGCGGCGGCGCGCGGCGCGGGTCAGCGGCCGTTCGTCGTCGGCGTCGCGTTCGCCTGCCAGCTCGTCGCCGCCGTGCCGATGGACGCGCACGACCGCCGCCTCGACGCGATCGTCACCGAGGAGGGCTGGCTGCCGTGCTGACCGTCGTCTGGGCCTACCGCCGCACCGGCAAGTTCGCGTTCCACGTGCTGACCGGCGCGCTGGAGACCGACCCGCGCACGGCGGGCGTGCCCGTCGTGTTCGCCAACGGCGTCGACGCCGTCGTCGCCGCGGTGCGCGAGGCGTTGGCGCGCGCCGGCGGCCGCGTGCTCGTCGGCTGGTCGTTCTATTCGCCGGACGCAGCACAGATGTTCGACGAGCTGCGCGCCGTCAAGGCGCAGATCGACGACCCGCGTGCGCTGCACGTCTGCGGCGGCGTGCACGCCAGCGCCGAGCCGGAAGCGACGCTGCGCGCCGGCTTCGACCTCGTCGCCGTCGGCGAGGGCGAACGGCTGGTGCGCGACCTCGTCGACTGCCTGCAGCGCGGCGGCGAGCCGCGCGACCTGCCCGGCGTCGCGTCGCTTCGCGAGGGCGCGTTGCGCAAGAACGGCCGCGCCGACCGCATCGCGCTCGACGACTTCCCGCCGTTCGGCCCGGCCCACGGCCGCTACGGCCCGATCGAGATCACGCGCGGCTGCGTGTATGCCTGCCGCTTCTGCCAGACGCCGTACTTCGCCGGCGCCAACTTCCGCCACCGCAGCGTCGACAACGTGCGGGAATGGGCGCGCTGGCTCGTCGGCCGCGGCTTCCGTGACTTCCGCTTCCTGACGCCGACGTCGCTGAGCTACGGCACGCACGGGCCCGAGCCCGACCTCGCCGCCGTCGAAGCGCTGCTCGCCGGCGTGCGCGAGGACATCGGGCCCGCGCGCAAGCTGTGGTTCGGCACGTTCCCGAGCGAGGTGCGGCCCGAGCACGTCAGCGACGCCAGCCTGCGCGTGCTCAAGCGCTGGGTCAGCAACCGCGCGCTGATCGTCGGCGGCCAGTCGGGCAGCGACCGCGTGCTCGCGCACAGCAAGCGCGGCCACGACGCCGCCGAGGTCGAGCGCGCGGTGCGCCAGTGCGTCGCGCACGGCTTCGTGCCGCACGTCGACTTCCTGTTCGGCTTGCCCGGCGAAGAGCCCGCCGACGTCGCCGCGACGATGGCGCTGATGGACCGCCTCGTCGCGCACGGCGCCAAGGTGCACGGCCACACGTTCCTGCCGCTGCCCGGCACGCCGTTCCGCAAGGCCGCGCCGGGCCGGCTCGACGACGCGACGCGGCAGGCGCTGCTGCGGTTGGCGTCGAAGGGCCAACTGTATGGCCAGTGGGAGCAGCAGGCCGCGACGGCGGCGCGCATGCATGGCATGGGGCGCGACGGGGATTCGTCGTCACGGGATGGAACCGCGCGCGGCGCGAGCCGGGAATCCGCGCAGGGGCGGTGAACGATGGGCCAACTGCGCGAGGCGCTCGGGATCGTCGGCACGTGCGTCGGCTGCGCCGTGCTCTACGGTGTCGCGCACGACCTCGTCACCGCGCACCTCAGCGTCGAGTACTTCACCGTCGCGCATCCGCCGATCGGGACCGACGACCCGTTCCTGCTCGCGCTCGTCTGGGGCGTGCTGGCGACGTGGTGGGTCGGCGTGCTGCTCGGCGTGCCGCTCGCGGCGGCGGCGCGGCTCGGCCGCGCGCCGCGCGTCGCCGCCGTCGAGCTGCGGCCGGCGATCCTCCGCCTCCTCGTCGTCATGCGCGTCGCCGCCGCCGCGATGATGCTGCTCACGGCGCTCGGCACGGGCGAAGGCTTCGCCCTGCCCGATCCGCTGTTCCAGCGCGTGCCGCGCGAGCGCCACGGCCGCCTTGCCATCGCCGCCGTCGGCCACGCCGTCAGCTACTTCGTCGGCTTCGCCGGGGGCATCGTCTTGATCGCACGCACCGTCCGCGGCCGGCGCCGCGCCGCTTGTGCCGCCGCGTCGGATGGTCGATAGACGGCCGCCATGAAGGTCACCATCAAGCACTGCCACTCCTGAGGGTACGGGCCGCGCGCGGCGGGTCTCGCCGCGCACATCGAGGACGCCCTCGGCGTCAAGGTCGCGCGCGAGCGCGGCAGCCTGGGCCAGTTCGACGTCTTCGTCGACGACACGCTGATCGCCAGCCGCGGCGGCAACATGCTGAAGAAGGCGCTCGGCGGCGGCTGGCCCGACCCCGAGGAAGTGATCGCCGCGATCGAGGCGAGGCAGAAGGCCGGCCGCTAAGGGTCTGCGCCACGAAAGGCCACGCCGCCCGGCGCGCGGTGTCGCGGCCGGGAGGCCAAGCCGCGGCGTTTTCCCAGCGGCCGCGTCGCCAGCAGCCTTTGGCTTCGCCCCAGCCGCGAATCCGCGCACCGGCTCGGCGCTCGGTCCGCCCGCGACGCCACGCCAGCGCATGCGGCACGCCTGCAGGTTGGCTGCGCGTGCGGCCCCGGCATGCCGTCTGCCGGCCCATGCGCTGCCGACGTCGCGGCGTGCGGTTCTGCCCAGTACGTTGCGGCGCTGGCCCGCGACTCGTGCTTCTACGCATCGGTGGTGGCAGCCCGACTGCGCTCGTCCGCCGCCGGAACCGCTTTGCCCCGGAACCCCACATGACCCGCCAATCGACCCCGCATCGCCTTCTCGGCTGGTCGCTCGCCGCGCTCGCGGCGGCGCCGCTCTGCGCCCAGCAGGCTGCCGCCAAGGCGGCGCCGCCGACCCGCCCCAACATCCTCGTCGTGATGACCGACGACGTCGGCATCTGGAACGTGGGCGCCTACAGCCACGGCGTCATGGCCCCGACGCCCAACCTCGACCGGTTGGCCAAGGAGGGCATGCTGTTCACCGACCACTACGGCCAGCCGACGTGCACGCCCGGGCGGGCCGCCTTCATCACCGGCCAGCTGCCGATCCGCACCGGCCTCACGACCGTCGGCGTGCCCGGGTCGAAGGTCGGCCTCGACGGCCGCGACCTGACGCTGGCGCAGGTCCTTAAGCCGCTGGGCTACGCCACCGCGCAGTTCGGCAAGAACCACCTCGGCGACCGCAACGAGCATCTGCCGACGGTGCACGGCTTCGACGAGTTCTACGGCAACCTCTACCACCTCAACAGCGAGGAGGAGCCCGAGGACCCGGACTGGCCGACGGACCCGGAGTTCAACGCGCGCTGGCGGCCGCGCGGCGTGCTCGACTGCGTCGCGACGGACGTCGACGACCCGACCGAGGACGCGCGCTTCGGCAAGGTCGGCAAGCAGCGCATCAAGGACACCGGCCCGCTGACCAGGAAGCGCATGGAGACGGTCGACGAGGAGTTCCTCGCCCGCACCTCGGACTTCATGACGCGCGCCGTCCAGGCGGGCAAGCCGTTCTTCGTCTGGCACTGCCCGTCGCGCATGCACATCTACACGCACCTCAAGCCGGAGTCGCGCTACCTCGCGAAGCCCCACACGAGCGGCGACGACGTGTACGGCAGCGGCATGATGGAACTCGACGGCCACGTCGGGCAGCTGCTGGCCAAGCTCGACGAGCTCGGCGTCGCCGAGAACACGATCGTCATCTTCACCGCCGACAACGGGCCGATGTCGTCGTGGTGGCCCGACGGCGGCGCGACGCCCTACCGCAGCGAGAAGGCGACGACGTGGGAGGGCGGCATCCGCGTGCCGTTCCTGCTGCGCTGGCCGGCGCGCGTGCCGAAGGGCTCGGTCAGCAACGGCATCCACGAGCACCTCGACTGCTTCACGACGCTGGCGGCTGCCGCCGGCGCGACCGACGTCGTCGAGCGCCTGCGCCGCGAGCACAACCTGCACGTCGACGGCGTCGACCAGCTGGCGCACTGGACCGAGGGCAAGCCGTCGGCGCGCAACGTCACGTACTACTACAACGAGTCCAAGTTGACGGCGCTGCGCTTCGGCAACTGGAAGGGCCACTTCCACGCGCGCGAGGGCTTCTTCGACTACGACAAGCCGTCGGCCGAGATCTACAACCTGCGCACCGACCCGTTCGAGCGCCACGGCGGCACGCGCAACAACGACCAGGCGATGAAGAAGGCCTTCCTCGGCGGCCAGATCCGCGACATCCTCGGCGCGCACATGAAGACGCTCGCCGACTTCCCGCCGCGGCAGGCGGGCGGCACGTTGACCCCTGGCCGCTGAGCCCGGAACGATGGCCGACATGAGCACGGCAAGCCGCCTGCGTCGCGGGTCCTTCTTGGTGACGGCGGCTGCGTTCGCCGCCTGCGCGTCGCCGACGGCGCCGCAGCGGCGCGATGCGTTGGCGCGCGCGGCCGCGGTCCCCGCGCGGTCCGCACCGTCCGCCCTGTCCGAGCGGCCTGCGGCCGCGGCGCCGGCGGCGGTCCCGGCGGCGCAGGATCCGCCGCCCGCCGCGCCGCCGCGGCAGGCGACGCCCGAAGAGGTCGAGACCGGTGCCGACCCGTCGCGCCTGCTGCTGCGCGCCGAGTGGGCCTCGCAGTTCGTGCAGACGCCCGGCCCGGGCAACCTGTTCGTCAACAACCTCAAGCTCGACGTGCCGTTCGCCGACGGCAAGGCGGTCGCCGTCGAACTGCCGGTCGTGTCGACGACGCTGCCGCAGCCGCTCGACGACGCGTTCGGGCTCGGCGACACGTTCCTGCGCGGCCGGCAGGTGACGAACTCCGCCACCGGTTCGACGATCGTCGGCGTCGAGTTCGGCCTCGACACCGCGACCGATCCGGCGCTCGGCAGCGGCAAGTGGCAGGCCAACCCGTCGTTCGCGTACGTGCACCGGTTCACGCCGACCGTGCTGCTCGCCGGCGCCCTCAAGCAGCGGCTGTCGATCGCCGGCGACGAGGACCGCAGCGACCTCAACCGCAGCGAGACCCGCCTGATCGGCATCCTGCTGCACCCGCAGGGCCGGTGGCTGATCCTCGACTGGCAGCCGACCTTCGACTGGAACCGCGACGGCCGCCTGTCGAACGTGCTCGAAGCCGAGGCCGGCATGATGTGGAGCCGCGCGTTCGGCCTGTCGCTCCGCCCGGGCATGGCGTTCGGCGGCTACCAGGACCGCGACTTCAGCGTCCAGATCGGCATGCGGCTGTTCTTCTGAGCCCGCCGCCCGCCGCCCGCCGCCCGGCGGGCCGATCGCCGCGCGCCGCCGCGGTGGATTCCTGCCTAGGAGTCTGCGTCACGGAACGCGCGCCGGGCGGCGCAGCCTTTCGTGACGCAGACTCCTAGCCGTTGGACTCGGCTTCCGCCCGCCGCAAGAGGTCGTCGACGCGCACCGTGGCTGCCCACGTGCGCAGTTCGCCGCGGTCGATCACGTCGGACTGCGCCTTGAGGACGCCGATCACGTCGCGCCATTGGCGCTCGCTCACCTCGCCGCCGGCTCGGTACCAGCACAGTTTCTGCAGCACGATTTCCGCTGGTGACGTGACGTCCAGTGCAGGAGAGGACGTCAGTGGCTGGATACGTCGCCGGGTGCGCCATTTCCATTCATGGATGCCGGTCCACGGCGGCACGAAGACGTCGATGCGCACGAGTTCGCGTCGATGCATCATCTGGAACGACCCGCGGCGCGCGACTTCCGTGCGCGCCCAGGCCTCGTCGAGCCCGAATTCGGTACGGACGTCGGCCAACCAAGGTTCGATCGTCAGGGCGGAGAGGTCGGCGGCGAAGCCGATGTCGAGCGTGGACCGCGGTTCGCCGAACACGGCGCTCGCCATCGAGCCGCCGAGCACGTACCGGACGCCGTGGCGCTCGAACCTCGCCGCCATGTCGGCGGCGATCGCGAGCGGCGTCGGACCGCTCACGGGATGCCTCGCAGAGCGTCCTCGCCGAGGCAGCGGGCCATGCATGGACGGCCATAGCGCTGGACGGCAGCACGCAGGCGCAGCTCGTCGTCACTCGCCGCTGGATGGCGAAGCCGCAGCCCGGCGAGCGTCAGCAGGAGCGCGGCCTCGGTCAGTTCCGCTGCCGCGCGCAGTCGCGCTTCGGGCGTCATCGCGCGCAAGCGGTCGAAGGTCGCCCGGTCCATCGCCGAGGTCACGTCGTCCGATTGCGGGCGGTACGCGCTCATCGCCGGCAGCGTAGCGTCCTTCGCCGCCCGCCGCGCGGCGTCAGCGGACGCGCGGCGGGCCGTTGCGCTCCATCCACTCGGCCAGCGAATCAGCCGTGCGGTCGCCGGTCGCCTTCCTGGCATACGCCTGGAACGCCTTGCGCAGGACGCTCGTGACCATCGGGTTGGCGACGGGCTCGTCGGCCTTCAGCCCGAGCCGCTCCAGCAGGGAGCGCAGGCCGGGCCACGCGAACGCGGCGACGTGTGGACTCGTCAGCGACGCGTGGCCGACCGCCTCGGCCGCGACCGGCAGGCCCTGTGCGAACGCGGCGACGCGGTCGTTGGCCGCCGGCAGCACGTGCAGTTCGGCGGCGTGCACGCGGGCGCGCCCGGTCGCCTTCGCGGCGGCCGCCGTCGCGCCGGCCGCGCCCGCCTCGGGCAGGCAGCGCGCGAGCACGGCGACCGCGCGCGGCGCGCCGGTGAGCCGCTGCGCCTCGGCGTCCGTCCAGCGCGGCAGCGTCGCGAACGCCACGCCGGCGGCGGCGAGCGCCTGCCCGCACGCGACGAGCTCCGCCGGGAAGTGCGCGACGACGAGCGCGTGGCGGCCTTCGGCGAGGTCCTGCTGCACGGCGCGCGCGAGGCCGCGGCGGCGGCTGTCCTCGTCGAGCCAGACCTCGACCGGCAACTGCGGCGCGCGGCGGAACAGCCAGTCGAAGAGGCCCATGACGGCGCGAGGCTATCGGCCGGCGACGCCTGCCGCCTTGCGCCACCGCGCGGGCGCGGTCGGACCGGCGACCGGTCGCGCCGCGTTGCCCGCGAGAGATCGAGCGATCGGTCGCGTGTTCGCCGCCGCGTCCGGCAGCCGAGCGCTGGCCCGGTGAGGCGCGGATCCCGCCGCGTGCCTTGGCCCGGCGGGCGGCCGCCCTCTACACCTTCCGGCCATGGCAACCATCACGTTCAAGGGCTCCCCCGTGTCGACGGTCGGCGACCTGCCCAAGGTCGGCGCCGCCGCGCCCGCGTTCACGCTGACCAAGGTCGACCTGTCGCCGCTCGACAGCAAGGACCTCGCCGGCAAGCACGTCGTGCTCAACATCTTCCCGAGCATCGACACCGGCGTCTGCGCCACGTCGGTGCGCAAGTTCAACCAGCAGGCCGCGTCGCTGCCCGACACGGTCGTCGTCTGCGTGTCGAAGGACCTGCCGTTCGCGCAGAAGCGCTTCTGCGGCGCCGAGGGCATCGACAAGGTCGTGCCGGCGAGCTGGTTCCGCGGCCGCGACTTCGGCGCCGACTACGGCGTCACGATGGCGAGCGGCCCGCTCGCCGGCCTCTTCGCCCGCGCCGTCGTCGTGCTCGACAAGGCCGGCAAGGTCGTGCACACCGAGCTGGTGCCCGAGATCGCGCAGGAGCCCGACTACGACGCCGCGCTGAAGGCCGTGAAGTGACGCGCGCGGCGTGAGGGCGGCGCGCGCGTCGCCTCACTTGCCCTTGGCGTCCTTGCCGTCCTTCGGCTCCGGCGCCTTGACGCGCACCGCTTCGTCGCCGAACGCCAGTTCGACGACGAGCTCGCCCTTGCTCAGGCTCGCCTTCAGCAGCTCGACGTGGGCGCGCGTGGCCGGCTTGTCGAGCGTCAGCGCCTCGACCGCGCCGGTCGTGCCCGCGTTAGCCTCGGTCGCGGCCGGCGCGCCGGCGCCGGGGCGGCCCATCGCCGCCGGCTTGCTCCACGGCGTCAGCTGCGCGTCGTCCTTGCCGAGCATCAGGTTGAAGCCGCTCTCGTCGTCCTTCTGCAGCGCCGCCACCGGCACCGGCTTGCCGCCGCGCGCCGCCACCAGCTCCGCCGGCAGGCTGAACACCGTCAGCTTCCAGCCGCCGGCCGGCACCGTCTTGCTGCCGGGGAACGTCATGCCGCCCGACCATTCGTTGTCGCCGAACTGCACGACCAGCTTGGCCGCCTGGCTCGACGCCTTGGGCGCGCCGTCCTTCAGCCAGTCGATGACGAGCTTCTTCGTCGGCTTCGCCGCCTTGCCGAGCGGCCCGTCGATGCGCACGCCCTCGCCGGACACCAGCGAGCACGCGACTTCGCCGGTGCGCTGCAGCTGCACGGTGTAGGCGCCGGGCGCCACCACGGCCTCGCCGACGATCGCCGGCATCGCGAGGCGCAGCACGGTCGCCTGGTTGGCGCCGAGCCGCCACGAGCCGCCGATCGGCAGTTCGGCGAGCGAGTGCTTGCCGAGCGGCACCGAGCCGTAGTCGATCGACGCGGCGCGCTTCTGCCACTCGAAGGTCGGCTTCTGCGCGCTGGCCGCCGCGGCGAACAGCGCGGCGAGGAGGAGGGAGTGCTGGACGGCGAGGCGGTGCGACATGGCGGGTGCGGCGGCGGTGGGGGGGACTGCCCACCTTTTTGCAAGCTGGGTTGAGATGGTTTTCGGGGACTCCGTCCCCCGTCGTCGGGGTCGTGTGCGGAGCGCCTCGGCGCCCCCTGGGATTTATCGCCCGAGGCCAATCCCGAGGGAAACGGCACGGGCAGCAGACGCTGCCCGCGCCTCGGTCTTGGCCCCAGGACGGCGCTCGGGTTGGTTCCCACCAGAGCCCTATCCTCCGCCTGGGTCGACGGATGGTAGCAGCGGCAGTTGCCGAGGTCGATTCTCGAGGCTCATGC
>JBKDXM010000126.1:0-10748 GCA_046306335.1 Planctomycetota bacterium
CGTCAGAGCACGGCTGCCTGCCGAGGCACGGGTCCCCCCCAGGAGCTCCAGGGCTCAGGGGGCGAATGGTTGCTCCCGGCAGGCTGCCGGACCCCCAGAGTCTACAAGTAGGCCCTGGTGGCTCTTCCCTGGTACAGGGGCGATGCGGCAGGTTGTACCGCCCGGCGGTCGGGAGTCTGCGTCGCGGGCCGCGCGCCGGGCGGCGTGGCCTGCCGGGACGCAGGCTGGTAGGCCCGCGCCCGGCGCAGGTTGCAGCGTTCACCGCCCGGGCCGCGGCCGTCAGACGTTGAACTTGAACAGCAGCACGTCGCCGTCCTGGACGACGTACTCCTTGCCTTCGATCCGGTAGAGGCCCTTCTCGCGCGCCGCCGCGACGCTGCCGCAGGCGACGAGGTCCTTGTAGGCGACCGTCTCGGCCTTGATGAAGCCGCGCTCGAAGTCGGTGTGGATCACGCCCGCCGCCTTCGGCGCGGTGTCGCCGGCGCGGATCGTCCAGGCGCGGACCTCCTTCTCGCCGGCGGTGAAGTACGTGCGCAGGCCGAGCAGGTGGTACGTCGCGCGGATCAGCGCGCCGACGCCGGACTCCTTCACGCCGAGGTCGGCGAGGAAGGCCTTGGCGTCGTCGGGCTCGAGGTCGACGAGGTCGCTCTCGATCTGCGCCGAGATCACGATCGCCTCGCAGGCGAGGTGGCTCTTGGCGTACTCGCGCACCTTCTGCACGTACGGGTTCTGGTCCGCCGTCGCGAGCTGATCGTCCTTCACGTTGCAGGCGAAGATCGTCGGCTTGTCGGTCAGCAGCTGGAAGTTCTTCGCGATCGCCTTCTCCTCGTCGTTGAGCTCGACGAGCAGTCCCGGCTTGCCGGCGTTCAGCACCGGCAGCATCTTCTGCAGCACCGGCAGCTCGGCGATCGCCTCCTTGTCGCCGCGCTTGGCCTGCTTGCCCTGGCGGTCGAGCCGCTTCTCCACGGCCTCCAGGTCGGCGAGCACCAGCTCGGTCGTGATGACCTCGATGTCCCGCACCGGGTCGACCGCGCCGGCGACGTGGTGGATGTCCGGGTCCTCGAAGCAGCGCACGACCTGGACGATCGCGTTCACCTCGCGGATGTGGCTGAGGAACTTGTTGCCGAGGCCCTCGCCCGACGCTGCGCCCTTGACCAGCCCGGCGATGTCGACGAACTCGATCGCCGCCGGGATCACGACGTTGGTCTTGGCGATCTTCTGCAGCACCTGCAGCCGCTCGTCCGGCACCGTCACGACGCCGACGTTGGGGTCGATCGTGCAGAAGGGGTAGTTCGCCGCCTGCGCCTTGCGCGTGCGGGTGACGGCGTTGAAGAGGGTGGACTTGCCGACGTTGGGCAGCCCGACGATGCCAGCCTTGAGGGTCATGCGGTCTGCCTGTGCGCGCGGGTCCGGATCACTTGCCCTTCATCACGTCCGCGATCGCGGCCGTGAGCGCCGGGACGACCTCGAAGGCGTCGCCGACGATGCCGAAGTCCGCGACCTTGAAGATCGGGGCGTCGGCGTCCTTGTTGATCGCGACGATCGTGCGCGACGTGCGCATGCCGGCGAGGTGCTGGATCGCGCCGCTGATGCCGACGGCGATGTAGAGCGGCGGGCTCACGACCTTGCCGGTCTGGCCGACCTGTTCGCCGTGCGGACGCCAGCCGGCGTCGACCACCGCGCGCGAGGCGCCGACCGCGGCGACGCCGGGGCCGAAGGCGGCGGCGAGGTCCTCGATCAGCTTGAAGTGCTGCGGCTCCTTGAGGCCGCGGCCGCCGGACACGATGACCTTCGCCTCCTGCAGCGGCACCTTGCCGCCGGCCGACGCGACGATCTCCTTGACCACGGCGAGCAGGTCGCCGGCCGGAGCCGCCGCCTTGCTGACCTCGGCGTCGCTCGGGCTGCACGCCGGCGCGAACGTGCCCGGGCGCACCGACGCGCAGAACGGCGTCTTGGTCGCGCGCGCGGTCATCGTCGCCTTGCCGGCGAACACCGGCTTCTTGGCCGTGAACGCACCGCCTTCGAAGGCGAGCCCGACCGCGTCGGTGACGACCGCCGCGTCCAGCAGCGCGGCGACGCGCGGCAGCAGGTCCTTGCCCATCGCGGTGTGCGCCATCAGCACGGCGACCGCGCCGTTGGCGGCGAACTGCTCGACGACGGCCTTGGCGTAGCCGTCGCCCGAGTAGTTGGCGAAGGCCGGGCCGTCGACGGCGACGACCTTGTGCGCGCCGGTCTTGCGCAGCTCGGCGCAGGCAGCGTCGAGCCCGCTGCCGCAGGCGACGACGACGACCTTGCCGCCGGTCTGGCCGGCGAGCTGCAGGGCGGCGGTGACGGTCTCGAGCGACGGGCGCTTGGCGACGCCGCCGCGGACCTCAGCGATCACGAGGATGTTGCTCATGGGTGTGCTCATGCTCTCCGGTCAGAGGGCCTTGGACTCGCGCAGGGCGGCGATCAGCGCCGGCACCGCGTCGGCACCGTTGCCGACGATCCTGCCGGCCGCGCGCGGGGCCGGCAGCGACAGCGCGACGATCTCCATGCCGCGCGCGCCGAGCTGGGCGGGCTGCTCGACGAACGGCTTCTTCTTCGCCGCCATGATGCCCTTGAGGTTGGCGTAGCGCGGCTCGTTGAGGCCCTTCTGGCAGCTGATCACCGCGGGCGTCTTGCAGGCGACGACCTCGCGCGCGCCCTCGATGTCGCGCTCGGCGGTGAACGCGCCGTCGGCCAGCGTCAGCTTGCCGACCTCGGTCACGCAGGCGAAGCCCAGGCGGCCGGCGAGGTTGGCCGGCAGCTGGTTGTTGTCCGAGTCGACCGCCTGCCGGCCGCACAGCACGAGCTGGCACGGCACGGTCTTGATCCACGCCGCGAGCGCGCTGGCGACCTGCATGCCGTCGTACATCCAGTCGGTCGTGGTCAGCAGCACCGCCTTGTCGGCGCCGCGGGCGAGCGCGTCGTCGAGCTGCTTCTTGCAGTCCTTCGGGCCGACCGTCACCACCGTCACCGAGCCGGCGTTGCGTTGCTCCTTGATGCGCAGCGCCTGCTCCAGGGCGAACTCGTCGTAGGCGTTCAGCTCGAAGGTGACGCCGGCGGGGTCGATCGACTTGCCGTCGGCGGCGATCTTGATCGCGGCGTCGGTGGCGGGAACTCGCTTGATGCAGACGACGATGTCCATGGTCAGCGTGCCGGGCGTCGGCCCGGGTCGGGCGGGAGTTTGCGGGGCGAAGAGTCTAGCGACGCGGCTGCGGCGGGCGACCGTGCATTTTGGCCGCCGCCGGAGGCGGCGCGCCGAGGCCGTTCGCCGCGGGCCGCCGCACGGACGCAACCCGCGCCGACGGCCGGGATTTCGCCGATGCGACGGGGCCGGTAGGCGCGACGTTGCTGCGCTGCTGCGGTTGGGCCCGCGACGAGGGCGCACGCGCCGTGGCTGGCATGTCGTTCGAGCTCCGGTGCGCGCCGTGGTCGTGCCGGCCAGCGCCGTTGGCCAGCGCCGTTGGCTGGCGCCCCGGTTCGCGATTGCCCGCCGCGGCATCCGGGCACCGCGACCGCGCCGGCCGGCCGCGGGATTTCTCGCGTTGGTGGCACTGACGGGTCGCCGCTGTCGCCTTGACCCAGGCATGGCGGCTTGCCGACCGCCCTGCGAACCGGGCCCTGCCCGGTCCCGAACGAGGCAGCGATCGCCTCCCCCGAGCCCGCAAGCAGTTCGCGGTCGGCCGTCCAAGTCCGCTTCTCCGTCAAGCCGCCATGCCCCGATCCAACCTCGCCGGCGCGTGTTGCCTCGCCGTCCCGCTCGCGCTCTTCGCCGCTGCGTCGTCCGCCCCGGCGCAGGACTGGACCAACTCCGGCGGCAACGCGCAGCGCAATGGCATGACCGCCGCCTACGGGCCCTTGTCGCCGCAGCCGCTGTGGTCCTCGGGTCCGCCTTCGATCGCCGGCTGGCAGCCCGTCGTCGTCGGCGACCGCGTGTTCGTCGTGCGCCAGACGGCCTTCGGTGGCGGCGCCAACGACGCGCCGATCTTCGCGCTCGACCTCGCGACCGGCGCGCAGCTCTGGCGCCGCGACCTGCCGACCTTCCCCGGCGATTGGACGACGCACGTGCTGGGTGCCCGCAACGGCCTCGTCTTCGCCGCGCGTTCGGGCAACAGCAGCACGGCATGGGCGCGGTTGTTCGCGCTCGACGCCGCGACCGGCAACACGGTCTGGACCGGGACGCAGATCAACGCCGGCGCCTACGACAGCTGCGTCTTCGCCGACAACGGCGACCTGATCGTCGCGGGCTTCCAGAACATCTGGCGCATACGGGCCAGCGACGGCGGGACCGTCTGGACGGCGTTGCGCCAAGCCCCGGCCGGCGAACCGTGCGGCCCGGCGCTCTTCGGCAATGCCGTCTACGTCGTCGATCTGGACTTCGCGGGGCAGGTGCTCAAGCGGTACGACGCGACCACCGGGGCCTACCAGTACGAGAGTCCGGCCCTGCCTGGGGGCTACACCAACCAGCATCATCCGATGGTCGGGCCGGATGGCACGGTCTACGTCAACCGGGCGACGGGCAGCCCCCTGCTCGACCAGTTCTTTGCCTTCACCGACACCGGCACGGCGCTGCTGCAGCGCTGGGCGGTGCCGTCGGAACCGATGGTCTTCGGCGAGTTCGCGTGCAGTGCGGACGGCAGCGTCTACATGGTGCAGCCCGGCGAGTTCCTCGCGCGCCTCGACGCGCAGACCGGCGCCGTGCGCAACACCTACCCGGTGCCGCTCGGCACGGGCGGCTTGGGCGGGCGCGTCGTGGTCGACGCCGACGGGCGCGTCTACTTCGGCAATGGCTTCGGCGCCAGCGGTGCGAACGGCGCGCTGATGGTGTTCGACCGCGACTTGACGCTGCTCTGGCAGGTGCCCGTGCCGAGCATCAACATCGGCGGCCCGGTGCTCGCCGCCGACGGCACGCTGGTCGTCGCCGGCATCGGCGCCGACCTGCGTGCGTACCGCACGCCGAGCCCGTGGACGAACCTCGGCGGCGGCATCGCCGGCGCGCTCGGCGAACCGGCGCTGGCCGGCCTCGGCACGCTGACGGCAGGCAACACGGTGACGTTCCGCGCCAGCAACGCCGCGCCGAACAGCTTCGGCGTGTTCATCCTCGGCGCGAGCGCGCTCAACGTGCCGATCTTCGGCGGCACGCTGGTGCCGTCGCTCGACGTCACGCTGGTGGCGGCGTTCGACGCGCAGGGCCGCTGGTCGCTGGGTTTGCCGTGGCCTGCCAACGTGCCGACGGGGGCGACCTCCTGGTGGCAGATGGCGGTGCTCGACCTGACGGCGCCGGCGGGCTTCGCCGCCAGCGCCGGCCTGCGCAGCGTCGCGCCGTAGCGCCCTGGCGACACAGCTCCTTGGCTGGCGGCGGCCTCGCTCGCCGCCGCATCGGCCCGAAGCGTCTTGCAGACCACCGCCAACCGCCCTCACTCGCCCAACGCCTGACTCCGGTCCCGCGACGATGAAACTCCTGGTCACTTCGGCATTGCTTCTCGCCTCCTCGGTCGTGCCAGCCCAGGGTTCGACCTGCTTCGTCGGTCCCCCCGCCGGCACGATGCTGGGCAACCTCCGGGACGCGGTCTACCCCGCGGCGCCGATCGGCTTCGCCTTCCCCTTCGGTGGCGCGACCTACACGGACATCCACGTCTCCGACCACGGCTTCGCCGCCCTTTCGAACGGCGGGACGCCGACACCGCCAGCCGGCGGACAGTTCACCTACACGCCGTCGCTGGCCAACTTCGCCGCCGGCCGGCCGATCCTCGCCGCGATGTGGTCGGACAGCGTCGGGGGCAGCACGACGCCGGGGGCGGGTGTCCACATCGACAACAGCTCGCCGACGTCGTGCCGTATCGAATGGCGGTCGGTGGCGAGCTTCGGCTTCCCGGCGCCCGAGTTCGACCTCGCCATGACGCTGTTCCCCAACGGCCAGGTGCAGTTCGACTACGGCGTCAACGTGACCAACAACTCGATCTTCGGCGGCGTCGCCGACCACGGCGTCGTCGGCGTGTTCACCGGCGGCGCGTTGCCCGGCAGCGTCGACCTGTCGGCCGGCGGCGCGGCCACGAACCACAACACGTTCGAACAGTTCGTCGTCGCCAACACGTTCGACATGGCGAACAACCGGCTGCTGCTGACGCCGGCGAACCCCGGCTGGCAGTTCGCGTTGCTCGGGCCGTCGTCCGCGTGCGCCGCCGCCGTCGACTTCGGCGAGGGCTGTGGCGGCGATCCGTCCGAGTCGGTCTACGAGGCCTTCAGCGGCCCGGGGCTCTCCGGGCCGCCCTTCGACCTGGCGCAGACCTCGTTCCGCTGGATCCGCAGCGCCAGCGGCTACAGCCTCGTGCAGCAACCGGCGCCGTTCGTGGCGCCGTCGGCCAACGCCCAGCCGGTCGCGGCCGGCGCGACCGATGGCCAGCAGGCCTTCACCCTGTCGGCGCCCATGCCGTACGCCGGCGGCACGACGAACACCCTGAACGTGCGGACCAAGGGCCAGGTGGAGCTGGACGGGCCGCCGATCCAGTGGTTCTTCATGTACCCGTCCTTGCTGCAGGACTGGCCGAACACGGCGTTCCACTGCTGGCACGACTTCGATCAGGCCAGCCCCGGCAGCGGCCCGATCGTGTACGAAGAAGTCGCGGGCGTCGCATACGTGACGTGGAACGGCGTGCACAGTCGCTCGGTGGCGTTGCCCAGCACGGTGCAGTGGCAGTTCGACGTCGCCACCGGCGACGTCGCGTTGGTCGTCCTCGGCGCTGCCGGCATCCTGGCGGCCACCTACGACTCCACCTTCGTCGGCTACTCCGTCGGCGGCGCCTCGATCCTCCGCGAGCCCACCGACCTCAGCGCCTTGACCGGCGTGATCGCCATCCCCGACGCGCCCGCGGTGTGCGGCCCGCTGTGGATGACGCACATCGGCCTGCCATTCGTCGGCAATGCCCTGTTCCAATACACGATCTCGGACATTCCGGCGTCGTCGCCACTCGCATTCCAGATGTTCGGCACGTCGGCCTTGTCGCCTGCCGTCGACCTGACCGCGATCGGCATGCCCGGCTGCTTTGCGTACACGTCCGCCGATCTCGGCGCGACGTCGGAGCCCGCCATGGGCGGCAACGCCAACATCGGGCTGCCGATCCCGGCCAGCAACGCCCTGGCCGGCGTGTCGCTGACAGCGCAGGCCGTCGTGTTCTCGCAGGCGACGCCGCTCCACCTCGTTACGTCGAACGGCAACACGGTGACGATCGGCTTCTGACGACGCGTGCCCGAAGGGGGATTGGCCGGCCATGACGTGGGTTCCTATGCTGCCCCGCTCACGCTTCCAGCGCTCGTCTGTCGAACTCCTCGGACAAGGTCATCGATGATTCCAATTGCATCGCGCTTCCTGCACTTCATCACCCGACTCCTACCCGTCGTCGTCGCCGCGGCGTCCACCCATGCGCAGGACTGGACCAACACCGGCGGCAACGCGCAGCGCAATGGCCTGACGGCCGCCTACGGCCCGTTGTCGCCGCAGCTGCTGTGGTCCAACGGCCCGCCGTCGATCATCGCGTGGAACCCGGTCGTCGTCGGCAATCGCGTGTTCGTCGTCCGCCAGACCGGCGGCGCACAACTGGGCGCGCCGCCCGCCGGTGCGCCCAACGACGCGCCGGTGTTCGCGCTCGACCTCGCGACCGGCGCGCAGATCTGGCGCCGCGACATCCCCTTCCAGACCGGCGAGTGGACGACGTGGCTGCTCGGCCACAGCAACGGCCGCGTCTACGCCGCGCGCTCGGGCAACGGCGCGTCGTCCTCCGGCCGCGTGCACGCGCTCGACGCCGCGACCGGCGCCACGGCCTGGATCTCGACGGCGGTGATCACCGCCGGCGCGTACGACGGCTGCGTCTTCGCCGACAACGGCGACCTGATCGTCGCGTCCTTCCTGAACATCTGGCGCATCCGCGCCACCGACGGCGCCACCGTGTGGACGGCGAGTCGGCAGGGTTCCGTCAGCGGCCAATGCGGCGCTGCGCGGTTCGGCGATGCGGTCTACGTCGCCGACTCGGTGTTTGGCGGGCAGGTGATCAAGCGCTTCAACCTCGCCACCGGCGCCTTCCAATACCAGAGCCCGATCATGCCGGGCTTCCTCAACCAGCATCAACCGATGGTCGGGCCGGACGGCTCGGTCGCTCTGAACCGCGCGTCGAGCTCGCCGGGCAACGACTTCGTCGCCGCCTTCACCGACACCGGCTCGTCGTTCGTGCAGCGTTGGGCGGTGGTCTCCGAGCGCGGTGTCGGTGGTGAGTACGCGTGCAGCGCCGATGGCAGCGTCTACATGACGCAGCTCGGCGACATCGTGACGCGCCTCGACGCGCAGACCGGCGCGGTGCTCAATACGTATCCCGTGCCGCTCGGCTCGAACGGCTATGCGCCGCGTTTCGCGGTCGACGCCGACGGCCGCGTCTACCTCGCCAACGGCGGCTTCCCCAACGGCGCACTGCTGGCCTTCGACCCCGACCTGACGCTGCGCTGGCAGGTCCCCGTGCCGAACATCAACCAAGGCGGCCCGGCGATCGCCGCCGACGGCACGCTGGTGGTCGCCGGCGTCGGCACCGACCTGCGCGCGTACCGCACGCCGAGCCCGTGGACGAACCTCGGTGGCGGCATCGCCGGCGCGCTGGGCGAACCGGCGCTGGCCGGCCTCGGCACGCTGACGGCGGGCAACACGGTGACGTTCCGCGCCAGCAACGCCGCGCCGAACAGCCTCGGCGTGTTCATCCTCGGTGCGAGCGCCGTCAACGTGCCGATCTTCGGCGGCACGCTGGTGCCGTCGCTCGACGTCACGCTGGTGGCGGCATTCGACGCGCAAGGCCGCTGGTCGCTGGGCCTGCCGTGGCCGGCGGGCGTGGCGACGGGAGCGAGCTTCTGGTGGCAGCTCGCGGTGCTCGACACCACGGCGCCGGCCGGCCTCACTGCCAGCGACGGCCTGCGCAGCGTCGCGCCGTAGCGCGCGGACGCGCAGCCCGGCTGCGCGTCATCGACGCCGCTGGCCGACGCGGTGCCACCGGGACGCCGCCATCGCCGGCGGCGGCATGGCGCGGCAACGACGGCTTCGGCGGGAGGGGGCAAGGCCAGCCGTGCATCGGACGGCATGCGGCCGGCCCCGGGGTCTCACGCCATGCGTCAGGCGGTATGCCGAATGCAGCACCCACCGCGTGGGCCATGCGGCGAACAGCATGTCGCGAAGGCCACAAGTTGCAGGGCACGTTGGGATTGCGTGGATTCGTGGCACTGCCGGCGGCGCGTTGTCGCCTTTCCCCTCGTCGACGGTTCGTGCCTTCACCCTGCGTGCCGGCCGAGTCGTTGCTGACGTGCCCCCGTGGTCCGGACCCTGCGCCCCGTTTGCCGGCGTAGCGATCGGCCCGATCGATCAACTGCTCCAGATCATGTTCCGATCCACTTGCGTGTCCTTGCGTTCGCTCGCCTTCCCGATCGTCCTCGCCGCCGTCGCGGCCGGCGGCAGCGCCCAGGACTGGACCAACTCCGGCGGCAACGCCCAGCGCAACGGCCTGACGACCGCCTACGGCCCGCTGTCGTCGCAGTTGCAGTGGTCCTCCGGCCCGACGTCGCTCAACGCGTGGCACCCCGTCGTCGTCGGGGACCGCGTGTTCGTCGTGCGCCAGACCGGGGGCACGTCCTTCTCGGCGCCGCCCGTGGGCGCGCCGAACGACGCGCCGGTGTTCGCGCTCGACCTCGCGACCGGCGCGCAGGTCTGGCGCCGCGACATCCCCTACCTGTCCGGCCAGTGGACGACCTGGTTGCTCGGCCACAGCAACGGCCGCGTCTATGCCGCGCGCTCGGGCAACAACTCGTCGTCGTCGGCCCGCGTGCACGCGCTCGACGCCGCGACCGGCGCGACGGCCTGGATCTCGGCGGCGACGATCAACGCCGGTCCCAACGACGGCTGCGTCTTCGCCGACAACGGCGACCTGATCGTCGCGTCCTTCCTGAACATCTGGCGCATCCGCGCCACCGACGGCACCACCGTGTGGACGGCCAACCGCGCGGCGTCGACGTCCGACGTGTGCGGCGCGGCGCATTTCGGCAATGCGGTCTACGTCGCCGACTCGGTCGCCGGCGGGCAGGTGATCAAGCGCTTCAACTTCGCCACCGGCGCGTTCCAGTACCAGAGCCCGGTCCTGCCCGGGCCGCTCAATCAGCATCACCCGATGGTCGGACCGGACGGCACGGTCTACCTCAACCGCGCGTCGAACACGGCGGGCGCCGACTTCTTCTACGCCTTCACCGACACGGGGTCGGCGTTGGTCCAGCGCTGGGCGACGCCGTCGGCGCGCGGCGTCTTCGGCGAGTTCGCCTGTGGCGCGGACGGCAGCGTCTACATGCTGCAAGCCGGCGACCGCCTCACGCGCCTCGATGCGCAGACCGGCGCGGTACGCAACGCCTACCCGGTGCCGCTCGGATCGAACGGCAGCTCGCCGCGCCTCGCCGTCGACGGCGACGGTCGTGTCTTCGTCACCAATGGCGGCTTCGCCAACGGCGCACTGCTGGCCTTCGACCCCGACCTGACGCTGCGCTGGCAGGTGCCCGTGCCGAACGTCAACCAAGGCGGTCCGGTGATCGCCGCCGACGGCACGCTGGTGGTCGCCGGCACCGGCACCAACCTGCGCGCGTACCGCACGCCGAGCCCGTGGACGAACCTCGGCGGCGGCATCGCCGGCGCGCTGGGCGAGCCGGCGCTGGCC
>JBKDXM010000127.1:0-51351 GCA_046306335.1 Planctomycetota bacterium
CCGCGAACGCCTCGCCGACGAACACCAACCCGCCGTCCCACTTGATGCTGCCGTCGGTGCGCACGCTGCGCTGCTCGAGACCGTCGGCGTACTGATGCTCCGGCAAGCTGCTCGGCATCGGTCGCGGCGACAACTCGTACAACTCGCCCGGCGGCTTCATGCCGAGCGCCTCGTGCGGCCGCTCGTGGTTGTAGGTCTCCTGGAAGCGATCGAACGCCTGCTGCTGCGCCCGGATCGACGACCGCGGCGGCTGGGCCGTCTCGGCCTTCAACGTTTCGTGGAAGCGCTCGTGCCGGCCATTCTGATCGGGTCGCCCCGGCTCGATGAGCACCGGCGTCACGCCAATCCGCACGAGCCAGACCCCGAGCCGCGAGAGCCTGCCAAGGCCGTTGGAGCCGAACGGCGGCCCGCCGTCGCTCAGCATGTAATTCGGCAGCCCGAAGGTGTTGAAAGCCTCTTCCAGCCGGCGCCGCACGTCGTTGGACCGTGGCTGCACCATCGCCTGGCAAACCAGCGCAGCGCGACTGTGCGAGTCGTTGATCAACAGCGGGTCGCAGCGCGTCCCGTCGCCTACGCGGAACCAGCCCCTGGAGTCCATTGACCAGACGTCGTTGGGCGCCAGCGCTTCGACCCGCGGCGGCGACGTCGGCTGCCGGCGTGGCCGCTTGCCGCGCGGAGTCACGACACCGGCGCGCCGCAGGATCTCGTCAACGGTGCTGCGGGCCGGCCAGTCGTCGTCGGGTCGCTCGCGGTCGAGCTTCCAGAGGATTTTCTTCGAGCCCCACGTCGGGAACGCCTTCCGCACCTTGAGGATCGCCGCCTCCTGCTCAGGCGGCGTCTGGTTGGGGTGCGTCTTCGGCACCCGCGAGGCATCGCGAAGCCCTGGGAGGCCCGCTTCCGCGAGCCGCTACAGCATCTTTGAGGTCCGTCTTCCGGCTGAGCCAGAAGCGCGCGCACAGCTCGCTCATCGGGACCTCACGGCGCAGGGCGGCCTGCACGAGCTTTCGTCGCTCCATCTCCGGCTCGGTCTGGATCCATGGCATCCGGCCAAGGGACCCGATGACGGCGACAAGGCCAGCACCGACTGTCACCCATGTGCCCGGAAAAGAGTGTCACCCATGTACCCGGGTTGGACCCAGCAGCAGCAAGCTGGCGCCGAGGAACGCTTCTACCCCTCCGCCGATTGCGACCAGCACATACCTGGACGCCATGTCGAGCCCGCTCCACCCGAGTCCAGCGGCAGCGGCATGCGGATGCGCAACCTTCAGCCAGGCCAAGGCCAACAGAATGGCCCCGAAAGATACCGCGACGGCTCGCACCGGACCGGTGCGCCCCATCCTCCGCAACACCGCCACGATCCCAGGAACGGCATCCATGACACGACCCTCATCCCACCGGGGTGAACGGAATCAGCTCCGAGGCTCGCGTACCCTTGCACTCAAAGAGCAGTCGGATCTCGACCGGCTTCAGGTCCTTGGGCAGGTACTCGAGTGTGCAGCGAACGGTCGAGAACGGCGCCACGGTCGACGCGCTGAGCTTCACCCGCACACACCCACAACTGCTCCCCGCATCGAGCAGACGGACCGGATCCCCGCGCCGATTGGTGATCCAGAAACTGCTCTGGTGCCAGCCTTCGGCACCACGATCGACAGTGGCCGCCAGGGTCCGAGGGCAGACGTCGAGGGTCGGCCCGGCCAGAGGCACGGTGGCCGACACGTCCGCGCATGATGTGGCCAACAGCCCCAGCAGCAGGGTGCCTACGCCGCCCTCGCCCTTCTGTGCGCGCGGACCAGCCAGACGGCGATCCCCAAGGCCCCGATCGCCGCGATAGCGAGCAACCCCTCGGGCCACAGCGACTCCGTCGCTGGCATCGGCAGCACGGGAATGGCATTCGGACGCACGGCGCTGGAGTCCACCGCAAGTGCAACCTCGACTGGCATTGGAGCCATCCGGACCTTGGGCTCCAGCCCCCCCCTCGGCAGCATCAAGGGCGTCCAGGTTGTCGGTGAATTTGTTCCGCACTCCGGACTCGCGGTCGCGGCGCAGCTTCTGGATTCGCTCCTCCGTGATCGCCGCCATGGTCTTTGGTCGCTCAGGCAGACCGCGCCGGGGATCGAAGACGTAGGGAACCTCGGTCCTCAGGTCGCGAGCGGCATCGCGATCGAACGGCAGCGAAGTGATCTGCGCGAAGTCCGGCAGCTGCGCATCCGGATCCCGTGACAGCAAGCGGAAGTCCCGGGTATTCAACAAGTCCTGGGTGAAGGCGACGTAGCTGCGCGACAGCAGCTGTCGCGGCTCGCCCTGAACCCAGGTGCTGCTCCATTCGCGGCACACTCGGCCCTGTGCGTCGTAGGCGGATATGCGGAACCTGGTCGCGCCTTCCACCCACTCACGTAGCAGTGTGTAGCTATCGGTCTGCGAATCGAAAGGCACCTGGATGGGCGGTGCACTGGCGACAACGGCGGCAGAAACGACGACCAGACCGTTCGATCCAGCCGCCCCGGAGTCCAGGCAGTAGGCGACCATCCTGGCGTGGACCTCCCACTCTGCGAACAGCGGACAGTCAGAATAGGACTCGACCTCGTCGTCGACGAAGAAGGTGGCCGCGCTCGGCTCGACACCATCGCGGTCGGCGCGATAGATCTTCAGTCCGTCGCGATAGAGCGTCCGCACACTGGCGACTGGTGATGAGCGGGCGTGATTGCCACCTGGGCGGACGTGGATCAGGTAGTCTTTCTCGCCACGAACGACCCATTCCATGACCTCGCTGTGCCGATTGCCGGGCAGCCCACCCTCCTTCGCCTTGGCGGAGAAACTCTCCCGGGTCCGGATGGCGACACCGACGAGCCCGGGGGACAGGAGCGGTTCCTCGACCTGGATGCGACGGGCGACGTCGGCGCACCGCGAGGCATCGAATGCCTCGTCGACGAACTCGAGTGCGAACACGTGGGAACCGGTCACCACCCCGAGCCCGGGGTGCGGCGGCCGCTCGATGCCCTGGGCAGTGACTGCCGAGCCGAGAGCGAGCAGGAGTGGAACGACAAGGATGCGGGGGCTGCGAAGGCTGACCATGGGCGAGGCGGACATGCTGATACTCCTTGAGAATGAGGGGTTTGCAGCCGCACGCTCACACGGCGTGCGGCCGCCGGTGGTCAGTCGACATCGCGACAGTCGAGGATGTAGGTGCCCTTCTGGCCGGCATATTCGAGCCGACAGCACAGCCTGGAGTCCGCCAGCTTGCGGTTCTTCTTCACGCTGGCGGTGGTGGTGGTCGACTGGGACCCGCCCAGGCTGCCGTTGCCCGGCAGCGTCAACTCACCGTGGATCTCGCCGGTGCTGCTGGTCGAGGACTCGTCGTTGACGGAACCGTCCGCGCATCCGCTGGTGGTCGGTGTCACCCCACCGACCACCATGTAGGTGGCCACATCGACCCACCGGCGGTAGATCTGGCAGTCCCACCACGGGGTCACAATCCCACATTCGGGTTGGTTCTGGTCAACGGAGAAGGTGTCCGCCGGCCCGTGGTTGCAGATCGGGGGAGCCGTCGGGACGGACGCGCAGTCGCCGCACTCAGTCTTGCCAGTTCCGAAACCACCCGGGCTACCGTGCGTGATGCACAGCTCCCACCAGACATAGGCCATGTGCTGCTCGGGCTGCGGCGTGCTCGTGGTTGGGCAGCCCTGGCACACATGTTCACTCGCCCTGCTGCCGCACTCGATCTCCGCCGACGTGATGGAGAGGTTGTCCTGGACCCGGGTCGCGCTCACGCGGCCCGGACCACGCACCTGCGACAGGCTGACGGCGAACGGATTCGACCACGTATTGCCGGCCCGGATCATCACCTGCCCCAGGGCAACGGAAGCGGTGCCACCGCTGGTCAGGGTGAACACCGTGTTGGTGGCGACGGGATAGGCGGTGATCACGGACGCCTCGAGGGTGGTGCCGACGTGGTTGTCCCGGGGTCTGGCGACCCAGACCGCGAACGGTGTCTCGGTGATCTGGATCGGTAGGTTCCGCGTGGCCATGACCCCGCTCGGCGGGCCACCAGACTGGAACACGAACTGGCCCGGCACGCCGACCCAGAGACGCAGTGTCAAGCCGGCGGCTGGCAGCGTCGGGTAGTCGCGGGTCCCCATGGGCAGCGTGAAGGGGTAGCTGCCGTTCACGGCCTGCAGGGTCGCCGCCACATTGCCCATTGGCCGGTTCAGCCACTGGTGGTGGTTGTTGGCCGTCTGCTCGATCAGCTTGCCCTGGTAGTAGTAGCCCCAGGCGTACGACAGGCTGCCGGTGTAGGGCTGGCCTGCTTGCATGACTTGGAGTCGGCCGACGAAGTTGCCGGTGCGAACGACCGGCACGGCAGTCGCCGAGCGCAGAGTGCCATCATGGTCACGGAACTCGAACTCCATGGCGTTGGCGGTCACCGGCCACCCGTCCTGCGCCTGCGCGCACGATGCCGCGGTTGCGAGGCTGGGATCGAAGCCGTGCACGGCGGATCGTGGCACCGCGACGCAGCGCGGCAAGCCCCGGCGTTGAATTGCCGCGCTGGCGGATCTTAGCAAAAATCTGAGATTTTTTGGCCGCTCGCCGCCGGCACGCTTCCCACCGTGCGAAACATGGGGCTGACACGGCATGCAACCGGCGTGCGACGCACCGGCCGAGCGCGCAACGGCCCTCGACCCGAGGTCGCACACAATCAGCAGCCGCCGCACAGCAGCGCAGGCCGCAACGCCGCATGCGTCGCGCCGCAGCCGCGCCCTACAGCTCGACGTCGACCGTCTGCCCGGCGACCACCTCGACCGTACGTTTGCGCGTCGGTTCCGCCGGCGGCGGGTTCTGGCCCTGCTGGCCCTGGCGGCCGCCGAAGCGTCCGCCGAACTGGCCGCCGAGCGACTCCATCGTCTCCAGCGTGATCTCCCACGTGCCGGGGCGCAGGCCTTCGATCGTGCCCTTGCCGCGGCGCAGCACGCCGAGCGCTGGGGCCGGGGCCGGGTCGGCGCCGAGCCAGCGCGCGCGCACGGCGCCAAAGCCGTTGTTGCCGGGCACCGCGACGCGCACCTTGCCAGCGCCCACGAGCACGACGTCGGGCGCCGCCGTGGTGGCGCCGCGCGCGGCCGTCACCTTCACCGCCGCGCCGGCGAAGTCCTTCGCCGTCGCCTGCACTTCGAGTTCGACGTCCGGGTCGATGCCGCGCACCTCGAAGGCGCCGTTGGCGTCGGTGCGGATCGCGCTGCCGCCGCCGCCGCCCATGTTCATGCCGGGCATCGCGCTCTCGACGGCGTCGCCGATCGCCGCCGCCGGGTCGTCGCCGGTGCGCGCCCGGCGCACGCGCAGGCGCGCGCCTTCGACCGGCTTGCCGGCGCTGTCCTTGACCACGCCGCGCACCGCCGTCATGTCGAGGTCGACGTCGACGACGTTCTCGCCGTTGCGCAGGAAGATCGTCACCATCGTCGGCATCGCGCGCGAACCGTGCGTGACCCGCAGCCGGTGCTCGCCCTCGGGCAGTTCGGCCATCTGGTAGTTGCCCAGGTCGTCGGTGCGCTGGTTGCGTCCGCCGCGGCCGCCGCCACCGCCGCCGAAGGCCTCGGCCATGCCGCCGAAGGCGTCCTGCATGGCGTCGCCCTCGCCGCTCGCCGGGCCTTCGCGGAAGGCCACGCGCGCGCCTGCGAGCGGCATGCCGTTCTCGCGCACGATGCCGCGCAGCGTCGCAGTCGGCTTCTTGGTCAGCTTGACCGCGGTCGTCTGCTGGTCGGCGACCACCACCGTCGTCCACGGCTCCTCGGCCGGCGCCGCCGGGCCACCATTCTGGCCGCCGTTCCGCCCGCCCATGCGCATCTGGAACATGCGGCCCATGCCGCCCATGCCGTCCGCGGCGACGAGCCGGAACTGGTGGTTGCCCGGCGCGAGGTTCTCGAAGCGCGCGAGGCCCTGCGCGTCGGTGCGCTTCTGCGCCGTGTCGCCGTCCGGCGCGCGGTGCTCGACGGACACGGCCGCGATCGGCTTGTCGGCCGGATCGACCACCGCGACCTGCGCGACGCCGCCGACGACCAGCGTCGCCGTGAACTCGCTCAGCCCTTCGGCCCCGAACGCCAGCGGCTCGCTGACGAACGGCGCGAAGCCGCGCGCCTCGACCTCGACCGTCGCCTGCTGCGCCGGGCGGTTCAGCGTGATGCGGCCGTCGCGGTCGGTGCGGCCCTGCGCGAGCCCGCCGCCGCCGCCGCCCGGCACGAAGCGCCGGAACTGCCGCGGGATGCCGCGCCGCGCCGCCGCCATCTCGTCGCCGCCGGTCTCGCCGCCGAAGGACACGTTCGCGCCCTGGATCGGCTTGCCATCGACGGCGCTGACGACGGTGACGGTGAGCACCGGCACCGGATCCAGCTTGAGCGGGCCGAGGTCGAGGTTGCCGGCCTTGGGCAACTCGATGTCGCGCCGTTCGAGCGGCGCGTAGCCGAGCGACTCGATGGTCAGCGCCAGCTTCTGGTTGGCCTTGGGCCGCAGGTTGGCGACCGTCACCGCGCCGCCGGGGTAGTCGCTGGCGCGGCGGTTGTTCATGCCGCCCATGCCGCCCCACTGCCCCATCATGTCCGCCATGCCGCCGCCGCCGCGCAGGCGGTCGCGCACGGTCATGCGCTCGACGGCCGCGCCCGACTTGGCGTCGGCGACGGTGAACGTCACCGTCACGCCGGGGTCGAAACGCAGCGTCACGGTGGCCCCCGGCTGCGTCTCGACGCGCGCGCTGCACACCGCGCTGCCGGCGAAGCCGCCGCCGCTGCGCGCGACCCACACGCGGTAGGTCTCGCGCGCGAGCCCGCGCAGTTCGAAGCGGCCATCGGCGCCGATCGTCGCCGTACGCTCGCCGAAGCCGATGCCGGCCTCGTCGAGCATGGCGTCCATGTCGAAGCCCATGCCGGCCATCATCCCGCCCATGCCGCCGGCGTCGTTCGCCGGCATCTGCGGCTTGCGGCCGGCCATGACCTGCAGGCCCTTGGCGTCGGCGGGCAGCCCTTCGACGACGCCGGCGATGACGCCGCCGAGTGGCATCGTCAGCAGCACGCCGCGCAGTTCGCCACCGGCCTGGACCGCGAGCGACTGCGACTTGGCGGACGGGTGCTCGGGGTGGCGCGCGCGCAGCGTCACGTCGCCGGGCGAGAGGTGCGCGAGCTCGAAGTTGCCGCTCTCGTCGGTCAGCACGGCCTCGCCGCCGCGCAGCGTCTCGACCTCGCCGAGTTCCGGGATGTCGAACTCCATGCCCATCGGCATGCGCGACTCCCAGTCCTGCACGCGGCCGACGCGCGCGCCGACGACCGGCGCGCCATTCGGCGTCAGCACGCGGCCCGACACGATGCCGGCGGCCTGCAGCTGCAGGTCGCCGAGGTCGACGTCTTGCTCCTGGGGGCGTTGCACGCTGCGGTCGAGGATGGCGAAGCCGCGGCCGAGCACACGCAGGCCGACGGCGCGGGTCGTGCCCTTGGCGACGACGCGGAAACGCCCCTCGGCGTCGGTCGCCACCGTCACGCGGTCGGCGAGCTGCTCGCGCACCGAGCGCAGCATCGCCGCCCCGTCGAAGCCGCCGCCGCCGCCGAACATGTCCTCCATGTCGCGCGCGTCGAACGTCTCGGCGTCGAAGCGGCCGTTGCCGTTGGCGAAGCCGAGGCCCGCCGCGGCGCTGACCGCGACGCCGGCGAGCGGTCGGCCGTCGGGACCGACGATGCGGCCCTTGAGGCCGGGGCTGCGCTCGTCGACGCCGCTGCCGACCGCGCCGGCGACGCGCTCGGGGGCCGCCTGCGGCTGCAGGCTGCCGCCCGTGGCGGGCGCCGGGGCCTCCACCGGCGGCGCCGTCGGCTCGTCGGCGGCAGGCGGCGCGGGCGGGGCCACCGGCTCGCCGCCGGCGGCGGCGAACCAGAAGCCGAGGCCGGCGAGGATCAGGACGAAGAGGCCGACGAGGACGGGGCGGGTCGAGCGCATTGCGAAGGGTTGGGCCGGCAGGCTAGCTGGGGGCGCGAAGTCGCCGGCAGGGAGGATTGCCTGTCGGCGCGGTCCGGGGGACGGGCAAGTCGTCCTGGCGGGTCACTGCGCCCACTGCGCGAGGTACTGCTTCATGCGCAGCTTCTTCACGGTGTTGGCGGAGCTCATGTAGCGGATGACCCCGTACACGTCGCGCTCGGGCGCCCACGGCCGGTCGTAGCGGCCGAACACCCAGCTGATGCCGGTGTAGGAGTTCGGGTCGCGGCCGTCGAGCGCGTAGCGGTTGTTGAGCTCGATCAGGATGGCGAAGGCCTCCTGCGGCGACCGCGTCCACTCCAGCACCTTCTTGCCCCACAGCATGCGCAGGTAGTTCTGCATCACGCCGGTCGTGCGCAACTGCGTCTGCGCGGCGTTCCACACCGCGTCGTGCGTGCGCGACTGCGCGAAGTCGTCGAGCGTGTAGAGGTGCTCGCGCGGGTCGGCGGCGTGCTTGCCGAGCGTCGCCTTGGCCCAGTCGGGCAGCGACTCGAAGTCCTCGTAGTCGGCGCGCTGCGCCGTGTAGTTGAAGCCGAGCTCGCGCCACGTGATCAGCTCGTCGAGGAACGACTCGGCGGTGTCGCTCATGCCGAGCCACCCGCGCTGGCCGCTGGTCGTCGGCTTGATGCGGTCGCGGCTCCAGCCTTCCTTCTTGGCGAGGCCGGCGAAGACCTGGTGCGCGCCGACGTGGCCATAGTGCAGGTACGGCGACAGGCCGCTGGCGCAGTCGGCGTCCGGTTCGCTGCGTTCCTCGCCGTAGCGGGCGAGCTTGTCGGCGAGGAAGCCGCGCAGCGCCTCCCCCGCCGCGACGGCACCGCCGCGCATGGCGGCGGCGGGCACCTCGTGGTCGATCGGCAGCGCGGCGAGCGCCTTCGGTTCGGCGGCGAGTTGGGCCGCCGTGGCCGCGGGCCACTTGGTCGCGACGCCGCGCGGCAGCTTGGCCTCGCCGAGCGCGTAGCCGCGCAGCGGGTCGCCGACGGGGAAGTCGGCGAGGTGCGGCGCCAGCGCCTTCTGCAGGAAGCGGCGCAGGTCGAAGGCGCGGCCGAAGACCTTGTCGGCGGCGCGCAGCGGCAGCAGCCCGCAGCCGTCGACTGCCTCGAGCCGCACCGGCAGCGCCTTGGCGGCGGCGGCGAGCATGCGCGGCAGGAAGAAGCACGGCCAGTCGTCGGCGACGACGGCGCAGGCGTCGGCGGCGAGCGCGGCCAGCAGGCCCTTGCCAGCGCCCGGCGCCGGCTCGACGTACGGCAGGTAGGTCACGCCGGCGGCGGCGAAGGCGTCGCGGTTGTCGGCCATGCCCTGCAGCACGAAGGCGTGGTGGCGGTCGTTCGCCCAGCGGTAGCCGCAGCGCAACCCCTCCATCACCAGCAGCGGGACGCCGTGCTGCTCGGCCAGTTCGACGGCGCGCTGCAGGGCGAAGTTGGCCTTGCTGCGACGGGCCCCGGTCATCCAGTACAGCACGTGCTTGCCGTCCGCCCGCGCCGGCTGGTCGTTGCAGGGGCGTAGACGGACTTCGGGCACGGACTGGGGCATGGGCGCGCGTTCGCCCGGCAGGCGGGGGTGGATGCGCCGCGCCGCCGTGGCCTATCCTGCGGCCGGATGAAGCGCGGCAACAAACAGCTCCTGGTGGTCGGCGATCGCGTCCTGGTCAAGCCCGAGAAGACGGAGGCGATGACCAAGGTCGGCCTGTTCCTGCCGCCGGGCGTGCTGGAGAAGGAGGAAGTCCGCGGCGGCCACATCGTCGCCGTCGGCCCCGGCCAGCCGCTGCCGCCGCCGACCGAGGAGCACGAGCCGTGGAAGGAGGGCTACAAGGCCCCGCGCTTCCTGCCGATGCAGGTCGGCCTCGGCGACTACGCGCTGTTCTTCCGCAAGGCGGCGATCGAGATCACCTTCGAGGACGAGCAGTTCCTGGTCGTGCCGTACGGCGCGATCCTCGTGCTGGTGCGCGGCGACAAGGTGCCCGACCAGCTGCCGACCGACCTGTGACCGCGGCGCGCGGCCGGACGGGCAGTCGTCAGGCGGCCTGCGGCGCGCCGAGGCCGGTGGCGATGCGCTCCACCACCTGCTCGACGCCTTGCGCCGACGTGTCGACGACGAGCTCCGCCTGCCGGTAGAGCGGGTCGCGCTCGGCGAGGATGCGGCGCAGGTCGGCGAACGCCTGCTCGTTGTCGGCCATCGGCCGCGTGTCGCCCTGCGCGATCACGCGCTGCCAGTGGTCCTCGGGCGCGGCCTTGAGCCAGACGGTGCGCGTGCGCGCGCGGAGCGACTGGAAGCTCTGCGCGTCGGTGACGATGCCGCCGCCGACGGCGATCACGCACGGCGCGCCGCCGAGCAGCCGCTGCAGCTCGGCGCGCTCGGTCGCGCGGTAGTACGACTCGCCGTGCATCTGGAAGATCTCGCCGATGCGCAGGCCGGAGGCCTTCTCGACGCAGGCGTCGAGCTCGACGAACGGCACGCCGAGCCGGCGCGCCAGCAGCGGCCCGATCGTGCTCTTGCCCGCGCCGCGCAGGCCGAGCAGCGCGACGTGGCGCGGCTGGTCGCCGGCGGTCGCCTGCAGCAGCTCGGCGATCTCGACGCCGAAGGCTTGCGCCAGCTCCTGCAGGCGCAGCAGCGACGGATTGGCGTCACCGCCCTCGACGTCGGCGAGGAAGCGTTCGCTGATGCCGGTGCGGGCGGCGAGGTCCTTGCGGCTCCAGCCGCGCGCCTTGCGCAGCGCGCGCACGCGCCGCGCCAGCGCGGCCAGCAACGGGTGCGCGTCGGTCAGAAGTACCACCACTCGGTCGACGCGGTGATCGAGCCGTTGCTCGTGCCGCCGCCGAACAACTGGATCTGGCCCTGGTGCGTGAGGGTCTCGGCGGCGCCGGCGCGCGCGACGGCGAGCGACGGACCCGGCGTGAAGGCGTTGGTCGCGAGGTCGAAGACCTCGGTCGCCGCCAGCGGCGTCGGCGCCAGGATCGAACCGCTGGCGCCGCCGACCAACAGGAAGCGGCCGCCGCCGAGCGCCCAACCGCGGTGGTTGCCGCGCGCGGTCGCCAGCGCGCCGACGGACGTCCACGTGTTCGCGGTGGCGTCGTAGATCTCGGCGGCGTTCGTCGGATTGCCCGGGTTGAACGGAATGATCGTGATCGCGTTGATGCCGCCGGCGAACAGATAACGGTTGTTGCCGAGGTCGACCGGGTCGACCAGCGAACGCGCTGTCGCCATCTGCGGGCCGGTGGCCATCGTGTTCGTCGTCGGGTTGTAGACGTCGATCGTGCGCCGGACGGCGGGCAGCCAGCCGAACAGGAAGTTGGGATCCCAACTGATGCCGCCGACCAACGCCACCGTGCCGTTGGGGCGGACGATCGCGGAGTGGCCGGCGCGCGGCGTGCCCATGTTCGGCCCGGCCGTCCACGCGCCGGTCGCGGGATCGTAGAGCTCGGTCGTGTTGACGATCTCGCGGATCGGCTGCAACTGCGTCGGCGTCACCGGCATCGCCTGGATGCCACCGGTCACCAACACCTTGCCGTTGGCCAGCAGGGTGGCGGTGTGGCCGGTGCGCGGCGTGCCCATGGCCGCGGTCGGCAGGAAGGTGTCGGTCGCCGGGTCGTAGAGTTCGCAACTGGCCTGCGGGTCGTTCGTCTGCTGCACGCCGCCGGTGATCAGCCAGCGGCCGTTCAGCAGGCGCGTGCAGGTGTGCAGCGATCGCGCCGTCGACATCGTCGGCCCGGGCGAGAACGAGCCGCTCGCGAGGTCGAACACTTCCGTCGTCGCCCAAGCCTGCTGCGCCAACAGCTGCCCGCGCGCGCCGCCGACGAGCAGCGGATTGCGGTCCGGGCGCTGGATCACCGTGGCGAAGGCGCGGTCGTACTGCGAGAAGACGCCGCGGTCGCGGAAGGCGCCAGCGACGCCGAGGCGGATGACGTTCGGGTTGCTGATGCGGTCGAGGATCGTGACGTTGAACTGGAACGTGACGGCCTGCAGGTACAGCGGCACGTCCTGCAGGCTCGGCGCCGCCGGCAGCCCGAACTGCACGCGGAAGTGGCCGTCGAGTCCGGCGAAGCCGGCCCACGCGAGACCGACCAGATCGAGGCCGATGGCCAGGGTCCGGACGTCGTTGGGATCGAACAACTGGCACGGCGTCGGCCCGGGGCTGCTCGACGGCACGATCAGCATCGGCTCGAAGAAGGTCGCCGCCGGATACGCGTCGAGCGACACGCCGCCCGGCAACGAACCGCCTTGGACATCCAATTCGAGGGCCTGGGCGGACGCGGGCGCAACAGCGACGGCGAGAACGGCGGCGTGGAGGATGTGGCGCATGGGAATGGCGGACGACCAGCGCGGCATTATGGACCGGCGGCGACGGCGCGGGGCGGCTTTTCCCGACCGCCGGCCGCGACTGGCCGCCGCACGGCGGGCGGCGGCCCGGCGGCCTGGCGGCCTGGCGGCAATGGCGGCCCAGCGGCAACGGCGCTTGACTGCCCGAACGAGCCACCCATACTCCTCGCCCCCCGTCGGCGACTGCGCCGGCGGGCGCACCCTCGGCATCGGCCGCGGGCCGCCACCCCAGACGCCACTGCAGCCACCGACGCCACAGACGCCCCTGATGCCCATCTACACGCGCACCGGCGACGACGGTGAAACCGGCCTGTTCGGCAACCGCCGCGTCCCCAAGGAACATGCGCGCATCGAGGCCTACGGCACCGTCGACGAGTTGAACTCGTTCCTCGGGTTGCTGCGCAGCGAACCGCTCGCGCCGGAGTTCGACGGCCACCTGAAGTCGATCCAGGACGCCCTGTTCGAGATCGGCGCCGATCTCGCCACGGAAGGCGGTCGCGCGTCCCTCGCCCGCATCGTGCCGCACACGGCGCAACTGGAGCGCTGGATCGACGAGTCGGAGGCCAAGTTGACGCCGCTGCGCACGTTCGTGTTGCCCGGCGGCTGCCGCGAGGCGGCGCTCCTGCACGTGCTGCGCACCGTCGCCCGGCGCGCCGAGCGGTTGGTCTGGAAGCTGTCGCACGAGATCGGCGACAGCCCCGCGGTCGCCATGCCGAAGGAGTTGGGGATCTACCTCAACCGCCTGTCGGACCTGTTCTTCTCGTGGGCGCGGCACGCCAACTTGCGGTCGGGCGTCGCCGACGTGCCGTGGACGCGCGGCTGACCGAGCCGGAGCACGGCTGCGGAGCAACGACCGAGCGGCGCGTGCGGCGGCGACAGTTCGTCGTGCAGTGATCGCCCGCCGCGCAGCGGCGCCTCGATCGCTGGCGCCTCGATCGCTCGCCGCGCAGCGGCGCCTCGCCGATCAGACCGGGCCGGCGGCGGTGCGGCCCAGGCGGCACGCGCGGCGCAGCCACATCATGGCGCGCTCGACTTCGCGGGGCCCGGTGACCGGGATCTCGACGAACTCGCGCGAGTGCGGGTCGCCATCGCCCGGCATGCGCTTGGCGCCGAGGATCTTGAGGGCCTCGGTGACCTGCGGCGGGGCGAGCTTGACGACGACGCCCTTCTTGCCGAGGTAGGCGAAGACCTGGCCGCGGACGAGGAAGCAGTCCTTGCCGTCCCGCTTCTCGCGGGCGACGTCCTTCCAGGCGCAGAGGCGCTCGACGATGGTGGCGAGGGGATCCATTGGGGCGAACAGTGTACCGACGAATCGCCCGATCCGCCAGCACCGATCCGGCAACGGCTGCGCGCCCGCTCCCGACCGAGCGCCCCCACCTGCGCGCACCGCCGGGCCACCCGCCCCCCGCCGCGACGCTGACGGGACCGTCGGTCAGCGCCGGAAGATCAGGTTCTTCGACACCAACAGCGCCATCGCCGGGTACTCGTCGAGCCGCCGGCGCAGGTACTGGATCGCCATCTCCCAGCTGAGCGCGAACGGCACGTACAGGCGGGCGCGGACGCCCTTCTGCCGCAGGTCCGCCAGGAAGCGGTCGCGCGGCACCCCATAGAGCATCTGCACCTCGAAGCGGTCGGGTCCCACGCCGGCCGCCGGCACGACCTCGCCGAGGAAACGCCGCACACAGGTTTCGTCGTGCGTAGCGAACTCGACGAAGTGCCCCGCCTGCAGCAGTTGGCCGGCGAACTGCAGCATGCGCTCCTTCATCGCCGCCTTGTCGGTCAGGGCGACGTCGGCCGGCTCGCGGTAGATGCCGATCACCAGCCGCACCCGCATGCCCGGCGGCAGGGCGTCGAGGTCCTGCTCGGTGCGATGCAGGCGCGTCTGCAGCACGGCGCCGACGTGGCGCATGCCCTCGGCGTGCATCTGCCGCAGGGTCGCCAGGGTGAAGTCGGTCCAGTGCCGGCTCTCCATGTCGACGGTGACCGCCACGCCCTTCTCCTCGGCGCGGCGGGCGATCGCCAGCATCGCCTCGCGCGAACCCTGCGCGTCGCCGCCGTGCTGCAGCGGGCTGGTCGTGTACGACGACGGCTTCAGCGACACCGTCGGCAGCGCCCCCGCCGGCAGACCGCAGCGGGCCACGCCGTCGACCATGCGCAGGTACGTGTCGAGGTTCTGCTGCGCCTGTTCGGGCGTGCGGATGTCCTCGGCGAGCAGGTCGAGCGTCGACAGCAGGCCGCGCTCGGCGTGCAGCTTGCCGGTCACGGCGATGGCCTTCTCCAGGGAGTCGCCCGCGACGTAGGGGCTGGCGAAGAACCGGACCAGGAAGGCCGGAATGCAGCGGATCAGGGGATTCACGGGCGGTCGGATCATGCCGACGGCGCGCGACCGACGCCACGCGCCGGGGCGGGCTGGCCGGGTTGCCGACGGGTCAAGCAGTGGGGCGCGGCTCAAGTTCGCCCATGGCATCGAGCCGATCAAGCCGGGAAGTCGACGAAGCTCCGCTCCGGCGGAGGAAGGTACTGGCATGCGCATCACGTGGCTGTTGGAGACGGCGGATCAGCTCTGGGGCGGCGTCAAGGTCGCCCTGGAGGACGCGAACTGGCTGCAGCGCCGCGGCCATCAAGTCACGGTGGTCAGCCGCTCGGGTCCGCCGGCGTGGCTGCGGCTCGAATGCGCCTTCCAGCGGGTCGCCGACTTCCGTCCCGAGAACCTGCCCGACGGCGACGTCGTCGTCGGCACGTTCTGGACGACGGTGCCCTTCGCCGCGGCCGCCGGCCCGACCAAGGGCGTGCCGGTGCACTTCTGCCAGGGTTACGAGGGCGACAACCCCGAGTTCGCGGCGCACCGCGCGCGCATCGAGGCGGTCTACCAACTGCCCGGCGTGCGGCACGTCACCATCAGCCCGCACCTGTCGCGGTTGCTGCGCGAGCGCTTCGGCCGCACGCCGCACGAAGTCGTCTACGCCATCGACCACGCCGTGCACTTCCCGGGGCCCGAACGCGCGCCCGGCTCGCCGCTGCGCGTCGGTCTCGTCGGCCCGTACTCGGTGGCGTGGAAGGACCTGCCCACCGGCTACGCCGCCTGCCGCCTGCTGCAGAAGGTCGGCCAGCAGTTCGTGTTGGTGCGCGCCAGCAACACCCCGCCGGCGCCCGACGAGGCGACGAGCGGCCTGCCGATCGAATGGCATCAGCAGCTGGCGCCGGCGCGCATGGGCGACTTCTACCGCTCGCTCGACGTGCTGGTCTGCACCAGCAGCGGCGCCGAGGAGGGCTTCTTCCTGCCGGCGATCGAGGCGATGGCCTGCGGCGTGCCGACGGTGCTGACCGACATCCCGTGCTTCCGCGAGCACCAGCCGCGCGTCGGCCACGACCGCTACGCGCTGTTCGTGCCGCCGAAGGACGCGCAGGCGATGGCCGAGGCGATCGTCGTCGCCGGCGGCCTGCCGAGCGTGCGCCGGACGCTGCGCGACGGCGGCATCGAGCTGGCCGCGCACTACCACCCCGACCGCCACGGGCAGGCGCTCGAAGCGGCGTTCGCCGGCTTCGTGCGCGATGCCGCGGCTGCGACCGCGGCGACGGCGGCGGGCAGCGGCGCGATCGACGGCGACGCCGACGTCGACGCCATCCTGGCCGACGTCAGCACGACGCTGCGCGAGCTCGCCGACACGATGATCGGCCGCGGCTCCGCGACCGGCGCGGCGCGCGCGCTGCTCGCCGCGAGCAGCCTCGCGCCGGACGACGCCGAACTGCTGCTGGCGGCCGCGCGCGCGCAGCTCGCCATCGGCCAAGCGGCGACGGCGCTGCAGTGGTTCGACGACCTCGCCGCGCGCGGCAGCGCGACCGCGGCGGTGCAGGCCGGCCGCGGCGAAGCGCTGCACGCGCTCGGCCGCCACGCCGAGGCCGCCGCGGCGTTCGCGCAGGCGCTGCAGCTCGGCGACCGCAGCGCCGACGCGCACAACCGCCTCGGCGTGGCGCTCTACCAGTGCGGCGACACCGCCGCCGCGCGCAGCAACTTCGAGCGCGCGGTCGTGCTGCAGCCTGGCCACCCCGACGCGACGGCCAACCTGACCGCGATCGGCGGCGCCTGACGCCGTGCGCGTCCTCAGCAACCTGCCGCTGGAGTGCTTCGACGACCGCGCCGCGATGCACGGCGTCGAACTGGTCACCTACGGACCGCCTGACCGCATGCTGGTCGACGGCGTACGCTTCCCGTTCGACGTCGCCTTCGATCCGTCGAACGGGACCATCGAGCAACTGCTGGCCGCGCTGCCGCAGGGCTTCACGCCCGACGTCGTGATGCTGTGGTGGCCCGACCAGGAGCCGCTGCCCGCCGGCCTCGAACGCTGCCCCGTGCCGGTGGTCGGCGTCGTCTCCGACTACAACCTCTCGCTGCCGCATATCGCCGGCCTGTGGCCGTTCTTCGACGCGCTGCTGTGCGACCGCGCCGGCGTGCCGCTGTTCGAACGGCTGACGTTCGCCAACGTGCGCTACTGGTGCCAATACGCGCACAAGCGCCCGTTCCACTTCGTGCACGCCGACGCCGGCCCGCGCGACGTCGACGTCGGCTTCGTCGGCAACCTCAATCCGGTCGTGCAGCGCGAGCGCGCGCCGTGGCTGGAGCGCGTGCGCAAGCTCGCCGACCACGGCGTGCGCAGCGAAGTGCGCACCGGCGTGAGCGGCAGCGACTACGGCCGCTATCTGTCGCGCTGCCGCATCGGCTGGAACCGCAGCATCCGCGGCGAGATGAACCTGCGCGCCTTCGAGGTCCCGGCCTGCGGCGCGCTGCTGCTGATGGAGCGCGGCAACCTCGAGGTCGCCGACTTCTTCGCGCCCGGCGAGGAATGCGTCCTGCACGGCGACGACGACCTCGAGGACGTCGTGCGGTCGCTGCTCGGCGATCCGGCGCGGTTGGCGCGCATCGCCGCCGCCGGCCACCGCCGCGTGCAGCAGCACCGACTGGGCAACCGCCTGCACGAGGTCGCCGCGATCGTCGCCGAGCGCACGCAGCCGCGCCCCGTCGCCAGCGCGGCCGACGTCGCGATCGGCCGCGCCACCGCGATGCTGATGACGTGGGCCGATGGCGCGGCGATCGCCAAGGCCGCGCTCGCCGCGCATGCGCAAGCGCCCGAGGACCCGCGCACGCTCAACCTGCTCGGCCTCGCCGCCGTGCGCGCGCGCGGCAACGACGGCGCCGCCGACGCCTACCGCCTGTGGCGGCGCGCGCTGCAGATCGCGCCGCGTTACGTGCCGGCGGCGACCAACCTCGGCGCGCTCGTCGCCAGCGCGCCCGACGACGCGCTGGCGCGGCAGCTTCGCAGCCTGCGCGACGGCCAGCTCGCGGCGGCCGGCTGGGCCGAACTCGACGGCCCGACGCTGCCGCTCGGCTACGGCGAGCTCGCGGTCGCTCGCTCGCTGGCGCTGCAGGCCGCCGTGCGCAGCGGCGACCCGCGGCCGTTCGCGCAGGCGCTGGCGCGCTGACGCACGGCGACCGCGGTCGCCGGCCGCGCGCGTTCGCTCACTGGCCCTGGCCGAGGCTGAAGCCCGGCGCGCCGTCGAACTCGTAGAGCTGCTCGGTCTTGACGACCTCGACGCCGTGGCCGTGCGCCGCGGCCAGCAGCGCCAGCACGTCGGCGAACGAGATCGCCTGCTTGTCCGTGCGGCGGAAGCGACAGCGCCAGTGGTCGGTGCACCACGTCTCCGGCTGGCCCTGCGGCCAGACCTTGACGCCGCGGTTGCTGATCATCTCCAGCGGCAGCTTCGCGCCGCCGAGGCCCTGCAGGCGCGCGGCGAGGGCGTCGGGCGCGTCGTTCGACTGCACGAAGACGTCGACGCCGACGAGTTCCTTGCGCTGCGGCGGCGGCGGCGCCACCGGCGCGAGCGTCGATGCCGGCGTCGGCCGGAAGGCGGCGGCGGGCAGGCGCTGCGGCAGCTGACCGAGCCGTTCGCAGACGGCGTCGGCGAACGCGCGCGTGCCGACCTTGCGCGCACTCGCGCCGGCGCGGAACACGTCGGCCGTGTGCACGCCGTCCTCCAGCGTGCGCAACCACGCGTTCTGGATGCGCGCCGCCACGTCGGTGTGGCCGAGGTGCACCAGCATCTGCACGGCGCTCAGCAGCAGGCCGGACGGATTGGCGATGTCCTTGCCGGCGATGTCCGGCGCGCTGCCGTGGATCGCCTCGAACATCGCCGCCTTGGCGCCGATGTTGGCCGACGGCGCCAGCCCGATCGAACCGGCGACCTCGGCGGCGACGTCGCTGAGGATGTCGCCGTAGAGGTTCATCGTCACGATCACGTCGTAGTCCTTCGGCCGCACGGCGACGCGCGCGGTGCCGATGTCGACGATCTGGTGCTCGTAGGCGAGCTCGGGGTACTCCTTGGCGACCTCGGCGCACGTCCGCGCGAACAGGCCGTCCGTCAGCTTCATGATGTTGTCCTTCGCCACGCTGGTGACCTTCTTGCGGCCGTGGGCGCGGGCGTAGGCGAAGGCGTAGCGGGCGATGCGCTCGCAGCCGGTGCGGCTGACGATCTTGAGGCACTGCACCACCTCCTGCGTCTGGCGGTGCTCGATGCCGGCGTAGAGGTCCTCCTCGTTCTCGCGCACGACGACGACGTCCATGCCCGGCACGCCGGGGACGAACGGCGCGTAGGAGACGCACGGCCGCACGTTGGCGAACAGGCCCAGCGTCTTGCGCAGCGTGACGTTGACGCTCTTCCAGCCGCTGCCCTTGGGCGTGGTGATCGGGCCCTTGAGCAGCACGCCGGTGCGGCGCAGCACGCCCCATGCGGCATCGGGGACGCCGCTGGTCAGGCCCTGCAGGTAGGCTTGCTCGCCGACGACGAGGTCGTGGTACTCCAGCGGGGCCCCGGCGGCGTCGAGGATCGTGCGCGTGGCGGCGAGGATCTCGGGGCCGATGCCGTCGCCGGCGGCGACGGCGATCGGAGTGCGGGTGACGGCGGTGGTCGGGCGGGCCTCCCGGACCGGGAGCGACGGGTTGGACGTGGACATTGATGTTCTATGAATCATGAAACATTTTTCGTCAATCCAATTTCGCAACTTTGCTAGCATGCTTCGCATGAGCAAGGCCGGCGCCCCTGCAACGCCCGCGGCGGTGACGTGGACGTTCTTGAGCAACCACACCCACGTGCTGGTGCTGCTCGCACGCGATCCCGACGCGCTGCTGCGGACCGTAGCCGCCGAGGTCGGCATCACCGAGCGCGCCGTGCAGCGCATCGTCGGCGAACTGGCGGAGAGCGGCTACCTGCAGATCGAACGCGTAGGCCGCCGCAACCACTACCGCATCGTCGACCGTCAGCCGCTGCGCCACCCCGTCGAGGCCAACACGACGGTGCGCGACCTGCTGCAGCTGCTGAGGTGACCGCCGCGCCGGCGCGGATTGGATCGGCGGCGGCCGGCGTGGGAAGCTCCCCGCGTCGTCCCATCGCCTCTCCGCACATGCCCAAGTCCGCCGCTGCCGCCGCCGCATCCCCCCATCGTTGGTCCTTCTACCGCGCCGGCGGCGTCGACCAGGTGCGCTTCCGCACCGGCGACGACGTCCTGCGCCTCGACGAACTCGACCAGCAGTTGTGGGTCGCACTCAGCTGCCCGGTGAAGGGCCTGGAGATCGACGAGGCGACGCTCGCCGTCCTCGACAGCGACAACGACAGCCACGTGCGCCCGCCGGAGATCCTGGCGGCGGTGCGCTGGCTGCGCGAAGCCCTGCGCAGCGGCGACTGCCTGCTGGCGGGCAAGGACGGCGTGGCGCTCGCCGACCTGCGCACCGACACCGAGGAGGGCAAGGCCCTGCGCGCGTCGGCCGAGTACATCCTGAAGAGCCTCAAGAAGCCGCTCGACGCGATCACCATCGACGACGCCGCCAAGGTCGCCGAGGTGTACGCCAGCGCGCTGCGCAACGGCGACGGCGTGGTGCCGGCGGACGCCGTCGCGGACGCGGCGGCGAAGACGATCGCCGAGGAGCTGCTCGACTGCGTCGGCGCGGCCGTCGACCGCTCGGGCAAGCCGGGCTTCGATCAGGCGCGGCTCGACGCGTTCTTCCAGGCCTGCGCCGACTTCGAGGCGTGGCACAAGGCCGGCGAGTCCGGCCGCAAGGACGTGTTCGCGTTCGGCGACGCGACCGGCGACGCCTGGGCGGCGCTGGCCGCCGTGCGCTGCAAGGTCGACGACTACTTCGGCCGCTGCCGCATCGCCGCGTTCGACCCGCGCGCGCTGGCGGCGGTCAACCGCGAGGAAGACGCCTACATGGCGGCCGCGGCGAAGGACCTGACGATCACCGCCGCCGAGGTCGCGCACTTCCCGCTCGCGCTGGTGGCCGCCGACAAGCCGCTGCCGCTCGGCAAGGGCGTCAACCCGGCGTGGGCCGCGCCGATCGCGGCCCTGCGCGCCGCGTGCTGCCCGAGCAAGGAGTCGCTGTCCGAGGCCGAGTGGGTGGAACTGTGCGCCAAGCTGGCGCCGTACGGCGGCTGGCTGCAGAAGAAGGCCGGCGTCGCCATCGAGAAGCTCGGCATCGCGCGCGTGCGCGCGATCCTCGCCGGCGACGGCAAGCAGAAGCTGCAACAGGCGATCGCCGAGGACCTCGCCGAGGCGCCGAAGGTCGACGCCATGGCGCGCGTCGCGAAGCTGTGCCGCCTGCACCGCGACTTCGTCAAGCTGCTGAACAACTACGTCGCCTTCACCGACTTCTACGCCGGTCGGGGCGCGATCTTCCAGGCCGGCCGCCTGCTGCTCGACGGCCGCGCGCTCGATCTGTGCTTCCACGTCAACGACGCCGGCAAGCACGGCGCGATGGCGGGCATGGCCAAGACGTACCTCGCGTACGTCGACTGCACGCGCCCCGGCAGCCCCAAGATGCAGGTGGCGTGCGCCTTCACCGCCGGCGACAGCGACAACCTGTTCGTCGGCCGCAACGGCATCTTCTACGACCGCAAGGGCGACGACTGGGACGCGACGATCGTCAAGGTCGTCGACAACCCGATCAGCGTGCGGCAGGCGTTCTGGTCGCCGTACAAGAAGCTCGTGCGCTGGATCGAGGAGCAGGTGCAGAAGCGCGCCGCCGAGGCCGACACGGCCGCGACCGGCAAGCTGCAGGACGCGGCGAGCAAGGCCGGCACGGCGGCGACGACCGGCGCGCCGGCCGCGCCCGCCGCAGCGCCCAAGAAGCTCGACATCGGCGTCGTCGCCGCCCTGAGCGTCGCCATCAGCGGCATCACCGCGATCGTCGGCTCGATGCTGCAGGCGTTCTTCGGCCTCGGCTACCTGATGCCGCTGGGCGCGATCGGCCTGCTGCTGCTGATCTCCGGCCCATCGATGCTGATCGCGTGGATGAAGCTGCGCCAGCGCAACCTCGGCCCGATCCTCGACGCCAACGGCTGGGCGGTGAACACGCTGACGCGCGTGAACATCCCGCTCGGCAGCTCGCTGACCTCGCTGCCGAAGATGCCCGCCGGCGCCGAGCGCAGCCTCGTCGACCTGTTCGCCGAGAAGAAGAGCGTCTGGCCGCGCCTGCTGCTGGCGCTGGCCGTCGTCGCCGCCATGGCCTGGATCCTCTACCGGACGAACATGCTGCACCGCTGGTTCCCCGACGTCGAGATCCTGCGCCACCACGCCGAAGTGTCGCTGCAGGCGGACAAGGAGAAGGCCGCGGCCGGCGAGTCGATCGTGCTGACCGTGCGCTCGGCCGACGACGAGCTGGAGGTCTACGACGCCGCCACCGGCGGCGCGCTGGTCGCCAAGGTCAAGGTCGAGGGCGGCAAGGCGACGTGGACGATCCCCGCCGACCGCAAGGCCGGCGTGGTGTTCGTGCGCGACAGCGCCAGCATGACGGACGTCGCCGTCGAGATCGAAACGAAGAAGTGAAGGACCGACGGCCGCGGTCACGCGACCCGCGCGGCTCGCGGTGCGCGCGACCAGGGGCGGCACCCCCTGGACTCCCGCAGTGGGCGCACCGCGATGCATCGAACCGGCCCCGCTGCGCTGCGCGGAGCGGGGCACGAGCGGTGCGGTGAGGTGCGGTGCGGTGGCGGAGTGTCAGCGGCGTGATGCCCGGGCGGGGCGTGCGCCCGGATTCCGAGCGCACCGCCGCGCACCGCACCCCGCTGGCCGCGACGCGCATTGCGTCGCGAGCTTCGCGGTTGGTGGCTTGGTTGCTCGCGTTGGTTTCTTTGTCTGGCTGATTGCTTGGTTGCCTGTCTCCTTGGCTTGTTCTGGTCTCTGTGTCCTCTGTGTTCGCCGTGGTCATCTTCTGTTCCCAAGCAGAAGAACCACAGAGAACACAGAGGACACAGAGCAGAACAAAGAGCAGCAGCAGCAGCAGCAGCAGCAGCAGAACGGAAGCAACGGCAACACCGGTCGAAGACGCAAACCCACGAACAGACCTGGCACGCCTGCTTCTCCTTCCGCCCGCCGACGCTACCCGTGCGCGACCGGCGTCTCGTCGCGCTCGCCCGCGACCGGCGGCATCTCCGCCGCCAGCTGCAGCGCCGCCGCCTCCGCGGCGTCGAGGTCGCCCGCCGACCACAGCAGGTCCGCGAGCCGCAGGTGCACCTCTTCGCGCGGATAGCGCCGCAGCCGCTCGAGCACCGACAGCTCCTCGCCCTGCTCGTCGAAGCGCGTCTGGATCAGCGGGTGCGCCTTGCTGGCGGCGACGAACTTCTCGGCCGACAGCGGCCGGTAGCGGCAGAAGAACTCGAAGTGCCACGGCAGGAAGCGCATCGCCCGCTCCTTGCCCTTCTCGTCGTCGCGGAAGTGTTCCTTCATCATGCGCGCGAGGTCGAGGTAGACGCCCAGGCGCTCCCTGGCGTCGGGCTCCCAACCCTTGCCTTCCGCGATCTCGCGGAACAGCCACGGCTTGATCAGGGCGCCGCGGCCGAGCATCACCGAAGCGACGCCGCTGCTCGCCCAGCGTTCCTTGGTCTCGTACCACGTCAGCAGGTCGCCGTTGCCGATCACGGGGATCGTGCGCTCGGCGGCGATGCGCGCGATCGCGTCCCAGTCGGCGGCGCGCGAGTAGCGCTGCTCGCGCGTGCGGCCGTGCACGGTCAGCGCCGCCGCGCCCGCTTCCTGCACGAGGCGCGCGACCTCGCTGGCGTTCTGCTCGCTCTCGGTCCAACCGAGCCGGATCTTGACGCTGACCGGCACCGGCACGCCCTTGACCATCTCCTCGACCAGCTTGGCGAGCTGCGCCGGCCGCTGCAGCAGCGTGGCGCCCATGCCGCGTTTGACGACGTCGTGGATCGGGCAGCCGCAGTTCAGGTCGACCCAGTGGGCGCCGCGCGCCGCGGCTTCACGGCCCGCCGCGATCGCGTCCGCCGGCTTGGACGCGGCGATCTGCGCGCCGAAGCACGTCTCCTCGGGGTGTTTGCGCAGCAGCGCCAGTTCGGACTTGCTGCGGCGGACGACCTGGTAGCCGTAGGCCATCTCCCCCATCGTGACGACGCCGCCGTGCCGCAAGCACAGCCGGCGGAAGGGCAGATTGCCGCCCTTGGTGAGCGGGGCAAGGAACACGCGACCGCGAAAGTCCATCGGGCCATGCTGGCGGTCGCTGACTGGGGAATCCACTGCCGTTAGCATCCCGCACCTCTCTCGCCGGGCACCATGCATCCGTCCCACCTGCTGTCCGTCGGCGTCGTCGCTGCGGCGTCCGCCGTGTTCGTGATCGGTATTGATGCCTCCGACCCGCCGCCGGTCCCGCCGGTCGCCCCCAACGGGCACTACGTGCTCGTCGTCGAAGGCCACCGCGAGCAACTCTCGGTCACCGCCGCGCGCGCCAAGGCCGAGTCGTGGGCCGGCGTGCCCAAGGGCTTCGACTCGGCGTGGCGGCTGCGCATCGAGGACGCCGGCGGCGGCGTGCTCGCCGACGTGCCGCTCGACGTGAGCCCCTTCGACGTCGGCCCCGGCGCGCTGTTGCGCAAGACGCGCGTCGACGGCTGCATCGTGACGTCGCCGTCGATCGGCATGCTGGTCAACGTGCCGGCGTTCGCCAACGCCGCCCGCTACACGTTCACGCGGCCGGGCGACGCGGGCGAAGCAGGCGCGAAGGTGCTCGGCGTCGTCGCGGCGGATGCGGTCCGCGCGCTCGCAGGAGACGGCCGATGAGCCGGCCCCTGTTCGCGGCGGCGCTGGCCACCTTCGTCGCGGCGTTCGCCGGCGAGGCCGCGGCCCAGGCTCCGACCGTCACGACGGTCGTCAACAACGGCCCGACGACGTCGCGCTACGACATGGTGATCCTCGGCGACGGCTACCAGGCCGGCCAGCAAGCGCTGTTCAACCAGCACGTGAACACGTTCCTCACGGCGCTGTTCCAGCGCGCGCCGTACAACGTCTTCGCGCCGTACTTCAACGTGCACACGGTGTTCCGGGCCAGCGTCGACAGCGGCGCCGACCGTCCCGACGAGAACCCGCCGGTGTTCCGCAACACCGTGTACGACGCGACCTACAACTTCGGCGGCGTCGACCGCTGCCTCTACATCCAGAACACCTCGCAGGCGCTCGCCGACGCGGCGCTCGCGCCGGCGACCGAGGGCCGCGTCCTGGTCATGGTCAACGACACGCGCTACGGCGGCTGCGCCTCGGTGTTCGCGGTGAGCTACACCGGCGGCTCGATGTCCGAGGTGCAGATCCACGAACTCGGCCACAGCCTCGGCGGCCTCGCCGACGAGTACGACTACCCCAACCAGACGTACGCGGGCAGCGAGCCAGGGCAGGCGAACATCACGGCGTCGCCGGTCGGCCAGAAGTGGTCGGCGTGGTGGGGAACCGACGGCATCAGCGCCTTCGAGGGCGCGGGCTACTACCTCTTCGGCCTGTACCGGCCGAAGCAGAACTGCCTGATGCGCAGCCTCGGCGTGGCGCTCTGCCGCGTCTGCCAGGAGGGCGTCGTCAAGGTGGTCAACGGCGTCGTCGACACGATCACCGCCACGATGCCGATGGCGACCAACGTGACCGTGAGCGTGCCGAACCAGCAGACGTTCTCGTTCACGCACATCGTGCCGCCCGGCAACAGCCCGCTGGTCGCATGGAAGCTCGACGGCGTGACGATCCCCGGCGCGACGGGCCTGTCGTGGACGCTCGCCTCGGCCACCGTGGCCTTGGGCACGCACACGGTCGAGTGCAGCGTGCTCGACCAGTCGCCGCTGGTGCGCAACGACCCCGGCCAGACGATGCGCGAGACGCACACCTGGACGGTCGCGGTGAGCAACCCCAACGCCGCCCAGTTGCGGGTGCCGCAGGTGGCGACGCCGTCGCTCTACGTGCCTGCCGGCACGGCCGCGGCGATCAATGCGACGATCGCCAACGACGGTCCTGGCTTCGCCGCCGCGTTCGACGTCGAGTACTTCCTGTCGCCGACCCAGGCGTGGTCGCCGCAGACCAGCGTCTACCTCGGCAAGACGACGGTGAACGGCCTCGGCGCCGGCCAGCAGGTCGCGGTGCCGTACACGGCGACGCTGCCGTGGAGCCTGCCGGCCGCCGTGACGTACGGCGTCGTCGTCGTCGATCGCCTCAACGCCGTGCCGGAAGGCAACGAGAACGACAACACCCGCAGCTTCGTCTTCCTCGTGCAGGCGCCGGCGTGCGGGCCGCGGCTCGAGTTCCGCGATCCGCTCGTCTACCCGCCGAGCGCCACCGCGCTGTCGGGCGCCGCCGGCGGCGTGGTGCGCCCGACGTTCGTCGCCCGCTGCGCCAATCCGGCCTTGTCGCTGTACCTGATCGCGTGGACCGGCTCGGGCCTGGCGCCCGGCGTGCCGCTCGCCCCCGGCGTGACGTTGCCGCTCAACCCCGACGGCCTGACGACGCTCGGGCTCGACGGCCTGAACGGGCCGATGTTCGGCGCGTTCCTCGGCGTGCTCGACGCCCAGGGCATCGGCCGCGCGACCTTCACGCTGCCGCCGGCGCTCGGCCTGCCGCCCGGTCCGACGCACTTCGCCGGCGTGCTGCTGGGCAACTCGCAGTTGTTCCAGGCCGTCACCAATCCGATCGCGCTGACGATCAACCCCTGAACCGGCTCGCCCGCGGAGCGACCCCGGCCGGCGATGGCGGCGGCCCGGCCGCGGCGCTGGTCGTCAGCGCACGCGCAAGAAGCCGACCGCGTCGCCGACCACCGCGGTGTCGAGCAGTTCCTCGCTGGCCTCGATCGGCGCGCCGGCGCGATCGGCCTGCTCCAGGAACCACGCCACCTCCTCGGCGGTGGTCGTGATCGTGCCCGGCCGCGCCAACCGCGCGAACGCGGCTGCTGCCAGCCCGCGCGCCGCCTCGCGCTCGGCGACGAAGCGTTCGACGTCGACCTGCACCGGCGGCAGGCGGCCGTAGCTGACGCCGCTCAGGGTCGGCCACGTCTCCGGGTCGGTGAACACGCTGACGCAACCGACGTGGTCGAACGCGCCGTCGCCGCCGGCGGTGCGCGCATCGGCGGCGACGTAGCGCAGCACGGCGGCCGGCGCGGCGGCCGCGAGGCCCTGGTTCAGCGCCTCGACCTCGGCGGCGCGCAGGTTGGTGGCGACCACCTCGCGGCCGAGCGCCATCGTCTCCGCGAGCAGCACCGGCAGTTCGGCGACGCCGGCGCCGATCCACAGCGAACGGCCGCCCCTGGGCAGGCGCATGGCGAGCGCGCCCGCCAGCGCCTCGCCCAGCTGCAGCACGGCAGGGCGTTTGTCGGCCCAGAACTGCTCGCCACCCCAATGGAAGTAGACCTCGCCGAGCGCGCGCCAATCGAGCGCGTCGAGCACGGCGCCGGCGGCGCGCATGGCGGCGGCGAGGTCGGGCGCTGGCCGCTTCACGCGGTGGTCCCGAGGCCGGCGAGTTCGCGCAGCCGCGGCCACGCGAAGATGCCGGTCTTGTGGCCGTCGCTCCAGAAGAACGACAGGCCGTAGCGGCCGACGAGTTCGGCGCCGAACAGCAGGATGTCGTCCTTGACGGTGCGCGGATCGAGGATCGCGCGGCCGGTGCCTTCCTCGATGCACTGGGCGCACGGACAGGCGAGGCGCAGGTCGCGCGCCTTGTAGTCGGAGACGGCGCCGTCCTTCCACTCGATGCGGAAGACGTACGGCGACACGAGATCGGCCTTGCGGGGAGTCGGCTGCGGCATGAGTCGGATCGCCGCTTGCTCCGATCCGGGCGATGCCGGACAAGGAGCGCATGCGGCTCGGCGCGATCATTCTGGCAGGCGGACGCAGCGCGCGCATGGGGCGACCCAAGGAAGCGCTGGAGTTCGGCGGCGCGCCGCTGCTGGCGCGCATCGCGGACGCGCTGGCGCCGGCCTGCGCGCCGATCGTCGTCGTCGCCCGTGACGCCGCGCAGGAACTGCCGCCGCTGCCGGCGAACGCGCTGCGCGCGCACGACGAACTGCCGGGGCGCGGCCCGCTCGCCGGCCTCGCGGCCGGGCTGCGGCGTCTCGGCGCCGTCCCCGGCTTCGGGCCCGACGACGCCGCGTTCGCCGTCGGCTGCGATCACCCGTTCGTCGACGCCGGCTTCGCGCGCTTCCTCGCCGACCGGCTCGGCGACGCCGATGCCGCGCTGCCCGAAGTCGACGGCGGCGTCGAACCGCTGTGCGCCGTCTACCGGCTGCGCTGCCTGCCGCGCATCGACGCGCTGCTCGCCGGCGGCGGTGCTGGCCCGAGCGCGCTCGCCGACGCCGGCGCCGTGCGGGTGCCCGCCGCCGTCCTGCGCGCCTTCGACCCCGCGCTGCGCGCGCTGCGCGACGTCGACACCGCCGCCGACTACGACGCCGCCCGGCGCGAGGAACGGCGATGACGGCCCGCGCCCGCTGGCACGTCTACCTCGTGCGCACCGCCGCCGGCGCGCTGTACTGCGGCATCGCGCGCGACGTGGCGGCGCGCCTGCGGCAGCACCAGGACGGCGGCGGGGCCAAGGCGCTGCGCGGCCGCGGTCCGCTGGCGCTGGCGTTCGCCGCGCCGGTCGGCGCGCTGGGCCTCGCGCTGCGCGTCGAAGCGCGCGTCAAACGGCTGCCCAAGGCGCAGAAGGAACGCATCGTCGCGGCCGGCCTGCCGCCGGCGCTGCTGCGCGCGGCCCGTGCGCGCGCCCGCGCGAAGGGCTAGAAGGAGCCCGTGACGACGTCCGAGCCCGATGCGCGCCGCGGCCGGTGCTACCGCTGCCTGCGGCCCGAGCGCCTGTGCCACTGCGCCGACCTGCCGACCGTGCCGACGCGCACGCGCATCGTCGTGCTGCAGCACCCGCACGAGCGCACGCATCCGTTCGGCACGGCGCGGCTGGTGCGGCTGATGCTGCCCAACTCCGAGGTGCACGTGCCGTGGTCGGGCTTCACCGGCACGCTGGAGCAGCGCCTGCCGCTGCCCGCCGACGCCGTGGTGCTGTACCCGACGCCGGACGCGCCGCTGCTCGACGACCTGCCGCGCGACCGCCCGCCGTCGACGCTGGTCGCCATCGACGGCACCTGGGCGCACGCCAAACGGCTGTACCGCGAGAACGGCTGGCTGCGCGACCTGCCGCACGTGCGGCTGCAGCCGGCGCAGCCGAGCCGCTACCGCATCCGCCGCGAACCGCGCGCCGACTACGTCTCGACCCTGGAGGCCATCGTCGAGGCGCTGCGCGTGCTGGAGCCCGAGCACGCGCGCCTCGACGAACTGCTGGCGGCGTTCGATCGCATGATCGACCGCCAGATCGCGCACGCCGCGGTGGTCGAACGCTTCGGCCGGCGCAAGGAGACGCGCCAGCGGCCGTCGCGGGCGCTGTCGCCGCTGCTCGCCGACCCGCGGCTCGCCGTCGTCTACGCCGAGTCGGCGCTGCCGGGCGGCGATCCGGCGGCGGCGCGGCGCATCGTGCACTGGGTCGCCGCGCGCCTGGACGACGAGGGCGACGGCGCCAGCGGCGTCTTCGAGGCGCTGGTGCAGCCGGGCGAGCCGGCGCCGGTCGACCACCACCTCGGCCACATGGGCCTGTCGCTCGCCGACCTCGCCGACGGCGAGTCCCCCGCCGCCGCCGCCGCGCGCTTCGCGGCGTGGCTCGGCGCCGGCGCCCCGGTCGCGGCGTGGACGCCGACGACGCTGGACTGGGGCGAGGCGATGCTGCCGCGCGGCACGGCGACGACTTCGCTGAAGACCAACTACTGCAACTGCGTCAACCGCAGCGCCGGCCTGCTGGAGGAGGCGCTCGCCGCGCAAGGCCTGCGGCCCGCCGCCGTGCCGGTCCGCGGCCGGGCCAACGCGCGGTTGGGCAACGCGCTCGCGATCGCGCGCTGGCTGCGCGGCCAGCAGGCGGAGCGGGCGGCGCGGCCGCTCGTCAGCCGCGCCGCGGCCGGTACGCGTGCACGTCCTGCCAGAGGTTGAGCGCGCACGGCACGCCGCCCAGGTACTCGGCGCAGTCGGCGAAGGCGTTGCGCGCGAACACCTCGCCGAAGAACGCCTGCCCATAGTCGTCGGCGACGCCGCCAAGCGCGTTGCGGACGCTCGCCGGCAGCACGCGATGCACGAAGTCCTGGGTCGCCAGCGCGCGCACGATGCCGCGCGCGTCCTCGGCGTCGATCACCAGCAACTGCTGATGCGCCGGGCTGCGGCCGCACACCGCGGCGGCGAAGGCACCGTGCGTGGTGATCAAGATCAGGCCGTCGGGCCGCGTGACGCGGGCCAGTTCGCGCATCCACGCCACGCACTGGTCGCGGTTGAGGTGGCTGAACACCGACAGCGCGAAGACGAGGTCGAACGAGCCGTCGGCGAACGGCAACGGCGGCTGCACGCCGTTCGGTTCGAACCGGCCGCGCAGGTGCTGGCGGCACCAGTCGATCGCCGCGAGCCGCACGTCGGTTCCGGCCAGCGCCGCTGCGGGCAGCGCCTGCTCGAACCAGCGCAGCGCACGGCCGGGTCCGCAGCCGAACTCGTAGACGCTGCGCAGCGTGTCGGCCGGCCGTCGGGCGAACAGCTCGAACAGCTCCAACACGAGCTTGCAGTCCTCGGCGCCGGTGCGCAGGTGTTCGGCGAGCTGCATGCCGCCGCAAACGGCGATGCGCAGGTCGTCACCCGGCAGCGGCGGGTAGTGCGCCGCGACCTCGGGGTACTCCAGCAGCCCGTACGTGCCGAGCCACTGCCAGAAGGCCGTGCCGTCGGCGACCGGGAACAGCGCGCGCAGATCCGGCCGCTCGGCGTGGATGCGCGCGGCGAGCTGGGCGAGTCGCGGCGCGCCGGGCGCGAACAGGCGGGCGTGGTCGCCGGCGCTCAGGGGCGCACCCTGGGATCGGCGAAGGTCGCGCCCGCCGGCAGCGCCGGCACGCGCGAGTGCAGCGCCTCGAAGTGCGGTCGGCCCTCGCCGTCCGGGCCGCGGAACACCAGCGTCGCCGCCGCCGCCATCGGCACCGTCCGGCGCATCATCGCCACCATCGGGTCGAGGCGGCGAACCGGCACGTCGCGGTCGCCGGCGCGCAGCACCAGCAGCACGGCGCGGCCGGCGAAGCGGGGCAGGTGCCGCTGCAGTTCGGCCTCGACGGCGGCGACGTGCGCCGCGTCGACGCCGGCCGGGACGCCGACGACGACGAGCGGCGGCGCGGCATCGTCGCGGCGCGCCAACAGGCGCAGCGCGACCGGGCCGGCGGCGGCGGCCGGCGACGGCTGCGCCACGGGCGCCGCCTCGGCGACCGACGGCGTCGGCGCCGCCGCGGGCGCCGCGTCGGCCAGGGGCAGGGTCGGCAACTCGTCGGGCGGCGACGCCTTGCGCCTTTGCGCCGGATGCAGGACCAGCTCGACGCCGTCGCCGCCGTCGAACACGACCTTGGCCGCTTCGTTCTGCACGAAGGTCTCGACGAGGCGCGCGACGTTGGCGGAGCGCGAATCGCCGCCCGCCCAGACGATCGTCACCGTGTTGCCCTGCAGGGCGGGCAGGTCGGCAGCGACCGCCGGCAGTTCGCGATCGAGCTGGCGGGCCACCATCGCTTCGTCGCCGCCGGCCGTGACGACGAGCCGCACGAAGAGCCCCTTCTTGTCCAGCGCGCCGAGCAGCGGCGGATGCACCTGGACCGGCGCGTCGCCGTCGACGAGCACCTTCGAGGCGCCCTTGTCGACCAAGGCCGCCGTGATGGCGTCGACGAGCGCCGACGGCGCGACGACGACGACTTCGCCGGCGTGGATGCCGGCCGCGTCGATCTCGCGCGCCAGCGCCTTGCCTTGCTGCGCCGCGTCCCGTCCGGCGAGGTTGGCGGCGATGCGCACCGCGTCGGGACGGTGGTCGATGGCGAGCAGCGGCGGCGTCAGCACGTCGACGCCGGCCGCTTCGACCATCTCCAACCGGCTGACGCCCGCCTGCTGCAGGACGCCGAACACGCCGCGCAGCAGCGTGCGCGAGACCACGGCGTTGCCGGCGACCTGGACGCGCACCGGCTTGCCGCGCAGTTCCTTCGCCCGGCCCGGCAGCCGGCGATCGATCGCGCGCTGCAGTTCGGCCGCCTTGCCCGCCTCGCTGTCGAGGGTCAGGACCGTCGTCGCCCCGTCCTGCGCGAATGCGCAGGGATCGGGCACGAAGGGCTCGCGCTGTTCGCCGCCGAAGCTGCACGCCAACGTCCTGGGCTGCAGCGCGCCGACCACCTCGCACAGCGCCTTGCCGGCGTCGGCGTCGAGCGCGAACCCGGCTGGCCAGTCGATCAACACGGGCCTGCCCTGGCAGGCGGCGGCGTGCGCCGGCGCCTCGGCCACGAGCGCCGCGAGCGTCTGGGCGGGCGTGCGGCCGTTGGCCTGCAGGCGCAGCGCGACCTCGGCGCCCGCCTGGGCGGCGATCAGCTTGGGCCAGACGACGACGTCGCCGAAGTCGACGCGCGCCGCGCCCTGCTTCTGCGCGAATTCGAGACAGACGGCGCAGGCCGCCGGGATCGAACGGCTGAGGTCGAACCGGACGACCTTGCCCGGCCACGCGCTCGCGTGCTGCGGCAGCGCCAGCGTCAGCGCCTCGATCGTCGTGTCCTCGTCGTCGGCGCACTGCACCGCGATCACCACGGTCTGGCCGCTGACGGTCGCGCGCACGCGATCGGTCAGGTCCTTGTCGAACAGCACGCGCTCGCCGACGCGCGCGGCCCGCGCGCCCGCGGCCTGCAACGCCGCCGCGAGTTCGCCGCGCAACGCCGCGTCGGGCCGCGCCTTGCCGGTGAAGACGAAGCGGTACCGGCGGCCCTTGGCCAGCGGCGCCAGCGCGGCGACGTGCGGCGCCAGCGCGACCGGCAGGTCCGCCGCCTCGAGTTCGCCGGTGGCGACCTCGAGCTTCGTGACGCCACCGTGCTCGCTGGTCGCGACCGCGACCTCGGGCGGCTTGCCGTGCGTCACCGTCTCGTCGCCCATGCCGCGGCGGACGATCGCGAGCAGCGGTTTGTGGGGCTTGATCGTCTCGGCGACGAGGTCGCGCGCGGCGCTGCCGATCAGCGTCTCGCCGTCGAAGCGCACCAGCACCTTGCGGTTGCGGATCGCGGCGGCGTGCTGCGCGCAGGCGCGCGCGAACGGCGCCTGCAGGGCGGCGGCGACGGACTTCTTGTCCATCTCGGCGACCTCGACGGTCAGCACGAGGTCGAAGTCGCCCTCGGACGGCGACCGCGCCACCCGCACCGGCCCGGTCGGCTCCGGGGCCGGCGGCTCGGCCTCGACCGGCGCGAGCGTCGGCAACTCCTCGGCGATCGGCTCCAGCGTCGGCAGTTCGTCGGCGATCGGCTCGAGGACCGGCAGGTCCTCGGCGATCTCGTCCTTGGCGTTGCGCGCAGGATTCTTGCGCGGGAGCTCGTGGCGGTTCTTGGTCATGGGCGCGGCAGGAGGGGGGCGCGCACGGTACCGCCCCCGCGGGGCGCGCAGAAGCGGCGAGGGGCCGCCGCCCGGCGACGGCGCGCGCTCCGCCTACCGTCGCCGCGACACCGACAGCGTCGCGCCCGCCGGCGCGTCGACCACCACGACGCCGTCGCCGCCGTCGCGCTGCGCCACGTCGACGCCGCCGAGCGCGACGGTCACTGGGGTCCGGCAGCGCAAACGCAGGGCCCGCGGGCGCGCGCCATCGTGCCGCAGGGTCGCGCTCGCGAGCACGCCGTCGCGCCAGCTCAGCGCCTGCACTTCGACGGCGCCGCGGGCGCGCAGGCCGGCGACTTCGCCCTGCGGCCACGCCTGCGGCAGGGCCGGCAGGAAGTGCAGCGTGAAGTCCTCGCCGTCGCGCTCGCGATGGCTCTGCAGCAGCATCTCGCAGATCGCCGCCGCGCCGCCGAAGTTGCCGTCGATCTGGAACGGCGGATGCGCGCACAGCAGGCTGGCGTAGCTGCCGCCGTGGCCGCCTTCGAAGCCAGGCACTCCTACGGGCCGCAGCAGCTTGCGCAGCACGGCGAGCGCGCGGTCGCCGTCGTGCAGCCGCGCCCAGAAGCACGCCTTGTGCGCCAGCGACCAGCCGGTGCCGTCGTCGCCGCGGCGTTCGAGCGTCACGCGCGCGGCCGCCGCCAGCTCCGGCGTGCCGAACGGCGTGATCTGGTCGCCCGGATAGAGGCCGTAGAGGTGCGAGACGTGGCGATGGCGCGGCTCGGGCTCGCCGTGGTCGTCGGGCCACTCCTGCAGCTGGCCGTGCTTGCCGATGCGGTGCGGCAGCAGCCGGGCGCGCGCGTCGCGCAGGTCGGCGACGAGCTCGCGGTCGACGTCGAGCAGCGTCGCCAGTTCGACGACGTTGCCGAACAGCTCGCGCACGATCTGCTGGTCGATCGTCGGCCCCATGCAGACGCTGGCGACCTGCCCGTCCGCGGTCCGGAAGGCGTTCTCCGGCGAGTTCGACACCGGCGTGACCAGCGGCCCGCCGTCGGCGAGCGGCACGAGGATCGCGCGGTAGAAGCGCGCCGCGTCCCGCAGCGTCGGATAGACGCGCACGAGGACCTCCGGATCCTGCGTGAACGCGAAGTGCTCGGCGAGGTGGCGGCACAGCCAGCCGCTGCACGTGTTCGACGAACCCCAGCTCGCCTGCTCGCCCGGCGACGTGAAGCCCCAGACGTTGGTGATCGTGTGCGCGACCCAGCCGGGCGCGCCGTAGTAGGCCTGCGCCGTGCGCGACCCGGGCGCCACCAGCGACTCGACGAGGTCGAGCAGCGGCAGGTGCTCGCTGAAGCGACCGGTCGGCAGCGCCGCCCAGTAGTTCATCTGCACGTTGATGTTGAGGTGGTAGTCGCCGTTCCACGGCGTCTGCGTCTCCGGCGCCCAGAGGCCCTGCAGGTTGGCCGGCAGGCCGCCCTCGCGCGAGCTGCCGCGCAGCAGGTGGTCGGCGAACCGCAGGTACGTGGCGAACAGATCCGGGTCGTCGCCGCCGGTCGTCAGCGCGACCATGCGTTCGAGCGTCGTGCGCTTGCGCTGCGCGTGGCCGCCGAGGTCGAGCCGCAGCGACGACGCGGGCGTCAGCGCCGGCGGCGCGAACACCAGCGCCGCCGGCGGCACCGCCGGCGCCACCTGCGCGAAGCGGTCGGCGGGCAGGCGCGGCTTGCCGAGGCCGCCGAAGTCGGTCATCGCGCCGACGCCGAGCCACACCGTGCGCGCGCCGCGCACGCGCAGCACGGCGCCGTCGCGCGCGACCGCGCCGCCTTCGCACTGCGCTTCGAGCGCGGCGCAGAAGCGCACGCCGTCGCCGCCCAGCCCGTCGGCCAGCGCGCCGCGCAGCACGACGCGCGCGTTGCCGTCGCCGGTCGCCGTCGCGCGCTCGGCGCGCACGAGCGTGACGTCGAGGTCGAGCGGTTGGCCGCCGGCGCGCAGCTGCAGCAGCACGCCGCCGTCGACGCGCAACCGGCGATCGTGCGCACGGCCGAAGCGGTCGGTGAAGGCGACGCGCTGCTCGGCCTCGTCGCCTTCGAACGCGAGCACGCGCTGGTAGTCGCGGACCTCGCCGCCGAGCGGCGCGCCGTCGGGGCCGAGCACGGTGACCTGCAGTTCGCCGAGCGTCTGGTAGCAGCCGAAGGGCGCGTCCTTGCCGCCGCCGAAGCCGCTGCCCCTGCCGGCGCAGGTGAACGTCGCGTCGACCAGTCGCTCGGCCTCCGCGTGCTTGCCGGCGCGCAGCAGCGCGGTGATCGCGGGCAGGTTGGCCTTCGCGTCCTGGCGATCGGCGTCCTGCGGGCTGCCCGACCACATGGTCTGCTCGTTGAGCACGACCGTGTCGCGGCCGACGCCGCCGAACCACGATGCACCCATGCGGCCATCGCCGAGCGGATAGGCCGCGACGAACGTCGCCGCCGGGCGGTCGCTCCACAGCGCCGGGGCGGCAACGCCCGGCCCGGCGGCGGCGCCGACGAAGGCCGGCGCGGTGGTCGGCGCGATGGCCGGCGCTTGGGCGACCGCCGCGGCGGCGCAACCGCACGCGGCGGCGAGGAGCGACGAGGTCGGGCGACGCATCGCCCCATCGTGCCGGCGCCGCGGCGGCGCGGCCACAGCGCCCGCCGCACGCGCCGAAACGGTCAGTTGCCGATCGTCATCCGCAGGCCCGGCGAGGCCGCCCAGTTGCCGCCGGCGGCGACCGGATCGTTCGGCATCCAGAACTGCCAGTACGTGCTGACGCCGTTGAGCGCCGCCGTGTTGGGGATGGCGACGGGGTACGTCCAGTTGCCGGGCAGCGGCCCGGTGAGCACGACGTCGAGCAGCAGCGGGTTGGCGAGCACCGTGCCGCCGTCGAACGGCAGCGCCGCCGGCGCGTCGCCCTGGACGACGATGCCGAACGCGTTGGACACGGTCAGCGAACCGCTGAGCGTCCAGCTCGACGGGATCGTCGGCAGCGTGCCCGTGATCGACGGCACGCCGAGCGTGCCCGGCTTGCCGGCGCCGTAGGTCGCCACGCTGGCGAGGCCGAAGCCACCGCCGAGATCGCCCGAGGCGCACAGCGCGTAGCCGCACGGGCCCTGCGGCACCGCCGCGCCGACGACGCGGATGGTCCACGTGCCGACCGCCGGGGCGGCGACGGCGACGCGTTCGACGTTGTTGATCGCGTCGGCCGCGCCGCCGGCGATCGAGAAGCCGCCGCTGAAGGCATTGCCGAGGAAGACCGCGCCGTTGGGCGCCGTGACCTCCAGGTTCAGGTTGTTGACGGCCGCGGCCGCCGCGTTGACCGCGCCGGCGAAGTCGGTGAACGCCATGGTGATCTCCAGCGGACGCGCCGCCGAGGCGACGGCGACGGTGAACGTGCGCTGGCCGCCGGTGACGAGGCCGTTGGCGCGGCGGACGTCGGCGACCCACATGCGGCCGAGGTCGCCGCTGAAGTGCAGCGTCTCGTCGAGCACCAGCCGGCCCCAGCCCTCCGTGGTGTTGGGCACCGCCGCCGCGACGCCCGTCATGTCCTGGCAGGTGTTGATCATCACCGCCTTGACCAGCGCGCCGGTCGGCACGAACGCGTTCGCTGGCGTGGCCGCGCCCGTCGGGTAGAAGCCGTCGACGAAGTACTGCCGGATCAGCGCGCCGGCGGCGGTCGCCGCCGGGCAGGCCATGCTGGTGCCGGTCAGCGACGTCGTCGCGCACGCCGCCGTCGAGGCCGACACGATCGACGTGCCGGGCGCGAACAGGTCGGGCTTGCGCCGGCCGTCGGAGGTCGGGCCGACGCCGCCGCCGCCCTTGTTCATGTAGCCCGCGCCGTTCTGGGCATTGCCCACGGCGACGAGGTTCTTGGCGTTCTCCGGGTTCTTCAGCGTCGACGTGTTGGTCTCGGCGAACAGCACGAGGTTGTCCTCGTAGGTCCACGAGAACGCGTCGATCGCGTTGCAGTGCGAGTTGTAGGCGGTCGTGCCGTCGTTGCCCCACGAGTTGGTGTGCAGGCGCGCGCCGGCGGTGCGGTGCGCGATCGCCAGCGAGTTCCACGCCGCCGCCGAGTAGTTGTTGCTGTGCGCGATCTTGGCGGCGTACGCGAGGCCGCGCGCCGTCGTCGTGCCGTTGACCGGGAACGGATCGCCGGCGGCGGTGCCGGCGGTGTGCGTGCCGTGCAGGTCGGTCGGCGTCGCGCCCGACGTGTAGACGATCTTGCGGTGGCTCGGGCCGATCGGATTGGTCGGATCGGCGAAGAAGCACGACGACGTCGCGATGGCGCCGTCCATGTGGCCGATGATCTGGCCCTCGCCGCGCAGGCCGGCGTTCCACACGCGGCGGTTGCCGCTGACGGCGGTCTGCACCGACCACGTCATCGTGTCGTTGCGCGTGGTGACGAGGCTCTCCGGTTCGACCCACTGCACGTCGCGGCAGCGCGCCAACGCGAGCGCGAGGCCCGGGGTCGCCGGCACGAGCATCAGCCAGCGGTCGATCTGTTCGTGCTCCTCGGCGACGACGCCGCCGGCGGCGGCGATCTGCGCGCGCAGCGTGGCGCGGTCGACGCCGAGGAAGCCGAGCACCGCGACGCGCGCCGGCACCGGCCCGTCGAGCAGGGCGGGGTCGATGCGATACGCCGGGTGCAGCGGCGACGACCACGTGATCGCGCCGGCGGCGGCGCAGCGCGCCACCTGCGCCGCGCTGGCGCGCACGATCCATGCGCGCTCGGGCACGTAGTCGAGCAGCACGAGGCCGCGGTCGCGCAGCGCCTGCTTGTTGGCTTCGTCGACGGTGGCGCCGATCTGCACGAGGAAGTGCTCGACGTCGGCCGCGTCGGCGCGCAGGCCCGGCGGGACTGCCGGCTCGCCGCGCGCCGGATCGACGCTGGCGTACTTGAGGGCGATCGCTTGCGGACCGGCGGCGGCGGCGCGCGACGGCGGCGCCGACTGCTGGGCGGCGAGCAGCGCGGCAGCCGCGAGAACGGCGAACACGGTGGCGGAGTGGTGGCGCATGGCGTGGTGGTGCACGGGCAGGCGTGGGAGAGAATAGCCCTGAACAGATGGCGCGGTAACAGGCTGGCGCAACGTAGGTGCGCACTGGCGACCACGCCGCGGTCGGCCGCCGACTCCAAGAGCCGGCAAATGCTGCCGATTCGCCCGTGGCAACGGCCTCGCGGCACTGGTGCGACCACCAGCCTCGCCGGCGCCGCATCGCCGCGCTCGCGACCGCCGAAGGCGACCGGGGGCGCCCGTCGCGCGCTCCGTACGGGCCGCCTCAGCCGCGCTTCTTGCCGGGCATCGGCACCGGATCGACGGGCAGCGGCCCGAACTCGTAGCTGTCGGGCCCCCACTTCTCGTCGCTGGCCAGCGCCTGCTCCCAGGTGACCTCCTGGCCGGAGTACGTCGCCATGCGGCCCATGATCGCGGTGAGCGTGCTCTCGGCGACCATGCGCGCCTCCGAGAACGGCTTGCCGGCGCGGATCGCGGCGAACAGGTCGTCGTGCTCGGTCTGGTACGGGTCGTTGTTCGGGCCTTCGTGCCGCCACGGCTTGTCGCCGGTGATGCGCCAGCCACCGCCGCTCATGTGCGCCTCGCCGTTCGCGCCGTAGACGTGCTCGCTGACGTCGTTGGCGCAGCCGTCGATCTGGCGGCATTCGGAGAAGCACCACGCGCCGCTCGCGTACTGATACTGGATGGCGTGGTGGTCGAAGATGTGGCCGAACACGGGATCGGTGCGCACCTGCCGGCCGCCCATGCCGCGGCAGCGCGTCGGGTGCGCCTGCATCGCCCAGTTGACGACGTCGAGGTTGTGCACGTGCTGCTCGACGAGGTGGTCGCCCGACAGCCACGTGAAGTACAGCCAGTTGCGCAGCTGCCACTCCATGTCGCTCCACTCCGGTTGGCGCGCGACGTGCCAGAGGCTGCCTTGGTTCCAGCTGCAGCGCGCGAACAGCAGGCGGCCGAGGTCGCCCGCGTGGATGCGCTTCATGGTCTCCAGGTAGCCGTTCTGGTGGTGCCGCTGCAGGCCGCTGCACACCTTGAGGCCGAGCGCATCGGCGGCCTCGGCGGCGGCGAGCACGCGGCGCACGCCCGGCGCGTCGACGGCGACCGGCTTCTCGAAGAACACGTGCTTCCTGGCCTTCACCGCCGCCTCGAAGTGCGCCGGCCGGAAGTGCGGCGGCGTCGCCACCAGCACGACGTCGCAGTTGCTCGCCATCACGCCGAGGTAGGCGTCGGGGCCGACGAAGCGGCGCTCCTTCGGCACGTCGACCTTCTGCTTGAACGCCTCGTTCTCGCCGAGGCTGTCGAGGCACCCCTCCAGGCGCTCGCCGAACATGTCGGCGACGGCGACGACGCGCGTCAGGCCCTTGGTCGACAGCGCCTGGCTGAGCGCGCCGCTGCCGCGACCGCCGCAGCCGACGAGGCCGATGCGGACCTCGTCGTTGCCCTGACCCTGCGCCAGCGGCGAGCGACCGGCGGCGAGCGTGCGGGCCAGGCTCTGCGTCGTCGCCGCGGCGGCCGCGGTGTACAGGAACGAACGTCGGGTCGTGCTCATGGGGATCGATTGCGGACGGGAGGGGAAGGTCGGGTCAGCGGGCCGCGCCGGGTCCGCTCACAGCTTCTCGAAGCGCGCGCGCTCCTCGGCGCCCGGCTCGCGCAGCGGCCGCACGACGCGGAAGCCGACGTTCTGCGCCTCGGTGAGGTACCACCAGCTCTTGGGCACCTGCGGGTCGCGCTGGTTCCACGACGACTCGCTGACGAGGCGCGCGGCCGAGCGCGACAGCGCCGCCGGGTCGCGCCAGCTGCCGCCGCGGGCGACGTGCGGGAAGCGCGCGGGACGGCCCTTGGCGTCGAGCTTCGGCGGGAAGAACGGATCGAGGCGCGGCGCCGCGCCGTTGGCCGCCGCGTACGCGTCGGCGAGGTACGTGTCGGCCACCCACTCGGCGACGTTGCCGTGCATGTCGTGCAGGCCGAACGCATTGGGCCGCTTCGTGCCGACCTTCTGGTAGGCAGGCGCGGCGGGCGCGCCCGGTTCGAGCACCCGGGCGCTGTTGCCGGCGTGCCAGCAATGCGCGTCGAGCGCCTTCTCGTCGTCGCCGCACGACCACGCGGTCCCAGCGCCGGCGCGGCAGGCGTACTCCCATTCCGCCTCGGTCGGCAGCCGGTAGAAGCGCCCGGTCTTCTGGCTCAGCCACGCGCAGTACTGGCGCGCCGCGAGGTGCGACATGCAGATCGCCGGGTAGCCATCGCGCCCCATGTTGAACGTCATGTCCATGTAGGGCGGCGTCGGCCGCGCCACGCCGTCGGGCTTCTTCTCCATCGGCCGCGACGCGTCGGTGTTCCACTGGTCGTACTCGGCCCAGGTCACCTCGTGCCGGCCCATCCAGAACGGCGCGACGTCGACCTCTACCTGCGGCCCCTCGTCGTCCTTGCGCTCCTTCTCGCCCGCCGGACTGCCCATCAGGAACCTGCCGCCGGCGATCGGCACCAGTTCGAAGCCGACGCCGCTGTCGCCGATCGTTTCGCGGTAGGCGGCGAAGTCGTCGCCACCGGTCGCGGCGGCGGGCGGCTGGCCGGCGGCCGGGGCTGGTTGCTGGGCCGGGCTCGCGGCGGCGAGCAACGTGAACACGACGACCGCGCCGACGGACGCCGGCACGGCCGCGAGCACGAACCGGAATGCGGACGGGACCACGGTGGTCGACGAAGGCTTCGGCAGGGACGACAAGGAGGCGGCAATCTAGCGACGACGGCGAGCGGCGGGGCGCCGTGACGAACTCGGTGCGCAGCCGACCAGACGGCGCCGCATGGGCCCGATGGACGGTCCCGCCGGGGCGATCTACGCTGCGGCCGCCCTCGGACTGCTGCGCGCTCCCACCATGCTCGCTCGCCACCACGCCTGCGTCACGTTCCTCTGCGGCCTCCCGATCCTGGCGATCGCCGCGCCGCCCGCCGCCGCGCAAACACCGCCGGCCCTCGCCGCTGCCCGCCAGGACGGCGCCCCGAACCCGGCGACGGCTGCGGCGTGGGACGAGTTCGTGCGCGCGCACGGCTCGGCGTGGCTCGTGCGCTGGCACGCGGCCACCGGCACGCCGCGGGCCATCTTCGGTCACGGCTACGACCTCGCCGACTGGCGCGGCGCGAGCGAACCGGAAGCGCGGCGGCACGCCCACCGCGAACTGCAGCGGCACGCCGGACTGCTCGGGCTCGGCGACTGCGACTTCGGCGAGGTGATCGGCGCGCGCATGGGCCGGACGTGGACGTTCACGTTCCAGCAGACGTTCCGCGGCCTGGAGGTCGTCGACGGCCGCGCCGACGTGCGCATCCACATGGTCGGCCGCGTGGTCCACCTCGGCAGCACGGCGTGGCCGGTGCCGGCCGACTTCGACGTCGTGCCCACCGTCGGCGAAGGCGCAGCGGCGGCGCGCGCATGGCTGCACCTCGGGCGCGAACCCGGCGGCGTGCCGCAGCCCGGCCGCGCCCGCGCGAACCGCCTCGTCGTCGTCGGCGCGGCGGGCCAAGCGCCGGCGACGACGCCGAGCGTCCGCCTTGCCTGGGAGATCCCCGTCAGTGCCGTCGCCGCCGACGGCAGCGGGCCGATCGGTCGGATCTACGTCGACGCGCGCACCGGCGCGGTGCTGCGCTTCGTCGACGACAAGCACGCGTGCGGCGTGCCCGGCTGCGACGGCACGGACGCCGCAGCGCGCCCGGCGCCGGCGACCGCGCTGGCCCCTCCGGTGCCAACCACGGTGACCGTGCGCGGTTGGACGCTGACCGGTTTGTCGCCGGTGTCGACGCCGACCAACGCGCCGCTGCCCGGCGTGCGCGTCGCCGTCCCCGGCCACGGCGTGCAGACGACCGACCAGAACGGCCAGTTCACCATCGCCCTGACGGCCCCGCTCGCAGTCACCGCGCAGGTCGTCGGCCAGCGCTGCAGCCTCGTGTTCGGGCCCGGCGCGCCGACGGCGACGGCGACGCTGCAGCCGGGCGTGCCGGCGACGCTGCAGTTCGGCGCCAGCAACGGCGGCGAGCAGCCGCTCGCGCACACCACCACGTACTACTGGACCGACCGCATCAACACCTGGGCGCGCGGCATCCTCGGCAACACGCCCGAACTCGCCCTGGCCGACAGCGTGCAGCCGACCGTCAACATGACGAGCACGTGCAACGCGTACTACGTCGGCAACTCGATCAACTTCTACGGCTCGGGCGGCGGCTGCAACAACACCGCCGCGGCGTCCGTCGTCGCGCACGAGTGGGGCCACGGCCTCGACGACCGCTACGGCGGCATCTCGCAGACCAACGGCCTCAGCGAGGGCTGGGGCGACATCTGCAGCATGTACCTGCTGGACGATCCGCAGATCGGCCACGACTTCTTCAGCAGCGGCGGTGGCATCCGCAACGGCAACAACGGCCAGCAGTACCCGAACGGCTCCGGCCCGCACGCGCAGGGCGAGTCGTGGATGGGCTTCGCGTGGAAGTTCCGCCAGAACCTGCGCGCCGCGCTCGGCACGGCGCAGGCGCTGGCGATCAGCGACGACGTCGTGCTCGGCTCGATCGCCGCGAACGCCCAGAACCAGCCCGACGCGGTCGTCGCCGCCTTCCAGGCCGACGACGACGACGGCCTGCTCGGCAACGGCACGCCGCACTACGTCGCGCTGGCCGCCGCGTGCAACACCCACAGCCTGCCGTATCCGCCCATCGTCGCCGGCTACGTGCAGGGCCCGACCGTGCTCGGCGGCACGCTCGACCAGGGCCTGCCGCGGCGCGTGCAGATCGACGCCGTGCCGATCGTCGGCGCCTTCTCGCAGGTGCGCGTGCACTGGTCGGCGGCCGGAGGCCCCTGGCAGCAGCGCACGATGATCCCGGCCGGCCCGACCAACCGCTGGCAGGCGCTGCTGCCGGGCCAGCTCGCGCCGACGACGGTGCAGTACCACTTCGAGGCGGCGCATGCGACGGGCGCCACGTATCGCATGCCGGCGAGCGGCGAGTACGGCTACACGACGCTGAGCGAGAAGCGCATCTGGTTCGACGGCTTCGAACAGGGCGGCGTCGGCTGGACGCACGGCGCGACCGCCGGGACCGACGACTGGCAGATCGGCGCGGCCGGCGGCGCGACGGGCTGGGGCTGGATCGACCCCGCCAGCGCCCCGACGGGCGCCGCGTGCGCCGGCAACAACCTGACCAATGGCGGTGCCTACCCGCCCGCGACCGACTCGTGGCTGCGATCGCCGCCGATCGACTGCACCGGCTATCCGACGGTGCGCCTGCGCTTCAAGCGCTGGGCGAGTTGCGCCGGCCCGACCGATCGCCTCGAACTGCGCGTCGGCGGCTTGCTGACGTGGGCGACGTCGTTCGCCCCGCTGTCCGACACCGCCTGGACGACGTTCGAGACGATCGTGCCCAACGGCGGCAACAACCCGGCGCTGGTCGTCGAGTTCCGTCTCGTCAGCGACGCGGTGATCGCCTACGGCGGTTGGCAGATCGACGACGTCGAGGTGTTCTCGCTGAACGCCGTCGTGCCGCCGCCGGCGCGCCTGGCGCTGACGCCGGAGCAGACGCCGCCGGGTGCGACCGTGACGCTGCAGGTGCAGACCGCGGCGGCGACGCCGTTCCTGCTGTTGCTCGGCGACACCGCCGGCCCCACGGCGATCCCGTTCCCCGGCGCGCCGCCGCTGCGCGCGGGTGGCAGCGCGATCGCGCTGTTCGGCGCCACGGACGCGCAGGGGCTGTACAGCGCGACCTTCGCGTCGCCGCCCGCGCCGGCGACCGGCGCGCTGTGGCACAGCCAGGCGCTGACCCTCGACGCGCAAGGCGCGGTCGTCGCCACCAACCCGTTCCTCAACCTGTTCACGCCGTAGCGGCGGCGGCAGCGGCGGACGGAGCGTGGCGGTCGCGTCGGTGGTCCGGCTACAACGGCCACCATGGCCAAACTCCAGATCCACCCGGGCGGCCGGCCCGCCATGCCGCCGCTGGGCCTGCTCAAGGTGCTGGTGCCGCTGCTGCTGCTGCTGATCGGCGCCTTCACCACCTACTACACGGTGCCCTCCGACTCGGTCGGCGTGGTGCAACGCTTCGGCCGCTACTCGCACACCGCCGAGCCAGGGCTGCACTTCAAGCTGCCGTTCGGCGTCGACGAGGTCAGCACGCTGGCGGTCCGCCGCCAGCTCAAGCTCGAGTTCGGCAGTGCGCCGGCGTACGAGTGGACCAATCCCGACCAGGTCGGCGAGGACCCCGAGAAGGAGCGCGCGATGGTCACCGGCGACCTCAACGCCGTGCTCGTCGAGTGGGTCGTGCAGTACCACATCGCCGACCCGCGGCTGTGGCTGTTCCACGTGCGCGACCCCGGCCTGACGCTGCGCGACCTCGGCGAGGCGGTGATGCGCGAGGTGGTCGGCGACCGCACGGTCGACGAGGTCATCACCGTCGGCCGCCAGGAGATCGAGATCGCGGCGGTGGCGCGCCTGGGCGAGCTCGCCCAGCTCTACCAGCTCGGCGTCGGCATCGACCAGGTGCAGCTCAAGAACGTCAACCCGCCGCAGCCGGTGCAGGCCTCGTTCAACGAGGTCAACAAGGCGCAGCAGGACCGCGAGAACATGATCAACGTCGCCAACGGCGAGTACAACAAGGTGGTGCCGCGCGCCGAAGGCGAGGCCGAGCAGAAGCTCAGCGAGGCGGAGGGCTACCGGCTGAAGCGCGTCAACGAGGCGCTCGGCGACGTCGCCGCCTTCAACGCGCAGCTGGCGCAGTACACCAAGGCGCCCCAGGTCACGCGCACGCGCATGTACCTGGAGACGATGAAGGAGGTGCTGCCGGCGCTCGCCGACACCTGGATCGTCGACGCGTCCGTCACGCAGCTGCTGCCGATGCTGCAGGGCAAGGCCCAGGGAGGCGGCAAGTGAAGCTCGCGTCCATCGCCTTGACGCTCGCCGTCCTCGGCGGGCTGTTCGTCGTCGGTGGCGCCTTCTACGCCGTGAGCGAGACGGACACCGTCATCCTGACGCAGTTCGGGGCGCCGGTCGGCGAGCCGATCAGCGAGCCGGGCCTGCACTGGAAGACGCCGTTCGTGCAGGAGGTCAACCGCATCGAGAAGCGCGTGCTGGAGTTCGACGGCCCGGCCGTGCGCATGCCGACCAAGGACAAGACCTACATCGAGGTCGACACCTTCGCGCGCTGGCGCATCGCCGACCCGGGGAAGTGGTTCGTGACGCTGCGCAACGAGCGCAGCGCGCAGTCGCGCATCGAGGACATCATCGGCAGCGAGACCCGCGCGGCGGTCGCCAGCCACGAGCTGATCGAAGTCGTGCGCAGCGACCGCAACCGCACCGCCGCGGTCGATCCGACGGCGCAGGGCGCGGCGTCGCTGCGTCCGGCGCGCCGCGGCCGCAAGGAGCTGGAGAAGGACATCCTCGCCGCCGCCGCGCCGAAGCTCGCCGCGCTCGGCATGGAGCTGCTCGACGTGCGCTTCAAGCGCGTCAACTACACGCCCGAGGTGCTCGACCCGATCCACCAGCGCATGAAGAGCGAGCGCACGCAGATCGCGCAGCGCTTCCGCAGCGAGGGCGAGGGCGAGGCGGCGCGCATCCTCGGCCGCAAGGAGCGCCGCCTGCGCGAGGTCGAGTCCGAGGCCTACAAGAAGGTGCAGGAGGTGCGCGGCGCGGCCGACGCCGAGGCGACGCGCGTCTACGCCGAGGCCTACGACAAGAACGTCGAGGCGCGCGAGTTCTACGGCTTCCTGAAGACGCTCGACACCTACCGCAGCGTGCTCGGCAACCGCACCAACCTCGTGCTGTCGACGGACAGCGACCTGTTCAAGCTGCTGCGACAGGGCAAATAGCCGGGCAGGGGGCGGTCGCCGCGGCGGTATGGTCGGCGCACCTCATCCAAGGAGCCGACCATGCAACGCCGCACCTTCCTCGCCGCCAGCGGCGCCGGCCTCGCCGCCAGCGCCCTCCCCGCCGACGCCCTCGCCGCCGCGCGCGCCCGCCGCGGCGAGCCCTTCCAGCTGAAGTACGGCCCGCACTTCGGCATGTTCGGCAACCACGCGAAGTCCGACGAGGACCAGCTGAAGTTCGCCTTCGACGAGGGCTTCCGCGCGTGGGAGGACAACGGCATGGGCGGCCGCTCGCCCGCCGACCAGGAGCGCCTTGGCAAGGCGATGAAGGACCTCGGCATCACCATGGGCGTGTTCGTCGCCCACGGCGACTTCAGCGCGCCGACGTTCGCGTCGGGCAAGAAGGAGCACGCCGACCGCGTGCTCGCCGACATGAAGAAGGCGGTCGAGGTCGGCAAGCGCGTGCACGCGAAGTGGTGCACGGTCGTGCCGGGCAGCGTCGACCACCGCCAGGACTGGGGCTACCAGATGGCCAACTGCGTCGAACTGCTGAAGCGCTGCTGCGAGGTCGTCGCCGAGGCCGACCTGACGATGGTGCTCGAGCCGCTGAACTTCCGCGACCATCCCGAGCTGTTCCTGACCAAGGTCGCGCAGGGCTACGAGATCTGCCGCGCCGTCGGCAGCAAGCACTGCAAGATCCTCGACGACCTGTACCACCAGCAGATCACCGAGGGCAACCTGATCCCCAACATCGACCGCGCGTGGAGCGAGATCGGTTACTTCCAGGTCGGCGACAACCCGGGCCGCTGCGAGCCGGGCACGGGCGAGATCAACTACCGCAACGTCTTCCGCCACGTCCACAAGAAGGGCTTCGCCGGCGTGATGGGCATGGAGCACGGCAACGCCCACGGCGGCAAGGAAGGCGAGCGCATGCTGATCGACGCGTACCGCGCGGCAGACGCGTTCTGACGCGCGGAGCCCGCCCCCCCCCGACCGGCGGTGGCTGCGTCGGCGCGGCACGTCGCCGCCGCCCAGGAGCCTCAGCCGCCCTTCACCGCGAGGTGCTGCGGCGGCCAGTCGTGGCTCGCGACCCTGCGCGCCGCCGCCTCGCGCTGCACCAGGAACGGATCCGACAGGAAGCCGCGGGCGATGGCGCACAGGTCGGCGCGGCCGGCGGCGACGAGGGTGTGCGCGTGGTCCATGCCGGCGATGCCGCCGACGGCCATGACCGGCATGCCGGCCTCGAAGCGGATGCGCTCGGCGAACGGCGCCTGGTACATGCGGCCGTACTGCGGCTTCGACTCCGGCACGTTGCCGGCCGACGACACGTCGAGCACGTCGACGCCGCGCTCCTTGAGCCACTTCGCCACCTGCACGGCCTCGTCGAGCGTGAAGCCCCGGCCCTCGTCGTCGAACCAGTCGGTGGCCGACAGGCGCACGAACAGCGGCTTGTCCGCCGGCCACGCCGCGCGCACGGCCTCGACCACCGCGAGCGGGAAGCGCGCGCGGTTGGCGAGCGGGCCGCCGAAGTCGTCGGTGCGCACGTTGCACAGCGGCGACAGGAAGCTCGACAGCAGGTAGCCGTGCGCCATGTGCAGTTCGATCACGTCGAAGCCGGCGGCGTCGCAGCGGCGCGCCGACGCCACGAAGGCGTCGCGCACGCGCGCCATGTCGGCCGCGTCCATGGCCTTCGGAACCGGCCAGTCGGCGCGGAACGGCAGCGCCGACGGCCCGATGGTCCGCCAGCCGCCCTGCGCCAGCGGCTCGTCGCCCTCCCACGGCCGGCTGCACGCGCCCTTGCGGCCGGCGTGCGCGATCTGCATGCCGATCTTCGCGCTGCCGTGCGCGTGCACGAAGTCGACGATGCGCCGCCACGCCGCCTGCTGCGCGTCGTTCCACATGCCAGCACAGCCGGGGGTGATGCGCCCCTCGGGCTCGACGTTCGTCATCTCGGTGAAGACGAGCCCAGCTCCGCCGAGCGCGCGCGCGCCGAGGTGCACGAGATGGAAGTCCGTCGGCGCGCCGTCGACGGCCGAGTACATGCACATCGGCGACACCACGACGCGGTTCCGCAGCTGCATGCCGCGGGCGCGGAACGGCGAGAACGCCGCCGGCTCGGGCGCCGCCCCCGGCCGCTGCCCCTCCTCGGCCGCCACCGCCGCGTCGACGCGCGCCACCAGCGCCGGATCGCGCTTCTGCAGGTTCTCGTAGGTGATGCGGCGGCTGCGCGTCATCAGGTTGAAGACGAAGCGCTCCGGGCTCTGCGCCATGAAGCGGCCGCTGTTCTCGAACCACTCCAGGCTCGTCTGCGCGGCGCGCTGGATCTTGAGCACGTCGAGCCGGCGGCCGTCCTCGTAGGCCTGCAGCGCGCCGGGCACGTCGCCGCGGTGGCCGAGCACGGCGTCGGCCAGCGCGATCGCGTCCTCCATCGCCAGCTTCGTGCCGGAGCCGATCGAGAAGTGCGCGGTGTGGGCGGAGTCGCCGAGCAGCACGACGTTCCCGTGGCGCCACGAGCCGCAGCGCACGGTCGGGAAGGTGCGCCAGATCGAACGGTTGGTCAGCAGCTTCTCGCCGGCGAGGTGCTCGGCGAACAGCCGCTCGCAGAACGCCGCCGACTGCGCCTCGTCGAGCTTGTCGAGGCCGGCGTTGCGCCACGTGTCCTCGCGGCACTCGACGATCCACGTGCCGCGGCCGTCCTCGAACGGATAGGCGTGCACCTGGAAGAGCCCCCACTCCGTCGGCAGGAACACGAACGTGAACGCCGTCATGCGCTTGGTCGTGCCGAACCACGCGAACTTGCACTTGCGCCAGTCGAGGCTCGGCCGGAACGACGCCGCGAAGCGCTCGCGCACCTTGCTGTTGACGCCGTCCGCCGCCACGACGAGGTCGTGCGTCGCCGCCAGTTGCTCGACGTCGACCACGTTCTGCTGGAAGTGCAGGCCGACACCGAGTTGCCGGCAGCGCTCGTGCAGGATCTGCAGCAGCTTGACGCGGGCGAGGCCGCAGAAGCCGTGGCCGGTGCTGGTCACCTTCGCGCCCGGCACGAACGTGTCGATGTCGGTCCAGTACGCGAAGTGCGAACGGATCGCTGCGTAGCTCTCGGGGTCGGCGGACTCGAAGTTGCCGAGCGTCTCGTCGGAGAAGACGACGCCCCAGCCGAAGGTGTCGTCGGCACGGTTCTGCTCGTAGACGTCGACGGCGACCGACGGGTCGCGCTTCTTCAGCAGCAGGGCGAAGTACAGGGAGGCCGGGCCGCCGCCGATGCAGGCGATCTTCATGGGCGGCGGATGCTACGCCTGCCCGGTGGCGCCCGCCGCCATCCACTGCCCCTGTCGCGGACCAACGAGCGACGGCTGGTCGTCGGCCAAACGCCGATGGCATGGCGGCTGCGGGCGTCCGGCGAAGTCTGATGCAGTCGGCCGGAGCGAATTCGACCCGACCGCGCAAATCGGCCACCTCAAGTGGTATCGTACTTCGCCTGGGAGAGTTGGACCGCCGGCGCGCAGGCGTCGGTGCACCACCCGCCGATGCTCCGTCTACCGTATTCCCTGACCGCACCCATCGTCGACGCCGGGATTCTGTTCACCGTCGTCGGCGCGCTCGATCCGGACAGTGCGTGGGGCGGAGGTTGGCGCGCGGCCCTCGAAGCTGCGGCGACGCCAGCGCTCTTCGCCGTGATCTGGCTGTTCACCGCCCACCACATCGGTGTGTATCGCGTGCCACCCGCCGACGACCTGGGTCAGGCGCTGCGACGCGCGCTCGATGCCTGGCTGGTGACCTGGGGACTCGGCGGTCTGGTCGCGCTGACGCTGACCCCACCGAACCACCTTTCGGTCTGGCCGCTGCTCGGTGCCGGGTGCCTTGCCATGCCGATGGTACGGCTTCTCGCCGCGGTCACCCGCTGGGGTGACGACGATGCCCGCCTGCGGACGCTGGTCGTCGGCACGTCGACGGTGGCGAAGTCGCTGCGCGACCGCCGGCAGGGCGCCTCGCTCGACGTCGTCGGCATCGTGCCGTTCACCAACGAGACCCCGACCCAGACGTTCCGCTTCGCCGGCCCCGTGCAGGACCTGCCGCGCATCCTGCGCGAACAGCAGGTCGACGTCGCCGTCGTCAGTCCGTCGGACGCCGCCATCACGGGCGAGGTGCGCGCGGCCTTCCGCGCCTGCGCCGACCAAGGCGTCGCCGTGCGGTACTTCCCGCACCTGCTCGAGGTCGAGGACAGCGAGGTCTGCATCGCGTGGCAGGCCGGCTACGGCAGCCTCGACGTGATGCAGGTGACGGTGCCTGATCGCGCGCTCGCCATGGCGGCCAAGCGCGCGATCGACGTCGCCGGGGCCGGCCTTGGCGTGCTGGCGCTGCTGCCGGTGATCGTCGGCTGCGCGCTGGCGGTGAAGCTCTCCAGCTCCGGACCGGTGTTCTACCGGCAGACGCGGGTGGGCGCCGGCGGTCGGCACTTTCCGTGCCTGAAGTTCCGCACCATGCGCGTCGGCGCCGATCGGCAGCAGGAACTGCTGCGCAGCGCCAGCCAGCAGGACGGCCCGGCCTTCAAGATGGCGCGCGACCCGCGCATCACCTACATCGGCCGCTTCCTGCGCAAGTACAGCCTCGACGAGTTGCCACAGCTCTTCAACGTGCTGGCCGGGCACATGAGCCTCGTCGGCCCGCGGCCGCCGATCCCGAGCGAGGTCGACCGCTACACCTGGTGGCAGAAGCGCCGCGTGTCGGTGAAGCCCGGGCTCACGTGCCTGTGGCAGGTATGGGGCCGCAACCGCGTGTCGTTCAAGCGGTGGGTCGAGATGGACCTCTACTACATCGACAACTGGACGCTGTGGATGGACGTCAAGCTGATCCTCCACACGTTGCGGGTCGTCGCGCAGGGCACGGGCATGTGAGCGGTGGCGCAGGCGAGGAGCCTGCGTCACGACAGGCCACGCCGCCCGCCGCGCACCGCAGCTGCCGCTCGCTCTGCTGCCGCACCTCCGTTTGCCCTGCCCTGCTCTCCTCTGCCCTTCTCTGCTCTGTGCTCTCTGTGCTCTCTGTGGTTGTTCAGCAGCAGCAGCAGCAGCAGCAGCAGAAAGGAACCACAGAGAACACAGAGGACACAGAGGCCAGACACCAAGAGCCCAGCAGCAAGCAGCGCGCAGGAGTCGCGCTGCCGCGGGTTGCAGTCCGCCAGCCGAAGCACGCCTGCGCGGCCGGGATCTCGCCGCGGAACTGCCGCGAATCCACCGATTCGCCTGCGGTCGTCGGCTTCGCCCCAGCCACGAATCCGCTCACCGGATCGGCGCGCATTCCGTGACGCAGACTGCTAGGAGTCTGCGTCACGAAAGGCTGCGCCGCCCGGCACGCGTCTTCACGTCCGGGAGCTCGCCGCCGATCCTCGGCGAATCGACCGATTCGCCTGCGGTCGTCGGCTTCGCCCCGGCCGCGAATCCGCGCACCGGATCGGCGCGCGTTCCGTGACGCAGA
>JBKDXM010000128.1:0-43271 GCA_046306335.1 Planctomycetota bacterium
ATCCGGTGCGCGGATTCGCGGCCGGGGCGAAGCCGACGACCGGAGGCGAATCGGTCGATTCGCCGAGGATCGGCGGCGAGCTCCCGGACGTGAAGACGCGTGCCGGGCGGCGCAGCCTTTCGTGACGCAGACTCCTAGGAGCTGCGCCACCGCCACCGCGAGCCGGTCCCGAACTGGGAGCCGAGGAACCGCCTCATCATTGCGGCGCGGCGGGGCGGGCGAGCGCCAACACCGCGAGGAACGTCAGGAGGGCGACGGCGAAACGTGCGAGCATCGGGGATCCCTTGCGCAGGAGGGAGGCGGTTGGGAGCGCAGCCGCGGGCCGCTGCGCCGGGAGGCGGCAGTCTAGTCGGCACAGCCGGCCGGGCAACCACCGCGTCCCGCACGGTCGGGCATTCGCCCCCAGCCCTCGCCGCGATCGACGTGCGCCGTTGACGCCGGACCGCGGCCTCGCCACGCTCTTCGCCCCCGCTCGGCGCTCCGACCTCCGGAGCCCGCGTCCGGGAAGTACAGGTCGCCATCGTGAACGAACCCACTGCCACCGACACCGCCGACTCCTGGGACGGCATCCTCGCGGCCTTGCGCCGCCGCTACCCCGACCAGAAGGACAGCGTGCTGTTCTGCATCTACAAGCTGCAGCAGAACCCGGACCTGACGCTGCGCGACTTCCGCGCCGAAGCGGCGCTGTACGGCATCCCGACCGCCGGTCGCGCCCTGCACTCGGCCCGCGGCCTGCTCGGCCTGCAGACCAACGACGCGAAGTCGCGCGCCACGGCGGCGGCGGCGGCCGCGCCGGAGCGCGAGGAACTCGCCGCCGACGCGCTGCCGCGCCTCGCGCGCGCCGAGCGCCGCCAAGCCCGCCAACAGCGCGCCGCGACGGCCGACGCCGGCGTGTCGGTCGAGACGCAGGTGCTCGCCGCGATCCGCCAGATCCAGTCGGCCGCCGGCTCGCAGGCCGACCACCTGCGGACGGCGATGCGCGAGGCGATCGCCATCCTGCAGCGCGCGCTCGGCGATTGAGGGCGCGCGCTTCGGCGCCGAGTCAGGGTTCCTCACTCTCTCAGGCGTCGACGCCGCGGTGGCGCGCCTGCCGCGCCGCCGCCTGACCGGCCTTGCGGCTGCGATCGGGCTTCGCCGCGCCGTCGACGTAGGGCCGCAGGAACTCGGGCCAGTCGTGGCGCGCGCAGCGGGCGTAGTCGACGGCCATGGCCGCGCCGACGGCGGCCGGCGCCTTGCCGCGCTCGTCGACGAGCCAGCGCCACAACAGCTCCGCCAGCCGGTGCAGGGCGATGCCGCTCGTGGCGCGCGTCGTGCCGTGCAGCCACGCGCTGAAGGCGGCGAACGCCGCGTACGCCGACGGACCGGCGAGCAGCGATTGCAGCGTCGCGTTCCAGTTGCCGCTGTTGGCGACGACGTCCCAGTAGCGCGCGAAGCGCTTCAGCGCCTGCATGGCCGGAAACGGCACCGCCGCGGTGCGCAGCACCTCGTACGGCGCCTCCTGCGCGTAGACCATGCCGTGCGCGTCGTCGTGGCGGGCGATCGGCGCGCCGCGCAGGCGCTTGAGGATGCCGACCTGGATCTCGTGCGGACCGGCGGCCCACAGCAGATCGAAGCCGCGCGCGAACGTCGCCTCGTCCTCGCCCGGCAATCCGACGATCAGGTCGGCGTGCACGTGGGCGGCCGTCGCGTCGCGCAGCCAGCGCAGGTTGGCGAGGATGCGCGGCACGTCCTGGCGGCGGCTGATGCGCTCGCCGGTCGGGCCATCGAGCGTCTGCACGCCGACCTCGAACTGCAGCGCGCCCGGCGGGAAGCCGGCGATCTCGGCGCGCAACTCGTCGGGCAGGCGGTCGGGGATCAGCTCGAAGTGCACGAACAGCCCGGGCGTCCAGCGCTCGCGGAAGAAGCGCAGGATCGCCGTCGCGTGCGCGATGCCGAGGTTGAAGGTGCGGTCGACGAACTTGAAGCTGCGCAGGCCGCGCGCCAGCAGCCGCTCCATCTGGGCGAGGAACGCCGCGGTGTCGGCCTTGCGCACCGGCACGTCGAGCGCCGACAGGCAGAACTCGCAGGTGAACGGGCAGCCGCGCGAGCTCTCGACGTAGACGACGCGGTGCGCGACGTCGCGGTCGTCGTACTCGTCGTACGCCCACGCCAGCTGCGGGAAGTGCGGCAGCGGCGCGTCGATCGTGTGCGGCCGCGCCTCCCCCGCCAACACGGCGCGGCACAGGTCGGCGAAGGCGAGGTCGGCCTCGCCGCGCACGACGTGGTCGGCGAGCCGGCAGATCGCCTGCGCCTCGGACTCGTGGCTGACCTCGGGACCGCCGACGACCAGCGTCACCTCGGGCGCGAGCTGCTTGAGGATGCGCGCCAGCTGCAGCGCCGGCGCGGCGTTCCAGACGTAGACGCCGAGCCCGACGAGCCGCGGCCGCTCGGCGAGGATCGCCTCGGCGACGTCGACCGGCCGCTGGCTGATCTCGAACTCGCGGATCACGGCGCGCTCGCGCAATTCGCCGAGGTTGGCGCGCAGGCAGCGCAGGCCGAACGAGGCGTGGATCCACTTGGCGTTCTGCGTCGCCAGCACGATGTCCGCCATCGCCGCCCCCTACCTGCCGCGCAGTTCGGCCGACAGGTCGGCGGGCCTGACGACCGGGCCCTCGGCGAGCGCGGCGGCGCGCAGCATCTCGTTCTGCAGCTGCCGCACGTTGCCGGGCCACTTCGCGGCGCGCAGCGCCTGCTCGGCCTCGGGCGAGAGCGCGACCACGCGACCGGCCCGCGCCGCCGCCTCGGCGAGGAAACGCCGCGCCAGCAGCACGATGTCGTCGCCGCGCGCGCGCAGCGGCGGCAGTTCCAGGCGCAGCACGTTGAGGCGGTAGTACAGGTCCTCGCGGAAGCGGCCGGCCTTGACCGCGGCTTCGAGGTCCTGGTTCGTCGCGGCGACGACGCGGACGTCGACCTTGCGCGACTTGGTGTCGCCGACCGCGCGCACCTCGCCGTCCTGCAGCGCGCGCAGGAGCTTCGCCTGCATCGCCGGCTTCATCTCGCCGATCTCGTCGAGGAAGATCGTGCCGCCGGTTGCGGCGACGAAGTGGCCCGGGTGGTCCTTGACCGCGCCGGTGAACGCGCCCTTCTTGTGGCCGAACAGCACCGACTCCAGCAGCGACTCGGGGATCGCGGCGCAGTTCTCGGCCACGAACGGCCCCTTGCTACGGCGGCTCAGCGCGTGGATGGCGCAGGCGACGCGCTCCTTACCGGTGCCGCTCTCGCCGGTGACCAGCGCCGGCGCGTCGGCGGCGGCGAACTTGGCGATGCGCTCGCGCAGGGCGAGCATCGCCGGGCAGCGGCCGACGATGCCGTGCCAGGGTTGCTCGTCGTCGGCGCCGAGGTCGGCCTTGGGCGCCGCCGCCGCGAACGCACGGTGCGCCAGCTCCGGCAGCAGGTCGGGGGCCTCGGCGGCGGCGCGCGCCAGCAGCGCGTCGAACGCCGCGGCGATGTCGGCGCGCGGGCTCAAAACTGCAGGTCCTCGAGCAGCTTCAGGCCGGCGTACTCCAGCACGAACTCGCGCTCGACGCCGTCGTCGAACCGCACCACCGCGCGCGCGTTCATGCCGCGGCCGGCGAGGCGGCGGATCAGGCCGTTGCCGTACAGGTCGTGGCGGACGCGCGCGCCCGGGCGCAGCGACTCGAGCGCCTCAGGGTCGGGGCTGACGCTCCAGCCCGAGGTCTCGCTGCCGGCGTCGTCGGCCTCGTAGCGCCGCCACGACGGCGCGTAGTTCTCGACCACGTCGGGCGGGATCTCGCGCAGGAAGCGCGACGGCTTCAGCGACTGCATCTCGCCGTTGACCATGCGGTCGCGCACCGAGCTGAGCAGCAGCGTCTTGCGGGCGCGCGTCAGTGCCACGTACATCAGCCGCCGCTCCTCCTCCAGGCCGTCGGGGTCGTCGGCGACGCGCATGCTCGGAAACGTGCCCTCTTCCAGGCCGGCGACGGACACGTGGTCGAACTCGAGGCCCTTGGCGGCGTGCACCGTCATCATGCGCACCGCCGGTCCCTGGTCGGCGCGGTCGGCCGAGGTCAGCAGGGCGACGTGCTGCAGGTAGCCGGGCAGGCCGACGGCGCGCTCGCCCTCCTCGGCGTCGGGCGGCAGGGCCGGCGGCGAGCGATCGAACTGCACGGTGTCGCTGACCAGTTCGGCGATGTTCTCCTCGCGCGCGCTGTCCTCGGCGTCGCCGAAGCTGGTCGCGTGTTGCAGGTACGCGGTGCCGGCGAGGATCACCTTGAGCGCCGCGTGCGCGCCCTGCTCGGCGGCGCGCTGCGCTGCGTTCAGCGTCTGCGCCAGTTCGGCGAGGCCGCGGCGGGCCTTGGGCCCGAAGTCGCCGTGCAGCGCCGTCTCGCCGATCGCCTCGCGCAGCGACATGCCCTGGTCGAACGCGAGCTGGCGCAGCTTCTCCAGGCCGGCCTTGCCGAGCCCGCGCGGCGGCACGTTGGCGACGCGCGCCATGCTGACGTCGTCGAGCGGGTTGACCAGCACGCGCAGGTACGCGAGCAGGTCCTTGATCTCGCGCCGCTCGAAGAACGACTGGCCGCCGACGATCTCGTACGGCACGCCGGCGTCCTTGAGCGCCTGTTCCATGCCGCGCGACAGCCAGTGCGCGCGGTAGAAGATCGCGATCTGCTCCGCCGGCTCGCCCTCGGCGATCAGCTGCCGCACGCGATCGACGACGGTCGTCGCCTCCTCGTCGGAGCCCGACGCCTTGAGCCGCAGCAGCGGCGCGCCCGGCGCGGCGTCGGTGCGCAGGCGCTTGTCCTTGCGCTGCGTGTTGTTGGCGATCACCGACTCGGCGGCGCGCAGGATGTTGGCCGAGCTGCGGTAGTTCTGCTCCAGCCGCACGATCGTCGTCGTCGGGTACTCGCGATCGAAGTCGAGGATGTTGCGCACCTCGGCGCCGCGGAAGCCGTAGATCGACTGGTCGGGATCGCCGACGATGCACAGGTTGCCCGGCGGCGGGCACAGCAGCTTGAGCAGGTCGTACTGGACGCGGTTGGTGTCCTGGAACTCGTCGACCAGCACCCACGGGTAGCGCGCGCGGTAGCGATCGGCCGCCTCGGGGTGCTCCTTCAGCAGCTGCAGGAACAGCAGCAGCAGGTCGTCGAAGTCCATCGCGCCGACCTTGCGCATGCGCTCGTGGTACGGCGTCCACACCCGCTCGACGACGCGGCTGATGTCGTCGCGGCCGCCCATGTCGGCGGGCTTGAGCGCGGCGTTCTTCAGCTTGCTGATCCACTGGCCCACCGCGCTCGGCTTGACCTGCGCGCTCGACAGCCCGAGGTCCTCCAGCAGTTCCTTGATCAACGCGTCGCGGTCCTGCGTGTCGTAGATCGAGAAGTCGGCCGGGAAGCCGAGCAGCTGGCCGTCCTGGCGCAGGAAGCGCGCGCACGCCGAGTGGAACGTGGCGACGCGCACGTAGCCGCCGCCGAGTTCCTCGACGCGCCGCGCCATCTCTGCGGCGGCCTTGTTGGTGAAGGTCATCGCCAGGATCTGGCCCGGGCGCACGCCGTCGCGCAGCAGGCGGGCGATGCGGCGCGTGACGACGCGCGTCTTGCCCGAGCCGGCGCCGGCGAGCACCATCAGCGGGCCCGTGCCGTGGGCGACGGCGGCGGCCTGGGCGGCGTTGAGGTCGGCGTAGATCGGGTCGTCCATCGCGGGCGGCGGAGCATAGGACCTGGGCGCGAGCGCGCCACCGCCGACGCGCGCGCCTGTCGGCTGGCGCCGAGCGCCCCGACGCGGTCTCCTTGGCGCGATGCAGACCACGCCGTCGCCCGGTCGCGCCGACACACCGGAACCGCCGCCGCCGCTCGGGTCGTGGCGACGGACCTACGCGGCGACGATCGCCCTGGCGCTCGTCGTCATCGCGCTGCTCTGGCTGCTGACCGCGCTCGGCAACGTGCCGCTGGGGAGCGCGCGATGAACTGGCTCGCGTGGACCGTGTTCCTGCTGGCCACCGCCTACACCATCTGGGACGGCGTCCGCCGCACGCTGGGCGCGCGCACGATGGAGGGTTTCTTCGCCGCCGGGCGCAGCATCCCGTGGTGGGCCGCCGGGCTGTCGGTGATGGCGACGCAGCTGTCGGCGATCACGCTGATCGGCGGCGTCGGCATGGGCTACCAGGGCGGACTGGAGTGGGTGCAGTTCTACTTCGCGCTGCCGTTCGCGATGGTGATCCTGTGCGTGTGGTTCGTGCCGCTGTACCGGCAGCACCCGATCCTGACCGCGTACGAACTGCTGGAGCGGCGCTTCGGACCGGCGACGCGCACGCTCACCAGCGTCGCCTTCCTGGTCTCCCGGTGCCTTGCCTTCGCCGTCGTGCTGTACGCGCCGGCGGTGGTGTTCTCGGCGATGACCGGCATCCCGATCACGCCGATGGTCTTCGTCGTCGGCGTGGTGACGACCGGCTACACGGTGCTCGGCGGCGTCGGCGGCGTGGTGTGGACCGACGTCAAGCAGATGGTCCTCATCGTCGTCGGCATCGCCGCGTGCTTCGGCTTCCTGCTGTGGGACACGGTCGGCGAACTCGGCGTCGGCGGCGTGTTCGCGGCGCTGGGCGCGGCCGGCAAGCTGAACGCCGTCGAGGTCGCCAATCCGCAGTGGTCGCTCGCCCCCGCCTTCGAACCCGCGGCCAAGGCCGGCTCGTTCTGGTCCGACGAGTACAACCTGTGGACCGGCCTGTTCGGCACGCTGTTCCTGTTCCTCAGCTACTTCGGCTGCGACCAGGTGCAGGTGCAGAGCCTGCTGTCGAGCCGCTCCGCCGACGCCTCGCGCCGCGCGCTGCTGCTGTCGGCGTTCACCAAGATCCCGCTGCAGTTGCTGGTGCTGCTGCTCGGCGGCCTGCTGTACGTGCACCACGCGCTCGCGACCGAGCCGCTGCTGGTCCACCCCGCCGACCCGGCCAAGGCCGAAGCGCTGGCGCCCGACGCGCGCGCGCGCTTCGACGCGGCGGCGGGGGCGCACGCGGCGGCGACGGCGCAGCGCGCCACGGCGATGCGGCAGATCGCCGCCGGCAGCGACGCGCCCGCGACGCTCGCCGCCTACCAGCAGGCCGTCGTCGGCGCGCAGCAGGCCCAGGCCGACGCACGCGCCGCGCTCGGCAGCAAGAAGGACGTCAACTACGTCTTCCCGGACTACCTGTTCCGCGAGGTGCCCAAGCCCCTGCTCGGCCTGATGATCGCGGCGATCTTCGCCGCCGCCGTCAGCAGCGCCGCCGGCGCGCTCAGCTCGCTGACCTCGGCGACGATGGTCGACGTCTGGCGGCGCTGGCTGCAGCCGCGCCTCGCCGAGGAGCGGGCGCTGCGCACCAGCCGCATGGTGATGGCGTTCTGGGGCCTCGCAGCGACGTCGGTGGCGAGCTTCCTCGGCGATCGGCCGCTGCTCGAACAGGTCAACCAGTTCGGCTCGCTGTTCTACGGCAGCATCCTCGGCGTGTTCCTGCTGGCGCTGTTCGCGCCGCGCGCCGGCGGCGCGGCGGCGAGCGCTGGCCTGCTCGTCGGCCTGTGCGTCACCTTCGCCGTCGACGCGACGATGCACGTCGCCTACCTCTGGTACAACCTCATCGGCGCAGTCGCGTGCGTCGGCTCGGGGCTGCTCGTGGCGCTGGTCGCGCCGCGGCGCGCCGGCTGACGGCGGGAGCGCGCGACCTGCCGGTCACTCGACGGCGATCGACTCGGCGCTGCCGCGCAGCCGCGGCCGGCAGAAGCCGCGCTTGCCGCCGGCGAAGAACTGCAGGAACCGCTGGCCCGGCTCCATCGCGCCGACGCGCTGCTGCTGCATGAGTCCGGCGACGCGCTCGCGCAGGTCGCCGGGTCCGGCGTAGACGGCGTGGTAGCAGCGCTTGAGATCGGCGATGGCGCCGTGCGGCATCTTGCTGCGGCGCAGGCCGACGACGTTGAGGCCGTGGATCTGGTTGCGCTCGGCGGCGATCGCGTACGGCGGCACGTCGTAGGAGATCGAGGCGTTGCCGCCGACCATCGCGCCGCTGCCGATGCGCACGAACTGGTGCACGCCGGCGCCGCCGCCCACGAACGTGCCGTCGCCGATGTGCACGTGGCCGGCGAGCATGACGTTGTTGGCCAGCGTCACGCCGTTGCCGATGGCGCAGTCGTGGCCGACGTGGCTGTTGGCCATCAGCATGCAGTCGGCGCCGACGCTGGTGACGCCGTCGGGCTGCGTCGGCCGGTTGACCGTGACGCCTTCGCGCAGCACGGTGCGCGCGCCGATGCGCACCCGGCCCGTTGCCGGCACGGCCGCGCGCATCTGCGGCGCGCCGCCGACGACCGCGAAGCTGTCGACGACGACGCCGTCGCCGAGTTCGCTGCCGGCGCGGACCACGGCGTGGGCGCCAATCCGGCAGCCGGTTCCGACTGCCACGTCCGCCTCGACCACGGCGAACGCGCCGACTTCGGCATCGGCGGGCAGGACGATTGACGGGTGGACGCAGGCCGAGGGGTGGATCATCGGGCGGGAGCGGCGGAAGGGGCGTTCCGGGCTGGCAGGGCGCGTGCACGCTACGCGGCGCGCCTTGCGGCCGCGCCGGCGAAGGAGGAATTCCGCCGCGTCACGCCTGCGCCACGGCGAGCAGGCGCGCGACGTCGCGCACCATCGCGGCGGCGGTCTGGTCGTAGCCGACGCCGAAGCCGACGTGCACGCGCAGGCCGTCCGGCAACTCGAAGCCGTAGGCGACTCGGTCGGGTGGCACGGCCAGCGGCGAGCCGGCGGGCAGTTCCTCGAAGCGCACGCGCAGGTTGCCGGCCCGGTCGCCGCGCCCGACTAGGCGCGTGGTCGCGCCCCGGTCGGCGCGGGCGCGCAAGGCCGCGACATCGAGCCCGCGCACGTCCTCGCGCGCGACCGCGGCAGCCGCCGGCATCGGGCCAGCCGGCGCGCCAAACACGGTGCCCCACACGGCGCGCAACTTGGTGGCGGCGTCGCTGCCGTCGAGGTCGAGCGTCGGGTCGGGCTCCAGCAGGCCGCGCGCCTGCGCGTCGGCGATGCCGGCGGCCACCGACAGGCCGCGCTCGAACGCCAGCGCCAGCACGGTGGTCGTGACGTTGCCGACGATGGCGAGGCCGCGGCAGCGGGCGCGCAGGTCGGCGAGGTCGGCGACGATCGCAGCACCAGCGCCGCCGAGCACGCCGTCGACGCCGACGCGGTCGGCGGACGGGCCGAGCAACAGCGACGTCGCCGCCACCGCCAGCGCGTTCTTCGCCGACAGCACGACGCGACCGCCAAGGCGCAGCGCCAGCAGCGCGCGCGCGACCGCGGCGTCGGCTTCGGCCTCGCGCGTCGGCGTCGCGTCGGCGACGACGTCCGCGGCGACGACGCGCAGCGCGACGTCGGTCGGGATGCGCTCAGCGCCCGGCCAATCGGCCAGCGAACGACCGGCGGCCTTGTGCGCGCACAGCGCGTCGACCGGCAGGCCATCGCGGGCGTAGGCGGTGGCCGACGCGTCGCTGACGGCGACGACGCGCACCGGCAGCGGCGCGAGCTGGCGCAGGAAGCTGCGGCCGACGTGGCCCGGGCCGACGAGGTGCAGCGTCGCGCTCACTTCGCCGCCGGCGGCAGCGCGTCGAGCCGCTGCTGCAGCAGCTTGGCGACGCCGTTGTCGGGTTGCGTGCGCAGCGCCTGCGCGACGAGCGCGCGGGCGTCGTCGAAGCGCTGGCGGCGCGGATCCATGCAGTACGCCGCGAGCGCGAGATTGGCCTCCGGCAAGCCGAGCGTCGGCGCGTCGCCTCGGATCGCCAGCAGTTCCTTCTCGGCGTCGACGTGGCGACCGAGGCCGCGCAGCAGCAGCGCCCCGACTTCGCGCAGCAGCGGTTCGTCGCCGAGCGTCCACGCGCGCGCCGCCTCGACGCCGGCGAGCGCCCGCTGCAGGTCGCCGGCGGCGGCCGGACCGGTCTGGTAGAACGAGGCGCGCACCGGCTCGCGCGCGGCGTCGAGCGCGCCGTCGCGCAGATGCTTGCCCCAGCCGGTGTGGGCCGTGAACAGCAGCCAGCCGGCGATCGCCAGCAGCGCGAGGCGGCCGGCCGGCAGCAGCGCGCCGTGGCGCTTGAGTTCGCGGTGCTGGAAGGCGACGTCGCGCGCGCGCACGAGACGCCAGGCCAGCAGCGCGAACACCGCGGTGATCGCGCCGAGGCCGACGGCCATCAGCAACGGCACGCCCTCGCCGAACCACGCGCCGCGGAACCCCCACTGCGCGGTGGCGAACGCGACGACGGCGAGCGCCACTTCCTCCGGCCAGGTGAAGTCGGCGCGCGCGGCGAGGCGCTGCTGGCTCACCGCGAAGGGCTTGGGCAGCGCCAAGCCGACCGAGAGCGCGTCCTTCGGGCAGACCGACACGCAGTCGAGGCACTTCATGCAGCCGGGGTCGACGATCTGCCCGTGCTTGGCGACCTCTTCGTGCACGCGCACGTTGCTGGTGCAGACGGCGGTGCAGTGGCCGCACGCGTCGCACGACGGGCTGACGACGATGCGCACCGGGGCGACGCGGTCGGCGAGCGCGAACACGGCGCCGTACGGGCAGCCGTGCGTGCAGAAGCCCTTGGCCCCGAGCCACCAGACGATCAGGAACCCGACCACCAGGAACGTGCCGACCGCCATGACCGGGCCGGGGAACGTGCGCCAGAGATCGTCGGTCTGCAGCCGCCACTGCCACGTCGACGGGTCGGGCAGCTCCCGGTGGCCGAGCCAGTGCTCGACGTGCGGCCACAGGAACATGTGGCCGGCGACGACCCACGGCGCCAGCACCAGCAGGCGCGAGCGCAGCGGCCGCGGCCGGATGCCGAGCTTGCCGAGCCAGTGCGCGCACAGGTCCTGCAGCGCCACGACATGGCAGGCCCAGCCGCAGAAGAAGCGGCCGAAGACGAGCGTCAGGCCGATCAGCGCGAGGAACAGCACGAAGCCGGCGTTGATCGCGCCTTCCTCGACCGTCTGCATGGCTTCCGACGGCTCGACGGGCGTCAGCGTGCGGCCCGTGAGCAACCAGTGCACGACGTGGGCGCCGATCAGGACGTGCACGGCGACCAGCACGAGCGCGCGCCAGCGCGATGCGCGGGACGGCGCGACCGGGCCGCAGCGCGGCTTGTGGCGGTCGAGGCGCGGCAGGAACGCCAGCGGGTCGCGGGCCTCCGGTTGCTTGTGCGCGCTGCCGGCCGTCATCGGTCGGCACGAGCATAACGACCGCGCGGCGCCGGCAGCGGTCCGAGTCGCATTGCATTCGGCCGCGGCGCGGGCGATCGTGCGCGGCCGCGCCACGACCGCCGCCGATGACCAACGCCAACGACGCCGCCGCCCCCGCCTCCGACTTCATCCGCGACCGCATCCGCGCGGACCTGCAGAGCGGCAAGGTGAAGCAGGTGGTGACCCGCTTCCCGCCGGAACCCAACGGCTACCTGCACATCGGCCACGCCAAGGCGATCACCGTCGGCTTCTCGATCGCGCAGGAGTTCGGCGGCCGCTGCAACCTGCGCATGGACGACACCAACCCGGCCGCCGAGGACCAGGAGTACGTCGATGCCATCAAGGAAGACGTGCGCTGGCTCGGCTTCCAGTGGGACGCGATGTACTACGCGGCCGACTACTTCGGCCAGCTGTACGCATGGGCCGAGCAGCTGATCGAGAAGGGCTTCGCCTACGTCGACGACCAGGACGCCGACGCGATCGCCGCCAGCCGCGGCACGCTGACGGCGCCGGGCACGAACAGCCCGTGCCGCGACCGCGCGCCGGCCGAGAACCTGCGCCTCTTCCGCGCCATGAAGGCGGGCGAGTTCAAGGACGGCGCCAAGGTGCTGCGCGCCAAGATCGACATGGCGCACCCCAACCTCAACCTGCGCGACCCGGTCATGTACCGCATCCGGCACATGCACCACCAGCGCGCCGGCGACGCGTGGTGCATCTACCCGATGTACGACTGGGCGCACGGCCAGAGCGACTCGATCGAGGGCATCACGCACTCGCTGTGCACGCTGGAGTTCGAGCACCACCGACCGCTGTACGACTGGTTCTGCGACGCGCTCGGCATCTACAAGCCGCAGCAGATCGAGTTCGCGCGCCTGAACATCGAGTACATGCTGACCAGCAAGCGCAAGCTGCTGCAACTGGTCGAAGGCGGGCACGTGCAGGGCTGGGACGACCCGCGCATGCCGACGCTGCGCGGCCTGCGCCGTCGCGGCGTGCCGCCCGAGGCGCTCGTCGCGTTCTGCAAGCACGTCGGGGTGGCCAAGTTCAACAGCACGCACGAGATCGGCCTGTTCGAGTTCTACGTGCGCGACTGGCTCAACAAGCACGCGCAGCGCCGCATGGCGGTGCTCGATCCGGTCAAGCTGGTGATCGACAACTGGCCGGCCGGCCACGTCGAACGGGTCGAGGCGGTGAACAACCCCGAGGATCCGGCCGCCGGCGTCCGCACGCTGCCGTTCCGCGGCGAGTTGTGGATCGAGCGCGACGACTTCATGGAGAACCCGCCGAAGGACTTCTTCCGCCTCGCGCCCGGCCGCGAGGTGCGCCTGCGCTGCGGCTGGTTCGTCACCTGCACGTCGGTCGAGAAGGACGCCGCCGGCGCGATCACGGCGATCCACTGCACCTACGACCCGGCGACCAAGGGCGGCAACGCGCCCGACGGCCGCAAGGTGAAGGGCACGATCCACTGGGTGTCCGCCGGCGACGCGATCGACGCCGAGGTGCGCGTCTACGAGCACCTGTTCACGTCGCCCGATCCGGCGAGCGCCGACGGCGGCGACTTCCTCAAGCTGATCAATCCGCACAGCGTGCGCACCGTGCGCGCCAAGCTCGAACCGAGCCTCGGCGAGGCGAAGGGCGGCGAGCGCTTCCAGTTCGAGCGCATCGGCTACTTCTGCTGCGACAGCAAGGAGAGCCGCCCCGGCGCGCCGGTGTTCCTGCGCACGGTCGGGCTGAAGGACAGCTGGCAGAAGGCGCAGGCGAAGGCCGCGCCGAAGGGCGGGGCGCCGACGCCCAAGAAGGGCTGAGGGCGCGAGAGACGATTGGTTCTCAGGCGCTGCGTGCGCGCGCAGCGGCGCCGGACGCGACCGGCGCAGCACCGCGCGACATGCCGTCAGAACGGGATGTCGCCGTAGTCGACGTCGCCGCCGCCGCCACCGCCGCCGCCGCCGCCGCCGCCACCCGCGCCGGCGCTGCCTTCCTGCTGGGCCGGCGCACGGCGGGCGCCGCCGCCACCGCCACCGCCACCGCGACGCTCGTAGCCACCGCCGCCGCCTTCCTCACCACCACCGCCGCCCGCGGCGCGGCCACCGCCGACGAACTGGAAGTTCTCGACGACGACTTCGAGCTTGTTGCGCTTGCCGCCCTCGGGCGTCTCCCAGGTCGAGTACTCGAGGCGACCCTCGACGAACAACTGGCTGCCCTTCTTGACGTACTGCTGCAGCACTTCCGCCTGACGGCCCCAGGCGGTCAGGTCGACGAAGCACGTCGACTCCTTCTGCTCGCCGTTCTGCGACCACTTGCGGTTGATCGCCATGCCGAACTTGGCGAGCGCCTGGCCGCTCTGGGTGTGCCGGAGTTCGACGTCACGGGTCAGGTTGCCGAGGAGGATGACTTTGTTGAAGTTGGCCACGGGTGCTCTCGATGCTCGTTGCTGCGGGACGGCCCATTCGTCTCAAGACGGGAGGCCGTGTGGGCCGCATCCTAGACCGCAGGGGAGAATACGCTAATCTCCTTTCCCGTGACTTCGCCGTCCCCACACGCCGATCGGCGCCGCGCCGCCCGCGCCGCTGCGAGTTTTCCGGTCCGGATCTCCCACAAGCCCGACGCCGAACCGGCGACGCTGCGGGACATCTCCGAGATCGGACTCGCCTGCCTCTCCAGCCACGAAGTGCCCGAGATGACGCTGGTCGGGCTCGACTTCGCGCTGCCCGGCGCCACCGAGCGCCACGCGGTCAAGGGCGCGGTGGTGCGCTGCGAGCCGACGACCGACGCCAAGGGCAAGCGCGTCTACGACCTCGCGGTCTACTTCACCGAGGTGCCGCCGGTCACCAAGGCCGCGCTGCGCAACTACGTCGCGAAGGGCAAGAAGGTCTGACGCCCGCCGTCGCTCAGCGACCGCTCAGCGACGCTGCGCTTCCAGGATGCGGTCGATGCCGGCGAGGTCGCGCAGCACGCGCGGCGCGGCCAGTTCCGCGGTCGACGCCAGCAGCGCCAGCGCCGGCGCGCTCGCGCCGACGCCCGTCTCGGCGACGAACCAGCCGCCCGGGCGCAGGTGGCGCGCGAGCCCGGCGACGATGGCGCGATAGCACGACAGCACGTCGCCCGGCGCGCTGAACAGCGCCAGCGCGGGCTCGTGCTCGGCGACGTCGGCGGCGAGGCCTTCGCGGCGCTGGGGATCGATGTACGGCGGATTGCTGACGACGAGGTCGAACTGCTCGCTGTCGGCGATCGGCGCCCACCACGCGCCCTGGCGCAGCGCCACGCGTTCGCCGAGGCCGTGGCGCGCGACGTTGCGGGCGGCGACGGCGAGCGCGTCGGCGCTGACGTCGACGGCGACGACGCGCGCGTCGGGGCGCACGGCGGCGAGCGCGATCGCGATCGCGCCGGTGCCGGTGCCCAGGTCGAGGGCGACACCGCCCGGCGGCAAGCGTTCCAAGGCGTGGCCGACGACCTCCTCGGTCTCCGGGCGCGGAATCAGCGTCGCCGGCGACACGGCCAGTTCGAGGCCCCGGAAGCTCCAACTGCCGAGCAGGTAGGCGACCGGTTCGCCGGCGCCACGCCGCTGCAGCAGCGCGCGCATCGCCGCGCGCTCGCGCTCGTCCATCGGCCGGTCGTGCGCGAGGTAGAGCTGCAGGCGGCTCAAGGAGAGCACGTGGCCGAGCAGCAACTCGGCCGAGCGTTTGGGCGCGTCGACGCCGCGTTTGTGCAGCCACGTCTCGGCGCCGCGCAGCACGCTCAGCACCGTGTGCGAGGGCGCGTCGCCGGCGTCGCCGGCGCCGCTCGGCGTCGGCGCGGTCACCGCGGCGCGCTCACTTGCGCTTGCGCTCGGCGGCGGCCTGCATCTTGGCCTTGGTGTCCGCCTTGTTCTTCTTGGCGCCGCCGACGATGCCGCCGAGGAAGCCGAGTTCGGCCAGCAGCGCGCCGAGGAACACGAAGACGTTGCCGACGCCAAGCAGGCGCCAGAAGCCCCCGACGCGCTCGCCGGCCGCGGCGTCCTTCATGACCGCGCCGCCCATGTCCTTGAACACGCCGGCCCACGAGTCCGAGAACGTGAAGCCGTCCTTCTTGATCCAGCCGGCCTTGTCCGCCGCTTCGATCGCGGCCGCCGGGTCGAAGGCCGTCAGGCTCATGATGCTGCCGATCAGCGGCACCGCCGCGAACAGCAGCCACTTGAGGCCGACCGGGCGGTTGTTGGCGATCGACGCCCACCACGACCAGACCATCGCGACGGCGATCAGCGTGTAGAAGCCACCGCTCATCGTCGTGAAGCCGGAGCGCGTCAGGTCGGCGCTGATCGGCATCATGCAGCCGGCGAACATCACGACGCCGGCGAACAGGAAGCGGTAGAAGCTGACGTCGCGGCAGTACGGGTTGTAGGCCGGGGCCGGCAAACCCGAGCGCATCGCCATCAGCATCGCATCGGCAGCGCCCGGACCGGCGGCCGCGTCCGCCGCGGGCGCACTGATCGGCTCCAGGGGTTCGAGCGTCGTGAGGTCTTGGGGCGCAGGAACGGTCATCGTGTCGACTCCAGTCGGATAGCGAGGGGGAACGGGGTCCGAGGGGGCAGGATCGTGGCGCACGGGACGCCGCCAGTCACGCGGGAATCCGGGGCGGCACGCGACACTACGGCCGGCCCCGTGCTCCGGTTCAGATGGGCGGCGGAATCCGCTGCCGCGGCCCGACCGCCGGCGCGGCGCCGAGGCCCGGGCGGCCGCGCCCGAACGCCGCCTACAACGCCTCGATGCGGCGCTCGCGCGCGTCGGCCTGCAGGACCTGCACCACCGGATCGAGCTTGCCCTCCATGACCTGGGCCAGCGAGAAGTTGCGATTGACGCGGTGGTCGGTCAGGCGGTCCTGCGGGAAGTTGTAGGTGCGGATGCGGTCGCTGCGGTCGCCGCTGCCGACCTGCTCCTTGCGCTCGGCGGCGCGCGCGGCGTCGGCCGCACGCTTCTGCGCGTCGTAGATGCGCGAGCGCAGCAGGGCCATCGCCCGCTGGCGGTTCTTCAGCTGGCTGCGCTCTTCCTGGCAGGCGACGACGGTCCCGGTCGGGATGTGCGTGATGCGCACCGCGGACTCGGTCTTGTTGACGTGCTGGCCGCCGGCGCCGCTCGAACGGTAGGTGTCGACGCGCAGATCCTTGTCGTCGAGGCGGACCTCGACCTCCTCGACCTCGGGCAGCACGGCGACCGTCGCCGCGGACGTGTGCACGCGGCCCTTCGCCTCCGTCGCGGGAACGCGCTGCACGCGGTGGCCGCCCGACTCGAACTGCATCGCCTGGAAGACGTTCTTGCCGCGCAGCGCGAAGACGATCTCCTTGAAGCCGCCCTGCTCGGCGGGCGTGGCGTCCATCGGCTCGAACGACCACCCCATGCGCGTCGCGAAGCGCTGGTAGAGCGTGCACAGGTCGCGCGCGAACAGCGCCGCCTCCTCGCCGCCGGTGCCGGCGCGGATCTCGACGATGCAATCGCGGCGGTCGTCACCGTCCTCGGCGAGGAGCGCGTCGACCAACCCGTCGATGGCGGGCTGCAGTCGGGCGCGCAGTTCGGGCAGTTCGGCGGCGGCAAGGTCGGCGAAGTCGCGGTCGGGGCCCGCCGCCATCGCTTCGCAGTCGGCGATCTCCTGCGCCAGCTTCTGGTAGTCGCGATACAGCGCGACCACGGGCGTGGCGAGGCCGAGCTCCTTGTTGAGCGCTGCCAGCCGCTCGGGGCGCTCCAGCACCCTCGGGTCGGCGGCTTGCGCGAGCAATTCCTGGACGCGGGCGGCCAGGCCGTCGAGCTTCTGCTGGATCTTGGGACGGAGCGCGGTCACGCCGATCCTCCCACCGGCACGGCGGCGGGTGCGATTCGCGCGGCGGGAGGTCGCATGCGGGCGACCCCCTCACCCCCCTAAGCCTTCGCCTCGGGCTTGCCGTAGCGCTTGCGGAACTTGTCGACGCGGCCGGCGGTGTCGACGAACTTCTGGGCGCCCGTGAAGTACGGGTGGCAGGCCGAGCAGATGTCGGTGCGGATCTCGGACTTCACCGAGCGGGTCGAGAACTTGTTGCCGCAGGCGCAGGTCACTGCGCACTCGACGTACTTGGGATGGATGTCGGCTTGCATGACGGGCGGCGTCGCCGGGTCGGCGCGCCAAGTGGGGCGAGGAGTGTAGGGGCCGCGGCCGGCTCGTCAACAGCCGATGCGCCGCAGCGCGCAATCCGCCCCGCCGCACCGCCAACCGGGCGCGCCACTCCAGGCCGGAGAACCAGTCGTTTCCCTGGCCGTGCGTGGCCGCGCCCGCGGCCACCAGGCGCGATCCGCGAGCCTGTTGCAGGTTTCGCAGAGTGTCAGCGGACCCACGTCAGCAGCGCGGCGAGTTCGGCAGGGGCGATCGGGGCGTCGACGACCCGTACCTGCCCACCCGGCACCGGGCGCTCGGCCGCCAGCGCGCCGATCAGCGCGGTGAGCGCGCCGCGCGCCGCCGGCGTCCAAGCGGCCAGGCCGCCGTTGGGCACGAGGATCGCCGCCGCCCGAGGTGACGCGAGCGGCCCCGCAGGCGCCGCCGCCGGCCGCCGCAGCGCCAGCGTGCCGTCGCGGAGCACTTCGACGACCGGCGCGGTGTCGGGCGCGAGGGCCTGCGCGCCACTGGCGACCAGGATCGGGGCCGACGAACACGGCAGCGGAAAGCCCAGTTGCGCCACGGGATCGGGCGTCGCGTCGGCGCGCCGCTGCGCAGCCTGTGCTGCCGTCGCCGCCGCCGCCGCAGCCGCGTCGGCCGTGGCGATGCGATGCAGCGCGTACAGGCCGGCGGCCGCCACCACCAGCGCAGCGAGCAGCCGCCGCGCGAGCGTTTGCGCCGGCGACCTCACGGCGCCGCCCGGAGTTGCGCCAGCAAGTCGCGCACGGCCGCGACCGAAAGACCGACGACGGTGTCGAAGCGGCCGTTGACGACGCGGAAGAACGACTGCGCGTCGTCCTGGACGCCGTAGCCGCCGGCCTTGCCCCGCCACTGCCCCGAGGCGAGATACCGCTGCAGTTCCGCCGCGCCCGGCAACCCGCACACGACGTCCGCGCTGGCGACGGCGAGGCCGGTCCGGCCCGACGCCGCATGGCGCAGGAAGTGCGCGGTGTGCACGCGATGCAGTCGGCCCGCGAGGCGGCGCAGCATCGACTCCGCCGCGGCCACATCGCGCGGCTTGCCGAGTTCCTGGCCGTCGAGGTCGACGACGGTGTCGACGGCGAGCACGGGCACCGCCGCGTCGGGAACGACCGCGCCCATGCCCTTGCGGGTCGCACGATCGACCGCGAGGCGCAGCGGTTCGCCGGCGGCGCCGACGTGCTCGTCGCCGCCGGCCTCGTATTCCGGCCCCGGCGCGCACAGGGCGAAGCGCAGGCCTGCCTGCGTCAGCAGCTCGCGCCGCCGCGGCGAGGTCGATGCCAGGAACAAGTCGAGGTCGCGCACGACGGCGGCATGCTACCCGTGGCTGGAGCGGCGCGGCGCGCGCGCGGCCGCGGCGCTCACGCCGAGGGACGGCGCTTGCCAGCCGGCGCGAGGCGCAGCAGCAGGCACGCAGGCGACAGCTCGTGCGCGAGGTTGACCTTGCGGCCGGGCAGGTTCGGACCGACGTCGAGCGGCAGGAAGCCGTACGGCTTGACCAGCGCGCGCGCCTCGTCGACGAACTTGTTCGCCGCGGCGCCCTCCCAGCCCAGGCGCTGTTGCGCGCGGACCGTCGACTTGTCCGAGAACAGCACTTCCTCGAGATTCAGGATCGTCGACAGGAAGTTCGCGACGTGCGGCTGCAACGCCGGCACGCGCTGGAAGAACGTGTTGCGGTCGCCGATGCCCGCATCGCGCAGGAAGCCGAGTTGGACGCCGTTCTGGTCGTTGTAGATCTGCGCGACCGAGTCGCGCACGGCGAGGCAGCGATCGAAGAGCCGCGGGATCGGCAGGTCGCGCAGCAGGTCCTCGACCTCGAAGGCTTCGGTGACGCGGAACTCGTTGCGATCGACGAAGCCTTCGGCGATCCGCCGGCGCGCCTCCTGCCCGTAGCCGCACGGCAACCCGTCGGCGAAGTACAGGTGCAGGACGGCGTCGACGAGATCGAGCGTCGCCGGCGGCTGCCCTTCCGCCGGCGGCGGCGGCGGCGGCACGTCGGCGAGCACGGCCTTCAGCGCCTTGAGCGTCGCGTCAAAGTGCTCCGCGGTCAGCGCCAAGGGCTGGCGCGGATCGGGCGGCGCCTCCGGTGCGTTCGCGGTTTTCGGCTTCTTCTTCGTCGTCACCGAGGCCTCATCGGGCATGCAGAAGTTGTGCAGGACGGACCGGCGCCAACGCGGCGCACGCAGCGGCCGCGGCGTCGCCGCCGCGATCGGAGCGCCGCGCGTAGGGTCACTTCTTGGCGGCGGCGGCGCGCGCGGCCTTCTCGGCGCGGCGCTGCGCCTTCGGCTTGCGCACCTTCTTCTTCGGCGCGACGAACGGCGCGGGCTTGCCCTTGCTCTTGGCGCGCTCCGCCTTCTTCGTCGTCGGCACCGTCATGCCGGCCTTCTCGATCATCTGTGCGACGGTGTCGGACGGCTTGGCGCCGACCGACAGCCAGTACTGGATGCGTTCGGCGTTGAGCTTGACCTGCTCCTGGGCGCGCGGCATCAGGGGCAGGAAGTAACCGAGCGCCTCGATGATGCGGCCGTCGCGCGGGAAGCGCGGGTCGGTGGCCACCACGCGATAGGTCGGGTGGTTGAGGCGTCCAAATCTCTTCAGGCGAAGCGTGACTGCCAAGGGAAACTGTCTCCGTGCGTCGGGAGCGGCGAAAGGGGCGAGAATCCAAGCAGAGACGAGGGCCGCGCGCCAGCGGTTTTTCCGCTCACTGCCGCGGTTTCGGCCCGGCTTCAGCGCCTGCGGCCGCCCGGAAACCCCGGGAAGCCGCCGCCTGGGAAGCCGCGCGGCGGCCGCCCGCCCATGCCGCCGAGCCCGCCCATGCCACCGCCCATCAGGTCGCCCAGCCCCCCCATGCCACCGGGCATGCCGGGGAAGCCGCCGCCCTTGCCGAGCTTCTTCATCAGGTCCTGCATCTGCTTGAACTGCTTGATCAGGCCGTTGACGGCGTCGAGGTCGTTGCCCGAGCCGGCGGCGATGCGGCGGCGGCGCGGCAGGTCGATCATGTCCGGCCGTTGCCGCTCGCGCGGCGTCATCGACTGGATCATCGCCTCGATGCGCTTCATCGGCGCGTCGTCGAGGTCGACGTCCTTCATCATCGAGCCCATGCCCGGCAGCATGCCGAGGACCTTCTTCAGCGGGCCGAGCTTCTTGATCATGTTCAACTGCGCGAGGAAGTCCTCGAAGTTGAACTGGCCCTTCTGCAGCTTCTTCGCCGCCGCCTCGGCTTCGCGCTCGTCGATCACCGACTGCGCCTTCTCGACGAGGCCGACGACGTCGCCCATGCCGAGGATGCGCCCGGCCATGCGCGACGGATCGAACTCCTCCAGGTCGTCGGGCTTCTCGCCGACGCCGGCGAACAGGATCGGCCGGCCAGTCACCTTGACGATCGACAGCGCCGCGCCGCCGCGGGCGTCGCCGTCGACCTTGGTGAGGATCAGGCCGTGCAGCGGCAGGCGCTCGTGGAAGGCCTTCGCCGAGTTGACGGCGTCCTGGCCGAGCATCGCGTCGCAGACCAGCAGCACGCCGTCGGGCTGGCACAGCGCGTGCACCTGCTGCACCTCCTGCATCAGCGGCTCGTCGACGTGCAGGCGGCCCGCCGTGTCGAGGATCACCACGTCGTGGCCGCGCGACTTCGCGAACTCGATGCCGGCCTTGCAGACCTCGGGCGGGCGCTTGTTCGCCGGCTCGGCGTAGACCGCGATGCCGAGCTGCTTGCCGAGGCTCTGCAGCTGGTCGACGGCCGCGGGCCGCTGCAGGTCGGCGGCGACGAGCAGGGGGTTCTTCTTCTTTTGCTTGCGCAGCCACAGCGCCAGCTTGGCGCACGTCGTCGTCTTGCCGCTGCCCTGCAGGCCGCACATCATCAGCACGAGCGGCGAGCGCGGCGACACCGGCAGGCCCGTCTGCTGGCCGCCGAGCAGTTCGGTCAGCGCGTCGTGGAAGCACTTGACGAACTGCTGGCCGGGCTCGACCGACTCGATGACCTTCTGGCCGAGCACGCGCTGGCGCACGTCGGCGACGAAGTCCTTGGCGACCTGGAAGTTGACGTCGGCCTCGAGCAGGGCCGTGCGGACGGCGCGGATGCCTTCGTCGACGTTGGCCTCGGTGAGGACCTTCTGGCCGACGATGGAGCGGTAGGCCTTGCCGAGCGCGGTGGCGAGCGAGTCGAACATCGAACCCGCAGGATGTTGCCCCGCGGGCGATCGGTCAAGGAGAAGCGCCGCGGCCGGGGCGGTCGACAGGATCGCGGCCGGCCCTACCATCGCCAGGATGCGCCGTTCCGCCCGCCTCGCCCCCGCCGTCCTGCTCGCCGCCGTCGCGTCCGCCCAATGGCCGACGACGTCGTCCCCCAACCTGCCGATCGGCGACTTCGCCAACGAACAGGTCGTCAACAAGGTCGCCGCGACCCCCGACGGCGGCGGCTACGTCGGTTGGTTCGACAACCGCAACGGCGGCTACGCCGTCTGGCTGCAGCGCTTCGACGCCGCCGGCGTCGAGCAGTGGCAGCACGGCGGCATCCTGGTCAGCAACAACCCGCAGTCGACCTCGCTGATCGACTGGGACCTGCTCGCCGACCGCTTCGGCCACTGCGTGCTGACGTTCACCGACACGCGCGCCGGCGGCGACCTCGACGTCTACGCCTACCGCGTCACGCCGGCCGGCGCGCAGGCCTGGGGCGCCAACGGCGTGACGTTGTCGAACAACCCCGACTTCGACGGCAACCCGCGCGTCTGCGAGGCCGGCGACGGCGACTTCGTGTTCGTCTGGTCGAACTCGACGACGCGCACGATCCAGATGCAGCGCCTGGACCTCGCCGGCGCGCCGCGGTTCCCCGGCGACGGAGTCGCCATCCCGGGCGACACCGGCCAGTCGCCGGCGTTCGCGCGGCCGGTGGCCGCGTCGCCGCTCGACGGCTCGGTCGTCGTCAGCTGGGTGCGCGCCACGTCGTTCTCGGCCGCGAAGCATCTGCACGCGCAGAAGTTCGACGCGCTCGGCCAGCCCCTGTGGAACGGCGGCGTGCGCCTGCCGGTGTTCGACCAGGTGAGCCTGCCGATCGCGTTCGATCCGCGCATCGCCTCCGACGGCCAGGGCGGCGCCATCTTCGCGTGGCACTTCGCCGTCGGCTCGGCGTTCTCGGCGCGCGTACAGCGCGTCACCGCCGCCGGCAGCGAGGTCTTCCCCCACAACGGCGTCGACGTGTCGACCAACACCAACTCGAAGTTCGACCCGGCGATCGTCTGGCAGCCGGCGACGCAGTCGATCCAGGTGGCGTGGAACGAGCGCAACACCGCGCAGACGACCTGGGGCATCGGCGCGCAGTCGATCGACGCGTCGGGCGCGCGGCAGTGGGGCGCGACCGGCGTCAGCCTGCTGCCGATCGACACGGTGACCAAGTTCGCGCCGGTCGCGGCGCGCGTCGGCGCCGGCATGGCGGTCGCCGTGCTGGTCGAGGACCTCGGCCTGCTGCGCAAGTCGGTGCAGTTGTTCGGCGTCGACGCGGCCGGTGGCCCGCGCCATGCCGCCGTCGTCGCCAGTTCGTTCGCCAGCGACAAGCTGCGGCTGGGCCTCGCCGCCACGCCGAGCGGCACGAGCCTGCTCGCATGGACCGACCAGCGCACCGGCGCGGCCGACGTCTACGGCGCGGCGGTGGACGTCGCCGGCAACCTCGGCGTGACCCTGGCGACGGCGACGGTGCTCGGCTGCACCAGTCCGGCCAACAGCCTGATCGCCAGCGGCCGACCGGCGCTCGGCGCGACGATCGCCCTCGGCGCCAGCAACACGCTCGGCTCGCAGGGTGCCGGCAGCACGCTGGCCTTCGTCTACCTCGGCGGCGGCCCGGCCCCGGGCGGCCCATGCGGCCTCGCGCTGCCGGGCTTCGGCATGGCGCCGGGCCAGCCGGGCGAGTTGCTGCTGGACCCGGGCCTGCCCAACGTCGGCCTGTTCGCCGGGGCGTGGACCGGCCCCGGCGCGACGGCGCTGCCGTTCGCCGCCCCGCTGCAGTCAAGCCTGCTCGGCTTGGATGTGTTCGCCCAGGGCCTGCTGGTCGACCTCGCGCCCGCCACGAGCGTGCCGTTCGCCTTGACCAACGGCCTGCGGTTGCGGCTCGGTTCGTGAGCCGCGGCCGCATCGCCGCGCTGGCGGCGTTGGCTTGGCCGAGCTGCCATGGCCGCTGCGGGCGACGGCGTCAGTCCTTGCGCTCCAGGCAGAGGTATTGGACGCGCTGGACGAGCGCTTCCTGCCGCACGACGGTGAACGCCGCCAAGAGGCGATCCCGCACCGGCCAGGCGTAGAAGGCCTCGCGATACAGCACGTGGACGCGGCGCCACCCGGCCGGCTCGCACAGCCGGCTCTCCGGCACCACGGCCTGAAACGCTTCGGTGCCGTGCAGGTAGGCGAACAGCGGCGCCTCCGAGAACCCGTCGAACGTGCCGGTCACCGACGCGATGCGGTCCCCCGGTCGCCAGTTCTGCGCCAGCAGCGCGCACGCGGCGCGGTAGCCCTCCTTGCGATCGTCCGTCTTGTGCCACACGGTCACTGCTGCGAGGGCGAGCACGAGGCTCCACGCTGCCAGCCGCGCGACGCGCAACTCCGTCAGGCCGATGGCGACCAGCACGACGAGCGGCGCCTCGCATGCGATGGCGTACCGGCCGCCGAAGGCTGGCCGCCACGACCGCGACGCCAGGAAGCTGCCCAGCAGCACGGCGAACACGACGGCGAGCGCCATCACCGCCACGCCGCCGCGACCGGGGGCGAGCAGCGCTGCGCGCGCCATGCCGAGGCCGGCCAACGCCGCTGCGCCGCAGGCGACGGCCAGCACGGCGGGCGGCATGCCGTCGGCGGCGACGAGCAGCAGCCGGAAGGGCGCCTCGACGAGATCCCGCCAGCCCGGCGCCTTCGGGTAGCCCCACGCCATCGCCATCTGCGCCGGCAGGTAGCCGACGAACCACCACGTCCAGGCGGCGATGCCGCCCGCCGTCGCGGCGGCGACGAGCGCGCCGAGCCGCCACTGCCGCCGTGCGGCGAGCGCCGCGGCGACGACGCCGGCGCCGAGGGCGCAGTATGCGCCGGTGTAGTGCGCACCGGTGGCGACGGCCGCGCCGATGGCCATGACCGCGAGCCAGCCGCCGGCGCGGACGGGCGCGCCGCGCAGCCGGCATGCGGCCACCCACCAGAGCACGGCGCCCAGTTCGACGAGGTGGTACGTGCGGACCTCCTGCCCGTACCAGACGCTGAAGGGCGAGACGGCGAAGATCGCCACCGCGAGTTGGTGGCTGCGCGGCGGCAGCGCGCTGCGCGTGCCGACGGCGAACGCCGCGAGCGTCAGGCAGGAGACGACCGCCCCGCACGACCGGGCGGCGAGTTCACCGACCCCGAACACCGACAGCCACGCCGACAACAGCCAGAACGCCAGCGGCGGGCTGCGATCCCGGCTCAGCACGTCGGTGATGTCCGGATTGGCGGCGATCCAGACGCTCATGGTCTCGTCGAACCAGAGGGAGTGGACCGTGAGGCCGGCGAGGCGCAGGGCGCAGCCGAGCACCAACCACGCGCCCGTCGAAAGACGGCGCAGAGGCAGCGAGGAGTAGGCGATCACGGGGCGGGTTCGCGGAGCAGCGGGAGGGACGGCCGCACGGCCGGATCGAGCGCGGACTTGCCGGCTGCATCCTGCCGGCTGTCGCAGCGACCGTCGAGCGCAGCGAAACGCCCGAACACCTCCGCCGGCGCGTCGGCCGCGGCCGGCATGGACTTTGCAAGCCGACCGGCATGACGACCGCAATCCGCGCCCTTTCGTCGCTCGCCATCCTCGCCGCCTGCGCCGCGCCGCCGCCCCCGCCTGCGGCAGCGCCGCCGCAGGTGCAGGAACTGCGCGAGTTCCAGCACATCCAGAACGTGTTTCGCGCGCAGTACAACAGCCGCCAGACGCTCGACTTCGAGGGCCACGGCCGCGTCACCGTGCTCGACGTCAGCCTCGACGGTTTCCCGGGCAACACCTACGTCCGGTGCCGGTTCCAGTACCAGAACCGCACGCACCGCCCGGTCGTCCAGGCCTGGATCTCGCTCGACGTGCTCGACGCCGAAGGCGACCCGATCGACACGCGCACCTGCGTCGCGATCCTGCCGACGGCCAGCCCGATCGCCCGCGGCTCGTACTACGTCGACGAACTGATGACGCCGACGCTCGATGCCCACCTGCGGCCGGGCTGGTCCTGGCGCATCCGCTGCACGGCGCAGGAACAGGCGGCCGAGGAGCAGCTGGTGCCGCCGGCCGAGGAATGGGCGCCGCGCGCGCAGGAGCCGTTCATCCGCCGGTCGAACAACTGACCGGGGCCGTCCGGCACCTGGGCGATCGATCGCCGCAGCGATCAGCGGCCGCGCCGCTCCAGCCGCTTGCGGCCGGCTTCGTTCCACTGCGGCCCCGCCTCGCGCGACGCGAGGTCGACGACGAACGCGCGCAGCCCCTCGATCACGCGCGTCATGTGGCCGATGTCGAGCTTCTCGACCTCGTCGCTCGGCTGGTGGTAGTCGGGGTGCAGCGAGCCGGCGCTGATCGAGTGCGCGACGACGCCGGCCTTGGCGAACGACCAGTTGTCGCTGGCCGCGAACAGCTGGCCCGCCATCGGGAAGCCGACGATCTCGACGCCGGCCTTGCCCATCGCGGCGGCGGCCATCGCCGCGAAGTCGGACAGATCGGGGCCGGTCACCCACGCCTTGCCCTCGCGCCCCGCCTCGGGCCGGCCGAGCATCTCGATGTTGACGTTGGCGACGACCTTGGCGAGCGGGAACGGCGGCTGCTCGCAGAACGCCTTGCTGCCGACCAGCCCGCGCTCCTCGCCGGTGAAGCAGACGAAGGCGACGCTGCGCGGCAGCGGCCCGGCCTTGGCGAGCGCCTCGGCGAGCAGGATCACGGCCGTCGTGCCGGTCGCGTCGTCGTCGGCGCCGTTGTAGATGGCGTCGCCGTCGATGGCGCGGCCCGTGCCGACGTGGTCGTAGTGGGCGCTGACCACGACGTACTCGTCCTTCCTGGCGGCACCGGGCAGCACCGCGACGACGTTGCGCTGCGGCACGTCCGCCTTGGCCGGGGCGGCCACCTTCCACGTCGCCGACCACTGCGCGCCGGCGCTGCGCATCGCCTCGGGCAGCGCGCCCTTGCGCACGAGGAAGAGCGGGCGCGAGGCCTGCCGGCGCGCGCCGAGCACCTGGTGGCTGCCCTTGGCGCGCTGCCAGTACGGATGCGACTCGTCGACCTCGCAGAAGATCGGTCGCCGCGCCGCGCCGGCGGTCAGCAGCCGCTGCAGCACCGGATCCTCGAGCAGGGCGACGGTGCAGGCCTCGTCGGCGCCTTCGACCGATTCGGCGACGGTCCACTGCCGCACGTCGACGTCGGGCGCGAGCACGTGCTCGCGCGCCGTCTCGCCCTCGCGGCTGACCAGCGTGACGGCGATCCGGCTCGCGTCGAGCGTCCAACCGGTGAGCGGGAACTCGTGGTACCAGGAGTCGGCGACCGCGCGGACGAGGCCGGCCTTGGCGAAGCGGTCGGCGATCCACTCGCCGGCGACGACGATCTCCGGACTGCCCGTGTCGCGGCCGGCGCGCGCATCGTCGGCGAGCCACGCCACCGTCTCGCGCACCCGCGCCTCGGTGATGACGTCGGACTGGGCCGCGAGGACGCCCGCGAACAGCAGCGCGGGCACGAGTCGGAGCATGGATCGCATCAGTGGGTTTCCTGGCCGAGCAGGGCGTTGAGCGCGCCGTGGCGGTAGCCGAACACGTCGAGGGCCACGAACACGTAGCCGGCGGCCTGCAGCGCCTGCCCCAACTGCTCGCGCAGTTCGAACGCGCGCGCCATCTCGTCGGGACCGACCTCGATGCGCGCGACCGGGCCGTGGTGGCGCACGCGGAACTGCCGGAAGCCGTGCGCGCGCAGCGCCGCCTCGGCGAGCTCGATGCGCTGCAGCACCGCGGCGTCGATCGGCGTGCCGTGCGGCACGCGCGACGACAGGCAGGCGAAGCTCGGTTTGTCGGCGGTCGGCAGGCCGCGGTCGCGGCTGTAGTGGCGCACGTCGTCCTTGCCCATGCCGGCGTCGACGAGCGGCGCGCGCACGCCGTGTTCGGCGGCAGCGCGCTGGCCCGGGCGATGGTCGCCGAGGTCGTCGGTGATGGCGCCGTAGACGACGACCCAGTCGGCCGGGGCGATCTCGGCGCGGCGCGCGGCGACGGTGACGAACAGCTCCTTCTTGCAGAAGTAGCAGCGATCCCCGGCGTTGGCCCGGTACTCGGCGCGCTCCAGTTCGTGCGTCGGCAGCACGACGTGGCGCGCGCCGAGCCGCTGCGCCAGCGCCTGCGCCTCGGCGAGCTCGGCGCGCGGCAGCGACGGCGAGTCGGCGGTCACCGCGACGACGCGCCCGCCGAGCGCCTCGACGCAGGCGGCGAGCAGAGCCGTGCTGTCGACGCCGCCCGAGAAGGCGACGACGGCGCCGGGCCGCGGGGCGAGGGCGGCGCGCAGCAGCGCGAGCTTCGGCTCGTAGGGCAGGGCGGCGGCGGCGGGGAGCGTCACGGCGCCCCGTTCTAACGGCCCGCGGCCGACCAGGCCACCCGGCCGCGGACGACGGTCATCAGGACCTTTGCCTGCAGGATCTCCTCCTCGGGGCAGACGCGCAGGTCGCGGTCGAAGACGGTGAAGTCGGCCGACTTGCCGGCCTCGATCGTGCCGAGGTCGCGCTCGGCGAACATCGCGTGCGCGGCGTGCAGCGTGAAGCCGCGCAGCGCCTGCTCGCGCGAGAGCTTCTGGTCGCGGCGGAGGCTCCCGTCGCCCCCGCCGCGCTCGCCCCGCGTCGTGATCGCGGCGAACAGGCCCTTGCGCGGATCGACGGACTCGACCGGGAAGTCGCTGCCGAACGGCACGACGACGCCGAGGCGATGGAACCGCGACCAGGCGTACGAACGCAGCGTGCGCTCGGCGCCCAGGCGCCCGGGCGCCCACGGCATGTCGCTGGTCAGGTGCGTCGGCTGCATGCTCGGCACCACGCCGAGCGCGGCGAAGCGGGCGAAGTCGCCGTCGGCGACGATCTGCGCGTGCTCGACGCGGAAGCGCCGCGCCGCCAGTCCACCTTCGCACTGCACGGTCGCATAGGCGTCGAGCACGGCGCGGTTGGCGGCGTCGCCGATCGCGTGCATGCACAACTGCATGCCGGCGTCGGCGCAGCGCTGCGCCAAGGCGGCGATCGCGGGCTTGGGCATCAACATCAGGCCCTTCCAGCCCTTGCGGTCGGCGTACGGCTCCAGCAGCACGGCGCCGTGCGAGCCCAGCGCGCCGTCGGCGTAGGCCTTGACCGCGCGCACGACGATCACGCCGTCGTCGGTCTGCCACGGTCCGCGGGCGATCAGCAGGTCCTCGCGCGGATCCAGCATGACGTGCACGCGCAGCCGCCACTTGCCCTCCTTGTGCAACCCCACCATCGCCGCCAGCGTGCGCGCGTCGACGCCGGCGTCGTGCACGCCGACGAGCCCGGCGCGCAGGCAGGCGTCGTGCGCGGCGAGCAGCCGCTCGCGCAACTGCTCGTCGGTCGACGGCGGCACGACGACGAGCGCCATCGCGTCGTCGACGAGCACGCCGGTCGGCGCCCCGGCCGCGTCGCGCTGGATCTCGCCGCCCTGGCCGGTGGCGCTGTCCTTGGTGATGCCCGAGCGCGCCATCGCCGCGGCGTTGGCGAGTCCGGCGTGGCCGTCGACGCGCACCAACCAGACCGGATGGTCGGGCACGGCGGCCGACAGCGGGCCGTGCTGCGGCATCGCCTTGTCCGGCCAGTCGTTCTGGTCCCAGCCGCGGCCGAGGATCCACGCGCCCTTGGGCGCGCGCGCGGCGGCAGCGAGCACCTTCTCGACCACCTCGACGTACGACGCGGTGCCGACGAGGTCGACCTCGGCGAGCGCGTCGCCGAGGCCCTTCAGGTGGCCGTGCGCGTCGATCAGGCCGGGCACGACGAAGGCGCCGTCGGGCAGGTCGATCGCCTCGGCGTCGATCGCCGGATCGAGGCGATCCCCGGCGACGATGCGGCCGGCGCGCGCCGCGATCGGCCCCGGCCAGTCGCGGTTCGTGCCGGTGTGCACGGCGCCGCCGCGCAGCAGCAGGTTGCCGGAGGAGGCGGCGGGCGGGGCAGGTTCCTGCGGGAGCGCGAGCAGGACGGCGGCGAGCACGGCGACGGACGCGGCGGCGACCATGCCGCGATGGTACGTCAGGCGTCGTCGGGCGCGCAGCGGATCTCGGCGTCGGCCGTGAAGATGGAGCGGCGACGGACGCGCCCGGCGGGGACCTTGGCGCCTGGGAACAGCAGGCACTCCGTCAGTTCGCAGCCGTCGCCGACCTCGGCGCCGGCCATCGCGACGCTGCGCGCGAGCGCGCTGCCCTTGCCGAGCTTCACGTCGGGCGCGAGCCAGTCCGCCTTGCCGCTCTGCTGCAGGAGCAGCAGGTTGAGGTCGAGCAGGTCGGCCGGGTAGCTGACGTTCATGTCGGCCTTGACGACCTCGGCGGCTTCGACCTTGTAGCCGTCGTCGAGGAAGATCTGGATCGAGTCGGTGATCTCGTACTCGTTGCGCATCGCGGTGCGCGGCGTGCGGCGCACGGCGTCGAAGAACGACTGGTCGAAGAGGTAGATGCCGCAGCCCTTGAGGTCGGTGCGCGGGAAGCGCGGCTTCTCGACGACCCTGTTGACCACGCCGGCACCATCGGTGTGCACGACGAAGTTGCGCTTGATGGCCTCGAGGTTCGGCTCGCGCTTGCACGCCAGCACGCCGCCGAGGTTGCCGGCGCGGAAGCGGTCGAGCATGTGCCGCAGGTTCTCGGTGACGAAGAAGATGTCGCCGAGGAACAGGAAGAACGGCCGGTCGACGTGGCTCTCGAGCCGCGAGACCGCGTGCGCGATGCCGAGCATCTCTTCCTGCTCGACGTACCGGATCGACACGCCCCAGCGGCTGCCGTCGCCGAGCGCGCGCACGACCTCGTGCCCGAGGTGGCCGATGACGACTACCACCTTGCGGATGCCCATCGCCGCCATCATCTCCAGCTGGTAGGCCATCAGCGGCTTGCCCAGCACCGGCAGCACGGGCTTGGGCCAGTGCTCGGAGAAGGGGCGCATCCGGGTGCCCTTGCCGGCGGCAAGGATCACCCCCATCAAGTCATCGCTCACGCTGCGCTCCGGGAACGGGTCCGCCGCGATTCAGTTGCCGCCGACCGGCGCCGAGATGTTCTTCACCAGCGACACGCGGTTGGTGATGAGGCTGGCCAGCATCAGATCGGGCCGGCCGTCGCCATCCATGTCCTGCAGGACCGCGTCGCAGGCTCCCAGCGTGCCCGGGAACTGCGGCAGCAGCGGGAAGCTGCCGGCGCCATCGCCGACCATGACGCGGAAGTCGCCGCTCTGCAGCGACGCGACCAGGATGTCGGGATTGCCGTCCTGGGTCAGGTCGCGGGCGAGCAGCGCCGTCGGCGCGCTGCCGGCGGCGTAGTCCTGGCGCGTGAAGCCCGTCGCCGAACCGAACAGCACGGAGACCGCGTTCGACGTCGCGTTGCTGACCACGAGATCGGCGCGGTTGTCGCGATTGAAGTCCGCGCTGACGAGGTAGTTCGGCTGGTTGCCCACCGCGATGTCGAACAGCGGCTGCCAGACGCCGCCTTGGCGGCTGAGGACCAGGATGTTGGCGGCGGCGTTGCGCGACACGGCCAGGTCGACGGCGCCATCGCCGTTGAAGTCGCGCGCGACGACGTCGACCGGCGAGCCGCCGACGGCGATGGTCTGCATGGGGCCGAACGCGAACGGCGTGCCGGCGCCAGGCAGCAGCATCAGGTTGCCGCCGGCGAAGTCCGTGGCGACGAGGTCGATGCCGGGCGTGCCGTCGACGTCCGCCGCTTCGATGCCGAACGGGAACGCGCCGGCGCCGAACTCCGGCAGCGCGCCGCCGACGAGGGTGAAGGCGTAGGCGCCGGCCGTCGAGTCGTTGCGCAGCAGCCGCAGGCCGCCCGCCACGGCACAGACGACGTCGAGCCGGCCGTTGCCGTCGAGGTCGACGGCCACGATCTGCGGGGCCCCGGCGCCGATCGGCACCCTCGCCGCGACCCCCACCGCACCCGCGCCATCCGGACCGAGGATCTTCAATTCGTTGTCGCCTTCGTTGCCGACGAGCATCTCCGCGTCGCCGTCGCCGTCGAAGTCGCCGCCCTCGATCCAGTACGCGCCGGCGAGGCCGGTCGCGTGGTTGCGCGCGCCGGCGAGCACGTTGCCGGCCTTCTGCCGCCAGAGGTTGACGCGGTTGCCGCCGCCGGACAACGCGAACAATGCCTTGTTGCCGGCGCCGTCGAGGTCGCCGACGAACGGGCGCAGCGGCAGGCCGCTGGTGTCGAGCTGGAACTGCGGGCCGACGCCGCCCTGCGGCAGCTGCGGCGCGACGCAGATCGACGCCTGGAAGGCGATGCAACCGACGAGGTCGGGACGACCGTCGCCGGTGACGTCGGCGATCGTCGCGAGGCTCGGGCGCCCGGCGATCGGCACGTCGAACGACGACGGGCCGCCGACCGACGGCGGGTTGCCGGCCAGCGAGGTGAGGACGACGTAGCGATTGGCGTTGAACGCCGACAGGACGAGATCAGGAAGCCCGTCGCCGCTCAGGTCGCCGAAGGCGCACGCGCCGATCGTTCCGGGCACCGCGACCTGGTCGACGATCTCACCGAAGGCACCGCCGCCGGCGCCGGCGAAGACGACGATGCGCGACACCACGGGATCGCTGACGACGAGGTCCGCGAGGCCGTCGCGGTTCGCGTCACCGGCGGCGAGATGGAACGCCTGGCCGCCGGCAGGAAGCGGCAGCGCGAGCGGCAGGATGCCGAGGAAGCCGCCGGCACCGTCACCGCGGCAGTACAGGACCTCCGGCGCCGTCGGCCGCGACACGGCGAAGTCGAGCTTGCCGTCGGCGTCGCAATCGCACGCGACCACGGCGAGCGCGCCGGCGCCGACCGGGACCGTCGCCGCGAGGGTGAACGTGCCCTGGCCGTCGTTGCGCCAGAGATCCGTCGCGTCCGCGGCGCTGCGCACGATCACCAGGTCCTTGTCGCCATCGGCGTCGAAGTCGCCGCCCGTCATCCAGACCGGCACGCCGCCCAGGTTCGACGACTGCCCTTCCTGGAACGACGAGCCGTTGCCGAGCAGCACGCGCAAGTCGCCGGTGAGGCTGCACACGGCGACGTCGAGCTTGGCGTCGCCATTGAAGTCGGCGACGAAGTAGTCGGCGTGGACCGCAGTACCGGTGACGATCTCGGTCCTGGTCTCGAAGACGGGCTGGCCGCCGATGAGCGCGGTCGGCGCCGAGGCGCTATGGCGCGCGCAAGCTGCGAGGACGACGGCGAGGGCTGCGAGTTGGCAGACGGTGCGGGAAGACGAGGTCATGGCTGGCACGGGGGGAGGCCACCGCGACAAGGTTGGCGATGGTCCGCCAAGCGTAGCACGAGCCGGCGTCGCCGCGTGGTCGAACGCAAGGCCGAGCGGCCCCGGTCCAGGCCGCTCGGCCGCACCACGCCGCAGGCCGCCGACCACCGTCCCATGCGATGGACCGTTCCGCCATCGCCGCGCGCCGCAGCGCCCGCCGGGCGCCCGCGGCGGGCCCGCCCGCGCTCAGCTGGTTTCGCCCGGTCGCAGGTAGCTGTGCGCCCGCTGCACGTAGTGGCGCGCGCGCCAGTGCAGGCCCTCGACCTCCTCGTCGGTGACCTGCCGCACGACCTTGCCGGGCATGCCGAGGACGACCGAGCGCGGCGGGATGACGGCGTTCTCCTTGATCAGGGCGCCGGCGCCGATCAGCGAGTGCGCGCCGATGCGCGCCCCCGCGAGCACGATGCTGCCCATGCCGATCAGCGCGTAGTCGCCGATCTCGACGCCGTGCACCAGCGCGCCGTGGCCGATCGTGACGCCCTTGCCGATGCGCAGCGGGCAGCCGACGTCGACGTGCACGCAGGTGTTGTCCTGCACGTTGGTCTCGTCGCCGATCTCGATCCAGCTGTCGTCGCCGCGGATCGTCACGCCGAACCAGATGCCGACGTCGCGGCCCAGCCGCACGTCGCCGACGACGACCGCGTTGTCGGCGACCATCGCCGCGCCGCGTCGCTTGAGGCGGCCGACCATGTCCGGGTGGACCGTGAACTCGCGCATCTCGGGGATCATCGCGGATAGAGATAGTCGAGCGCCGCCGGCCACGCGATGGCGAGCGCGATGGTCGCGCCGTTGTGGGCCGCGTGCGCGAGGATCGCCGGCAGCAGGCTGCCGGATCGCATCGCCAGCCAGCCGAAGCCGGCGCCGAGCAGCGCGGCGGGCAGCGCGAGCGGCGGCGGATGCACGAGGCCGAAGGCGAGCGCGGTCGCCGCGACCGCCCCCTTCGCGCCCAGGCGCGGTCGCAACGCCGGCTGCAGGCAGCCGCGGAACACCAGTTCCTCGGCGACCGGGGCGGCGACCACCGTGCCGAACACGAACAGCCAGGTCATCGGCCGGCCGAAGTCGGCCTCGGCGAGGTAACGCAGTTGCGGCTGCGCCGCCGCCGGCGCGCCCGCGGCGGCCCGCGCCCGCGCGTAGGCGACGAACAGGCCCCACCACGGCAGCGACAAGCCGACGTAGACGCCGAGCGTCGGCAGCAACCGCAGCGGCCGCAGCGGCAGTCCGGGCGGCTGCCAGCGGGCGCACGCCGCGACGCCGGCGCAGGCGAACACCCACGCGACCATGCTGGCCTCGATGCGGCCACTGCCGTCCGCCGCGAACACCGCCAGCCGCTGCAGCAGTTCCTGCGCCAGCGGCGCGCCGACGGCGAGCGCGCACAGCCCGCACAGGAAGCGGACGGCGAGCAGCCCCGGTGGCGGCACCGGTCACTCCCCGGCGATCACGCCGCTCGTCGGCGACGACGCGCTGGCGTACAGCTTCTTGCCGATGCGGCCGGCGAGGAACGCGTCGCGCCCGGCTTCGGCCGCGGCCTTCATGGCGCGCGCCATGCGCACCGGATCCCTGGCGAGCGCCACGCCGGTGTTGAGCAGCACGCCCTCGGCGCCGAGTTCGAACGCGATCGCGACGTCGCTGGCGGTGCCGACGCCGGCGTCGACGATCACCGGCACCTTGGCGCGCTCCAGGATGATGCGGATGTTGTTCGGGTTGAGGATGCCCTGGCCGCTGCCGATCGGCGCGCCGGCGGGCATCACCGAGGTCACGCCGACGTCCTCCAGGCGCTTGGCCAGCACCGGATCGTCGCTGGTGTAGCACAGCACCACGAAGCCCTCCTTCACCAGCACCTTGGCCGCCTCCAACGTGCCGATCGGATCGGGCAGCAGGGTCTGCGGATCGCCGAGCACCTCGAGCTTGACGAGGTCGCCCATGCCGAGCTCACGGCCCAGGCGCGCGGTGCGCACGGCGTGGTCGGCGTCGAAGCAGCCGGCGGTGTTCGGCAGCAGCACGTATCTGTCGCGCGGCAGGTAGTCGAGCAGCGACTTGCCCGCCGGCGTGCCCGTCTGCAGGCGGCGCACGGCGACGGTGACGCACTGCGTGCCCGACACCGCCAGGGCCTCCACCATCGACTCCATCGACGGGTACTTGCCCGTGCCGAGGAAGAGGCGCGAGGAGAAACGGTGCGGACCGAGGACCAGCGGCGCGTCGGCGGGAGTCACGACCGCGATCGTGCGCCGCCGCGCGGCCGGCCACAAGGGGACGCCGGACCGTGGCGCGGTCAGCCGCCGCCGAAGAACGTCACCACCTCGATGCGATCGCCGTCGGCGAGGCGCACGGCGGCGTGGTCGGCGCGGCGAACGATCTCCCGGTTGCGCTCGACGGCGACCTGGGTCGGCTTGCAGCCGAGCGCGGCGACGAGGTCGGCGACGGTGCTGCCGGCGGGCATCGCGCGCGGTTCGCCGTTGACGGTCAGCGCGAGGTCGGTGGTCATGGGTCGAGGCGCTGCAAGAGCACCACCTTCAGGTACTCGCCCTCCGGATGCGGGAGCAACACCGGATGGTCCGGGCCAGCGCCCAGCCGCTGCCGCAGCGCCAAGCGGAAGGGCAATCCGGCGGCCGCCTGCCGCAGCAGTTCCTCGAAGCGCGGGCCGTCGACGTGGTGGCTGCAGGTGCAGGTGACGAGGAAGCCGTTCGGGGCGAGCAGACGCAGCGCCTGCCGGTTGAGGTCGCGGTAACCGCGCTCGGCGCCCTCCACCTCGCGGCGCGACTTGGCGAACGCCGGCGGGTCGAGCACGATCAGGTCGAAGCGCGCGTCGCGTTCGCGCAGCGCGCGCAGGTGGTCGAAGATGTCGGCGGCGACGGTCGTCAGGCCGGCCAGCCCGTTGCGCTCGGCGCCCGCGCGCGCCGCCGCCAGCGCGGCCTCGCTCTGGTCGACGGCGACGGCCGTCGCGGCGCCGCCGGCGAGCGCGTTGAGCGCGAAGCCGCCCTGGTAGCAGAACAGGTCGAGCACGCTGCGGCCCTTCGCCAGCGACCGCACGAGCGCGCGCGCCGGCCGCTGGTCGAGGTAGAAGCCGGTCTTGTGGCCGGTGAACGGGCGCACGTCGTGCGCGACGCCGTGCTCGCGGAACGCGACCTGATCGAGGCGCCGGCCGTGCAGCAGGCGCACTTCCTCGGGCAGGCCTTCGCGCCGCCGCGCCGGCACGTCGTTGCGGGCGACGACCGAGTCGGCGCCGAGGCGATCGACGAGACACGGCACGATCGCGTCGAGCGCCGTCTCGACCCAGGCGCTCGTCACCTGCAGCACGAGCAGCGGGCCGTAGCGGTCGACGACGAGCCCCGGCAGCAGATCGCCTTCGCCGTGCACGAGCCGCACGCCGTCCTCCGGACCGAGGCTGCCGGCGCGCGCGTCGCTGGCGGCGGCGAGGCGCGCGGCGAAGAACGTCGCGCGGTCGGGGACGTCGTCGCCGGGCCAGGGGCCGCACAGCCGCAGCGCCAGCTTGCTCGGGCCGGTGATGCCGAGTCCGAGGTCGCGGCCGTCCTCGTCGCGCACGCGCACGAGGCGCGGCGGCAACGGCGCGCCGGCGAGCACGTCGTCGGCGTAGAACCACGGCTGGCCGCGGCGGGCGAAGCCGCTGGCGCGCGGGGTCAGCCGGAGTTCGTGCGGCGCGACGGGGAGCGGTCCAGGCATCGGGGCGGCAGACGGTAGTCGCCGTCCGCCCGCCGCGGAAGCGCCGCCGTCAGCGCGCCGGCGCGGCCGGCACGCCGGCGACCGACGTCGGCGGCGCCGCGACCGGATTCGCCGGCACGTTGCTGCGGGCGATGTTGCTGCCGTCGAGCGTGTTCAGCGTGCGCGCCATCACCTGCTGCAGACCGCGGCACAGCAGCTTGTAGGGGCTCGGCGGATTGAGGTCCGTCGGCGAGGCCTGCTTGCTGGTGAACGTCTGGTCGAGCAGCAACGCGCGACTGCCGTCGGGCCCCTGCGGACCGTAGGCCTGCAGCCGCAGCGCCACGTCGGCGAACGCGCGGCGACCGGAGATCGACTCGGCGCTGCCGCCGAGGAAGGTGACCAGCGTCGGCTTGAGCACGATCGCCTGGGCCGTCGGCTGCTCGGCCAGCTCGACGAAGAGGTCGCTGTGCTCGACCTGCCGCCGCAGCACGTCGCCGACCATCGCGGCGACGGGGCGCTCCCAGAACTCGTCGTTCGTGTACGTGATCGGGAAGCCGCGTTCGTTCGCCGGCAACGGCGTGGCGACACGGCCGTCGTTGGTCGGCGTGACGCAGACGGGCCGGTCGCCCGGCAGGGCGGTCGTGAACGGCACGTCGACGTAGAGGTTCTCGTTGGTGGCGAAGTCGGCCGTGTAGTCGGCCGTGTTGCACGCCGGCAGGGCGAGGAGGACGGCGGCGAGGAGACGACGGGGGTGCGTGGCCATACGGACCATGGCATCGGCCGGACCGGCGCTGCGACTGAAGCGGTCACCAGGCGACCGGCGGGCCGCGCCGGACTTTTGCGCCCCCCCGCGGCCGCGGGTAGAACCCTTGCCCCCCGCTCGCGGCCGGTCAGCCGCCTGCGGCCCATCGACACACGCCATGGCCGTCCGGAACCCGTTCTCCTCCCGCGCGACCCTCAAGGTCGGCAAGCAGTCGTACACCTACTTCGCCCTGCCCGCGCTCGAGAAGGCCGGCATGGGCAAGCTGTCACGGCTGCCCTACTCGATCCGCGTGCTGTTGGAGCAGGCGCTGCGCAACCACGACGAGTACGTGGTCGCCACCAAGGACGTGCAGAACATCGCCGGCTGGAGCAAGGCGACCGCCGGCCAGGTCGAGATCCCGTTCCTGCCGGGCCGCGTCGTGCTGCAGGACTTCACCGGCGTGCCCTGCGTCGTCGACCTCGCGGCGATGCGCGCGGCGATGAAACGCCTCGGCGGCGACGCCCGCAAGATCAACCCGCTGGTGCCGTGCGACCTCGTCATCGACCACTCGGTACAGGTCGACGCGTTCGCCAGCCGCACCGCCGAGCAGGACAACCTCAAGCTCGAGTTCGAGCGCAACCAGGAACGCTACGAGTTCCTCAAGTGGGGCCAGCAGTCGCTGACCAACTTCCGCGTCGTGCCGCCGGGCATGGGCATCGTGCACCAGGTCAACCTGGAGTACCTCGCCAGCGGCGTGCTGACGAAGAAGGAAGGCAAGGAGACGATCGCGTATCCGGACACCGTCGTCGGCACCGACTCGCACACGACGATGATCAACGGCATGGGCGTGCTCGGCTGGGGCGTCGGCGGCATCGAGGCCGAGGCCGTGATGCTCGGCCAGCCGACCTACATGCTGCTGCCCGAGGTCGTCGGCATGGAGCTCGTCGGCAAGCTGCCGGAGGGCGCCACCGCGACCGACCTCGTGCTGACCGTCACGCAGCTGCTGCGCAAGCACGGCGTGGTGAACAAGTTCGTCGAGTTCTTCGGCAGCGGCGTCGGCGCGATGTCGCTCGCCGACCGCGCGACGATCGCCAACATGGCGCCGGAGTACGGCGCGACGATGGGCTTCTTCCCCGTCGACGCCGAGACGTGCCGCTTCCTGGAGAAGTCCGGCCGCAGCAAGGAACAGGTGGCGCTGGTCGAGGCGTACTGCAAGGCGCAGGGCCTGTTCTGGACGCCGGACGCGCCGGTCCCGGAGTTCACCTCGACGCTGCAGCTCGACCTGTCGACGGTCGTGCCGAGCCTCGCCGGCCCCAAGCGCCCGCAGGACCGCGTGCCGCTCGCGGCGATGCAGCAGGACTTCCGCCAGGGGCTGACCAAGGACGTGCAGAGCCGCGGCTTCGCGCTGCCCGTCGACCAGCTCGCCAACACGGCGACGGTCGCCGACGGCAGCAACGCGCGGATCGGCCACGGCGCCGTGACGATCGCGGCGATCACGTCGTGCACCAACACCAGCAACCCGTCGGTGATGCTCGGCGCCGGCCTGCTGGCGAAGAAGGCCGCCGCGCGCGGCCTCACCCGCAAGCCGTGGGTCAAGACCTCGCTCGCGCCCGGCTCGCGCGTGGTCACCGACTACCTGACGAAGGCCGGCCTGCTGCCGGCGCTCGAGGCCGTCGGCTTCCACGTCGTCGGCTACGGCTGCACGACGTGCATCGGCAACAGCGGCCCGCTGCCCGCGCCGGTGTCCCAGGCGATCAAGGACGGCAACCTCGTCGCCGCCGCGGTGCTCTCCGGCAACCGCAACTTCGAGGGCCGCGTCAATCCCGACGTGAAGGCCAACTACCTCGCGTCGCCGCCGCTCGTCGTCGCCTACGCGCTCGCCGGCACCGTCGACATCGACCTGCAGAAGGACCCGATCGGCGTCGACAAGGACGGCCAGCCGGTCTTCCTGCGCGAGATCTGGCCGAGCCAGCAGGAGATCGCCGACGCGATCGCCAGCAGCATGTCGCCGAAGGCGTTCCTGGAGCAGTACGGCAAGGTCGACCTCGGCCCGGCGCCGTGGCGCAAGATCAAGGCGACGAAGAGCGACCTGTTCCGCTTCCAGCGCAAGAGCACGTACATCCAGGAGCCGCCGTTCTTCACCACGATGGGCAGGACGGCCGGCACGATCGGCGCGATCGCCGGCGCGCGCGCGCTCGCCGTGCTCGGCGACTCGGTGACGACCGACCACATCAGCCCGGCCGGCAACATCAAGAAGGACAGCCCCGCCGGACGCCATCTGATCGAGAACGGCGTGCAACCCGCCGACTTCAACCAGTACGGCGCGCGCCGCGGCAACGACCGCGTGATGACGCGCGGCACGTTCGCCAACGTCCGCCTGCGCAACCTGCTGGCCAAGCAGGAGGGCGGCTGGACGACGCACCTGCCGACCGGCGAGGAACTGGCGATCTACGACGCGTCGATGCGCTACCAGCAGGCCGGCACGCCGCTGTGCGTGCTCGCCGGCAAGGAGTATGGCACCGGCAGCTCGCGCGACTGGGCGGCCAAGGGCACGTTCCTGCTCGGCGTGAAGTTCGTGCTCGCCGAGAGCTACGAGCGCATCCACCGCAGCAACCTCGTCGGCATGGGCGTGCTGCCGCTCGAGTACCTGCCCGGCCAGACGCGCGAATCGCTCGGCCTGACCGGCCACGAGGAGTTCGCCGTCGCCATCGACGATCGCGTGCAGCCGCGGCAGAAGCTGACCGTGACGGCGACGAACCCGGCGACCGGCGCGAGCAGGACGTTCGAGGCGCAGTGCCGCATCGACACGCCGGTCGAGGTCGACTACTACCGCAACGGCGGCATCCTGCAGACCGTGCTGCGCAAGCTGCTGGCCCCCGCCAAGGCGGCGCCGGCGGCGAAGAAGACGGCCGCGAAGAAGGCGGCGGTGAAGAAGCCGGCGCTGAAGAAGGCACCAGCCAAGGCCGCGGCGAAGAAGCCGGTGTCCAAGAACGCCGCCAAGCCGGTGGCGAAGAAGCCGGCCAAGGCGAAGGCGAAGGCGAAGGCGAAGAAGCCGGCGAAGCCGGTCGCCAACGCCAAGCCGGTCGCCAACGCCAAGCCAACGGGCACGCTCGCGGGCAAGGTCGCCGTCGCCAGGAAGCCGGCGACGGTCGCGGCCAAGCCGGCGGGCAAGGGCAAGGCCGGCGGCCGCAGCCGCTGACCGCCCCCACCCCGCCGACCACCAGCGCCGCGCCGGCCGCCGAGCGTCCGGCGCAGCTCTGGCCCCTCGGCGGGGCCCGCGCGATGCTCGCGGCCATGCCGCGCCGCCTCGCCGCCGTGCTCGCCCTCGCCGTGCTGCCGTTCGCTGCCTGCGCCGCGCCGCGGCCGCTCGCCGGCGCCGAAGCCGAACTGCAGGCGCTCGCCGCGAAGGTGCGCGGCACGGTCGGCATCTACGTGCGCGACCTGACGACCGGCGACGAGGTCGCGATCCGCGCCGACGAAGCGTTCCCGACGGCGAGCCTCGTCAAGTTGCCGATCCTCGGCGCCCTGCTCGCCAAGGTCGACCGCGGCGAACTCGCCTACCGCCAGGAACTGACCTACACCAAGGACCGGCTGTATCCGGGCGAAGACCTGCTCGGCAGCTTCGCCGACGGCCAGAAGGTGGCGCTCGACAAGGTCGCCATGCTGATGATCACCACGAGCGACAACACCGCGTCGCTGTGGTGCCAGGAGCTCGCGGGCACCGGCACGGCGATCAACGACTGGCTCGCCGCGCGCGGCTGTGCCGTGACGCGCGTGAACTCGCGGACGCCGGGCCGCGAGGTCGAGCGCGACCGCTGGGGCTGGGGCGTGACGACGCCGCGCGAGATGGCCGACCTGCTGGCGCAGGCCGTCGATGGCAGGCTGGGCAGCGCCGCCGCATGCGACGAGGCGAGGCGTTGCCTCGGCCGCATCTACTGGGACGACGAGGCGCTGTCGGTCCTGCCGCCCGACGTGCGCACGCTCAGCAAGCAGGGCGCGATCGACCGGTCGCGCAGCGAGGTCGTGCTCGTGCACGCGCCGCGCGGCGACTACGTCTTCTGCGTCGTGACCAAGGAACAGCAGGACCGCAGCTGGGGCCGCGACAACGAGGGCTTCGTGCTGCTGCGCGCGGTCTCGGCGGCGCTGTGGCGGCGCTTCGCGCCCGACCGGCCATACTCGCCGCCGACCGGCGGCGAGCGCTTCTGACGGACCGGGCTGCGCTCCGCGGCGCCGGCGTCGACGCCGGCTTCAGGCCATGCGCCGCTTGAGCAAGGGATGGCGGCGCAACCGTTCCTCGCCGACGGGCATCGCCGCGGCCACCGCCGCAGCGGCCCCCGCCGCCGCGACCGCCGTGCGCGCGTGCACGAACGCCAGCGCGTCGCCGACCTGCGCCTGCTCGCCGAGCGTCTTCGCCAGCACGATGCCGACGTGCGGATCGACGGCGTCCTGCGGCTGCCGGCGACCGCCGCCGAGGTCGACGATGACGTGGCCGAGGGCCAGCGGATCGACGTCCGTGACGTACCCCGCGCGCTGCGCCTCGACGGCCACGACGTGCGGCGCGCGGCCCAGCAGCCCCGGATCGTCGACGATGCGCGGATCGCCGCCCTGGACTTCCAGGTTGTGCTGGAACACCTGGCGCGCGACGCCGTCCTGCCACAGACCGGCGAGGGTCGCGCGCGCGGCGTCGAGGTCGGTCGCCACGCCGGCGAGCAGCAGCATCTCGGCCCCGAGCGCGAGCGTTACCTCGCGCAGGTCGCCAGGACAGTCGCCATCGAGCGCGCGCAACACCTCGACGACCTCCAACGCGTTGCCGAGTCCACGCCCGAGCGGATGGTCCATGTCGGTCAACAACGCCGCGACCCGGATGCCGGCGGCGCGGCCGACGTTGACGATCGACTCCATCAGCACGACCGCGTCGGCTTCGTCGGGCATGAACGCCGCGCGGCCGGTCTTGACGTCCATCACCAGCCCGTCGATGCCCTCGGCGAGCTTCTTGGCCAGGATCGAGGCGGTGATCAGCGGGATGCTCTCGACCGTGCCGGTGACGTCGCGCGTCGCGTACATGCGCCCGTCGGCCGGCGCCAGTTCGGCGTTGGCGCGCGCCATCGCGTAGCCGCACTGCTCGAGGATCTGCTGGAACTGCTCGCAGGTGAGGTCGGTGCGGTAGCCGGGGATCGCCGCCAGCTTGTCGATCGTCCCCCCGGTGTGTCCGAGGCCCCGGCCGCTGATCATCGGCACCGCGACGCCGGCGGCGGCGACGAGCGGCGCCAGCAGCAGCGACACCTTGTCGCCGACACCGCCGGTCGAGTGCTTGTCGATCTTGGCCCGCGGCACGTTCGGATGCCGCAGCACCCGGCCGGAATCGCGCATCGCCAACGTCAGCTGGGCGGTCTCGGCCGCCGTCATGCCGTTGCAACAAACCGCCATCAGGAACGCGCCGAGTTGCGCGTCGCCCAGCGTGCCGTCGACGACGCCGGCGACGAGGTCGCGGATCTCGTCCGCGGCGAGGTCGCCGCCATCGCGCTTCTTGCGGATCAGTCTCGCCGGATGGTGCCGCATCGCCTGTCGCCCTATCGGTTCGTCGCCGCCTCGCCGATCGCCGCGCGTCTCACGGCGCGACCGGGTGCCAGATCGTCTTGGTCTCGACGAACGGTTCGACCCAGGCGAGATTGCGCGCGCGCCGCGCATCGGTCCATGCCGCCGCCGGCAGGTCGCAGTAACGGACGCGCTTGCAATGGTCGGCCGCCGCCGCCGTCAGCGCCGCCGCGGGGGTGCCGGCGACCAGCAGGCCGTCGATGTCGCGGTGGCTGGCGAAGTGCGGCGCCAACTCCGCACGGTGGCCGGCCAGCACGTTGAACGCCCCGGCGGGCACGTCGCTCGAGGCCAGGACTTCGCCCAGCGCCAGCGCCGCGAACGGCGCGCGCTCGCTGGCGAGCGCTATCACCGCGTTTCCGCCGACTAGCGCCGGCAGGCCGAGCTCCAGCAGGCCGGCGAGCGGAGCCGCGTCGGGCTCGAGCACGCCGACGACGCCGGTCGGCTCTACGGTCGAGAAG
>JBKDXM010000129.1:0-30010 GCA_046306335.1 Planctomycetota bacterium
GGGCGGCGTCGTCGGGCATCGTCGGTGCCAACATGACCGAACCGACCTTGCCCGCCGGCTCGCTGCTGCGCCTCCGGCAAGGTCCTGCGCAGCCGCAGCCGTCGCTGTCGACGCGCGACCTCGCGCTCGAACTGCGCGCGCGCTTGCGCGATCCGGCGCTCGCCTTCGACGAAGGCGACCTGGCCGACCAGCTCGGCGCGCTCGGCCTCGAGATCGAGACTCGGACCGAGTCCCCGAGGAACCGTCTGTCGCGCACGCGCGTCGCCGCGATCGCGCAGATGCTGGCCAAGGACGTCGCGTCCGGCGCCCTGCGCCTGGACGGCGCCACGGTCGTCGACCTCGGCTGCGGCTCGATCCACCCGCTTGGCCCATCGCTGCTGCACGTGCTGGGCGGTGCGCGCCGCGCCGTCGGCATCGACATGGATCCGCCGCAGGATCCGGCGCTCGCGACGCGCGCGCTGCTGCGGCTCGCGCTGGCCTGCCTCGCGGCGCCCGAACACGTGATCCCGTGGACGCGGCGGACCCGCGCCGACGTGCTGGCTGCGCTCGACGGATTCGACCTCGCGAAGCTGTGGCTCGGCGACCCGGCCGGCATCGACGATCGCCGCCTGCGACTGCACCACGGCCCGGCCGAGCGCATGCCGTTCGCCGACGGTGAAGTCGACGCCTGCACCAGCGTCTCCTTCCTCGAACACGTCGCCGACGTGGATGCCGTGCTGGCCGAACTGGCCAGGGTCGTGCGGCCCGGCGGCATCGTCGTGCACGCGATCGACGGCGTCGACCACGCCAGCTACGGCGACGCAGCCGTGGGGCCATTGGACTTCCTGCGCGAACCGTACGCGGGCGGCCGCGCGCTGGTCGGCGGCTGCAATCGCCTGCGGCCGGTCGAGTTCGTCGCGCGTTTCGAGCAGGCGGGCTTCACGGCAGTGGAGTTCGAGGCGCACGCCCGCATTCCGGTCGACGACGGCCTCCGCGCCGGATTCGCGGAACCCTGGCGGTCGATGGCGACGGCGGCGCTCGCCGAGGTCCAGGGCGCGATCCGCGCGCGCCGCCGCGCCTGATGCCCCGACAGCCGTCCTGCCGCGGCCCCAGGCTCCCCCAAGTGGCGCCCGCGCGGTCCCGCCGTCAGCGCGACGCGCCACCGAGGTCGACGTCGCCAGCGCTGCCTTCGGGCCGTTCACCGGCCGCCCCGGTGGCGAGGCGCGACACGAGCTGGCCGGCGAGCGCGTCCTCGCCGCAGTGCGCCTCGACGTCGCCAGGCGCGGAATGCCACTGCTCCAGCGCGCCGCGCAACGCCGCCGCCAGCAGGAACGCCGTCGAGGCCGGATCGTCGACGCGCAGGGCGCCGTCGCGGACGCCGAGCACCAGCAACTCGCGCAGGCTGGCGCGCAGCCAGCGCAGCTCCTGGCGATCGTCCTCGCGCAGGCGCGCGGTGAAGCCCTCGCGCAGCTCGGTCGCCAGCACGCGCAGCAGGTGCGTCGCCGCCGGTTCGCGGAAGTGGAAGCGCAGGTAGCCGGCGAGGAAGCCGCGCAGCGCCGCCGCCGCGCCGGTCGGCCCGACCGACTGCATCTGCAGCGAGCGCCGCCGCCGGTCGCGCCAGTGATCGAGCACGGCGTAGAACAGCTCCTCCTTGCCGGCGAAGTGGAAGTACACGCCGCCCTTGGTCACCCCGGCGCGCGCACCGATGGCCGCCAGCGAGGCGCCGCGGTACCCGTGCGCGGCGAACTCGGCGGTCGCGGCGTCGATCAACCGCGCGCGCAGGGTCGGATCGGCGGTGCGGGGCATCCGGCTCGGCTCAGCGCGGCGCGTAGAACTGCTCGCGCACGGACTTCGGCAGGTAGAAGTCGGTCAGGAACGGGTTCCAGGCGCGCTCTTCCTTCGCGAACTGGTCCATGTTGGCGTAGGTCAGCGTCAGGTCGAGGGCCTCGTCCTGCAGGTCGACCGGCATGACACGCAGGCCGATGCGCTCCTCGAACGGCACCAGCGGCACGATGCTGCCCTCGCCGTCGGACACGCGCAGCACGATCGAGCGCGCGCGGCGCATGACGTAGATGCGGTTCTCCTCGCTGCGCTTGTAGAGCGGCGCCAGGTGGATCGCGAAGACCTCGGACTTGGTCGTCAGCGCGGCCTGGAACTCGGCCTTGGCGTCGACGTCGCTGAACTGGGCGAACGCCTCGACCTTCTCCAGGTCGGCGATGGTGGCGAACACGCGCAGCTTCTTCTCGGCGCCCGGCATGACGTCGCCGAAGTCGGATGCTTCCGTGCCGCCGCCCTCGGCGGCCTGCAGCATCGCCTCCTCGTCGACCTCGTTGCGGTGCTTGACGATGGCGTCGATCACGCGGTCGGGCACACGATCCTCGGCGAACAGGCAGCGCAGCACCGCGCGCGGCGCGGTGTTGACGTTGACGAGCACGCCGAGTCCCTCGGGCTGGGCCGGTGGCGCCTCGCCGCCATTCTCCCCGCCACCCTGGCCGCCAGCGTTGCCCTGGCTGCCGGTGCCGCCACCGGCGCCTTGGTTGCCCGCACCCTGGTTGCCCGCACCCTGGTTGCCGGCGCCTTGGTTGCCCGCACCCTGGGCAGCGCCGGGCGCCGCCGCGCCCCGGCTGTCGCCGCGCGACTCGGCGGCGGCGCGCTGGCGCGCGATCTTCTCGGGGTTGCCCGGATCGACGCGCAGCGCCGTCCACATCGTCAGCACCGACTCCAGGCCGAGATAGACCTTGCCGTCGAGCACCTTGTCGAAGAACAGGTCCTCGGTGACCGACGGCAGCATCAGCAACTCGTCGAGGTGCATCAGCCCGGCGACTTCGCGTCGCTTCTCGTCCTGCGACTTCAGCGGCGGCCGGGGCATCTGCTCGGTGCCGCCGCGTTTGCCCCATTCGAGCAGCTCGCTGACGACGCGCTCGGCATCGGCGATGGTGACGTCGAACTCGGTGTCCTCCCGCAGGGCGTCGATCAGGCGGACCATGCGCTCCCGGGTGACCTCGGCGAACTTCTCGTCCGGACTCCAGAGCCCGAGGACGTTGAGCTTGCGGTTCTCGTCCTCGACCCAGACATAGGTGGTCACGTCGCCCTCCGGACGGCCGATCGGCTGGAACCAGGCATCGCGGCTGCCGTCGCACTGGGTCGCGGGATCGGGCGGCATGTCGCCTTCGCCACCACCTTCGCCACCGCCACCGCCACCGCCGGCGCCGGCCCCGGGGAATCCCCCCATGCTGCCGGTGCGGCCCTGCCCACCCTGGCCAGCCAGTCCGCCGAGCCCGCCGCCGGCCTCGCCCTCGCCCCCGGCGCCTTCGAGGTCGCCGAGCAATTGCTGCTCGACCTCGGTGAGCTGGTAGAGCATCTGCGTGCGCATGCGCGCCAGCAGCGCGTCGTTCTCGCCGGTCGCGCGCACCATGCGGGCTGCGACGACCAGTTCGGCGACCAGGATGTAGAGCAGGATCGAGAAGATCAGCGCCAGCACCAGGGCGACGCCGCGTTCGTCGCGCTGCCCATCGTCCGGGGCGACGACGGCAGCAGTGCGGCGCGGCGCAGGCATGACGGTCATCGGACGCGCATGGTAGCGGCTTCTTCCCGGCATCGCCGCGCCGGAAACGCGCGAAGCCGGCCGCAGGTCGCCCCCCAGCCGGCTTCGCACGCGCACCGCCACCGCGCCCGGCGCCGGGTCGCCCCGGCGCCAGCGCGGCCGCGCGATCAGTCTCGCCGCGGGCGACGTGCGCCGCCGCGGTCGGAACGACCACGGCGCGGCGCATCACCGAGCACGCTGTCGAGCGACTCCAGCTTGCCGACATCCTGCGCCGGCGCCGGCCGCTCGCCGGCGTCGTCTTCGAAGTCGGCCATCGGCAGACCGCCGCCGGCCGCCGGCCGCGCCGGGCGCTCGGCCCGGGCCGGGCCGCCGACGCCACCATCGCGCGGGCCGGCCGCATCGCGCATCGGTCGCCGCTCGCCGCGCTCGCCGGCCTGCGGTTCGTCGCGGCGCGGGCCGCGCTCGAAGCGCTCGCTGCGCTCCGGCCGCGGGCCACGATCGCCAGGGCCACGGTCGCCACCTTGCTCCGGACGCGGACCGCGCTCTTCGCGCAACGGCCGCTCCTCGCGCGCCGGACGGTCCTCGCGCGGGCCGCGTTCGAAGCGCTCGCTGCGCTCCGGCCGCGGGCCGCGTTCTTCGCGCATCGGCCGCTCTTCACGCGCCGGACGGTCCTCGCGCGGGCCGCGCTCGACGCGCTCGCTGCGCTCCGGCCGCGGGCCCCGATCGCCAGGGCCACGGTCGCCAGGGCCCCGATCGCCAGGGCCCCGATCGCCAGGGCCACGGTCGCCACCGTGCTCCGGACGCGGACCGCGCTCTTCGCGCAACGGCCGCTCCTCGCGCACCGGACGGTCCTCGCGCGGGCCGCGCTCGAAGCGCTCGCTGCGCTCCGGCCGCGGACCACGATCGCCAGGGCCACGGTCGCCACCTTGCTCCGGCCGCGGACCGCGCTCTTCGCGCAGCGGCCGCTCCTCGCGCACCGGACGGTCCTCACGCGGGCCGCGCTCGAAGCGCTCGCTGCGCTCCGGCCGCGGGCCACGGTCGCCAGCGCCACGGTCGCCAGCGCCACGGTCGCCGCCGTGCTCCGGACGCGGGCCGCGCTCTTCGCGCATCGGCCGGTCCTCGCGCGGGCCGCGCTCGAAGCGCTCACCCTGCTCCGGACGCGGACCGCGCTCCTCGCGCATCGGGCGGTCTTCGCGCGGACCGCGCTCGAAGCGCTCGCCACGCTCCGGCCGCGGGCCGCGGTCGTCGCGCATCGGGCGATCTTCGCGCGGGCCGCGCTCAAAGCGCTCGCCGCGTTCCGGGGGCACTGCCGGGGGCACTGCCGGGGGCACTGCCTGCGGAACTGCCGGCGGAACTGCGGGAGCACCCGCCGGAGCACCCGCTGCCGGAGCACCCGCTGCCGGAGCCGCCGCCGGCGCGCCACCGCGCTCGGCCAGGATGACGGCCTTGCGGCTCAGCTTGACCTTGCCGAAGTCGTCGATCGCGATGACCTTGACCTTGAGCACGTCGCCGATGCGCACGACGTCGGTCACGGCGCGGATGAAGCTGTCCGACAGCTCCGAGACGTGCACGAGGCCTTCCTGGCTCGGCAGGATCTCGACGAACGCGCCGAACTCCTTGATCGCGGTGACGCGGCCTTCGTAGATCGCGCCCAGCGTCACCTCCGCCGTCATCGAGCGGATGTGCTCGATGCACTTCTTGACCTTCTCGGAGTTGGCGCCGGTGACGGTGCAGATGCCGCCGTCCTCGACCGAGATCTTGCACTCGAAGTTCTCCTGCATCGCGCGGATGTTCTTGCCACCCGGGCCGATGATCAGGCCGATCTTCTCGTTGGGGATCTGCACCGACTCCAGGCGCGGCGCGTTGGGGCTCAGCTCGGCGCGCGGCGCCTTGAGCGCCTTGTTCATCTCGCGCAGCACGTGGAGGCGGCCCTGCTTGGCCTGCTCCAGCGCCTGCGACATGATCTGCCGCGTCAGGCCTTCGCACTTGATGTCCATCTGCAGCGCGGTGATGCCGCGCGCCGTGCCGACGACCTTGAAGTCCATGTCGCCGCAGGCGTCCTCGCTGCCGAGGATGTCGGTCAGGATGGCGAAGCGCTTGCCCTCCATCACGAGGCCCATCGCGATGCCGGCGACGGGGTGCTTGATCGGCACGCCCGCGTCCATCATCGCCAGCGTGCCGGAGCACGCGGTCGCCATCGACGAGCTGCCGTTCGACTCCAGGATCTCGCTGGTGACGCGGATCGTGTAGGGGAACTCCTCGCGCGACGGCAGGATCGCCTCGAGGCCGCGCTCGGCGAGCGCGCCGTGGCCGATCTCGCGGCGGCCAGGGGTGCCGACGCGCTTGACCTCGCCGACCGAGAACGGCGGGAAGTTGTAGTGCAGCAGGAAGCGCTTCTTCTGCTCCGGCATCAGGCCGTCGATGATCTGCTGGTCGTCGGTGCCGCCCAGCGTGACGACGCCGAGCGCCTGCGTCTCGCCGCGGGTGAACAGCACCGAGCCGTGCACGCGCGGCAGCACGCCGACCTCGATCGTGATCGGACGCACCGTGACGTGGTCGCGGCCGTCGGCGCGGACACCGCGCAGGATCGACTGGCGCTCCGCGTCCTTGACGATGTCCGTCAGGATGGCGCCGACCTTCGCGTTCCACGCCTTCTGCTCGTCCGACGAAGCGCCGGTCGGCGCGTGGAACTTCTTGCTCGCCTTCTCCTTGGCGGCCTTGGTCGCGGCGCTGCGGACCTGCTTGCTGCCCGGGGTGACCGGGGCGGCGCGCAGCTCGCGGCCGAACTCGTCCTCGATCGCCTTCACCAGCTCCGGATCGTGCACCGGCGGCGTGAACGCCATCTTCGGCTTGCCGGCCTTGGCGACCAGCTCGTCGATCATCTCGGCGATCTGCTTGCAGGTGTCGTGCGCGAGTTCGAGCGCCTGGAGCATCAGCTCCTCGGAGACCTCCTCGGCGCCGGCCTCGACCATCGCGACCGCGTCCTTGTGGCCGGCGACCGTCAGGTTGAGCTTGTTCTTGTCGCTCTGGATGTCGGTCCACAGCGGGTTGATCGACAGCTTGCCGTCGATGCAGCCGACGCGGACCATGCCGAGCGTCTCGCCGTGCGGCAGCGAGCTGAGTGCGACGGCGGCGAAGCTGGCGATCGCCGCCAGCACGTCGGGGTCGTTCTCGCGGTCGGTCGACAGCACCTGCGAGAGGACCTGCACCTCGCGCTTGAAGCCGTCCGGGAACATCGGCCGGATCGACCGGTCGATGATGCGGCAGGCGAGGATCTCCTTCGTGGTCGGCCGGCCTTCGCGCTTGAAGAAGCCGCCCGGGATCATGCCGGCAGCCGAGGTCTTCTCGCGGTAGTCGACCGTCAGCGGGAAGAAGTCGATGCCGTCCATCGCCTTCTGGTGGTTGGCGGTGGCGAGCACCATCGTGTCGCCGTAGCGGGCGACGCACGCGCCGTCCGACAGCTTGGCCATGCGGCCCGTCTCCAGCGTCAGCGTGCGACCGCCGATCACGCGCTCGACGACGACCTTGCCGGTCGGCGCGGGGACGTGCGGGGCGGCGACGGCGGGCGCGGCGGCCGGGCTCGACTTGCCGCCGGTCTTGGCGGCGGCGGCGGGCTTGGCGGCGGCGGGCTTGCGGGTGGTCTTGGGCTTGCTGGCCGGAGCCGGCGAATCGTCTGCCTTCTTCTTGCTTGCCATGAGGTTTGGTCTCGTTCGTTCTCTGCGTTTCGCTTCGTTCACTGCGTTCTCTGCAATCGCGCGCCGAACCGTTCCGCCCCCACGTGGGGCCGGGAACGCCTGGCGCGTCGGGCGGGCCGGGCCCGCCGCTCCGGTCTCGGGGCGGATGGCCGCGAGCCGGCGGAAATGGCAGCGCCCCCCGCTCCTCGGGGGCCCGCGCTGCGGTTGGACACCGACCAAGGGCCGGGATCCGGATGGAGCCGCCTCATTGCGCGAGGCGGCGGCATGGTCTGACCGCGCTTCCGGTCGGTCAGGGGCGGCGCGTGCATCGCGCGCCGCGCGGGAGGGCCCGGCTCACCTTGCTGTCAGCGTCACTTGCGCAGGCCCAGCTTCTGGGCGAGCGCCTCGTACTTGGCCGCGTCGACGCGGCGCAGGTACGTCCCGAGCTTGTTGCGCCGGTTGACCTTCAGCAGAAGGCCGTGGCGGCTGTGGTAGTCCTTCGGGTGCCGCTGCATGTGTGCGGTCAACTCGATGATCTGCGCCGTCAGGACGGAGATCTGGACCTCGGGGGAACCGCTGTCGGTGGGGTGGCGCCGGTTCTCGGCAATCGTCTGCTTCTTGGCTTCGGCGGAGATGGTCATCCCTGGATTCCTTTGCTTTCGCGTCGGACCAGTGCGCCAGAACAGGGCTTCCAGCGGCACGGTCGGCCCTTGCGGGCAGTTTGGTCGGGTCGGAAGGGCGAGGATGCTAGCGGCGGCCCCCCGCCGACCGCAAGACCCGGGTCCAGCGCACGCCGCCCGGGTCAGCGGGTGCAGCGCGGCAGGCGCTGCAACATCTCGTGGACGGCGAGGTCGACGCACGAGCGCGACATGCCTTCGCGGTCCCGGGGCGTGACGCCCGCCCCGCCGGCGCGCACCTTGCCGGTGATCTGGCCGCTCCACAGCAGGACGCCATCGCTGCCGAGCAACACCGCCTCGAGCTGGAACCAGACGTGCTTGTCGACGGCGAGGTTGCTCTCGTCCCAGCTCGCCACGCGCAGGGCGAAGACGGCGTCCTCGCCGGCGTGGCCGGCGAGCGTCTGCAACACCGCCGGCTGCAGGATGGACTTGCCCGGCGCCGGCTTCGGCACGCTGGCCAGCGCCGTGTCGACGGCGACCGGCGTGATCGGCGTGTACAACCTCCCGGGCAGTTGGCGGATGACCTCCTGCCGGAACAGCGTCAGGTGCCGGCCCGCCCGCCGCTCGGGGAGCTCCGCATCCGCCGTGCCGTCCTCGACCGCGAGCACCGCGATCTGCGTCGGGCTGCGGGCGGCGAGGTCCGACGTCGGCGTGAACGCCGCGTTGACGACGACCGGATCGGGCGTCTGGCAGGCAGCGGCCAAGCACGCCAACAGGGAGAGCGCCGCCAAACGGCGGGCACGCGACCAACCACCCATCCACGACTGCAAGACCATGACCGTATCCTCGCGGCAGACGACGTCGCGAACGTAGCGCGCCGGCGCAGCGCAAGGAAGCGCGCGCCGGCGACGATTTGCCGTGCGCCGGTTGCCGCTCGCCGCACGCCGCCGCGCCGCGGTTGCCAGCCGGCGCACGGTGCCTAGTCTCGTGCGGCGAGCCCCGGCCGCGCCCCGCATCGTCCCACCCGTGCGACACCACCTCCCAGCGCCGCCTGCGCGCGCCGTCCAGGCAAGTGTACTGCTGCTCCGGCTGCACGGCCTCGCCGCGGCGCACGCCCCAGCCCCCGTGCCGGCGCCGGCCCCGGCCCCTGCCCCGGCGCCGGCCCCGGCCAAGCCGGTGGCCGACAAGCCGGCGGCAGGCACGCCGGCCAACCAAGCTGCCGCCCCGGCAGCCGCGCCGCTGCCGGCGCTCGGCAAGGGCGCCACCGAAGTCCTGGCCAACTCGTACGCCGAGGCCGCGCACTGGGCCCTGCGCGCGATCGTGCTGATGTCGCTCGGCGGCGACTGGCATCCGGCCGGCGTGCCCGCCGTGCTCGACGCGCTGCGCAGCAAGGACGAACGTCTGGTCGCCTATGGCTTGGAGGCGCTGCGCGGCATGGACGACGAGGCGCTGCGGCAGGTCGCCACCGCCGAGCTCGTCGACGAACTGATCGGCCGCCAACTCGACCGCAAGAACAAGCTGTTCCACCAGCGGCTGCTCGACGTGCTCGCGCGCGCGCTGCCCGAGGCCAAGGCCGCCGACCGCCGCGGCTACGAAGCGTGGTGGCTGTTGGCCAAGCCCGGCTACGCGCCGCCGGCGTGGACGCCGCCCGCGGCGGCGACGGGCGGCGGCACGGTCGCCGGCACCGCCGTCGAGCGCGCGTTCGACCTGCGCGACGCCGGCCTCGACGTCGCCATCGTCATCGACTCGACGGGCAGCATGCAGCTCGCCATCGACACCGCGCGCGACGCCATCGACGACGTCGTGGCACTGCTCGCCGGCATCGCGCCGAAGCTGCGGCTGGGCCTCGTGCACTACAAGGACTTCGGCGACCTCGGCGACGGCGCCAAGGTGCTGGCGCCGCTGACCAAGGACCAGAAGGACGTGCGCGAAAAGCTCGGCAAGCTGGTCGCGTCCGGCGGCGGCGACGTGCCCGAACGCGTCGAATGCGGCTTCGAGGCGGCGCTGGGCCGCGAGATGGGCTGGAACAAGGACGCCAACAAGCTCGTGCTGATCGTCGGCGACGCGCCGCCGCACGACGAGTCGATCGAGCCGCTGCTGGCGCGCGTGCGCGGCGCGCGCGAGCAGCCGTCCGAGGGCGGCAAGGGACCGGTCACCGGCGCGCCGAAGAAGCCCGCACGGCCGTTCGTGACCTCGACGGTGGCGACCAATCCAGCGCCGAAGGACGTCTTCGCGCGCATCGCGTCCGCCGGCGGCGGCGTCGGCGTCGTGCTCGACGTGCCGGCGCCGCAAGGCCGCGGCGCGCCGCCGCGGCCCGCGCCAGGCAAGCCGGCGGACAAGGGCATGGCCGGCGACAAGGCCGCGCCGTCGCCGACCGCCGCCGGCGCGCGCCAACTGGTCGAGCACGTGCTGCTGCTGTCGTTCGGCGGCCAGCACCAGGCGCAGCTGCAACGCTTCGTGCGCACGTACTTCGAGTTCCGCGACGCCGGCCTGTTCCGGTGAGCGGCCCGCGCCGATGCCCGCCGAGCACGTCGTCTTCCTGACCGGCGCGGGCGTCAGCGCCGACTCCGGCGTGCGCACGTTCCGCGACGCCGGCGGGCTGTGGGAAGGCCACCGCGTCGAGGACGTCGCCACGCCCGCAGGCTGGGCGCGCGACCCGGCGCTGGTCTGGCGCTTCTACCAGCAGCGGCGCGCGCAACTGCGCGAGGTCGCCCCGAACGCCGCGCACCGCGCGCTAGCGGACTTCGCCGCGGCGGCGGCCCGGGCCGGCGTCGGTTGCACGCTGGTGACGCAGAACGTCGACGACCTGCACCAGCGCGCCGGCAGCGAAGTCCTGGCGATGCACGGCGAACTGCTGCGCCTGCGCTGCGAAGCGTGCGGCCTCGTCGTCGCCGATCGCGACCGCCTCGATCCGGCGACGTTCGCCGCCTGCGCGGCGTGCGGCCACGAGCGGCTGCGGCCGCACATCGTCTGGTTCGGCGAAGTGCCGTTCCACCTCGACGCGATCGACCGCGCGCTGCGCGCGTGCACGCGCTTCGCCGCGATCGGCACGAGCGGCCAGGTCTGGCCGGCCGCCGGCATGCTGGCGCAGGCGCGGGCGCATGGCGCCGCGACCTGGGTGCAGGCGCTCGAGGCGCCGGCCAACCTCGATCCGCGCGACCGCTGGCGGCCCGGCCGCGCCGCCGAAGTCGTGCCGGACCTGCTGCGCGAGATCGCGCGGGAAACCGCGCTGCGCTGGCCGTCCTGAGCCGCCGCGACCCGCGTGGCAGCGCGCGCGCGGCGCGCAACTCCCGCGACAGATGCTTGACAGCGCGTTCGGTGCGCGCCTAACAAGGGCGCGAGTCTCCACCAACGCATGGCAAGCGCGAAGCCCAAGGGCACCCCCGTCGTCATCGTCGAATCGCCGGCCAAGGCGCGCACGATCGGCAAGTTCCTCGGCTCCGCGTACCGGATCGAGGCCAGCATCGGCCACATCCGCGACCTGCCGAGCGACGCGAGCGAGGTGCCGGAGGAGCTCAAGAAGGAGAAGTGGGCGAAGCTCGGCATCGACGTCGAGCACGACTTCAAGGCGCTCTACGTCGTCCCGGCCGACAAGCGCGACCACCTCAAGAAGCTGCGCGCCATGGTCAAGGACGCGCCCGTCCTCTACCTCGCGACCGACGAGGACCGCGAAGGCGAGTCGATCTCCTGGCACCTCGTGCAGGAGCTGCAGCCGAAGTGCGAGACCAAGCGGCTGGTGTTCCACGAGATCACCAAGTCGGCGATCCTCGAGGCACTGGAGCACCCGCGCACGATCGACATGGACCTCGTCGAGGCCCAGGAGACGCGCCGCATCGTCGACCGCCTGTACGGCTACACGGTGTCGCCGCTGCTGTGGAAGAAGGTGCGGCCCAAGCTCTCGGCCGGTCGCGTGCAGAGCGTCGCCGTGCGGCTCATCGTCGAGCGCGAGCGCGAGCGCATGCGCTTCCAGGCGGCCGAGTACTGGACCGTCGACGCGACGCTCGCCGGCGCCGACGGCGCGGCGTTCCCCGCCGCGCTGCAGCAGCTCGGCGGCGAGCGCGTGGCGCTGGGCCGCGACTTCGACCCGGAGACCGGCCGGCTGAAGGACGCCAGCAAGGGCGTGAAGACGCTGGGCGAGCAGGTCGCCAAGGACGTCGCCGCCGAGCTGCAGGGCCAGCAGGCCACCGTGCTCGACGTCGAGCAGAAGCCCTACAGCGAGCGGCCGTACCCGCCGTTCACGACCTCGACGCTGCAACAGGAGGCGGCGCGCAAGCTGCGCTTCGCCGCGCAGCGCACGATGCGCGCCGCCCAGCGCCTGTACGAGAACGGCTTCATCACCTACATGCGCACGGACTCGACGACGCTGAGCACGCAGGCGATCGAGGCCGCGCGCGCGCTGATCAAGCGCGAGTTCGGCGCCGAGAACCTGCCCGACGCGCCGCGCGCCTACGCGACCAAGGTCAAGAACGCGCAGGAAGCGCACGAGGCGATCCGCCCCGCCGGCAACGAGTTCGTGCACCCTTCGGCGCTGCCCGGCGACATGGGCGCCGACGAGCGCGCCGTCTACGACCTCGTCTGGCGGCGCACCGTCGCCTGCCAGATGAAGGACGCGCGCGGCCAGCGCACGACGATGGCGCTCGGCATGACCACCAAGGCGCACGGCGACGCGCGCCTCGTCGCCACCGGCCGCACCATCGACTTCCCCGGCTACCGCCTCGCCTACGTCGAGGACCTGGAGGAGGCCGAGAGCGAGATGGCCGAGCAGGAGCGCGTGCTGCCGAACCTGCAGAAGGGCCAGCGCGCGACCGCGCGCGAGCTGAAGCCCGCCGGCCACACGACGCAACCGCCGCCGCGCGTGACGGAAGCCGGCCTGATCAAGGAGCTCGAAGCGCGCGGCATCGGCCGCCCGTCGACGTACGCCGCGATCATCGAGACGATCGTGCGCCGCGAGTACGTGTGGAAGAAGGGCACGGCGCTGGTGCCGACGTTCACCGCGTTCGCCGTCGTCGACCTGCTGGCGTCCTACCTCGGCTGGCTCGTGGACTACCAGTTCACGGCCAAGATGGAGGACGACCTCGACGAGATCAGCAACGGCAAGGCCAGCCGCGTCGACTACCTCAAGCACTTCTTCCTCGGCAACGGCACGCCCGGCCTGCGCGAGCGCGTCAGCAGCGTCGAGGGCGACATCGACCCGCGCCGCATCTGCTCGATCCCGCTCGGCAAGAACGAGGCGGGCGACACCGTCGAGGTGCGCGTCGGCCGCTACGGGCCGTTCCTGTCGTGCGGCGACAAGAAGGCGGCGATCCCCGACGAGATGGCGCCGGATGAGATGACGTTCGCGCGCGCCATCGAGCTGCTGCTGAAGGGCGGCGAAGGCCCGAAGTCGCTCGGCGTCGATCCCGCGACCGGCCTGCCGGTCTACGTCAAGATCGGGCGCTTCGGCCCCTACTTCCAGCTCGGCGACGCGCCGCCGTCGACCGGCAAGAAGGGCAAGGCCAAGAAGGAAGACCGCCCCAAGATGGCCTCGCTGCTCGCCGGCATGACGCCGGAGACGGCGACGCTGGCGGAAGCGCTGGCGGCGCTCAGCCTGCCGCGCACGGTCGGCACGGCGCCGACCGCCGACGGCAAGGACGAGCCGGTGCTCGCCGCCAACGGGCGCTTCGGCCCCTACCTCAAGTGGGGCGCCGAGACGCGCAGCATCCCCGCCGGCCACACGCCGCTGACCGTCGACCTCGGCCTCGCCATGCAGCTGTTCGCGCAGCCGAAGCAAGGCCGCGGCGGCCGCGGCGCGGCGCAAAAGCCCAAGCGCGAGCTCGGCGAGAGCCCGGTGACCAAGCAGGTCGTCAAGCTGATGGACGGCCGCTACGGCCCCTACGTCAGCGACGGCGCGACCAACGCCTCGCTCAACAAGGACGAGAACCCCGACGAGCTGACGCTCGCGCGCGCGCTCGAACTGCTCGCCGCGCGCGCCGCCAAGGGCCCGGCACCGAAGAAGCGCGGCGGCCGGCGCAAGAAGGCCGGCGCGGGCTGACGCGAGCGCGTCGTCCGACTGCCGCCAACGGGGTCAGGCCCCGGCGTTGCGTCGGGACGTATGGGGCGCCTGCGGATCCGGCATTCGGCCGTTCGCCACCCGGACCAGCCTCCGCGAACACGGGGGAGGCCCACGCCAGCGCACGCCCAGCGCATGGCAGCGACCTGGCGCATGCCGGAACGATCGCCGTTCGTGCCGATACGGCGCGGAGTGACGGACGTCCGCGAGGTTTTGGCGGTTACCGCGGAACCTGATAGGGTGGAGTTGCCGTCTATCCCTGGGGCGGTTAAGCCACCCCTGCTTGCACGGCCGTATTCGTCGTACGAAGTACGGCATCGCCAACCAACCCCAGTGAATCGCAACAACATGCACCTCCATTCCCTGCTCGCGCTCGCCGTCACGGCATCCCTCACCGCCCAAAACCTCGTCTACGACAACGGTCCGCTCGCGACCGGCACGTCGGGCACCAACGTCGTCAGCGTGCTGCAGACCGCTGCGCCGATCAGCCACGGCACCTTCGGCTACGGCGCGCAGCAGGCCGCTTCGGCGACCGCCCGCAACGCCCTGGTGGACCAGTTCACGGTCAACACGGTCCTGCAAATCAATGAGATCGAGTTGTTCGGCTACACGACCGGCTCGACCGCCGTGAGCTGCACCGGCGTGTACGTCGCGATCTGGAACGTCGACCCGTCGGTCACCCCGCCGGTCGCCCCGTTCAACGAAAACGTGCTGCAGGCCACCTCGCCGACCCCGGCCAGCGGCCCGTTCGATGCCGCCAACAACCGTATCAGCGCGGCGACCAACACGTTCACCAACATCTACCGCGTCACGGACACGGCGCTGACGGGCACGACCCGCAACATCCAGTCGGTGCGCATCAACCTGGGTGCGAACCCGGCCGTGCTGAACCCTGGCACGTACTGGCTCGAGTTCTGCTTCAACGGCATCAACTTCGTGCCGCCGATCACCACGAGCAACGTCGCGTCGACCGGTGACGGGAAGCAGTTCCTGAACACCACGCTCGCCTACACGCCGATCCTCAACGGCGCGACCGCCACCGTGGGCGTGCCGTTCAAGTTCTACAGCTCGCTGGGCGCGCCGTACGGCCCTGGTGGCATCACCAACCTCGGCGGCGGTTGCAGCACCGCGTCGCTCGACGTTCGCGGCGCCACGACGGTCGGCGGCTACTTCCGCGCCGAACTGAGCAACGTCAACCCGGCGGCCCTCGGCGCCATCATCATCGGGGCCTCGAACCCGGGCCTGCCGCTGGGCATCTGCGCGTGCACGCAGCAGGCGAGCCTGGACGTCCTGGAGATCAACAACTTCTTCCAACTGCAGGTCCCGGTCGTCGCCGCGCTGGCCGGCCTCCAGCTCTACGTGCAGGGCCTGGAGCTGGACATCGGTCTCACGCCGCAGCCGTGCAACCTCGGCCTCGGCTTCAGCCTGACGAGCGGCTTCCGCTACGCGCTGAACTTCAACTGATCGCTCGGCGGTCGCGCCGCCCGCGCGGCGACGACAGCAACCGGCCCGGACCATCCTGATGGTCCGGGCCGGTTCGCTTTCCAGGCCCGACGTGCCCTTCGTGGCGAGGCCCGTCGCTCCGTACGGGACCGGGCACGCGCGAACTGGCGGTCGGCAGCGCGCGCTCGATCATGGCTGCCGACGCATCGAGTTCGCGGCTCACTTCGCCTGCGGCGCCGCGGGTGCGGCGGCGGCCGTCGGCGCATGCCGCTGTGCTACGTCCCACGCGATCGCCTGCAGCTTCGCCGCCAGCTCCGGGCTCGGCGGCGCGTAGGTCTTCTTCTGCCAGTTCGGGACGTTCCAGTAGCTCGCGCCGGCGCGGTCGGCGACGGCGATCGGCAGGCCGACCGGCGAGCGACCGAAGATCGCGGCGTAGTGCAGGCAGGCGATGAAGTACTTGCCGTACGGGTTGAGGTGGATGTCGTCGTCGAACGCGTCGCGCTCGATCGACTGCCAGCCCGGCACCTCGCCGCGCACGATCGCGTCGTGCAGCGCAGCGAGGCCGCGGCCGCCCGGGATCAATCCGATCGACAGGTCGGGGTAGGCCTGCCGCAGGCCGGCGACGACCGCGTCCCAGTCCGGCGCATCGGCGTCGATGCGCGGCCGCCAACGCAAGCCGGCGTGCGGGTGCTTGTCGTAGTCGCAGCCCTTCGGCGTGCCGCTGTGCACGCAGTGCCACGGCTCGTAGACGAACACGCGCACGCCTGGCGAGCCGGTGCGGGCAGCGCCGACGAAGTTGTCGGCGTACTGGCGGGTCAGCCGCAGCAGCGCGCCGCCGCGCGGCACGCTGTCGACGAGCACCAGCGCATCGAAGCCGCCGTCCGGCAGCGCGGCGAACCAGTGCGCGCGGAACGGCGGCGGCTGCGGCGTGCGGGCAGCGGGTTCGACCAGCATCTCCTCCCACTGCATGAGCAGCGACGCGCCGAGGCGGAACTGCTCGACGAAGCGGAACGACGGGTGACCCGGCGCCGTCGCGCGCGCGGTCGCGAAGGCGGCGACCATGTCCGGCACGTCCGAGATCAGGCTGTGGCCGACGTAGAAGGCGTCGAGCCGGCCATCGGCCGGCGCGGCCAGCGCCGGCGTTGGCACGGCAGCGGCCGGGTCCTGCGCCGCGCGCGCAGCCGGCAGCGCGCACGCCGCCGCGAACCATGCCGTCAGGACGAGCGTCATGGCGCAGAGCCTTGCGCCGGTCCGGCGGCCCGTCAACCGCCGCGGCGGCCGGCGCCCAGGGGCCGCGGGCCGCGGCGGCCCGCCCTTGCGCCGCGCCCGCCGTGTCCGACACTGCCGCCATGCCGACCGCCGCGACGCCCGTCGACCCCCGGCTCGACCTGTTCGCCGAGATCGATCGCCTGCGCCGCGAGCGCAAGGCGGTGATCCTGGCGCACTACTACCAGGACCCGGACATCCAGGACCTCGCCGACCACCTCGGCGACTCGCTGGAGTTGGCCAAGCGCGCGCGCGACGCCAAGGACGCCGAGGTCATCCTGTTCTGCGGCGTCCACTTCATGGCCGAGACGGCCAAGATCGTGAACCCCTCCAAGGTCGTGCTGATCCCGGACGTGACGGCCGGCTGCTCGCTGGCCGAGCAGTGTCCGGCCGACCAGCTGCGCGCGTGGAAGCAGAAGCACCCCGACCACGTGGTCGTGATGTACATCAACTGCTCGGCCGCGACGAAGGCCGAGAGCGACGTGATCTGCACGTCGAGCAACGCCGAGCGCGTCATCCGTTCGATCCCGGCCGACAAGCCGATCCTGTTCGGCCCCGACAAGAACCTCGGCGCGCACCTGATGAAGAAGCTCGGCCGCAAGATGGACCTGTGGCCGGGCGCGTGCATGGTGCACGAGACGTTCAGCGCGCAGAAGATCGCGGCGCTGAAGGCCAAGCACCCCGACGCGAAGTTCATCGCCCACCCCGAGTGCGAGGACCACGTGCTGCTGCTCGCCGACTACGTCGGCTCGACCAGCAAGCTGCTGGAGTTCGTCAAGACCGACGCCGGCCGCAAGTACATCGTCGGCACCGAGACGGGCATCCTGCACACGATGCACCGCGCGGCGCCGGACAAGGAGCTGATCCCGGTGCCGTACGAGGACCGCACCGCGGCGTGCCAGGGCTGCAACACCTGCCCGCACATGAAGAAGAACACCGTCGAGAAGATCTACCTCGCGCTGCGCGACCTGCAGCCGCGCATCGAGATGCCGGAGGCGATGCGCCTGCGCGCGCTGAAGCCGCTGGAGCGCATGCTGGCGCTCGGCTGAGCGCGCGCCGGCGCCGTCCGCTCACTGCTTGGGCTGCAGCGCCCGCTGCGCCGCGACGTGCGGCTCGCCGTAGCCCGCCAGCGCGAGGCGGTGGTCGACGTAGTGCCCCGCGTCGTCGAAGGTGATCGCCACCGCGACGCTCTTGCCGAGCGGCAGGCTCTCGCCGGCGACCCCGCCGCCGGGCCCTGCCATGAGCACCAGCAGCGATCCGGACTCGACCGCGGCGACGTAGAGCAGCACGCTGCCGCCGTCGACGACGCGATCGGGGACGCCCAGCCGCATCAGCACCTGCTCGCGCGTCGTCCCCGCGGCGAGCAGTCGCCGGCCCGCCTTGCCGTACCGCAGGTCCTGCAGGCCGTGGGGCGACTGCGCCGGCGTGCCGGCGTAGAAGACGCACCCGGCGGCGAGCCCGGCGACGGCGAGCGCATCGACGTCGATCGCCAGCCCCCGCTCGACGAGCATCAGCGCCCAGCAGCGAAGCCGCCCCTGCTCGAACGTCGCCGTCGCCGGTCCGAAGGCCTGCTCCAGGACGGCGACCGGCGTGCTGCCCGCCGTGATCGCAGGCAGGCGCTGCTGGACGAGCGCCGTCGCGACGTGTTCCTCCGCCAGCGGCGAGACGCACGCGCCGAGCAGCAGCGTCCACGCGGCGACGTCGCGGCGGCACGAACGGGCGGCACTCACGGCTGTTGCAGCGCGCGCGCCCGCAGCAGCACGCCGTCGCCGTCGAACACCAGCATGAGGCTGCGCACCGTCGACGACTCGATGCGCACGCGCGGATCGACCTCGGCGAGCGTCCAGCCCTGCGCGAAGTCGGTACCGTACCACGGACTGACGTAGACCGACACCGGCTGCAGCCCGCGGCCGGCGCGCGCGATCCGCCAGCACAGGATGCGATCGCCTTCGAATCGTTCCACCGGCGCGCCCAGGCGCAGCAGCGCGTCGGCACGCGTGGTGCGACCGACCGCCAGCGGCGGCTCGAAGTCCGCCAGCAACGCCTCGTCCGACGTCGGCGTGTCGGGCACGCGGCACGCCGCGACGGCGAGCGCGACCGCGACGGCAGCGAGGCGGCGGGTGCCGGACTTCATGCCGTCACGGTCGCCCGCCGCGGTGGCGCGCGCCATGGACCCGAGGTCGTAGCCGGGCGGGGCCGATGCCCGCCGTCGCGTGCATCAGCGCGACCCGGGTGGCAACATGGCGCGCCGCATGCCCACCCACCCGGCGATGGACCCGGCCCTGACCACGAATCCGCTCGGCGACGAACTGCGCGGCGCCCGCACCGCCAAGCCCTGCGCCTTGGTGATCTTCGGCGCCACCGGCGACCTGACCAAGCGCAAGCTGGTGCCGTCGCTGATGGGCCTCGCCAAGGACGGCCTGCTGCCGCCGGGCTTCGCGGTGGTCGGCTTCGCCCGCCGCGCCTGGAGCGACGCCGACTTCCGCCGCGAACTCGCCGACGGCGTGCGCCAGTTCGGGCGGCCCGACACGATCGGGCACTTCGAGTCGCTGGCGGAGGGCTTCTCGTTCCACCAGTCGGACTTCGGCGAGGCCGCCGGCTACGAGGCGCTGGCGGCGCGGCTCGACCAGCTCGACCGCGCGCGCGGCACGGCCGGCAACCGGCTGTTCTACCTCGCGACGCCGCCTAGCTCGTACTCGGCGATCCTGCAGAACCTCGCCGCGACCGGCCTGTCGAAGGAGAAGGACGGGCGCTTCGCGCGCGTCATCATCGAGAAGCCGTTCGGCCGCGACACCGCGACGGCGCAGGCGCTCAACGAGCAGGTGCGCGCGGCGTTCCGCGAGCGGCAGGTGTTCCGCATCGACCACTACCTCGGCAAGGAGACGGTCCAGAACATCCTCGCGCTGCGCTTCGCCAACGGCATCTTCGAGCCGCTGTGGAACGAGAAGTTCGTCGACCACGTGCAGATCACCGTCGCCGAGTCGATCGGCGTCGGCTCGCGCGGCGGCTACTTCGAGGAGAGCGGGATCATCCGCGACATGATCCAGAACCACCTGATGCAGGTGCTGACGCTGGTCGCGATGGAGCCGCCGGCCTCGCTGACCGCCGACGCCGTCCGCGACGAGAAGGTCAAGGTGCTGAAGGCGATCCGCAGCTTCAAGCCCGACGAGGTCGGCGCCGCGACGGTGCGCGCGCAGTACACGCGCGGCTCGTTCGGCGGCGAGGACGCCAAGGGCTACCGCGAGGAGGACGGCGTCGCCGCCGAGTCGACGACCGAGACCTACGCCGCGGTCCGGCTGCAGGTCAACACGTGGCGCTGGGCCAACACGCCGTTCTTCCTGCGCTCGGCCAAGCGCATGCCGCGGCGCGTGACCGAGGTGGCGATCCACTTCAAGCAGCCGCCGCAGCTGCTGTTCGAGGACGGCAAGCCGCACCAGCCCAACGTGCTGCTGCTGCGCATCCAGCCCGACGAGGGCGTGGCGCTGCGCTTTGGCGCCAAGGTGCCCGGGCCCAACGTGCGCATCCGCGACGTGCGCATGGACTTCCGCTACGGCACCGCGTTCGGCGGCGAGACCGCCGACGCCTACGAGCGCCTGCTGCTCGACGCCATGCTCGGCGACGGCACGCTGTTCGCGCGCGCCGACGAGGTCGAGGAAGCCTGGCGCATCGTCGACTCGATCGTCGCCGGCTGGAAGCAGTCGGGCGCGCGGCCGGAGGACTACGTCGCCGGCACCTGGGGCCCCGAGCGCGCCGACTCGCTGCTCGGCCCGGGTCGAGCGTGGAGGAAGCCGTGAGCGGACCGGCGCTGCTGCGCACCGCGCCGGTGCAGGCCGAGTGGAAGCGCATCCCGGACGCCCTGCGGTCGCTGTGGCGGGCGTGCCTGCCCGACCAGCAGGGCGCCGACGTCGCGCGCTCGCTCGCGATCAACTTCGTCGCCGTGGCCGCCGCCGCCGAGGAGGACGCGCTGCGCGACACCGTCGACAAGCTGCTGCGCCGCACGCCGTGCCGCGCCTTCCTGCTGCTGCTCGATCCGGCGGCGCGGTCCGGGACGGCGACGCTGGCCGCGACCACGCGCACGCACGGCGCGCTGCGCGACATCGTGCTGGAGGAGATCGCGGTGCGCATGCCGGTGACGGCGATGGCGCAGTTCACCGGCCTCGTGCGCCCGCTGCTGGAGAACGACCTGCCCAACCACCTGTACTGGGCCACGCGCCTGCCGGCGGACGCAGCGCACCTCGACGCCATGACGGCGATGTGCGACCACCTGATCGTCGACAGCAAACGCTTCGGCGCGGTCGCGCGCGAACTCGACGCCATCCAGCAGCGCAGGCGCCGCGGTGACCGCATCACCGACCTCACGTGGCTGCGGCTGCGGCCGTGGCGGCGCGCGCTCGCCGAGGCCTTCGACCGCATCCCGTGGCGGCCCGGCACGCCGGTCACCGGCGCGATACGGCACGGCGGCAACGGCCTCGCAGCCGCGCACCTGCTCGCCAACTGGCTGCAGGCGCGCACGCAGGCCAAGGTGGCGCTCGACCCGACCGGCGGCCCCACCGCGCTGTGCCCCGAGCGCGTCGCCCTCGCCGTCGGCGACTGCGACGTCGAACTGGCGACCGTCGGCGCGCAGGTGCGCGTCTCGGTGGCGACGCCCGAGCGCTGCGACCTGCCGTTCCACGTGCCGCAGTCGCGCGGCACCGACGGTGACCTCGTCGGCGCGGCGATCGACCTCGGCTGACGCAGCGTCGGCGCGCGGGATCGCGGCGGGAGCGGCGGGCGCGCAGCCCGCGCCGTCACTTGCCGGGCTGGCTCGGCGTGCCGTGGCCGTGCGCCGGCGCGGCGTGGCCGGCCTGCGGCGCGCCGCCGCGCAGGCTCTTCGGCACCTCGCCCGGGTGCCAGCCGATCAACGCGAACATGGCGAAGAAGCCGAGGAAGTACCCGACCGCGACGTGCCAGCCGTTGACCAGCCAGTTCTTCGCCGACTTGGCCTCGGGGAACAGGCCCGAGATGGCGACGCCGGCCGAGCTGCCGAACCACAGCATCGAGCCGCCGTAGCCGACGCAGTAGGCGAGGAAGCCCCAGTCGTAGCCGCCCTGCTTCAGCGCCAGCGCGGTCAGCGGGATGTTGTCGAAGAACGCCGACACCACGCCGAGCCCTAGCGCCGTCCACGGCGTCGCCGCCGGCAGGTCGCCGACCGGCATCATCGACGCCGACAGCACGAGGCTCAGCAGGAAGCACGCGCCGAGCGCGGCGGGCGGCACGACCTTGAGGTCGGGCCGGCGCAGCAGCGTGCCGAGCGCGATCGCGCCCCACACGCCGTAGGCCGGCATGCCCCACTTGAGGTTGGCGGCGATCGCGCCGACGAGGATCAGCAGCACGACGCCGAGGCTGCCGAGGTCGATCGGCTTGTGCTCGCCGTGGCCCCGCACCAGCGGCTGCAGCGCCGTCTGCTGGCGCGCCGCGAAGAAGCCGAAGAACGCGATCGCGACCACGGCGCCGAGCGCCGCCTCGGCGACCGACAGCGGCGAGATCTCCTCCAGCCAGATCATCGTCGTCGTGGTGTCGCCGACGACCGAACCGGCGCCGCCGGCGTTGCTGGCGGCGACGATGGCGGCGAGGTAGCCGATGTGGACCTTGCGCTGGAACAGCGTGATGGCCGCCGCGCCGCCGATCAGCGCCGCGGCGATGTTGTCGAGCACCGACGACATCACGGCGATCAGGACCAGCAGCAGGAAGGCGCCCATGCGGCCGGCCGGCAGCACCTCGGTCAGCTTCTCGGCGAGGTTGCTGCGCTCGAAGTAGTTGGCCAGCACGGCGAAGCCGAGCAGCAGGCCGCCGAGGTTGACGATCGTCGAGGCCTCGTGGTGCAGGTGCGCGCCGAGGTCGAACGGCGTCATCGTCAGCTTGACGAGGAGCACGCAGCCGAGCCCGCCGAGCGCGATCGGGAGCGCCAGCTTGTGGAACTTCGCGATGCCGAGCAGCGTCGCGGCGAACAATCCGAACAGCAGGTAGGTGGTCAAGGTCTCGCTCGCAGGAAAGCGCCGGTCGACCGGCGGCGCCGGAGCCGGCGCCGTCTGCTCCATCGGCTGAGGGGTCCAGCCCATTGGAGACGACCCCGCCGGGAAAACGAAGCGCCGACCGCATGGCGTCAACGTGCCTTGACGCCGGCCCCCTCCGTACTCCGACCCGGTCAGGGTGCCACGACGTCGACCCAGACGAGGCGATGGTCCGATGCCGTCGCCAGCGCAGCGCCCGGCTCGCGCTCGGCCGGCCAGAACACCTCGGCCTGCACCGTGCGCAGCGACCGCGACGGCAGCACGTAGTCGACGCGCAGATTGCCCGGTCCCTTGCCGACCGCGTCCTCGAAGTCGCCGGTGTCGAGGCTGGCGTCGCCGCCGTGCGTCGCGTTGGTGCCGAACTGCTTGCGGCTCCACTCGACGCCGCCGCTGCTGCGCGGCTGCGGGTCGGACACCCGAACGTGCCCGAGCAGCGCCGCCAACGCCTCGCGCCGGCTGTCGCCGTCGACCGGGTCGCAGTTGAGGTCGCCGAGCACGACGAAGTGTGCGCCGTCGGGCAGGCCGCCCGCCGTGCCGGCGTCGTCGACGATCCACTCGGCCTTGCCGGGCGTCAGGTAGTCGACCCAGAAGCGGACTTCGTCGTGGTTGCGGCGGCCGTTGCGGTCCTCGGGCCCGTCGAACGCCGGCGGCGTCGGATGCGCGCACAGCGCGTGCACGATCTGCGCGCCGACGCCGATCGGCACGTCCCAGTGGCTCTTGCTCGACAGCCGCAGCTGCGCCCAGGTCGCGTCGTCGTAGTGGCCTTCGGGCCGCAGCGCGCCGGGCAGCGCCGACCACGGCAGCGTCCGGAAGGTGCGCGCGCGGTCGGCGAGGATCGGGTGGCGCGACAGCAGCGCCATGCCGTACTGGCCGGGGAACGCGCCGTAGCCGTGCGCGTCGCCGGGGCCGTCGCTGCGGCCGTCGCGGTCGAGGTCGCGCCCGGTCGGCTCGCCGGTGTTGCTCGGCGCGACGAAGGTGAACTCGTAGCGGATCGGCGCGAGGCCCTGCTGGCTGACCGCGAGGTACTCTTCGGCGAAGGCCTTCACGGCCGCGCCGGCGTCGTCGTGGTCGAGTTCGCACAGCAGCAGCACGTCCGGCTGCGCGCGCTGCACGATCGCGGCGTGGCGCTTGCCGGCCTCGCTGCCGCCGCCGCGCAGTTCCTGCAGCAGGGCGCCGGCGGCCGGACGGTTGAGCGCGACGTTGAACGTCGCGAAGCGCACGACCTGCACCGGCTCGCGCAGCCGCCGTTGGTAGAACGACAGCGCCAGCGGCACGCTGAGCAGCAGGCAGACGATCGACCAGAGCGTGTAGTTGGGAGCCTTCTTGGCTGCGGCCATGCGGTCAGCCTACCCGGCCCGGGTCGGCGAACATCGCCGCGGCGTCGGCGAGCCGGGCCTTGGGACCGATGACGACGACCGCGTCGCCGGGCGCGAGCACCGTGTCGGGCGTGATCGCGCCGAGGTTCTCGCCCTCGCGGCGGACGGCGACGACGCTGCAGCCGGTGCGGCGGCGGATGCCGACCTCGGCGAGCGTGCGGTGCAGGCAGTCGGCGGCCGGTTGCACGCGGAAGACCGCGAAGCCGATGCCCGGCACGAACTCGGCGAGTTGCGCCGCCTCACCGCCGGCGACCTCGGCGAGCCGCTCGCCGCCGGCGCGCGCGCGCACGCCGCGGACCTGCCGGCCGATCTCGTCGTCGGCGACGAGGAAACGCCGCAGCGTGCGCACCAGCATCTCGACCGAGGCCTCCAGCTCCTGCGGCACGACGTCGGTCGCGCCGGCGCGGCGCAGGCCGTCGGCCTCGGCGGTGTACGTCGAGCGCGCCAGCACGTGCAGGTCGGGCGCGAGCTGCCGGGCCAGCTGCGCGATGCGGCTCGTCGCGGCGCCGTCGTTGACCGCGAGCACGAGCAGTTGCGCGCCGTGCACGCCGAGCGCCTCCAGCGCGTGCTGGCGCGTGCAGTCGGCGAGCACGATCGGCGTGCCCTTCAGCTTCTCGGCCTTGACCGTGTCGGCGTTCATCTCGGCGACGACGTACGGCACGCCGGCGGCCTGCAGGCCCGCGGCGATCGTGCGGCCGGTCGGGCCGAAGCCGACGACGATCGCGTGCTCGCGCTTGGGGATGCCGGCGTGGTGGCCGTCGGCCGCCTCGCCGCTGCCGGCAGTGCTGCCGGCAGCGCTGCCCGCCGTGCTGCCCGCCGTGCCGACGGCCGCCGGCGCCGCCGCGTCGCGGGCGCGCGCCGCCAACCGCTTGCCGAGCGCGTACAGCAGCGGCGTCACCGCGATCGACAACACCGCGACGACGAGGAACACGCGCTCCAGGTCGCCGGCGAGCAGTTCCTTGTTCTTCTGCTTGGCGAGCTGCACCAGCACGAACGAGAACTCGCCGACCTGCGCGGCGGTCAGCGCCGCGCGCAGCTGCACCCAGCGCGGCTGGCCGAGCCGTCCGACGGCGAACGCCATCAGCGCGGCCTTGCCGACCAGCACCGCGGCGAGGCCGACGCCGACCGCGAGCGGCCGCTCGGCGACGACGCCGGCGTCGAACAGCATGCCGATCGAAACGAAGAACAGGCTGGCGAAGGCGTCGCGGAACGGCTCGGTCTCGGCCGCGGCCTGGCTGTGGTGGTCGGAGTCGGCGAGCAGCACGCCGGCGAGGAAGGCGCCGAGCGCGAGCGACAGTTCCAGCGCGGCGGTGACGGCGGCGAGCGACAGGCACCACGTCGCCAGGAACAGCACGAACAGCTCGCGGTTGCGCGTGCGCGCAACCAGCCGCACCAGCGGCCCGACCAACAACCGCGCCGCGGCGAGCACGGCGGCGAGCAGGCCGAGGTTGGCGAGCGAACGCAGCGGCGAGGCCGCGCCGCCGTCGCCGCCGCCGACGACGAACGGCAGCAGCAGGATCATCGGCACGACCGCGAGGTCCTGCGCGATCATCACGCCGAGCACGACGCGGCCGTGCGGCGCCGCCAGTTCGCCCTGGTCGACCAGGATCTTGGTCGCCGCCGCCGTGCTCGACAGCGCGATCAGGAAGCCGAGCAGCACGCCGAGCTGCCACGACGCGCCGAAGGCCATCGCCACGGCGGCGGTCGCCGCGATCGTGCCGACGATCTGCAGACCGCCGCCGACGAAGATGGCGCGGCGCAGGCGCTGGATCTGCCCGAGCGGCACCTCCAGGCCGACCGCGAACAGCAGCACCACGACGCCGACCTCGGCGAGGTGCTCGACCATCGCCTTGTGCTGCACGAGCCCGATGGCGTTGGGGCCGACGAGCACGCCGGCGACCAGGAAGCCGACGATCGGCGGCAACCGGAAGCGGTGGAACGTGACCGCGACGCCGACGCACAGCGCGAACAGCAGCGCGAGTTCGAGCAGCGCGCCCTGGAGTTCGTTCGTCGAGAGGAGCACGCGCCGTTGGTAGCCGGGTGCCGCCGGGAAGCCAAGGAACAACGTCCGGCAGCGGACGGCTGGGCGGCCCGGACCGCCGCCGCCGCCGCCCGCCGCCGCCGGCCGCGCCCGCGCCTTGCGTCGCCCGCCCCGCCGGGCACCATGCTCGCCCCATGGATCTCTCCTTCCTGGCCCAGCTCGGCCTCGGCAAGACCAACTCGGGCGCCTTCGACGGCGCGTGGCGCAAGACCAAGGGCGAGACGCTGACCGTGCGTTCGCCGATCGACGGCTCCGAGATCGGGACCGTGCAGATGGCGACGCCGCAGGACTACGCGGCGGTCAGCAAGGCTGCGCACGCGACGTTCCTGCGCTGGCGCGAGCTGCCCGCGCCCAAGCGCGGCGAGTACGTGCGCCAGATCGGCAACGCCTTCCGCGACAAGAAGGAGCTGCTCGGCAAGCTGGTCTCGCTCGAAGCCGGCAAGATCCTGCAGGAAGGCCTCGGCGAGGCGCAGGAGTGCATCGACATCGCCGACTTCGCCGTCGGCCTGTCGCGCCAGCTGTACGGCCTCACGATCGCGAGCGAGCGGCCCAACCACCACATGCGCGAGACGTGGCACCCGCTCGGCACGGTCGGGATCATCACGGCGTTCAACTTCCCGATCGCCGTCTGGGCATGGAACTCGATGCTGGCGCTGGTCTGCGGCGACAGCTGCCTGTGGAAGCCGTCGCTGAAGACGCCGCTGACCGCGATCGCGATGACGAAGATCGCGGCCGAGGTGCTCGGCAAGGAATGGGCCGCGCTGGTCGGCCTCGTCATCGGCCCGGACCTCACCGTCGGCGGCGCGCTGCTGGACGATCCGTCGATCCCGCTGGTCAGCGCGACCGGCAGCACCCGCATGGGCCGCATCGTCGGCCCGCGCGTGGCGCAGCGCTTCGGCCGTTCGCTGCTGGAGCTCGGCGGCAACAACGCCATCGCCGTGATGGCCGACGCCGACCTCGCGCTCGCCGTGCGCGGCATCGTCTTCGGCGCCGTCGGCACCGCCGGCCAGCGCTGCACCACGACGCGCCGCCTGCTCGTGCACGAGGCGGTCGTCGACGACCTGCAGGCGCGGCTGGTCAAGGCCTACGCGCAGTGCCGCATCGGCAACCCGATGGACAAGAAGACGCTCGTCGGCCCGCTGATCGACGAGGCCAGCGCCAAGGCCTTCGACCATGCCGTCAAGGCCGCGGTCGAGCAGGGCGGCAAGGTCGTGGTCGGCGGCAAGCGCGCCAGCGTCAAGGGCTGCAAGGGCGGCGCCTACGTCGAGCCGACGATCGTGCGCTGCGACCGCACCCTGCCGATCGTCAAGGAGGAGACGTTCGCGCCGATCCTCTACATCGTGCCGGTGAAGTCGATCGACGAGGCCATCGCGGCCAACAACGACGTGCCGCAGGGCCTGTCGAGCTCGATCTTCACCATGAACGTCCGCGACGCCGAGCGCTTCCTGTCGGCGGCCGGCAGCGACTGCGGCATCGCCAACGTCAACATCGGCACCAGCGGCGCCGAGATCGGCGGCGCGTTCGGCGGCGAGAAGGAGACCGGCGGCGGCCGCGAGAGCGGCAGCGACAGCTGGAAGGTCTACATGCGCCGCCAGACCAGCACGGTGAACTTCGGGACGAGCCTGCCGCTGGCGCAGGGATTCGTGTTCGGCGACTGAGTCGTCGACGAGCCGCCCGGCGGCGGGCGGTCGGCGCCGACGGCGGCGCGACCGCCCGTTCGGGCCGAGCGCGCGCGGATCGCGCCCCGCCGGTGCGTCCCACGCTGGTCCGCGCCCGCCACCGCAGGCTTGCACGCCGCGGATCCGCGAGCTACCTTCTTCCGCCCCGCAGGGCTACGGAGCCCCGCGCCGTTCGGCAGCTCGGACGGGCCGTTAACTCAGTTGGTAGAGTGCGATCGTCACAAGGTCGAAGTCGCAGGTTCGAATCCTGCACGGCCCACCACTTTCTGCTGCCTGCAGGGCGCCACGCCGCGGCGGGGCGCTACCGCCGCCGCCGGCAATCGTCCCAATCTCGACGCGGCTGCCGGTGGCCCAGGCCTGCGCTCGAATCGGTCTACCAATGCACCGCCTGCCGGCGATGCATGGCATGGCTAGCCCCGTACGGATGCCGGCCTAAACCCGATGCGGTCACGGCCAACGGGGCCACCGGCGGACCTGCGTCGGGCCGTTTACCTTGGACCACCCGAAGCAGGAACGCGTACTTGCAGTCGCTGTCGGACTTCCTGGTAGACAGGAATCGGAACGCCGTCTTCGACTTCGAGCGAGCATGCCAGCGCATACGCCACCGGCTCCGTGAGCGCGCCGGCCAAGGCGCGGCAGTTCACTCGCACGAGGATCGAAGCTGCGTCGCCCACCGCGCTGGCGCGTTGTCCTTCGTAAATCTCGTGCTGGATCGTCCCGCGCTTCACGGCATTCCAGTCGGCTTGCGTCCGGTCCATGCGAAGCACTTCGTCTTGCAGGTCGAACCAGAGGGATGCTCGTCGATACTCCCGGTGTCTGGGGTTGATCGGAGAGAACCAGGCCAGGGTCACGGTGAACCGCTTCACGCCGACGTGCGGACCAAGTGCGACAGGTACGGGAACCGCAAACTGGTGCGCCTCGTCTGCCTCTAGCACTCCGAACCCGAGCATCGTCGCCCGTTGCTCAGTGCACGCCATCATGCGGTCTGGACGAAGGAACCCGTAACCGAGGAACCTGGCCACGTGTTCACGCACGCGGTTGCCGGCACCGTTCTGCTCCAGGAGCGGCTCGATCTGCTGACGAGCATCTCCCCATGTAGCCGTGTGCACTGCGAGGGCCCGGAGCAACAACGCCTCGTGCCCAGTTGATAGGCCATCTCGGCCGTTGCCATCGAGCAGCTGCTGAAGGGCATCGTGGGCGAACGCCAAGCTGCGGGAGCAAAGAGCAGTCGAGTTGCTCGTGCCCGCCGACCTCCCAGTCGCGTCGGCGATTCCATACGATCCTGGACAAGCGTGCTCGACACCCGCTCCGCGGCGTCCAGAATTCAGTTCGAATCGGGCGAACTCTGAACTCGTGATCGACTCCCGATACCAAGCCCTGCCACCGGGCGCGAGAACATCAGGCTTGATCGCACGCCGGTATCCCAGCCCGACACAACCGTAGGGAGCAGGCAGGTCTCAGCGTCCAACCAGTTCTCGTAGGTTCGCCGGCGGCTCGACCGCGGCGGCATCCGAGTGGCTCGCGCCGACCGTCAGCGCGTTGACCGCCTCGGCAGGCGCGAGGATTGCACGATGACGTGCGTTGTTGACCAACGCAGCAAGTGCCGCCGCCTGAAGCGCCTCGCCATCCATTCCCTGGATCTGCTGTCGAGGCACTGAGAGTTCGAAATGGGGTGCCGTGTCGTTGCCAGCGCTCACCACGAACAGGAGCCCGTACTTCGCGGCCAACCAGTCGAGCAGTCGTGCCCACGGGCTGAGGAAGCCATGAAAGCAATGCCATTAACTTGACACACGAAGTTGGCGATCTGCCGTGATGCTCGCTCCGCCGCTGATCAAGCCTGTGTCTGCGCGTGAAGCCCCGCAGCGGCTGTGATAGAATGCGCCCTCGGCAGAAGCCGACATAAAATTCTCGAGGCAACAATGAATCGTCAGCAGTTTGGCACGCAAATGGCTGACCGAATCCGGCGGCGTCGTGTTCCCTGCGCTCAACGAAGCGCTGGTGAGTCTCGGCAAGAGAATGCTCGAAGCGACGTGGAAGACGGGCAGTCGCAGCAAGGCCACGGACTTCACTCGAGCTGGTCCGCTGACTCCCAGGTTGCTGATCACCCTGCTGCTCTTCATGGCAGCCGATGCAGGCCGTCGCGGCTACGGCCTCATGCTCGACGCGTTCTGGGAGGAAGCCGGGCGCTCGGGGATCGCTTTGGGGTGCAGCGAGCCCGTCTCTGCTGCAGCCTTCTGCAAGGCGCGCCGCAAGCTCAAGCCGCAGCTGTTGGCTGCGCTGCTCGCCATGGTC
>JBKDXM010000130.1:0-40146 GCA_046306335.1 Planctomycetota bacterium
GCCGGCGCGACGCGCGGCCGACACGAGCGAACCGAGCGCGACGACGTAGCCGGCGACCGAGCCCGACGCGAGGCCGGACGCCGCGAGCTCGTCGCGCCAACGCCTCACGAGCTCGCCGGCGCGGCCGGCGTCGAGGCCAACGAGCAACCGCAAGCCGGCGGTCGGGTCGGCGGCACCTTCGATCGCCCAAGCGGTGAACCTCGCCAAGCTGCGCCGGTAGGCTCGCCGAGCCGACGGCGACAGCGCCGCGAGCCAGCGCGCGACGAGCTCGGCCGGCTCGACGTCGATGGCCGCAGCAGCGGCAGGACGAAGCGCCGGCAGCGAGCCTCGCTCCGTACCGTAGGCTTCGCGCGCGTTGTCGGAATGGGTGACGGGATGGGTGAAGGCAGCTCGCCTGCCGAGCCTCGTTGCGGTCGCCGGTTCCATCGTAAGGGTAGGTCGGGAAGTCGGTTGCGCGAACTCTGCAAGGCTGCGAAGATGCCGCCATGCTGATGTTCGTCCCCAACTTCTCCGAAGGCCGCGACCGCGCGCTGGTCGACCGCCTCGTCGCCGCGATGACCGCGGCGCCGGGCGTCCGGTGCCTCGGCGCCGAACTCGACGCCAGCCACAACCGCGCCGTGGTCACGCTGGCCGGCCCGGCGCCGGCGATCGCCGACGCGGCGGTGCTCGGGGCCAAGACGGCGATGGCCGCGATCGACCTGCGCGGTCACAAGGGCGAGCACAAGCGCATGGGCGCGATGGACGTCTGCCCGTTCGTGCCGCTCGCCGGCGCGACGATGGCCGACGCGGTGGCGACCGCGAAGTCGGTCGGCGCGCGCATCGGCCAGGAACTCGGGCTGCCGGTGTTCCTCTACGCGGAAGCCTGCACGCGAGAGTCGCGGCGCGTGCTCGGCAACTTCCGCAACAAGGAGTTCGAGGGCCTGCAGGCGCTGGTCGGCGTCGACCCCGAGTTCATGCCGGACTTCGGCCCGGCGCGGCTGCACCCGACCGCTGGCGCGGTCGCCGTCGGCGCGCGCAAGTTCCTGATCGCCTACAACGTCAACCTCGCGACCGAGGACGTGCAATTGGCCAAGGACATCGCCAAGGCCGTGCGCGAGAAGGACGGCGGCTTCAAGAAGGTGCAGGCGATGGGATTCTTCCTCGACGACAAGAAGCTGGCGCAGGTGTCGATGAACCTGCTCGACTTCGAGACGACGTCGCTGCGCACGGTGTTCGATCGCGTGCAGGAGCTCGCGGCGCAGAGGGGCGTGCAGGTCGCCGAGAGCGAACTGGTCGGGCTCGCGCCGGCGGCCGCGATCGACGCGGCGCTTGCCCGGCACATCAAGCTGCCGCGCTTCGATGCGCGCGAGCAGGTGGTCGAGGCGAAGCTCGCGGCGCTCGGCGGCTGACGGCCGGGCCGTCGCCGCTGCGGGTCGGTCCCGGCGCGTCGGGCAGGGTCGCTTCACTCCGGGCGGGCGGCGGCGCGGACGCGCTGGCGGCCGCCAGGGGCAATCCGGAAGCCTGCAGCACGCTCTCGTTCCCAGGCGCTCAGCGCGCGCGCAACAGCGCGACTTCGAGCGCCTGCGCGAACTCGGCGGCGTCGACGTGGCGGTCTTCGGGCCGGAACTGCAGCGCCTGGTCGCATACGGCCGCCAGCGCCTTCGGCGCGTGGCGCGCCACGCTGCGCACCGGCGGGATCGGCTGCGCGCGGGCGGCGGCGAGCCCGGCCGCCAGGTCGGCGTCGCGCGGTGCGCCGTCGGCGCGCGGTGCGCGGCCGGCGAGCAGCCGGAACAGCACGCCCCCGAGCGCGAACACGTCGTCGCTGCGGCTCGCCGGCCGGCCGGCAGCCTGTTCGGGCGACGCGTACGCAAGCGTGCCGACGAACCCCATGGTCGCGGCGGCGGCACGGCGCGCGATGATCGATCCGGCCTGCAGCGTCGAGGCGAGTTCCGCCGCCCGGCCAGGCAGCAAGCGTGCGAGTCCCCAGTCGGCGAGGTAGGCGTCCTGGTGCTGGCCGAGCACGATGTTGCCCGGCTTGACGTCGCAATGGACGACGCCCTTGGCGTGCGCCCAGGCGAGGCCGCGGCTGGCCTGCAGCAGCAGCGGGGCGGTGAGCCGCCAGGCATCGTTCGCAGCGGCCGACTGGCTCGCACGCTGTTCGAGGTCGCCGCCGCGGGCGAGCGGCAGCAGCATGCACACGTCGTCGTGCGCCGACAGCGCGAGGTCGTACGGAACCAGCACGGACGGATGGTCGAGCTGCGCGGCGATGCGGGCTTCGTCGAAGAAGGCATCGATGGCGTCGGGCGACAGCCCGTTCGCGCCAGCCCGCCGCCGCGACTTGATGGCTACCTTGCGCTGCAGCCGCAGATCGCGGCCGAGGGACAGCCACGCTTCGCCGCCTGCCGCCAAGGCGCCGAGGTCGTGCACGGACGCCGGCGCGACGCCGAGCTCGGCGATGCGCTGCAGCACCGGATCGCGGGTGGTGCGGTGGCTGCGGTCGGCGGCGACCAGCGTCGCCACCGTCGCCGCCGCCGGGGCGCGCGCGACCGGCGGCGGCGGCGCTGCGACCCGTTCGCGGGCCGCGCCGAGCCAACGTCGCGCCGCGGCCAGCGCGCCCGCCAGCCGCGAGCGCGCGCGCCCCGGCGCCGGGGCGCGCCCGTCGAGCCAGGCGACGAGGTCGGCGCGCAACCGCGCCATCGATTCCTGCCGCAGCAGCGGATCGTTCGCCATCGCCCGCTGGGCCACGGCGGCGAGTCCCGGGTCGCGCCGCATCGCCGCGTCAGCATGTTCCCCTGGCGCGGCGGCCGCGAGGATGCGGTGCAGGATGGCGCCGACCGAGTAGACGTCGGCCAGCGGACCCGCGTGGCCGCGCCATTGCTCGGGGGCCGCGTACCCATGCGTGCCCATCGGTCGCGCCTCCAGCTCGGCGTCGCGGTCGCTGACGGCGACCGACGCGCCGCTCGCCGCCGAGTCGGCGCGATGCAGCAGCGCCAGCCCCCAGTCGATCAGGCAGGCTTCGCCGAAGCGGCCGACCATGACGTTCGACGGCTTGACGTCGCGGTGCACGACCTGCTTGGCGTGCGCGTGGTCGAGCGCGCTCGCCACGTCGACGACGACGCGCACGAGGCGCACCAGCGGCCAGGACGGATCGCCGGCCTCGTGGCGCGCGATCAGCTCGTCGAGCGAGTCGCCGCGCACGTACCGCATGGTGAAGAACGGCACGCCCAGCTCGGTGACGCCGACGTCGTGCACCGGCGGGATCGCCGGGTGCGCGAGCTGTGCTGCCGACTGCGCCTCGTCGAGGAAACGGTGGACGAGCTCGGGATGGATCTGCAGCAGCGATGCGCCATGCCGGGCGCCGATCGTCTTGCGGGCGACCTTGCGGCCGAGCAGCTCGTCGTGCGCCAGTTCGAGCGTGCCGAAGCCGCCGCCGCCGAGGCGCCCCAGCGCCGTGTAGCGCCGTCGATGGCGCTCCGGCGCCCACAAACGCCGCAAGCGCCGCAGCATGTCCTCGCCCTGGCGTCGGGCGTCGCCGGCGGTGGCCAACCAGGACGCGATGGCGCGCACGCGGCGGCTGCGTTCGGGATCGCCGCCGCCGAGCCCGGCCAGCGCGGCTTCGACCGTGCCCTCGGGCGCGCCGAGCAGGATGGCGTAGATCGCCGGTTCGTCGGCGTCGGGCGGCGGCGGCAGCGCCGCGGCCGACGTGTCGCGCAGGTAGGTCGAACCGCCCGCCGCCAGCGCGACCAGTTCGAGCAACTCGTCGCGCAGCGGCGGATCGTCGGCGGCCTGCGCCCGCACGTACGGCGCGCGCGCGTCGGGCGGCAGGTCGAGAGCGGCGTCGAACACTTCGCGTCGCCGCAGTCGTCGCGCGGCGTCGCTCATCCGAGCCGCTGCCGCAGCATCGCCTTGGCCAGCGCCCACTGCCGGTCGACCGAGCGCGCCGACGTGCCGAGCAACTGCGCGCACTCGGGCACCGACAGGTCGGCGAAGACGCGCAGGTCGATCAGCTCGGCCAGTTCGGCGTCCTCGGCGCGGATCGACTCGATCGCGTCGTGCACGTCGAGGGTGTCGCGCGCGTCGCCGTCGAGCGCGATCTGCGAGTGCAGCGGCTCGTGCTGCGCCGCGCCGCCGCGCTTCTGGCGGCCCTGCGCGCGCAGGCGCGCGATCAGCGCATCGCGGCAGGCGGCGCCGATGCAGGCGCGCAGCAGCGTGTCGGGTCGGTCGCCGAGCAGCGAGCGCCTGGCTGCCTCGCGCTGGTGTTCCTCGCGATCGAGTTCGAGGAAGGCGTCGTGCAGCACCTCGGTCGGAGTCACCTTCGCGCGGGCGGCGGCCTGCGTCCGCCGGTGCACGACGCGCGCAGCGACCTGCAGCAGCTGCGGATAGGCCGCGGCGATGCGATCCCGCAGGCTTGGACGCGAGGGCGACGGCTCCATGCCGCCACGGTAGCGCGCGGGGCACGCCGCGGCAGTCGCCGGCGGCGCACGCCGCCGCAGCCGTTGACGACCTGGAGCGCAAGGCGATGTTCGCCAACGGCTCGCAGCCATCTGCCTGCAATCGTGGCGCGGTCCGCGCAGCGCTGGCGGGGCGGTGACGTGCCGCGGCCATCGCCGCGACCCGAACCCTCGAACCCACATGAACACGTTGCCCAGCTTCGTCCTTCACGTCCTTCGCATCGGCGCGGTCGCCGCCGCGCTCGTCGCCGGCTACGAATGGTGCATCCGCACGGCGGCGGCGTGGATCGGCGTCGCCGTGCTGCCGGCGGGCGCCGTGCTCGCGACGCTGGCGTGGTCCGCGATGGCGGTGCTCGCCATCGGTCCGCTCGCGCGCAGCCAGGCCGAGCGCATCGGCCTCGGCGCGCTGGTCCTGTTGCTCGCGGTCCGCGGCGGCCTGGAAGCCGTGACCGGCGCGTTCCTCGGCGGCGTGTCGCCGATGCTCGTCGGCGCCACGGTCGGCGTCGTCGCCACGGTCGTCAGCGACGGCCTGCCGGCGCTGCCGCGGCCGCGGCGCGCCCTGCGGCGGCTGGCACCGCTGGTGACGCCGCCCAGTTCGCTCGGGCCGACGCTTCGCCGTGCGTCGTGATGCGTTGCCGTACGCGCTGCCCACCGTACGCGCCGATCGCAGGATGTTCCTGCCATCGGCGCGGGGTCGTTTGCGGGCGTGCCTCGCGGCTGCTGCCGCGAACTCACGCGTCGCCGCCGGGCGCTGCCGGCGCGCGGCGGACGCCGTTCGGAATTCCGCTTGGATCGCTGGCGCGAACCGCGGCTGGCTGGCGGGGGACTGGCGAGCGGAGGCGCGTGCCACCGCAGGTTCCCAACCCCCTGGTTGGGTGTCGCCCGCCGCCGGCCCAGCCGACCGGCGGGCCAGACGTGAGGAACGTCCCGTGCCGACCATCCATCTCGCCGTTTCGTTCGCCCTCGCCGCCGTTGCCGCTGCCGCGGCCCCGCCGCAGCAGCTGCTGCAGGCCGAGCTCGGCATCGCCCAGCGCCCGGGCAAGATCGACTTCACGCTGGCGGTGGCGCGCCGCCCCGAGGTCGGCGTGTTCATCGAGCGGCCCGACGGCGGTGCGGCGGCGGCCGTCGTCGCCACCAAGCCGTGCGTCCCGGCCGTCGATGCGGACCTGGCGCCGGCCGCGGCGACGGGCGCGCGCCCCCCGCCGCTGCCGCCCGCGAAGCCGCAGCGCGACGGCCCGACCTGCCCCGGAGGCGTGCCGATTCCCGCCGCGCCGTCCCTCGCCGGTGCGCCGGCCCTGCTGGTCGCATCGCTGTCGCCGCGGCTGGCGCACTTCGTCGACCTGCTGCCGCCGCCGCTCGCCGGTGGCGTCGTGCTGGACGTGCGCTCGCTCGATGCCGACGGCCTCGCCGTGGTGTCGCGCTACGCCGCCGAGTTTCCGGCCGGGATCCCGCTGTACGCGCAGGCCGTGGCGCTGGTCGATTGCCCGAGCCTCGCGTCCGACAGGCGGCGCTTCACCGGCGCCGGCCGTCGCGCCGGCCGATGACCGACCGGCCCTGGCGCGCGCGCGGCGGCGCGGATCACGAGCCGGAGCGCAGCCCTTCGCCTGCCGCCGTCAACTTCACCGTCAGGTCGACGGCCTGCGGCTGCTCCGGCAGGCCGCGCACGACGGTGACCTTCGCCGTGTCGCCGGGCTTGCGGCCGGCGAGCAGCCGGGGCAGTTCGTCGAAGGTGCGCAGCGGCTTGCCGTCGATCGCGACCAGCACGTCGCCGTACTGTTCGATGACGTCGCCGCGTGCCGTCGTCGTGATGCGGAACGGCCGCAAGCCCGCCGCCGCGGCGCCGTAGCCATCGACGACCTCGGTCACGATCGCGCCCGCGGCGTAGCCGAGGTCGCCGTCGAGCCGGTAGCTGGTGTACTGCGTCCTCACGCCGAGGATCGCCGTCGTCGACTTGCCGCCGAGCAGGCGCGGCACGATCTCGTTGACCAGGTCGACCGGCACGGCGAAGCCGATGCCGGCATTGGCGCCGCTCGGCGAGTAGATCGCCGTGGTGACGCCTACGAGGCGGCCGGCGGAGTCGAGCAGCGGCCCGCCCGAGTTGCCTGGGTTGATCGCGGCGTCGACCTGGATCAGGCCGTGCATCAGGCCGCCGTCGGGTTTCTCCAGGCTGCGTTCGAGCGCGCTGACGATGCCGGTGGTCATCGTCTGGTCGAAGCCGAACGGATTGCCGATCGCGATCGCGGTCTGACCGACCTTGAGGTCCGCCGAGGCGCCGACGGCGAGCGGCACGAGTTCGCCGACCCCGCCGCGCAAGCGCAGCACCGCGAGGTCGTGCGCCGGCGACGACGCCAGCACGTCGGCGCGGAAGTTGCGCCCGCCGACGCTGACCTGCACCTCGGTGGCGTTCTCGACGACATGGTGGTTGGTGACGACCGTACCGGCGCGGTCCCAGACGAAGCCGCTGCCGGAGCCGCGCTGCTCGGCGACGCGGCCCCAACCGGTGCGCACGAGCGCCGACGTGTTGATGTGCGCGACCGACGGCGAGCAGCGCTGGAACACCTCGACGAACGTCTGTTCCATGCCGGCGAGGTCGCCGCGCGGCGTCACCGTGCGCGGTTCGCCGCGCGGTGCTGGCGTGAAGTAGCCGCCGCGGTCGAGCGCCAGGTAGACGGCGAGCGCGAAGGCGGCGCCGGCGACGACCAGCGGCAGCGAACTGGGACGGCGGGACGGGAACGGCGTGTAGGCGGTCATCGCGGGAGCGCGTCGGGTGGACGGGGCGGGCCGCCGCCTGCCGGTCGCAGGCGCGCCGGCGCGCGGCGGCCCCCGGGCCGGTGGTCGGTTTTCGTCGCGGCGGTCAGACCGGATTCGGCCAGAGTTCGCGCCAATCGCCGGCCGGCCGGTCCTGCAGGCCGCGCAGCGCCGCCAGCGCCTCGCCGTGCAGTTGCACGGTCTCCAGGGCCGTTTGCGCCAGCGCCTGGCCGCAGGCCTCGGCGATGCCTTCGCCGTGCAGGCCGTGGTAGCGGAAGATGTGCGCGGGCGTGCCCGACTTGCTGAACTTGACCACCGCCTTGGCGACCTGCTGCACGCCGACCAGCGAGCCGAGGTTGTCGAGCAGGCCGATCTCGCCGTCGTGCACCGACACGATCGGCACGCGGCGGCCGGCGAGGTCGACGACGTCGCCGGGGCCGAGCGGGCCCGCAGCGCCCTTGCCGGCCGGGCGCAGGTGCAGGCGGCCGTTGACGCCGAGCGTCTGCACGAGGTGCTGGAAGCCGTTCTTGCGGCCGAGCTCGCCGCACAGCAGGTCCGGCGAGGTGACGACGGTGACGTTGGCGTAGACGCCGCGGTCGAGCAGCAGCTTGCTGGCCTCGATCGCCTCGGGCACCAGCGCGCCCATGACGAACAGCTCGACGACGTTCTCGCCAGGCTGGTAGCCGCGATAGCCGCGCCAGTCGATCAGGCGGTAGCCGCCGGCGAGCACGTCGTGCTTGAGCGCGGCGAGGATCTCGGCGTCGCCGGCGTGCGGCACCTCGGCCTCGTGCAGGCCGCCGTCCTGGGCGGTGAGTCCGAGCTCGGCGCCGGCCGGGAGTTCGCGCTTCCACTTCGCCTGCTTCTTCAGCCAGTCGAGCAGGTCCTTTTGGTGCAGCGCGCGCGTCACGGCGCGCACGAGCACGCCGCTGCGGCCCTTGTTGTCGTGGGCGAAGTGGCGGCGGATCGCGTCGCAGAGGATCCACTCCAGCTCGACCGCGAACGCCGGCTCCCACGTGATCAGGTTGGGGATCTGGATGTCGCTCTTCCAGCTGTGCTGCGCGCCCTCGGGCGCCAGCGTGATGCCGCTCGGCGTGCCGACGAGGACGAACGAGCTGCCCCAGTAGAGGTCGTAGTACAGCTGGTCGAGGGCGCGTTTGATGAAGAAGTCGTAGACCGTCATCATCGGCAGGAAGGGGATGCCGGCGACGTGGTCCATCTTGCCGAAGCTGCCGACCGCGCTCATGCAGTTGGCTTCGGCGATCTCGAAGCGGATGTGCCGCGTCCAGGCCTCGTCGGTCGGCGCCAGTTCCGGCCGCAGGCGCTCGTGCAGGTCGAGCTTCGACTCCCAGTTCTCGTCGTGCTTGGGGCCGAAGATCTTCTCGTCCATCGCCGGATTGATGTTGGTCGACGTGCCGACGTCCGGCGCCATCGTCATCATCAGGTCGGCGAGCGGGTTCCACTTCGACTCGTCGGCGGTCGGCGCCTTGCCCGCCTTGCCTTCCTTGCCGGCCTTGGCGAGCTCGTCGTAGACGCCGATGCGAACGAGCTTGGCGGCCAGCTGGCCCCACATCCACTGCGTGTGCGTGGTCGGCGCCAGCTTCAGGTTGATGTCGAGCGACGCCGGCATGCCGCCCTGCGCGTCGATCTGCGCCTGCACGCGCGCGCGGTTCCGCTTGCCCTCCTGCTCCAGGGCCTCGATGCCCTGGCGCACCGCCGCGCCGCGCTCGGCGAGGAAGCGCGCCTCCGGAGTGCCCGCCGCCCAGCGCACGAACGGGCGCTCCAGCGTCAGGCCATGGCCGGCGAGGATCTCGGCGACCTCGCTCTCCTCGGGCATCGCCGAGTGGTTGCCGTTGGCGGCGACGCACTGCAGGCCGCGGCCCTTGATCGTGTGGGCGATGATCAGCGTCGGTCGGCGCGTGTCGAGCTTGCTGCGCTCGAAGGCGTCGACGATCGCGGCGTGGTCGTGGCCGCCGGTGTCGTAGAACAGGCGGACGAGGTCGGCGTCGCCCAGCGTGTCGAGCAGCGCCTTGAGCGACTTGTCCTCGGCGAGCAGCGCCTCGCGCATCAGCTTGCCGTCGCGCTTCCACAGCAGCGCCTGGTAGTGGTAGTCGGTGAAGCCCTGCTCGAAGACCTTGCGCAGCGCCTCGCCGCCCTTCTTGGCGAACACCTGCTCGCGGTAGCCGCCGTGGCGCAGCTGGATGACCTCCCAGCCGTTGGCGACCGCGGTGCGCTCGATGCGGTCGGCGTCGGTGCCCTGCAGGCCGCGGTTGTTCGGGATGCGCGTGCCGTCGAGGTTCTGGCGGTTGTAGTCGACGATCCAGGTGACGTTGCCCAGTTCGCGCTCGGCGACCTCGGGCATCACCTCCAGCAGCGAGCCTTCGCGGAACTCGCTGTCGCCCATCATGCACCAGAAGTGCGGCTCGGCGACGTCCCAGCCGTGCTGGCGCGCGTAGCGGTAGGCGAGCGACAGGTACGCGGCGTTGACCGGCGGGATGCCGACCGAGCCCGACGGCAGGAAGCGCCAGCCGTCCGGGTCGGCCTCGGCGTGGTAGCTCTGGAACACCGGCTTGCCGTCGTGCGAGAAACTGCGCAGGCGCGTCATCACCGCCTCGGCCTCGGCGTCGTCGAACCAGCGGCCGTCGGCGTGGCGGAACAGGCCGAGCGCGTGGTTGAGGGCGTGGTCGGCGGGGGAGGCGTGCGGCTTGCAGCAGACGAAGTCGCCGGGCTCGCGCACGACGAGGTGCAGCGCCGCCAGGAAGTCGAGGCTCGAAGCGCACGCCGCCGGGTGGCCGCCGACCTTGGGGTCGGTCTTGTCCGCGTCCGGCCGGTTGTTGGCCACGTGGATCATCGCCACCATGTGGGCGAAGGCGCGGCGGGTGATGCGATCGATCAGGGGGAAGTCGGGCTTGCTGCGGGACTTCATGGCGTCTCTGGTTCGGGGCGCGGCGGTCGGTGCGGCGGGGCCGGACCGGGCAAGGTAGGGCGGGCCAACCGGTCGTGCCAGCCGTCCAGGACGGCGCGGCGCGTTCGGCGGGCGAAGAGAGTAGGCGTCGTCCGCGGGGCGGGCAAACGACAACCCGCGGCCCGGCGGGGCCGGATCGCCCCGATCGGGCATGGATTCTTGCGCCGTCTTGACGGATCCCTGGCGCAGGCTGTCGGCAGACTGTGCCGCTCCGAAGCCCGAAGCCCGAAGCCCGCCGAACCGCGACCCACCCGCCAACGACGCCATGCCGCCAGCGCCGCCGCCGCACCTCGCCGTCTCGCCCTGGTTCTACGCCGCCTTCCTCGCCGGCGTGGCCGTCATGCTGCTGCTCGACCTGGGGGTCTTCAACAAGAAGGCGCACGCCCCCGGCTTCAAGGAGTCGCTCGGCTGGGTGACGGTGTGGAGTTCGCTCGCCATCGCCTTCGGCGGGCTCGTCGCCGTCCAGCACGGCGCGACGGCGGCCCTCGACTACTACACCGGATGGTTGATCGAACAGTCGCTCTCGATCGACAACCTGTTCGTCTTCGTCGTGGTGTTCCGCGCCCTGAAGGTGCCGTCGCACCTGCAGCACCGGGTGCTGTACTGGGGCGTGCTGTCGGCGGTCGCGCTGCGCGCGGCGATGATCTTCGGCGGCGCGATCCTGGTCGAGCGCTTCGCCTGGATCCTCTACGTGTTCGGCGTGTTCCTCGTGTTCACCGCCGTGCGCATGCTCGTGGGCAAGGGCGACGACCCGACGGCGGAGGAGTCGCGCGTGCTGCAGTGGCTGCGCGGCCGCGTGCGCACCACCGGCTTCCACGGCCAGCAGTTCCTCGTGCGCGAGGCCGGCCGCTGGCACGCGACGCCGCTGCTGCTCGCGCTCGTGCTGGTCGAGATCACCGACGTGATCTTCGCCGTCGACTCGATCCCGGCGGTGTTCGCGGTGACGACCGACCCCTTCCTGGTCTTCACCTCGAACATCTTCGCGATCCTGGGCCTGCGCTCGCTGTACTTCGTGCTCGCCGGCATGGCCGACCGTTTCGTCTACTTGAAGCCGGGGCTCGGCATCGTGCTGCTGTTCGTCGGCGGCAAGCTGCTGCTGCACGGCGTCGTCAAGGTGCCGTCGTGGCTGTCGCTGACGGTCATCGTGGTCGTGCTCGCCGGCGCGGTGCGGCTGTCGCTGCGCCGGCCGCCGCCTGCCCGCGCCGGCTGACCGGCGGCCAGCCGCCCGCCGTCAGCCGTCGAAGTCCCACGCCGCGGGGTCGCCGGGCGGCAGCGCCGCGGCCTGCGCCGCCAGTTCGTCGACCGCAGCGCGGTCGGCGCCGACGACGGTGGCGTGCCCGACCTTGCGGCCGGGGCGCAGGCCCTTGCCGTAGGCGTGCAGGTGCAGGCCCGGCAGTTCGAGCAGCGCGCCGCGCTCGGGCAGGTCGCCGATCAGGTTGACCATCGTCGCGTGGCCGCCGCCGGCCATGGCGGTGCTGCCGAGCGGCAGGCCGAGGATCGCGCGCAGGTGGTTCTCGAACTGCGAGCAGGCCGCGCCCTCGATCGTCCAGTGGCCGGAGTTGTGCACGCGCGGCGCCATCTCGTTGGCCAGCAGCTCGTCGCCGCGCAGGAACAGCTCGACCGCCAGCACGCCGACGTAGTCGAGCCGCTCCATGGCGGCGCGCACGAACGCGTGTGCGCGCTGCTCGACCGCGGCGGGCACGCCCGGCGCCGGCGCGCGGCTGCGCCGCAGGATGCCGCCGTCGTGCACGTTCTCGACCAGCGGGTAGCAGACGACGGCGCCGGTGCGGCCGCGCGCGGCGAGCACGCTGACCTCGCGGTCGAAGGCGACGAAGCCTTCGACGATCAGACCGCCGTTGCGCGGGTCGCCGAGGTCGCGCCACACCGCGTCGACGGCGGCGGCGTCGGCGCCGGCGGCGAGGCGCGCCTGGCCCTTGCCGTCGTAGCCCATGCGCCGCGTCTTGACGATGCACGGCGCGCCGACGGCGGCGACCGCGGCGTGCAGCTCGTCGCGGCTGCCGGCGGCGCGCCACTTCGGCGTCGCCATGCCGAGCTCGCCGAACAGCGTCTTCTCGCGGACGCGGTCCTGGCCGGTCGCCAGCGCCACGGGCGCTGGCGCCACGCGCACGTGCCGCTGCAGCAGTTCGATCGACGACGCCGGCACGTTCTCGAACTCGAACGTCACCACGTCGACGCCGTCCGCGAGCCGGCGCAGGCCGTCGACGTCGTCGTACGGCGCGACCACCAGTTCGCCGATGTGGCCGGCGACCGCGCGCGGCGACGGGTCGAGGAAGCGGCAGCGCACGCCGAGCGGCAGCCCGGCCAGCGCCAGCATGCGGGCCAGTTGCCCGCCCCCGAGCACGCCGACCTTCATCCGCGCGGCTCCACCCGTGGGTCGCGGTTGGCGAGGACGTCGGCGGTCGTCTTGGCGCGCCGCGCGCGCAGCGCCTCGCGGAAGCGCGGCTCGCGCACGCCGAGGATCGACGCCGCCATCAGGCCGGCGTTGATCGCGCCGGCCTTGCCGATCGCCAGCGTGCCGACCGGCACGCCGCCGGGCATCTGCACGATGGCCAGCAGGGCGTCGAGGCCGCGCAGCGCGCCGTTCTCGATCGGCACGCCGAGCACCGGCAGCGCCGTCTTGCTCGCCGCCATCCCGGGCAGGTGGGCGGCGCCGCCGGCGCCGGCGACGATCACCTGCAGGCCGCGCGCCTCGGCCGAGCCGGCGTACTCCATCAGCCAGTCCGGCGTGCGGTGGGCGCTGACCACCACGCACTCGTGCGGCACGCCGAGTTCGGTCAGCGTGTCGCTGCAGTGCCGCAGCGTCTCCCAGTCGGAGCGCGAACCCATGATGACGCCGACGAGCGGCGGGCCGGCGGGGGCGGTTGGGGTCGACATGTGCCCGCGAGACCTTCGCCGCCGGGCTGGCGCGAGGCAAGCAGGCGGTCGGGAAGCCGGCGGCGGTGGCGCGCTCAGGGCTCGCAGCGGCGTCGCTGCGGCCGCGCCGGGCCGGCCGCCCGGAAACGCAACCGCCCCGCGGCGTTGGCCGCGAGGCGGGTTGGTCCGCTGCGGCGAGCGGAAGTGGCTCCTCGAGTAGGACTTGAACCTACGACCCGGTGATTAACAGTCACCTGCTCTACCGACTGAGCTATCGAGGATCGCGCGGCGGGCATCGGCCCGTGCGGGGCGAAAACGTTAGCGGCCGGGCGCAGGCGGTCAAGAACGAGCTTGCGCGCCGTCGGCAGTGCCCGAAACGCACGCGGGCCGCATCGTCGGCGACGGTGCGGCCCGCGTTCCTGGCCGGTGCCGGTCAGCCCTTCGGGGCCGGGCCGAACTTGCGCAGGCGCAGTTCCTTCGTGCCTTCCAGCGCCTTCTTGGCGACGTCCTCGGTGAAGGCCTTCTTGGTCTTCACGAAGACGAGGGCCTTGCCGCTGAGGCCGTTCGGGTGCACGCGGATGACACCGTCCAGCTTGCTCAAGACGTCACGCGTCTCGATGGCGGTGTTCATTCAACCTAGTCCGGCGATCGCCAGCTCGAAGACCTCCTCGGCCTTCGGCAGTTCGACCTCGGCGAGGCTCTTGATGACGATGCCCTTGCCGGCGCGCCCCTTCTCGAGCGCGGTGTTCAACTCCGCGATCTCCGGCGTCTTCTTGCCGGCGAGCTCGAAGTAGCCGACACCGGTGGTGTCGAACTGCAGGTTCTTGATCGACTTGTCCTTTTCGAGGATCGCACGGACCCTCGCAGCCTGTGAGGCAGCGCCTCAACCGCTGATGCCGGACGCTTCGATCTTCCAGAGCTTCTCGGTCGGTTCGGTCGCCTTCGCCGGCTGCGCTTCGGTCTGCGCCATGGCCGTCGCGGCGAACGCGAACGCGGCGAGCAGCACGCTTGCCTTGATTCGCATCGGGGACTCCTGGGTGGTCGCGCCGGCGGCCGGGTTGGCCGACGGCAGCGTCCCGGCACTATCGGCGGACGGCCGGGGCGAGGCAAACCCCGGGCCGCGGAAGTTCCCCTGCCGCCGGGCTCACGGTCCGGCGAAGCGCCACGCCGGCAGGTCCTTGGGCACCGCCTCCGTCGCCAGGGCCGCCCGCAAGACCGCGATCGGCATGGAGTTCTGCCGCAGCACGGCGTCGTGGAAGGCCTTCTCGGTCCAGCCGCCGCCGCCGACCAGTTCGGCGTGCAGGGCGCGCAGCTGCAGGCCGCCGAGCATGTAGGCCGCCTGGTACAGCGGCGGGTACAGCCCGCCGACCGATCGGCGCACCTCGCCCTCGGCGGCGGCGCGCTCGTGGCCGACGCGCTCGATCAGGTACTCGACGCACTGCGGCCCGGTCCAGCGGCCGAGGTGGAAGTTCAGCGAGAAGACGATGCGGGCGCAGCGGTGCTTGCGCCAGTACAGCATGCCGACCTTGTCCTCCGGCGTGCGGCCGAGGCCGAGGTCGTAGAGGCGCATCTCCCAGTACAGCGCCCAGCCCTCCAGCCAGAACGGCGTGTCGAACGGCGCGCGGTAGCTGCGGTGCCGCGCCTGCATGTGCTCCTGCAGCCAGTGGCCGGGGATCAGCTCGTGGTGCACCGTCGCGCGGCAGAAGTGCTCGTTGTTGCTGCGCAGCGCCTGCAGCTTCTCGATGTGCGCCATCGCGTCGGTGGGGAACGCCACCCGGATGGTCTCGCCGCCGAGGAAGAACGGGTTCGTGCGCTGCGCCTCGCGCGACATCATGGCCATGCGCCAGCACTCCTTGGCCAGCGGCGGGACGGTCAGCAGGTCGCGCGCTTCGAGGAAGTCGATCGCCTCGTGCGCGAGTTCCTTGATCAGCTGCGGCTGCTCGCCGGGCGCGCGGTGGCGGCGCTTGACGTGCTCCAGCGCCTCGCGCCAGCCGGCCGCGCCCAGTGCCGCGACGGCCTTGTCCATCTCGGCGTCGCACCAGGCGAACTCGCGCTCGGCGATCGCGACCAGCTCCGCCGGCGCGTAGGGGATGCGTTCGAACGCCAGTTCGCGCCGCAGCGCGGCCTCGCCGATCGGGTCGCCGACGAGCGAACGGTCGGCGCCGGCGGGGGCCTGCGCGCGCAGCGCCTCGTCGAGCTGGCCCAGGGCCTCGTCGGCGGCGCGGTAGGGCGCGCGCGTCCACCAGCCGAACTCGGGGTCGTAGCCGTCGCGGAACTCGAACCACTGCCGCAGCGCCTGCCGCAGGCCCGCGAGTCGCAGCGACGCGCGCCCCGGCAGGTTCGCCGGCAGCGTCGCGCGCGCGCCGGCCAGCGCCTGTCGCGCGGCTGCCGCGGCCTCGGCGATGCCGTGCACGGCGTCGGCCGCGGCGCGCGCCGGCATCGGTTCCATGCGCCGGCGGCCCTCGGCCAGCGCGGTGATCGCCGGCGCGAACGGCAGCAGCGCCAGCGTCTCGGCGTCGCGCGCGCCGTCCTGTTCGAGCGCGAACAGCGAGCGGGCGCCGTGGCGGTCGAGCAGCAACCAGTCGACGCGCGCGTCGTGCGGCAGGTCGTCGAAGGTCAGGCGGTCGAGCTCCCGCCGTTCCTGCCGCCAGCGCTGCTGCAGCCGCTCGCGCCGCTCGGCCGACATCGGCGCGTCGTAGCGGCGGCCGAGGTCGGCGAGGTCGGCGCCGAGCGCCTCGATGCGGGCGCGCAGGCCGGCCGGCTCCTGCGCGGGAGCGGCGTTGGCGACGACGCGGCCGGTGACGACGAGCAGGAGGGGCCGCATCGCCGCGATGCTACGACCGGCGGCGGGGCCGGTCATCGGCGCTGGCCGCAGCGCGCGCTCGCGCGCGCTCTCTCTCAGGCCTTCGGGCCGGCGCTGCGGATCGCCTCGCTGGCGCGGTCGGCGTACTTGCCGAAGTTCTTGGTGAACAGGCCGGCGAGGTGCTTGGCCTTCTGGTCGTACGCGGCCTTGTCCGCCCACGTGTTGCGCGGGTTGAGGATCTCGGCCGGGACGTGGTTGCAGCTCTGCGGCACGTGCAGGCCGAACGTCGGGTCGACGACCGTCGCGGCCTTGGCGAGCGAGCCGTCGTGGATCGCGTCGAGGATGGCGCGCGTGTAGCGCAGGCTCATGCGCTTGCCGACGCCGTGGCCGCCGCCGCTCCAGCCGGTGTTGACGAGCCAGGCCTGCGAGCCGTTCCTGGCGATCTTGTCGGCGAGCAGCTCGGCGTACTTCGTCGGGTGCCAGACCATGAACGCGGCGCCGAAGCACGCCGAGAACGTCGCCTCGGGGTCCTTCACGCCCATCTCGGTGCCGGCGACCTTCGCCGTGTAGCCCGAGATGAAGTGGTACATCGCCTGCGAGGGCGTCAGCTTGCTGACCGGCGGCAGCACGCCGAACGCGTCGCACGTCAGGAAGATGACGTTCTTCGGGTGCTTGCCGACGCAGGGGATCTTGGCGTTCGGGATGTACTCGACCGGGTAGCTGCAGCGCGTGTTCTCGGTGATCGACTGGTCGGCGAAGTCGACGACGCGCGTCTGCTTGTCGTAGACGACGTTCTCCAGCACCGAGCCGAAGCGGATGGCGTCGTAGATCTCCGGCTCCTGCTCGCGCGTCAGGTTGATGCACTTGGCGTAGCAGCCGCCCTCGATGTTGAACACGCCGTCGTCGCTCCAGCAGTGCTCGTCGTCGCCGATGAGCGCGCGGCGCGGGTCGGCCGACAGCGTCGTCTTGCCGGTGCCCGACAGGCCGAAGAACAGCGACACGTCGCCGTCCTTGCCCTCGTTGGCCGAGCAGTGCATCGACATGACGCCCTGGCGGGGCATCAGGTAGTTCATGATCGTGAACACGCCCTTCTTCATCTCGCCGGCGTACTGCGTGCCGAGGATGACGAACTCGCCGCGTTCGAACGACAGGCTGACCGACGTCGCGCTGCCCATGCCCTCGGTCAGCGGGCTCGCCGGGAACTGGCCGGCGTTGAAGATGACGTAGTGGGGGTCGCCGAAGGTCGCCAGCTGGTCCTTGGTCGGGCGGATCAGCATGTTGTGCATGAACAGCGCGTGGTACGCGTTCAGGCAGACGATCCGCACCTTGATCTGGTACTTCGGGTCCCAGCCGGCGAAGCCGTCGACGACGTAGATCTGGTCGCGCGTGTTGAGGTAGTCGATGGCGCGCTGGCGGTTGATCTGGAACGACTTGTCCGTCAGCTTGACGTTGACGTCGCCCCACCAGACGTCCTTGTTGGACGGGTCGGCGTCGACGATGCGCTTGTCCTTCGGTGACCGGCCGGTCTTCTGGCCCGAGCGGGCGGCGAGCGCGCCGCTGCGCACGATCTCGCCCTCGCCGCGCTTGAGGGCCTGCTCGTAGAGGATCGCCGGCTCCGCGTTGCGGAGCACGTTGGTCACCTTGATGCCGTACTTGGTGAGGTCGACGGTGGACATTCGGTTCGGTTGCGGGGGTGTTCGGGGCGTCGTCGCCCTGCGGGGGCGAGGAGGATAGGGACCGTCCGGACGTCGATCCAGGGGGCGCCCCGCGCGGCGAGAAAGCGCTTGCCTACCACGGGAGCGACCGCTAGCGTCCCGCGCCCCAAAATCGCGTGCGCCCGTAGCTCAATTGGATAGAGCGCCAGACTACGGATCTGGAGGTTGGAGGTTCAATTCCTCCCGGGCGTGCCACCCAAGCCCCTCGCCGCGGGGCGTTCCGTTCCGCGGCGAGGCGAGCCCTTGCGGTCGGCCGCGGAGGTTTCGCCTGACGCCCGCCGCTGGCTGCGCGCGACGCTCGCCGCAAGGCGCCCGATGACCGGTCCCTGCCGCGAGACCCCCGACGCCTTCCTGCCGGCGTACCTCGACGAGCTCAAGCTGCAGGTGCGCAAGCACCCGTGCTTCACGGTCAACAACCTCAACCGCGACTTCGTCAACACGCGCGGCTTCTCGGTGGTCTTTCGCCGCGAAGGGCTGCCGCAGGTCGTCGCGGCCTTCCCGTTCTTCGCGCCGTACCTGCGGCAGGCGCTGCGCGCCGACTGCAACGCCTTCTACCTCAACCCGCTCGAACTCGAAGGCGGCTCGCGCGTCGATCCGCACGTCGACCGCAGCCTGCGCGGCTACTGCAAGGACGTCAGCACGCCGCTCGCGGTCAGCGTGCTGTACGTCGACGTGCCGCCGGCGATGCAGGGCGGCCTGCTGACGCTGGCGCGCGGCAAGCGCGCGCTCGCCAAGGTGCGGCCGCGGGCCGGCCTGTTGGTGCAGTTCGACGGCGACCTCGTGCACTCGGTCGAGCGCGTCGACAGCCCGGGCAAGCGGCTCAGTCTCGTCTGCGAGCAGTACCTGCTCGACGAACGCGAACTCGCCGAGGTGCCCGAGTACGCGGTCGAGACCCGGGCGAAGACGTATTGATGCGCCGGCGCCGGCCGGTGGCGATCGGTTCGCAACGGCCGGCAGGTGGGATCGCGGGCGCGGTCGTTCCTTCGGGGTCGTCGCAGGGATTCCGGGTCGCGGCGCGTTGGCCGGCGAAGGTCCCGCGCGCCGGCATGCCATGCATGCGGCATGTTGACCACCGCCCTGGTCGTCGTTGCCGCCAGTTGCCCCCAGGCCCAGGACCCGCTCGACGAGTTGTTCGCGCGCGCCGCGGCGACCAAGCGGCTGCGCGCCGAGTTCGTGCTCACCCGCAGCGCGAAGCCCGAGCCGACCGTGTACACGCTCGACTACGCGGCGCCCGCCCGCATGCGCCTTACGCAACGCGACGCAGCGGAGGTCATCGACACCTGGGTGATCGGGGCCACCGTTTCGCAACGCATCACCGCCGGCGGGCAGACGCTGTCGTGCGAAATCGACTACGCGAAGGCGACCGAGCAGTTGCGGGTCGTCGAGGCGCGTGCCCGCGTCGTGGCACCGGCACTGCAGTCATGTTGGAAGCTGGTCAAGGACCGAACGCAGCCCATCTGCAAGGTCGAATGGAGCTACGATGCCGAGAAGGACGCCGGCAGTTTCGAAGCTGGTGTCGGCGTGTCCTCCTTGGTCGGCTCGCCGTTCGGATGGCTCGCGACCGTGCGCGAAAAGGGGCTCGTCTGGACGCGCGACGGCGAGCTGCTGCGGTCGGCGACCGATGGTCCCTTCGCGGTCGCGCTGGCGCCGACGGGCCTGCTGCAAGAGTTGTTCGCCCGGATCGGCGATCGCACGTTGCGCTTCGAACTGCGCCGTGCGACGTTCGACGAGGATCCGCCGGCAGAGCGCTTCGTCGTGCCGCCCGCGGTCGAACTGGACGGCGAAGCGGCCGACGAGGAGCGCGTGTGGCGCCGATCCATCGCCGCCAAGATGCGTCAGACCGACGGGATGGTGCTGCAGGTGTCCCTGTTCGGTGGTTGGGCGGCGGCGAAGGCGGCAGCCGGGGACGAGGCGACCTCCGTACGACTCGACGAGCAGGCGAAGCAGGCGGCGCGGGTGATCCTCGAAGACCGCCTGGCGTCGCGGGTCGCCGCCTACCATCAGGCCTTCGAGGAACCGATCGTCGACGCGGCGAAGCAGATCGCGGCAGGCGCCACGGTCGACGGCCGTCCGGAACATGTGGCGGCGATGCGCGCGAAGTCCGCAGAGGCGCTCACCGCGGCGCTGCGGCGCCGCCAGTCCGAGTTCGCCGACGGATTCGTCGCGGTGCTCGGCGAACAGGCGGCCTTTGCCGAGTTCCGAGCGATCGAACAGGCGGCGATCGAGGCGATCTACCGCGAGCGCGTGGTCGACGTCGCGCTGGCGCGCTTGCAGGCGGCCTGCGACGAAGCGCTGCGTTGAGCCTGGACGGGCCGGCCCGCGCCTCGCGCCGGCCGGCCGGCGCCAGGCCCCGGACACCACGGCCAGCGGTTCGGCGGTTCACGGCCAGCGCACGGCGTCCCACTCGGCGAAGCGGTCGAGGCCGCCGTCGGGCGGCGCGCTGCGGGCCATGCGCATGCGGCGCTGGATCTCGGCGCAGCGCGCCGCCAGCGCGGTGTCGCCGTCGCGGACCGCCGCGGCCCGGGCGATCTCGACGGCGCCGACCGACCACTCCGAGAACGCCGTGTTGGCCGAACCCTGCACCAGCGTCGGGTCGCCCGCGCGCCACTGCGCGTCGGTCAGCGGCGCGCCGTCGAGCCAGCGCAGCGCCATCGCCACTTCGTGGTGCTGCGGCGTCACCAGCCAACCGAAGCGAACGACGTTCGCCGCCAGCGCCTCCGCCAACCGCGCTGCCGTCGCGTCGCCGGTGACCCGTGCATGGGCGGCGAAGCCGATCGCCGCCGTCGCGTCCTGCCACGGGTTCCAGTAGCGGTGCTTGCCCTGCAGCATGCGCCCGTCCGGGTCGCAGACCTGCATCGGCCGCACGCGGTCGGGCGGCAGGTCCCGGCCGCTCCACTCGCGGGCATAGACCTGCGCCATGCGCGCGTCCATGCGCGCGGCCAGCCGTTCGTCGCCGGTGGCGAGCACGTTCCACGCGGCCGCCAGCGCCGTGCGGCCGGCGCCGCGCGGCGCACCGGCGTGCGACGTCGAGAAGCGCGGGTCGATCGTCTGGCCGGCGCGGTACAGGCGGCCTTCGTTGCGCAGTTCCTCGCGCGCCCAGTGCGCGCCGGTCAGCAGGGCGAAGGCGCCGAGCGTATTGCTGCTCCAGTGCTCGCGGTCCTTGCCGGTCCAGCCGTGGCTCTCGAAGCGCGGCTCGGGTACCGGCTTGCCGAGCCGGTCCTTCGACATGCCGGCGTGCCAGTGCGTGCGGCCCGACCAGACGTTCCAGTCGGGATGCTCGTCCGGCTCCACCGGCCGGCCGTCGGCTTCGAAGAAGTGCACCGGCCGGCAGGCTTCCTGCAGGACGGACAACTCGGCCTCGAGCAGTTCCGTCGGCAGGCCGGTCGCCGCGACCAGCGACAGCTTGACGACGCCGAAGTCCGCCTGGTCGCCGGTCTGGCCGGCGAAGCGCTGCAGGCCGAAGCGGAAGCAGCCGAACGGGTCGCCGTTGCCCTTGTCGCGCGCGACGAAGGCGGCGAGCTCGCGCGAGAGGTGCGCCCGCAGCGCCGGGCCGCGCAGCCACGGCGGCAGCTCGGGCACGACGCCGAACGGCCCGAACGCGCCGGAGTCGCGCCACGTCGTCGCGCCGAGCAGCGGCGACGTCGCCGCGGCGAACGTCGTCTGGTCGGCCAGGCTGCGGTCGCCGCGCATGGCGGGCACGAGCGCGCCGGTCCGGCGCAGGCCCTGCCCGTCGCCGAGCGGCCGGCCCCGCAGCAGCACGCTGCGGCTGCCCGTCGCCGTCGCCGCGTGCGCGACGCCGAGCGCGCCGTCGTGGCGCAGCGCCAGAGCCATGCCGTCGCACGCGATCGCCAGTTCCTCGACGTCGCACTGCATCGCCGGCGTGCGCGGGTCGGAGAACCACACGGCGACGTCGCACTGCGCGTGCGGCTGGTCGCGCCATGCGGTGACGATCGCCTCGGCCAGCAGGCCGGTGTCGCCCAGGCGCGCTCGGCGCAGTTCGACGCGACGCAGCGCGTTGTCCTCCAGGTCGGCGACGCGCTCGGGCTCGGCGCGCGCGACCGCGCCCGCGACGGTCGCGGTGAACACGAGCGTCGCCGCCGGCATGGCGATCGGGCCGGTCGGCAGGGCCGGGCCAGGGCCGGGCGCCAGCGCCAGGCTGCGTTCGCCGCCGGCCGGCAGCTCGGCGACGAACAAGCAGAGCGCCTGCCGCAGCGAGCCGGCGGGCCAGCGGGCGCCGAACGGTTGCCAGCACGTCGGCGTTGCCGGCACGTGCAGGTCGGGCAGCTCGCGCACCGCGCCGGGCGCGAACGGCACGACGACGGCAGCGCCCTCCTTGCGCGCGGTGCGCGCGAGGTTCTGCAGCGTCAGCACCGGCGCCGCCGCCGCGGCCGGGCCGGCCGGCGGGGTCGCGTCCTGGGCCAGCAGGGCGCCGGCGAGCCACGAACCGAACCACGGCAGCAGCCACGACGCGCGCATGCGGCCATCATCGGCGTGCGACCGGTCCGGCGGTAGATGGCGCTCGCCCCACGCACGTTCCGTGCGCGCCGTCGGCGTGCGGCAGGTGTGCGCAGCGTCGGGTCGGTACAGTGCGCGCGCATGCGCCGCTTCGCCTTGCGCCGGTTCGCCGGCTCGTGCTTCGCCGCCGCGGCCGGCCGTTCGCCGCGCGCCGCCGCCGTCGCTGGCGCGCGCCACGGGCGGTGTCGGCGGGTTCGTGGGGGCGCCGGCGCCGCGATGGGACGGTCGCCGGTGGCGCCGTGCCCCCCTTGGCACCGACGCGCGGGGCAGGCTGCCGGCGCGACCGGTTCGCCGGGGCGTGCGCCTAGCAGCCCATGTCAAGTACCGCGCGCGGATGCTTCGATCGGAGCCTGACATGGGGCACTCGCTGACCGCCGTCTTCGTTGGCTCGGACACGCTGCTCATGCAGTGCGTGCAGGCGTGGGTGGAGAAGGGCCACGGCTGCCTCGCGGTCGCCACCGACGCCGACAAGGTGCGGCGGTTCTGCGCCGACAACGGCCTGCGCTGCCTGGACGCGGCCGGTGACTGGGCCGCGGCCGTCGCCGGCGAACGCATCGACCACGTGTTCGCGATCACGTGGCTGCGCCTGCTGTCCGACGCCGTGCTGCGGTTGCCGCAGCGCTCGGCGATCAACTTCCACGACGGCCCGCTGCCGCGGTACGCCGGGCTCAACGCGACGTGCTGGGCGCTGCTGCACGGCGAGGCGGAGCACGCCGTGACGTGGCACCGCATCGAGCGCGAAACCGACACCGGCGCCGTGCTGCTGCAGCGGCGCTTCCCGATCGCCGCCGACGACACCGCCTTCACGCTCAACGCGCGCTGCTTCCAGGCGGGCATCGAGTCCTTCGCCGAGCTGATGGCGCAGCTCGAAGCCGGCGCCAGCGTGGACACGCCGCAGGACATGTCGCAGCGCACGTACTTCGGCCGCCACGCGCGCCCCGAAGCGCTCGCGGTCGTCGACGTCGCGGCGCCGGCGGCGGCGACGTCGCGCCTCGTACGGGCGTTCGACCACGGCGGCTACAAGAACCCGCTCGCGCTCGCCAAGCTGCGGTTGCCGCACGGCGTCTGCGCCGTCGGCGGCGGCGAATCGCTGCCGGCGAGCGGCAAGCCCGCCGGCGCGATCGTCGCCGTCGCCGACGAAACGGTGCAGGTCGCGGTCGCCGACGGCGACCTGCGCTTCACGCGCCTGCGCTGCCTGCGCGGCTCGCCGTTGGACGCCGCGGCGCTCGCCCCGCTAGGCGCCCCCGTCGGCGCGACCGTCGCCGGCCGCGATCCGGCGCAGGCCGCCGCCTGGACGCGCATCGGCGCAGCCGCTGCGCTCGCCGAGTCGGCGTGGCTCGCCGAACTGCGCGATCCGGTGCCGCTGCCGGTGCCCGACGGCGCGCCGGCGGGCGCACCGGCCGAGCCGGCGGCGCTCGCGCTGGCGTTCGACGGCGCTGCCGACGCGGTCGAGCGGGCGGCGTGGTGCGCCGCGTTCCTCGTGCGCGCCACGGCCAGCGAGCGCTGCCAGCTCGGCGTCGCCACCGCCGCGTGGGCCGCGGCCGCGGCGGCGGCGCCGGGCATGGTCGAAGCCGTGCCGCCGGTCGGCTTCGCCCTCGACACCAAGGCTGCGGTCGGCGCCGCGATCGCCGCCGCCGCGGCGACCTTGCGCGCCGCCACGGCGCGCGGCCCGTTGTTGCGCGAACTCGTCGTCCGCCGCAGCGACGTCGTTGCGCCGACGGTCGCGCTCGAACCGCCGCTGCGCCTCGTGCTGGACGGCAGCCTCGACGTCGCGGCGGGCACGCTGGCGTTCGACTGCGCCGGCGCCGGCGTGGTGCTGCGCTACGACCGCGCCGCACTGCCCGACGCGGTCGCCGCCGCACTGGCGGCCCGCCTGCAGGTCTTCGTGCGCGCGGCGCGCGCCAACCCGGAGCGCGCGCTCGCCGCGACGCCGATCCTCGACGACGCGGAGCTGCAGCGGCTGTTGCGCGACTTCAACGCCACCGACGCGGCGCCGCCGCGCGAGCCGCGATTGCACCGCCAGTTCGCCGCAGCCGCGGCCGCGCGCCCCGACGCGCCGGCCGTCACGTGCCGGGGCGCCTCGATCACGTACCGCCAACTCCACGCGGCCGTCGAGCGCCTCGCCGGTTGGCTGCGCGGACGCGGCGTGCAGCCGGGCGATCGCGTCGGCATCTGCGCGCAGCGCGGACCGGGCATGGTCACCGCGGTGCTGGCGACGCTGCGCTGCGGCGCGGCCTACGTGCCGCTCGATCCGGGGTACCCGCAGGAACGGCTGCAGTTCATGGCGCAGGACGCCGAACTCGCCGCCCTCGTCGTCGACGCCGGCAGCGCCGCGGCCGCGCCGACCGCCGCCTGCCCGCGCATCGACCTCGACGCCGACGCCGCGGCGATCGCCGCCGCGGTGCCGTTGGCCGACGATGCGGGCGACGGCGAGGCGCTGGCGTACGTCATCTACACCTCGGGCTCGACCGGCCGGCCCAAGGGCGTGATGGTGCGGCACCGCAACGTCACCAACTTCTTCGCCGGCATGGACGGCGTTCTCGGGACCGAGCCGGGCACGTGGCTCGCGGTCACCAGCCTGTCGTTCGACATCTCGGCGCTCGAACTGCTGTGGACGCTGTGCCGCGGCTTCCACGTCGTCGTGCACGTCGGCGAGGGCGCTTCGGCGCACAAGGCCCAGGCCGCCGCTGCGCACGCCGTCCGGCCGGTCTCGTTCAGCCTGTTCTACTTCGCCAGCGACGAGGGCGAGCACGCCCAGGACAAGTACCGGCTGCTGCTGGACGGCGCGCGCTTCGCCGATGCGCACGGTTTCGAGGCGGTGTGGACGCCGGAGCGCCACTTCCACGCCTTCGGCGGCCTGTACCCGAACCCGGCGGTGGCGAGCGCGGCGCTGGCGACGATCACGCAGCACGTCGCCATCCGCGCCGGTTCGTGCGTCGTCACGCTGCACCACCCGATCCGCGTCGCCGAGGACTGGGCGCTGGTCGACAACCTGTCGCGCGGCCGCGTCGGCATCGCCTTCGCCGCCGGCTGGCACGCCCGCGACTTCGTGCTGCGCCCCGAGACCTTCGCCGACCGCAAGAACGGCCTCGTCACCGCCATGCGGCAGGTACAGGCGCTGTGGCGTGGCGAGACGCTGGAGTTCCCCGGGCCCGACGGCAAGCCGCACGCGATCCGCACGCTGCCGCGGCCGGTGCAGAAGGAACTGCCGTCGTGGGTGACGATCGCCGGCAACCCGGAGACGTACCGTCTCGCCGGCGCGTCGGGCAGCTACGTGCTGACGCACCTGCTCGGCCAGAGCCTGGAGGAACTGACCGAGAAGCTGGCGATCTACCGCAAGGCGTGGCGCGAGGCCGGCCACCCCGGGGACGGCAAGGTCACGCTGATGCTGCACACGTTCGTCGGCGACAGCGACGAGCAGGTGCGGTCGGTGGTCAGGGAGCCGATGAAGGGCTACCTGCGCAGCAGTCTCGACCTCGTCAAGCAGGCGGCGTGGTCGTTCCCGGCCTTCAAGAGCCGCGTCGACAAGCCCGGAGAACTCGACGCGCTGCTCAACGGCGGCCTGACGCCGGCCGACTTCGACGCGCTGCTCGACTTCTCGTTCGAGCGCTACTACCGCACCAGCGGCCTGTTCGGCACGCCCGAGCACTGCGTCGCGTTCGTCGACAAGCTGCGCGCCATGCAGGTCGACGAGATCGCCTGCCTCGTCGACTTCGGCATCCCGAGCGACGTCGTCTTGCACAGCCTGCCGAAGCTGCTGGAGGTCAAGCGCCGGTGCGACGCGGCGACCGCGGCGGCGCAAGCGGCGGCGTGCGCCACGCCGGCGGTGGCCGCGCCCGAGACGATCCCGCAGTTGCTGCGGGCGCACGCGGTCAGCCACTTCCAGTGCACGCCGTCGATGGCGGCGATGCTGCTGGTCGATCCGGCGGCGGCGCCGGCGCTGCGATCGCTGCGCGCGATGCTCGTCGGCGGCGAGGCGCTGCCCGGCGCGCTGGCGCGTCAACTGCGCGCGCTGGTGCCGGTGGTGCACGACGTCTACGGCCCGACCGAGACGACGGTGTGGTCGACGACGATGGTGGTGGGCGACGAGGAGCCGGTGCCGATCGGCCGGCCGCTGGCGAACCAGCGCTGCTACGTGCTCGACGCCAACCTGCAGCCCGTGCCGCTCGGCAGCGCGGGCGAGCTGTGGATCGGCGGCGCCGGCGTGACCGCCGGGTACTTCCGTCGGCCGGAACTCACCGACGAACGCTTCCGCCCCGACCCGTTCGTGCCCGGCGGCCGCATCTACGGCACCGGCGACCTCGCGCGCTGGCGCGCCGACGGCGTGCTGGAGTACCTCGGCCGCAAGGACCACCAGGTCAAGGTGCGCGGCTACCGCATCGAGCTCGGCGAGATCGAGGCGGCGCTGCAGCGGCACGCCGGCGTGCGCGAAGGCGTCGTCGTCGCGCGCCGCGACGGCGACGAGGTCCGCCTCGTCGCGTACTACGTCGCCCGCAACCCGGCGCCATCGGCCGACGACCTGCGGGCCTGCCTGCGCGCGGCGCTGCCGGACTTCATGGTGCCGGGCTTCTTCGTGGCGTTGCCGGACCTGCCGCGCACGCCCAACCTCAAGGTCGATCGCAAGGCGCTGCCCGCGCCCGAGGCGGTGGCGGCCGGCCCGCGCGCCGTGGTCGCCGCCGGCGACGACGTCGAGAGCGCGATCCTCGCGATCTGGCGGCAGGCGCTCGGCACCGAGGCGGTCGGCGTCGAGGACAACTTCTTCGACAGCGGCGGCCACAGCATCCTGGCGGTGCGCGTGCACCGCGAGATCGTGCAGAAGCTCGGCGTCGAACTGGCGGTCACCGACCTGTTCCGCTTCCCGACGATCCGCGCGCTGGCGCGGCACCTGCAGGCCGGCGCGGCGACGCCGACGGCGGCGCAATTGGCGGCCGAACGCGCGCGCCAGCGGCGCAACCTGTCGCGGCGGTGAGCCGGCCGGCCGCCGGCGCGCCGCAGCCCGGAAACGACGCCGCCCCGCGCGGCGCGTGGCCTCGCGGGGCGGCGTGCGGTCCGCGTCAGCGCGCGGACGTCCTGCTCACTGGCAGCCGAGCGAGGCCAAGCGCACCGTCAGGCCGTTGGTGAGGCTGACGAGGCCGAAGACCGGCGGGTTCGGCACGAACGGCGCGCCCTGGAACGTCAGCGACATCGGCGACAGGCCGGCGGGGACCGCCAGCGGCATCGTGGCGTTGCCGGCGGCGTCGGTCAGGAACAACCCGGCGACGCCGTAGTTGTTCAGGTCGACGTAGGCGTTGCAGCCGGGCGCCACCGGCGTGTTGCCGCTGCCGTCGCTGAAGGCCATCAGCACGTACGTGTTCGGCGCGCTGGTCATGGTGAGCGCGAAGCCGGCGTTGCCCGCCGACGGCACGCCATTGACGGCGAGCGTCGAGTCCGGGCTGCCGCAGCCGGCGCCGAGGTACACGGCGGGCTGCAGCGTCGGCGCCGTCGTGTTGACGTCGACGGTCAGCGCGCCCGGGCCGATGCGCGCCTGGTCGATCTGCGCCACGCCCGCGCCCGGCGCGACGTCGCTGTCGAACCAGAAATTGTAGAGCGTGTTCCAGTTGTGCGGGTTGGTCGCCGGGGCCGACCAGGTGAGGCGGCCGTTGGCGACGGTCGACGTCCAGTCGTTGAGCGCGTTGGTGTCGATGTCGCGGAAGCCGATGTTCAGCACGCGACCGGTCGGGCAGACCGGCAGGCTGAACGTCGCGCCGCCGCGGTGGTTGTCGAGGTTGTGCACGCAGTACTCGTAGTGCCACAGCCCGTTGGTGGGACCGGTGACCTTGACCGCCACCGCGAAACGGCCGTCGGCGTCGCTGAGCGTGCCGGTGCCGCCGTTGCTGCCCTCGGTGATGGTCGCGCCCGGCCAGCGATTCATGATCGTGCCGAACGACGCCGTGCCGGTGGTGCCCGTCGTCCACGCCGTGCTGGTGCGCGTCAGCGTGAACGGCCGCGACATGATGTTGTTGGCGCGGTTCTCGACGCGCTCGCCCTCGATGATCACGTGGATCTGGAAGTACATGCCCGTGCTGACGCCGCCGACGATGTCCGCCTCGCGGATCGTCACGCGGTTCTTGACCGCGTCCATGCCCGTGGTGACGAGGCTGCGCAGTCCGTCCGCCGGACCGATGCCGGTCGCCGGATCACCGACGTCGAAGTAGCTGCCGTTGGCGGCCCAGGTGCCGAGCCACGGGTTGATCTCGGCGGGCGGGCCGAGGTAGGTGCGCGAGGCGTTGTTGCCGGCGCTGTAGATGTCGGAGCACTTGACGCCGAGCTGCGCGCCGCCGGCGGGGGGCTGCACGCAGCCGCCCAGGCACGGCGAGACCGACGCGCTGTTCAGCGACAGGAACGCGTGCTTGCAGTAGCTCCAGTCGGAGATCTGCACGAGTCGGCCGTCGACCTCGCGCGCGACCAGGAAGCCGAACTTCGGGTGGTCGGTCAGGATGGTGTTGCCGATGGCCCCGCCCGGCGAGCGCCACTCGACCGGCACCGTGCCGGGGTTGCAGAGCTGGTTCTGGAAGGCGATGCCGATCTCGCCGCCCGGGTAGGCCGCGCCGCGGCGGCCGTAGTACGTGGCGCTGCTGATGTTGGCGAGGGCGGCGTCGTAGCCGACGCCGCGTTCGTTCGACTGCGCGAACAGGTCACCGCAAACCGCGGCGACGGCGAGCACAAGGCAGGTGGTCTTGGTCATGGAGGGTGGGTGGGGAGAACGGATGAGGCAACCGCGGAAGGATAGCTGCCCGCAACGCGCATGGCATGGCGCTTCCGCGGAACGAACCGGGGCGACGAGACAGCGTCGCGCCTCCGGTCGGACGCAAACGCGGCCGCCGCCGCCTACGGTTGTCCCGCGCCGGGCGGCAAGGGACGCCAGCGCAGCGTTCGCACCGCCGCGACGGTCTGGAAGCTGGCGAAGCCGAGCGGTCGGCACAGTGAGACTTCGGGCCGCAGGCCGAGGCGGTGACGGCGCGGGTCGATCCGGCACAGCGGCCGGCCGTCAAGGCTCGCCTCGACGCGGTCCGTGGCGACGGCGAGCCGGACCGTGTACTCGGTGCCATCGGCGAACTGCCGCAGGCAGCGCGTGTCGTTGTGCGCCGCGTCGTTGCCGTCGAGGCTCGACAGGCCGCACAGCGAGCCGCCCCAGCCGCCGAGCACCAACGTCAGGTGGTCTTCCCCGACCGGGAACGTGAGGCCGCAGAAGAAGTCGCTGCCGTCGAGCCGCGCGGCGGTGACTTCGAGTTCGTAGCTGCCCGCCGGCGGTTGCCCGGTCCAGGTGACCCCGGTCAGCGGGCTGCCCATGCCGAGCACCAGCCGGCCGTCGCGCACGGCGACCTCGCCCTGGCCGCCGAAGTCGGTGACGGCGAAACCGCCGAGCGCCTTGCCGTCGAACAGCTCGCGCCACGGCGGCGCCCCGGAGCCGGCGTCGGGCGCGGCGGCGCACCCGGCGAGGGCGATGGTCGCCGCCAACGCCAGCGCGGCCGCCGATCGACGGGGGGCGGTCATTTGCCGGTGATCGGCGCGACCGCCGCCGTGCTCTGCTTCAGGAACAGGATCGCCATGGCGTCGCGGTAGATCGCCTCCGACTCGTGGTGCGGCTGGCCCGGCCAGCCGCCGTCGGGCTGCTGCGACAGGATCAACATCGTCGCACCCTCGAAGTACCAGTCGCGGCCCTGGATCAGCGCGACGTTCGACAGCATCGCCGCGCGCTCCAGGCCGTACAGGTAGTAGTAGAGCCAATGCTGCTGCCGGTGCAGGTCGCCGGGCTGGTGCCGCACGGTGAGGTGCTTGGCCAACCACGCGAAGCCGTCCTCGCGCGCCCGCCGGATCTCGACCAGCGACTTGCCGCGCCGGCCGCCGTCCTGCGCCAGCAGCCCGGCCTCGCAGATGGCGAGGCCGGGGATGCCCGAGCAGACCATGCCGCCCCAGGTGGGGGCGACGTCGCCGTTGGCGCGGCCCTCTTCGTAGCTCCAGCCGCGCACCCGCGCCGTCGGCCGCGTGCCGGTCGGCGCGAAGCCGGGATCGCCGAGCATCTCGCGCAGGGTGCGGAAGTCGGTCAGGTCGACGATCATCTTCTCGCCGCCCTCGGTCTGCGACGCCAGCAGGTGGTTGGCCGCCGCCTGCCACGCCGTCGGCGGCAACGCCATGCCGCACTGCTCGGCGGCGTGCATGCCGAGCAGGCCGTACTGGTTGACCGAGTTGTCGAAGCGGTCGCCGGCGGTGTAGTTGAAGCGCAGCAACTGCGTCGGATCGCCGCGCGTGTCGAGGTTGCCGAGCAGGCGCTCGGTCCACTTGCGCACCAGCGCGAGGTCGTCGGCGGGCAGCGCCGGCAGCGCCGCCGCCGCGTTGCCGGCGCCAGCGCCGCCGCCGAGGCTCTCGACGCTGCGCGCGCGGCCGTGCAGCGCCTGCATCAGCATCAGCGCGTTGCCGAGCGAGTAGGTGTCGATCAGCGTGCGCCTGCGCAGCGAGGCGAGTCCCTTCTGCACGACCTCGTCGTCCTTCGGCACGCCGCCCTTGACGAGCGCGAGCAGGCCGAGCGCCAGCCGGCCGCTGTGGAAGCTGTTGGGGCCGTCGTCGGGCTGCGGCGAGGTGTCGCCGCCGTCGGGGTCCTGCAGCCGCTCGCGCAGCCGGGCCGTTCCCTTCTGCAGCGCGGCGTTGACGTCGCCGCGGAAGCGTGCGTCCTGGCCGTCGCGCGCTTCCTTGTGCCGCCACGTCTCGCGCTGCTCGATCGTCCCGGCCGGCTCGCGCAGGTCCTTCCCGCGCAGCAGCTTGCCCGCCAGCGCGGCGGTGAACTCGACGACGCGGGCGCGGCCGTCCGTGTGGTCGATGCGACGGCGCACCTGCAGCCGGGCGTCGATGCCGAGGACGACCTCGCGGCGCACGTGCGCATCGACGAAGCGCTGCGACTCGCCGCGCAGTTCCAGCGTGGGCTCGTGGCGCACGGCGAGGTCGAGCGTCTGCCAGCCGTCGGCAGCGACCGCGCCGGCCGTGCCGCGCAACCGCAGGTCGCCCAGCCGCCACACGCGGCCGATCTCGGCGTCGACCGCGCCGCCGGCGAGACCCTGGCGCAGGTCCATCGCCGCCCAGAAGCCGAGGTCGCGCAGGTCGGTCGGCGGCAACCGCAGGAACTGGCCGCCGCCGTCGAGTTCGCCGTGGAACAGCAGCGCCGGCGGCCGGATCGGTCCGCAGAACTGCTCGCGCAGCGCGTTGCCCTGCTGCTGTTCCTCGCGCAGCGCCCGCAGCAGGTCGTCGGCCGACTTGGCGCCCGGCGGCAGGCTGGCGATGGCGGCGACGGCGACGTCGAGGTACTGCGCGCCGCCGATCTGGTTGCAGCGCACGGCGAGCGTGTTGCCGCCGCCTTGCCAGGCGTCCAGCGCCTTGCCGGCGACGGCGTACCAGCGGCCGCGGCCATAGCCGTCGTCGGCGACCACCTGCTTGCCGTTGAGCCAGACGCGGATGCCATCGTCGTGGTCGACGCGGAACAGCAGCGCGCGCGGCTTCTTGCCGCCGCCGTCGAGCCGGGTCCGCAGGCACAGCGTCGGCGTGCGCCACGCGGTCCGCTGCCGCGCGTCCGCCGCGCGCTTCTCGTCCTGGTCGCCGAACTCGCCCTGGCCGAGCGGCCACGCCGCGTCGTCGAAGTCCGGTTGCTCGAAGCCGGCCGGCGGTTCGCCGGCGGCGACGGCGAGCCAGCGCCAGGCGTGCGGGTTGACGCCGTTGCGGTCCTGCAGCAACCAGTCCACGCGCAGGCGCGGACTCGGCGCCGCGACATCGAACTGGTCGGTCGTGCGTTCGTAGGCGTGCGCGCCGCGCGTCGGCACGTCGTGCGTGAGCGCCGTCGGCGGCGCCGCCGGTGTCTGCGCGACGAGCGCGGAGGCCAGCGCGGGGATCAGCGCGGCGGCCAGCGCCGCCGGAGCGTCCGTGCGCGCCATCAGCGCAACCTCAGGCCGCAGTCGGGGCAGCGGTCGACGCCCGTCGGACAGAACGTCGTCAGGCAGGCCGGGCACTGCGTCGTCGCCGCGTCGAGATCGACGACGACGTCGCGCACCGGCAGGCCCTGGCGGCGTGTCATCTCCTCGAGGTGGCGGCGGTGGATGCTCATCGCGCGTTCCGCGTCGGGGCCCGCGACCGCGAGCCAGCCCTGCGGTTCTCAGCGGCTGGGGATCGCCCCCGTCACGGCGCGGATGCCGCCGGCGGCCAGCGTCGCGGCGATCTCGCGCAGCATCGTCGCCTTGCCGCGGAAGAGCACCTGCAGGTCGGGAGGCACGGTCACGGCGCGGCAGTCTACGCCGCACGCCCACGCCCGCCAGCCGACCGGCCCGCTTTGCGGCGCGCCGACCCGGCCGGCATGCTGCGGCCGATGCTGCTGGCGCTCGCCACCCGTGCCGATCTACCGACCTGGGAGGTCGACGACCGCGCCCTGCACGCGGCGCTGGCGCACGCGGGCGTCGGCTTCGAACAGCCGGTCTGGAGCGACCCCGCGGTCGACTGGCGGCGGTTCGACGCCGTGCTGATCCGGACGACGTGGGACTACCAGGACCGCCTGCCGGCGTTCCGGGACTGGGCGCGCGCCGTCGCCGGCGTGACGCGCTTGTGCAACCCCGAACCGGTCGTCGCCTGGAACACGCACAAGTCCTACCTGCGCGACCTGCAGCGCGACGGCGTGCCCTTTGCGCCGACGCACTGGCTCGACCGCGGCGAACGCCCGGACGTCGCCGCGCTCGTCCGCGCCGCCGGCTGGCGCGAGGGCTTCCTCAAGCCGTGCGTCGGCGCGACGGCGCGCGAGACGCTGCGTTTCGCCGGCGACGGCGACGGCCTGCGGCGGGCGCAGGCGCACGTCGACCGCCTGTTGCCGCACGAGGACCTGATGCTGCAGCCGTTCCTGCCGGCGGTGCTGGCGCGCGGCGAGTGGTCGGCCATCTTCGTCGACGGCGCGATCACGCACTGCGTGCGCAAGGTGCCGGTCCCCGGCGACTACCGCGTGCAGGACGACTTCGGCGCCAAGGACGAGCCGTACGCGCCGACGGCGGCCGAGCGGGCGCTGGCGCTGCAGGCGATGGCTGCCGTCGAACGGCGCTTCGGCCGGTTGCTCTACGGTCGCACGGACTTCCTGTGGGACGACGCCGGCGATTGCGTGCTGACCGAACTCGAACTGGTCGAGCCGTCGCTGTTCTTCCGCCATGGTCCGGCTGCGGCGGCGGCGCTGACGGCGGCGCTGCTGCGGCGGCTCGGCTGACGCGCCCGCCGGCCGCGCGCCGCCGGCGCGGCGCTCACATGCGGTAGGGGATGAGGTCGGCGTCGTCGCCGGCGTCGCCCAGCCGCTGCTCGACCAGCTTGCCGTCGACGACGATCTTCTGGCCGCGCTTCTCGTTGGCGTCGAACGACAGGTCCTCCAGGCACTTCTCCAGGATCGTCATCAGCCGACGCGCGCCGATGTCCTGCGTCGTCTTGTTGGCCTTGAAGGCGATCGCCGCCAGCTTCTGCACGCCGTCGGGCGTGAAGGCCAGCTCGACGCCCTCGGTCTTGAACAGCGCCACGTACTGGCGCGCCAGCGCGTTCTTCGGCTCCGTGAGGATGCGCACGAAGTCGGCTTCGGTCAGCGAGGTCAACGCAACGCGCACCGGGAAGCGGCCCTGCAGCTCGGGGATCAGTTCGCTCGGCTTGTGGACGTGGAACGCGCCGGCGGCGAGGAACAGCATGTGGTCGCTGCGCACGTGGCCGTAGCGCGTGTACACCGCGCAGCCCTCGACGACCGACAGCAGGTCGCGCTGCACGCCCTCGCGCGAGACGTCCGGGCCGTCCGTGCCGCCGTTGCTGACGATCTTGTCGATCTCGTCGACGAAGACGATGCCGTCGTTCTGCGCGCGGTCGATCGCCTCCTGCACGATGGCGTCCATGTCGAGCAGCTTGTCGGCCTCCTCCTCGTGCAGGATCTGCCGCGCCTCGCCGATCGTCAGCTTGCGCACCGTGTGCTTGGGCCCCGACGAACGGCCCCTCAGCTCCTGCAGCGCCTGGGTGTCGATGCCCATCGTCTCGTTGCCCTGCGGACCCATCACCGACAGCGTCGGCGTGCGCGTGTCGCGCACCTGCACCTCGACCGTGCGGTCCTCGAAGCGCCGGGCGGCGAGGTCGGCGCGCAGCTGCTGCCGCTCGCGCTCGCGGGCGGCGAGTTCTTCGGGCGACGGCAGCGCCGCCGGGTCGATCGCGCCGAGCGCCGGTTCGCGCCGCCATGGCGCGGCGCCGAAGCCGCGCGGGTCCTGGTAGTCGGCGAGTCCGGCGGCCTCCTGCACGGCGTGCCACAGCCGTTCCTCGGCGGCGGCGGCTGCGCGGCCCTCGACCTCCTTCAGCTTCTCGGTCCGCACCAGCTGCACGGCGGCGTCGACGAGGTCGCGGACCATCGATTCGACGTCGCGGCCGTGGTAGCCGACCTCGCTGTACTTGGTCGCCTCGACCTTGACGAACGGCGCGCGGGCGAGCGTCGCCAGCCGGCGGGCGATCTCGGTCTTGCCGACGCCCGTCGGCCCCATCATCAGGATGTTCTTGGGGTAGACGTCGGCGGCCAGCTCGGCGCCGAGCTGGCGGCGGCGCCAGCGGTTGCGCAGCGCCACGGCCACGGCCCGCTTGGCCTTCTGCTGGCCGACGATGTACTCGTCGAGCCGGCGCGTGATCTCGCGGGGGGTGAGTTCGGCGGCGATGTCGGTCATGCGGGGGCGAACAGCATAGCGTCGCCCGCCGCCGCCGCCGCGACGGTCACTTGTCGGCGCCGCCGGCCTTCTTCAGGCGCTCCGCGCGGGCCTTGTCGAAGGCCTCCTGGTCGACGCTGCGGCCGGCGAATTCGATCCAGCCCTTGACCGTGCGCGTGTTCCACTCGGCCTTGGCCGCGGGGATCGCCTCGCCGGCGTCGACCGGCTCGTAGCGCATGTTGACGCCGCCGGTGATCGTCTCGAGCAGCTTGTTGAGGTCGAAGCCGACCATCGACGGCTCGGCCTGCTTGTAGTCGAGCTTCTGCAGTTGCTCGACGACGGCGAAGATCGCCGCCCAGCCGGTTTTCTCCAGCTCGTTCTTGGCGCGCGTGCTGCGGATGCCGTCGCCCGCCGCTTCCTCGGCGAGGCCGCGCAGTTCGCCCTTCTTGGCGTCGTCGATGCTCGGCGGCCACGGCACGTCGCCGTAGCTCTTCGGGTCGGCGACCTCAGCGATCGACGTCGGCGCGTTGCGCATGCGCTCCCACGGCTTCTTCGGCCGCGTCGGGTCGTCGGGCACGGCCGGGGTCGCGGCGGGGGCGGGCGACTCCGCCTTCGCCGGCTCGCCGGTCGGCGGCGTGGCGGCCGGGGCCTCGGCCTTCGGCGCGTCCGCCTTCGGAGCATCCGCCTTGGGTGCGTCCGCCTTCGGCGCCTCGGCCTTGGGTGCTTCCGCCTTCGGCGGCTCGGCCTTGGCCTGTTGCGGCGACGCCGTCGGCTTCGCTGCCTCGGCCGGCTTGTCGCCGCCCAGCAGGAAGAACGCGCCACCGGCGATCGCCAGCAGGCCGACGGCCGCGAGCGTGATCGGCATGGTGTTGTCCTTCTTCTTCTCGCGTTCCCCGCGCCCCTTCTTGCCGCCGCCGTCGTCGGCGTCTGCCTTGCCGGCGCGCGCCGGCCGCGCGGCCGCCGGCTTGGCGGCCTCGGCGGTCGCCGGCCTGCTGCGGTCGACCGCGGGGCGGGCGGCGGCGGCGGGTTTCGCCGCCGGGGCGGCGGCCGCCGCGCTGGCGGCCTCGCGCTGCTTCTGGACCTCGATCACGCTGCCGCACTTCTGGCACTTGGCCTGCTTGCCCGCGAAGGTCTCGGGCAGCTTGTACTTCGCGCCGCAGTTGTCGCACGCGATCTGGTAGACGGTCATCGTCGGGGATCCTCGTTGGTGGGGGATGCGGGGTGGGCGCTCGGCGCGCCGGCGGTCACTTCTTCGGCTTCGCCGCGGGCTTTTCGAGGCTCTCGTCGCTCTCGATGAACTCCTTGAGCTCGCCGTTGGCGTAGCGGTACCAGAACGCGAACCAGCGGCGCACCGCCGCCTCGCGCTCCTTCTTGTCCCGCGCCGCGTCGGCCGAGTCGGTCGCGTCGTAGTTGACGCCGCCGCCGGTCCAGCCGCGCAGCGCGCGGTCGAGTTGGCTGAGCTTGAGGTTGTTGCCCATCACGTCGCCGTACAGCTCGAACATGGCGTTGAGCACGCGCGGCACGGTGGCCTTCTTCTCCTCCAGCGTGCCCACCGACATCGTCGCCTTGTTGAACAAGTTGCCCGGCGCGTCGGGCGAGGCGCTCTGCAGCAGCATGGCGACGACCTCGTCGGCCTTCTTCTGCAGTTCCGGCGTGGCGTCGCGCCAGTGCGGCACGGCCGCCGGCTCGGATTCCATGATCACGCGCTTCTCGCCGCCGACGACGGTCTCGACGGCCTTGGGCGCGGCGATGTCGGTGTTCGGCTTGAAGGCGCCCGGGCGGTTGGGGTCGGGCTTCCTCGGGTTGCGTTCGGGCGGCGTCTTCACCGTCAGGCCGGTGACCTTGAGCTGGTCGCCGTCCATGCGGAACGACGCCGCGAGCTCGCCGCGGAAGCGGCTGATGTAGGTGTCGTCGCCGCTCTTCGGCGTCACGTAGAGCATCGCCGTGCCGGTCGACGCCGTCATGTCCGCGTCGCTCGCCAGCTCCGCCGAGCCGCAGTCCAGTTCGCGCAGGAAGCGCGTCGCGTCGTTCGCGACCAGCGCCGTCAGCACGGCGTCGTTGCCGGTGTCGGCCAGCTGCATCGCCTTGCCGAGCGCCGGCAGGTCGCTGTGCGTGGTCAGGATCAGCCGGTTGCCGCTGGCGACCGCCTGCGCCCACTTCAGCGCCATCGCCGTGCGCGGGTGGTTGCCGCGCGAGGCCGTCGGCGCCGGGGCCGGCGCGACCGGCTTCTGCTTCGGCGCCTCGCCGCCGCCGCCGCCGCGCATCAGGACCATCAGGGCGATCAGCACCGCCACGCCGACGCCGACGCCGACGTAGGTCTTGGTGTAGTCGGGCGGGGCGACGCGCTTGCCGGCCGTCGTCTTCGGGAAGAAGACGCGGTGGCAGTCGCCGCACTCGAGCTTCTCGTCCAGCGCTTCCTTGGTCACGCGGTACTGCGCGCCGCACTGCGGGCAGGCCACGTCGACGCGGCCGTCGGCGCGTTCGCGCGGCGCGCGCGAGGACGAGGAACGGGACGCACGGGAGGAGCGTTGGGTCACGGCGGGGTCCTGTCGGCCGCGTGGAATGCGGGCCGCGGCGGAGGGTACGGGTGGGGTGAAAGGGGGTCAACGGCGCACGCCCGCCGCGGTTCGCCGCCCGCGTGCCCTGTCGCGCGCCGGTCGCTTGCCGTAACACTGCCGCCATGCGCTTCCGCATGCACACCGACATGCAGCCCGCCGGCGACCAGCCCGCCGCGATCACGCAACTGGCGGCGTGGATCGCCGGCGGGGCGAAGGCCAGCACGCTGCTCGGCGTGACCGGATCGGGCAAGACGTTCACGGTCGCCAAGGTCGTCGAGCAGGTGCAGCGGCCGACGCTGGTGCTGGCGCCGAACAAGACGCTGGCGGCGCAGCTGTACGCCGAGTTCAAGGCGTTCTTCCCGCAGAACGCGGTCGAGTACTTCGTCAGCTACTACGACTACTTCCAGCCCGAGGCGTACGTGCCGACGACCGACACGTACATCGAGAAGGACGCGTTGGTCAACGAGGCGATCGAGCGCATGCGCAACTCGGCGACGCGCTCGCTGATGGACCGCCGCGACGTGCTGATCGTCGCCTCGATCAGCTGCATCTACGGCCTCGGTTCGCCGGAGACGTACCGCGAGCTGTCGGTGTCGCTGCAGCGCGGCCAGCGCATCGACCGCGACGTGCTGCTGCGCAACCTGACGGCGATCCAGTTCGTGCGCGACAACCACGACTTCCAGCCGGGCCGCTTCCGCGTCCGCGGCGACGTCGTCGAGGTCTATCCGTCGTACGAGGACGCGCGCGCCATCCGCGTCGAGATGTGGGGCGAGGAGATCGAGGCGCTCGTCGCCATCGACCCGCTGCGCGGCGAGGTGCTGGAGACGCTGGAGCAGGTGACGATCTACCCGACGACCCAGTACGTCGCGACCGGCGACCAGCTCAAGCGCGCCTGCGCGTCGATCGAGCAGGAGCTGGAGGCGCGGCTCGCCGAGTTGGAGGGCAAGCGCAAGCTGCTCGAGGCGCAGCGCCTCGGCCAGCGCTGCCGCCACGACCTCGAGATGCTGCGCGCCACCGGCATCTGCCAGGGCATCGAGAACTACAGCCGCCACCTCGACGGCCGCACGCCGGGCCAGCCGCCGGCGACGCTTCTGCACTACTTCCCGGACGACTGGCTGCTGGTCGTCGACGAGTCGCACGTGGCGATGCCGCAGGCCGGCGGCATGTACCGCGGCGACCGGGCGCGCAAGCAGACGCTCGTCGACTTCGGCTTCCGCCTGCCGAGCGCGCTCGACAACCGGCCGCTCAAGTTCGACGAGTTCGAGGCCCTGCAGCGGCAGGTGCTGTACGTCTCGGCGACGCCGGCGGCGTACGAGCTGCAGCGCAGCGAGGACCGCGTCGTCGAGCTCGTCGTGCGCCCGACCGGCCTCGTCGACCCGCCGGTCGAGGTGCGGCCGGCCAAGGGCCAGGTCGACGACGTCGTCGGCGAGGCGCGCAAGCACATCGCGAAGAAGGAGCGCGTGCTGATCACGACGCTGACCAAGCGCTCGGCCGAGGAGCTGACCGACTACCTGCGCGACCTCGGCATCAAGGTGCGCTACCTGCACAGCGACATCGACAGCCTGGAGCGCACGGCCCTGATCCGCGACCTGCGTCTGGGCGTGTTCGACGTGCTGGTCGGCATCAACCTGCTGCGCGAGGGCCTCGACATCCCCGAGGTCGCGCTCGTCGCCGTGCTCGACGCCGACAAGGAGGGTTACCTGCGCAGCAAGACGTCGCTGATCCAGACCTGCGGCCGCGCCGCGCGCAACGCCGAGGGACGCGTCGTGCTGTACGCCGACAAACGCACCGACTCGATCGACGGCGCGCTGGCCGAGATGGACCGCCGCCGGCAGAAGCAGCGGGCGCACAACGCCGAGCACGGCATCACGCCGCGCACCATCGTCAAGCCGGTGCGCGAGCTGCTGGAGGCGACCGGCGAGGACGGCGAAGCGGCGCCCGGCAAGGGCAGGAAGGGCAAGGGCCGCGGCCGCGGCAAGGCCGCTGCGGGCGAGGCGCCCGCCGAGGTGCCGGCGCGGCCGCGCTTCGCCGACCACAAGGAGCTGCTGGCGCACACCAAGCGCCTGCGCGAGGAGATGATGGCGGCGGCGAAGAACCTCGACTTCGAGCTCGCCGCGCGCATCCGCGACGAGGTCTACCGGCTGGAGCAGTTCGACATGGAGCTGCTGTAGCAGGCGATGGCGCGCGGCGAGATGCGTCCGGAGATCGTGGCCAAGGTCGCGCGCTTCCCGACCGGGCCCGGCGTCTACACGTTCCTCGACGGCAAGGGCGAGGCGCTCTACGTCGGCAAGGCCGCCGACCTGCGCGCGCGCGTGCGCAGCTACTGCAAGCCCGGGGGCGACGGCCGCTTCCTGCTGCAGTTCCTCGCCGCCGACGCGGTCGACGTCGAGTTCGTCGCCACCGCGACCGAGCAGGAGGCGCTGCTGCTCGAGACCACGGTGATCAAGAAGAAGCAGCCGCGCTACAACCTGAAGCTGAAGGACGAAAAGGCGTTCTTGCTGCTGCGGCTCGACCGGCGCGAGCCGTGGCCATGGTACCGCCTGGTGCGGCGGCGGCAGGACGACGGCGCCACCTACTTCGGGCCGTTCGCGTCGGCGAAGGCGGTGCGGCGCACCCTGCGCCTCTTGCACAAGATCGTGCCGCTGCGCGACTGCCGCGACAGCGTGTTCCAGAACCGCACGCGCCCGTGCCTGAAGCACCAGATCGGCCGCTGCCCAGCACCGTGCGTCGCCCTGGTGGCGCGCGCGGACTACGACCGGCTGCTCGACCAGTCGGTGCGCATCCTGCGCGGCGACGTCGGCGGCCTGCTCGGCGAGCTGCGCACGCGCATGGAG
>JBKDXM010000131.1:0-9036 GCA_046306335.1 Planctomycetota bacterium
GCCGGGCGGGCCGCGCCGCCAGCGCGGCGCGCGCCGCGGCGGTGTCGCCGGCCTGCAGGTGCGCCAGCGCGAGGTACTCGGCGGCGCGGTCGTCGCCCCGCGCGATCGCGGCGACGAACGCCGCCGCGCTGGCGTCGAACACGAGCCACGCCGCGCCATCGCGGTCGATCGGCGAGAACCGCGCGAGCCAGTGGTAGCAGCGCGTCGGGTCGCGCGGATCGAGCGCCTTGAGGTCGTCGCAGTACGCGGCGACCTTGCCGAGCCGCGGCCCCTGGCCCGGGGCGAGGAACACCGCGTCCGGGTGGCGCGCGCGCAGCGCGTCGTGGCCCGCCTGCCAGCGCTGGTCCCAGTCGCAGTTGCCGTCGGCGACGACGCGGAAGCCGTTCGCCGGCCCGCCGGCGACGAGCGGAAAGAAGCCGACGAAGTGCGGCCAGCCGAGCGCGACGTACGACAGCGCGGCGAGCGAGGCGGCGGCGAACACGGCGCGGCCGGCGCGCGTGCGCGCCCACTGCGTCTCGGCGGCGGCTGCGGCGGCCAGCCAGACGGCCGGCAGGCACGGCAGCAGGTAGCGCACGCCCATCTGCAGCGACCGCGTCGTGCTGCAGTACGCCAGCAGCAGCGCGGCGGGCAGCAGCGCCAGCGCCGCGAGCCCGCGGCCGGCGGTGGCCAGGCGCGGCAGGCCGACGATCGCCAGCAGCCACAGCGGCTCGGGCGTCTTCAGCAGCAGCGTCAGCGGGTAGTACGCGGCGTGGTTGCCGCGGCGGTCGAGAAAGGTGCCGTTCTCGGTGCGGCCCGCCCAGGTCGCCTGATGGTCGACGCCGAGCACGAGCGGTTCGGGCAGCAGGCCGAGCACGAAGGCGCCGCCGGGCAGCGCCGCGAGCGCGCGCATGGGACTGGAGGCGAGGCCTGCGATCGTTGCCGGCGGACACGGCGGTTGCGCGAACAGGTAGCAGGCGTAGAGCGTCGCCAGCGCGACGACGCCGACGACCGCGAGCGCCAGCGCAGCGCGCAACAGGCGGCTGGCGAGCTTGCGCGGTGCGTCAGCGGGCCGCGACCACGCATCGACTCCGCGCGCGGCCGCGAGCAGCACGCCGAGCGCGAGGCCGGCGAGCGGGATCGCAGCGGTGTACTTGGTCGCGGCGAGGCCGCCGCAGGCGATGCCGAGCACGAACAGGCGCGCGGACGTGGCTCGCTGACCCCAACGCCACGCCAGCCAGCCGGCGAGTGCCGCCATGGCCGCGAGCGGCACGTCGGACGACAGCAGCGGCCCGTAGGCGAGCAGCGTCGGACTGGTCGCGCCGCACGCGGCGGCGGCGAGGCCGGCCCGCGGCCCGAGCGCCTGCCGCGCCCAGAAGGCGACCGCGAGCAGCAGCACGGCGGGGAACACCAGCATGCCCAGGCGCGCACGCCGCAGCACCGCGTCGTCGGAGGCGCGGCCGCCTGGGTCGGTCAGCTGCGTGCCGAGCAGGATCAGCGGGCCCTGCAGCCGCTGTTCCGACGTCGCCAACGGCTGTCGCGCGGCGAGCACGCGGCCGGCGAGCTGGTAGTTGCGTTCGTCGGGCGTGCGCTCGACCGCCTGCGACAGCCACGCCAGCGCCAGCAGCGCGGTGGCGAGCACCGCGAGGGTCGCGGCGAGCAGGGGCGGGCGCGGCGTCGAGTCGGCCATCGGGACGAGGCCGCGGGCGCGCGGCGCCTTGGGCGTACCGGGCCGGCGTCGGTGGTGCAAGGTTCGACGCAGCGGGGCCGAATCCGTCGTGTTCGCGGTTGCTGGTTCCCGCGTTGCGTCGTCCCGGCAAACGGCTTTGCCGGGTCGCCCCGCGGGCGAGCCGGCTCAGTTCGCTCAGTACGCGCCGATCGTCAGCAGCAGCCCGTTCGAACCAGCGAGCGACGCGAAGCCGCCAGTCGGCGCCACGTCGAGGCGCAGCACCTGCTGGCGGTACGACGCCCCGACCAGCGTCGGCAAGGCGGGGATCGCGAGTTGCTGGCGCGCGACGCCGTTGGCGACCGGCAGCAGGGTCAGCACGTCCGGCGACGCCAGCAGCGCACAGCCCGGCAGACCGACCGGCAGGATCGACGACAGCGGCACGCTGATCGGCGCGAAGCCCAGCACGCCGATCTGCAGCGCCTGGGCGCTGGCGCCCTGGCAATCGCTGATCGCCGGCACGCCGACGTACGGCGCCTGCGCGGCGGCGAACTGCAGCGCGCCTTGCGGGCCGACGCAGGCCGAGCCGTACGACGTCGCCGCTGCCGGGATCGACGGGAAGCGTACGACGAAGGCCTGGTCGCAGCCCTGCGGGTTGCGGCCGTAGCCGACGATCGCGCGGCCGTCCGCCGACACGTCGCAGGCTTCGAGCAGCGTCCAGCCTTGGAGCTGCGCGCCGAGGCCCTGGTTGTTGACCAGTTCGTTCTGCAGGTCGACGACGCCGTCGGTGGAGTTCCAGTAGTACGCGCGCGAGCCTGCGGTGCCGAAGGTCGCGTAACCGCCGACGACGACGTCGCCGAGGATGCTGCACGCGTTCGCGCTGCTGGCGCTACCCGGCACCGGCAGCACCTGCAGGCCGCCCGCCGCCGTCCAGCGGAACGAGCTGAGCCCGAAGCCGCCGAACGGGCCGGGCAGGCTCGCCTGACCCACGGCCACGCTGCCGTCGATCGACAGGTCGAACACCTGCGTGGCGTTGCCGGCGCTCTCGGGCGTGATCAGCGTCGCACCCGCCGGCGTGATCAGCGCGCCAGCGTAGGTCTGGAAGAACGTCGCGCTCGGCGCCCAGGTGTGGCCGCCGACGACGTTGCCGTCGCCGCTGATGCAGTTGAACAGGAAGTAGCCGTCCGGGTGCTGCGCATCGCGCGGCAGGATCTGGGGCGTCGGTTGGCCCACTTGCCAACGGAAGTAGTCGCCGGGGTACGGAACGGCCGGGTTGGTCGGCCGGAAGCCGCTGACGATGCTGCCGTCCTCGCTGCAGCCGAAGAGCACCGAGAAGCCCCATGGCGCCAGCGTGCTGCCGAGCGATTGGTAGCCGCCGACCCGGCGCCAGACCCAGTCGGCGCCGTAGACGATGCTGCCGTCCGACGAGATGCCCGACACGCCCCAGCCGAAGTTCGCGCCGTAGCCGTTGTCCGGCGCGATCACCTGGGTGCCGCTGTTCTCGGTCCAGATCGCGAACTGGCTCGGGATGCCGCCGGTGCTCGCACCGGGCTGGTAGACCCTGAGCGCCACGGTGCTGCCGTCGGAGCTGATGCGGGCACCGTACTTGCCCTGGCCGCCCGACACGTAACAGCCGTTCGGGTTGGAGCCCGGCACGCCGTTGGAGTTCGGGATGGGATAGAAGACCGCCTGGGCGAGTGCGGCCGTGGAGGTGGCGAACGCCGCGACAATGCCGCGGCAACGGAGGTGGGTGCGCTTCATCTTGCTTGGTGCGGCCGAGAGTGCCGCGTCGGGAGACCAGGGGACGGGATGGGCGCAGTGAAGAACGTGGCGAGCGAACGGGTGGGTAGCTGGCGGCGTCCCAGGCAGTCAGGACGCCGCTCTCATTCAAACACGGCGCTTCGCTGGTCGTCGGGGCCAGGATGCGCCAAATTGCTTCGGCGGACTGCGGAGCGGCCTACCATCGCCCCGTGCCGACCTTGCTCGCCGACCGTTGTTGGCAGTGCGATCGCGATCTCGCCGACGCCTGCCTGTCGCACCCGTTCGTCCGCGGCCTCGCCGATGGCTCGCTGCCACCGTGGCGGTACCGCGACTACGTGGCGCAGGATGCGTTCTTCCTGCGCGCCTTCGCCGGGGCCTACCAGCTCGCCGGCGCGCGCTGCCCCGACGCCGAGGGCCGGGCGCTGTACGCGCGGTTGGCGCAGGGCGTCGAGGACGAACTGCAACTGCATCGCCGGCAGGCAGAACGCCTTGGCATCGATCTGCGGCGCGTGCGGGCGACCGACGCGACGCTGGCGTACACGGAATTCCTGACTGCGACGGCGGCGACGCGGCCGGAGCCGTGCGCGGCGGCGGCGATGCTGCCGTGTTTGCGGCTGTACGCATGGCTCGGTGCGCAGTTGCTGCCGGCGCTCGCGCCGGCGTCGCCGTATGGCGACTGGGTGCGAACCTATGCCGACCCGGGCTTCGCTGCGTTGTGGCGGCTGCTGGCGCCGCGTTTGGCGGGCGCTGGCGTCGACGGCGACGAACTCGCGGCGCTGCACCGCCGCGCGATGCACCTCGAACACCGCTTCTTCGCCGCGGCGTGGGGCGGCGACGCGCCGGGCCGGCCGCCGGTCGCGCTGACGATCGCCGGCAGCGATCCGTCGGGCGGCGCGGGCGTCCAGGCCGACCTCAAGGTCTTCGCGCGCTTTGGCGTGTACGGGCAGTCGGTCGTCACGCTGCTGACGGCGCAGAACACGCGCGGCGTGCAAGGCGTGTTCGCGCAGCCGGTCGACGTGGTGCTGGCGCAGTTGCGCAGTGTCGCCGACGACCTCGGCGCGCAGGCGACCAAGACCGGCGCGCTCGGCAGCGAAGCGCTCGTCGACGCCGTCGCCGCCGCGCTGGCCGCACGCCCGCTCGGCGCGCTCGTCGTCGATCCGGTGCTCGTCAGCAAGCACGGCCACGCCCTCGCCGGGCCGGACGTCGCACCGGCGCTGCGGCAGCGCCTGCTACCGTTGGCGGACGTCGTCACGCCCAACCGCTTCGAGGCGCAGGCCTTGTCGGGCATCGCGGTGGCCGATCGTGCGTCCGCGGTGGCGGCGGCGCAGGCGCTGCTCGCGGCGGGAGCGAAGGCGGTGGTGGTGAAGGACGTGCCGGGGCTCGCCGGCGACGTGCTGGTCGCGCGCGCCGGCGCGCCGGTCGAGCTGCCGGCGGCGCGCATCGACTCGCCGCACCGTCACGGCAGCGGCTGCACGTTCAGCGCTGCGATCGCGGCGCGCCTCGCGCACGGCGACACGGTGGCGGCAGCCGTCGACGCGGCGCGCGACTACGTTGCGCGCGCGCTCGCCAGCGCACCGGGCTTCGGGCAGGTGGGACCGCTCAATCACTTCGCTTGACGGTGCGTGCGACGCCGTGCGCAACCGCACTGCAACGATGCGAAACCGCACGGCGTCGGAATTTCCGCGTTGCCGACCGGCGCGGTGCATCCGGCCGCTGCAAGTGCGGCGAAGGCGACCCGCGTCGAAGACCTGCCCACAAGACCCTGACCACCACCATGAACAAGAGCCTCACCACCAGCCTCTTCGCCGTCCTCATGGGCCTCGCGGCGCCGGCCGCAGCCCAGTCCCCGAACACGATCGCCAGCATCGTCGTCGCCGCGAGCGGCGGCGCGACCGCCGGCCAGTTCGACAACAACCTCAACGACTACGACGTCCTGCTCACCGCGCTGCAGACGGCGAACCTCGTGTCGGCCGTCGCCGATCCGGCGGCCAACCTCACGGTGTTCGCGCCGAACGACCGCGCCTTCCTGCGCCTCGCCACCGACCTCGGCTTCACCGGCACGACGGAGTCGGGCGCGTGGACCTTCCTCGTCGGCGCGCTGACGCAGCTGGGCAACGGCAATCCGGTGCCGGTGCTGACCAACGTGCTGCTCTATCACGTCGCGGGCGAGCGCCTGACGGCGTTCAACGTGATCGTCAGGTCGATCACCGGCACGCGCATCGACACGCTGCTGGCGGGTGCGACGATCCGCCCGTTCTTCCTGACGCTGGTCGACAACGACCCGAACATCGCCAACCCGGTGCTGACGCTGCCGATCAACCGCAACGCCAGCAACGGCATCATCCACGGCGTCAATCGCGTGCTGCTGCCGATCAACCTGCCGTGACGAGCGCGCGCCGTCGGCCCGCGGGCCGACGGCGATCACGCCGTCGCCGGCGACGGCACGCCGCCGACCGGCGCCGGGCTCTGCCGCAGCCCCGTGGTCGCCACCGAGCCCAGCCGCAGGCGCTGGAAGCCCGAGCGGCCGTGCGTGCCGACGAACAGGTAGGCGGCGCCGCGCGCCGCGGCGGCGATGGCTGCGGCGACGTCGTCGGCCGTGCGCACGTCGACGCGGCACGGCACGGCGCTCTGCGCGGCGATCGCGCCCAGCGCGCGCTTGGCGGCGGCGACGTCGCCCGGCACGTCGTTGGCGAGCGCCGGCGCCAGTTCGGGATCGTGCACGACGTGCAGCAGGGTGACGTTGGCACCGAGTTGCTTCGCCCACCTCAGCGCGTGGTCGACGGCGGGGGCCGCGGCGGGCGAAAGGTCGGTCGCGACGACGAGTTCCATGGGCCACATGTTGCCGCGGCGCCGAATAGCGCTCCAGGTGGCCGAAGGGCGCTGGTCGCGGCGCGGCCGGGCGCCGGCGGTCAGTCCTCGTCCTCGTCCTCGTCGTCGTAAGGGCTGGTGTTGCACGGCAGCCCGCCGGTGCCCTTCACGCCGGCGTCCTTGGCGTGCACGTAGGTCGGGTCGCCGCGGCGCGGGCCGCGGCCGTTGGCGGCGTCGCGCCGGCCCTGGATCGCGGCCTTGGGCGGATTGGGCGGGATCAGGCACTCGGGGCCGGTGCCGATCAGGTCCTTGCGGCCGGCGTCGAGCAGCGCCTTGCGCACCGTGAACCAGTTCTCCGGCTTGAAGTACTGCATCAGCGCGCGCTGCACCTCGCGGTCCTTCAGCTTCTTGACCGTCTCGACCGGCTGCATCGTCATCGGGTCGAGGCCGGTCCAGTACATGCACGTGGCGATGTCCATCGGTGCCGGGATGAAGTCCTGCACCTGGCGGGGCTTGTAGCCGCGTTGCTTGAGGAACAGCGCCAGCTCGATCATCTCGTGCACGCCGGAGCCCGGGTGCGACGCGATGAAGTACGGGATCAGGTACTGCTCCTTGCCGGCGCGCCGGCTCGCGGCGTCGAACTTCGTCGCGAACTCGTCGAACGTCGACGTCGCCGGCTTCTTCATCAGGTCGAGCACCTTCGCGCTGGTGTGCTCGGGCGCGACCTTGAGCTGGCCGCCGACGTGGTGGCGCGCCATCTCCTCCAGGTACTGGTCGTCGAAGCGCGCGAGGTCCATGCGGATGCCCGAGGCGACGCGCACGGTCTTGACGCCCGGCGTCTCGCGCACCTTCTTCAGCAGGTCCTTGGTCGGGCCGTGGTCGACGCCGAGCAGCTTGCAGACCGTCGGGTGCACGCACGACAGCCGGCGGCACTTGGCCTCGACGTCGGGCTTGCTGCAGCGCATCTGGTACATGTTGGCGGTCGGGCCGCCGACGTCGCTGATGTGGCCCTTGAACTCGGGGTCGGCCGCCATCTGCCGCACTTCCTTGAGGATCGACTCCTGGCTGCGGCTCTGGATGGCGCGGCCCTGGTGCATCGTGATCGAGCAGAAGGTGCAGCCGCCGAAGCACCCGCGCATCGTCGTCACCGAGTCCTTGATCATCGCGTGCGCGGGGATCGGCTCGGTGTAGCGCGGGTGCGCCTTGCGCGTGTAGGGCAGGTCGTAGACGCGGTCCATGCCCTGCTCGTCGAGCGCCAGCGCCGGCGGGTTGACGACCAGCAGCCGGTCGCCGTGCTTCTGCACGAGGCGCCGGCCGTTCTTCGGGTTGGTCTCGTGGTGGATCAGCCGCGTCGCCGTCGCGAACGCGACCTTGTCCTCGGTGATCTGCTCGAAGCCCGGCAGCTCGACCGTCTTGTTGTCGCAGTTGGCGTCGTGCCACTCGTGCGGCGGCAGCGTCTCCTTGGCGCCGAGCAGGTAGGCGACGCCGCGCAGGTCGCGGCAGTCGGCGATCTTCTTGCCGTCGCGCAGGCGGCGGCAGACCTCGACGATCACGCGCTCGCCCATGCCGTAGCCGACGAGGTCGGCCTTCGACGTCACCAGGATCGAGGGCTTCACCGTCTCCGACCAGTAGTCGAAGTTGGCGACGCGGCGCAGCGAGGCCTCGACGCCGCCGGCGATCACCGGCACGCCGGCGAACGCCTCGCGGCAGCGCTGCGCGTAGACGTTGGTGGCGCGGTCGGGGCGCAGCTCGATGCGGCCACCCGGCGAGTAGGCGTCGTCGTTGCGCCGCTTCTTGTTCGCCGTGTAGTGGTTGATCATCGAGTCCATGTTCCCGGCGCTGACCGCGAAGCAGAGGCGCGGGCGGCCGAACTGGCGGAAGGCCTCGGCGTCGTGCCACGCGGGCTGCGGCAGGATGGCGACGCGGAAGCCCTCGCGCTCGAGCACGCGGCCGAGCAGGGCGGCGGCGAACGACGGGTGGTCGATGTAGGCGTCGCCGCTGACGAAGACCACGTCCACCGCGTCCCACCCGCGCGCCTTCATCTCGGCGGCGGTGGTGGGCAGGAAGCGGTCGGCGGTCGGCGTGCTGCAGGGGGATGCCATCGGGGGCGAGGATGGTAGCGGATCGGGAGTGGGCTGGAGGTGTGCACGGCGGTGGGCAGGAGGTCGCGCCAGCGCGGTGGGTGGGGCCGCGTCTGCCGACGCATCGGCGCCTGCGGCGTCGTGGCGGGCTCGCCGGCCTCGCGCAGCGTTGCGATCGCGATGTCGGGTCGCCGTCCGCGAGCACCTTCCGCCCGACGTTCTGCTGCACCGGTTGACGGCGTCCGCGGCCGCGCTCGGCGACGCGCCTTCGAAACCCTCGAAGTCACGGACGAACGCCGCCTCCTCGCCGACCGCGAAGGGCGCCCGTCGCAGGTTGCGTGCCACCAGCATGGGCGCCTGCACGACCGCGGTCGTGCGCGTGGCGAGCGATACGACGAGGCTGGTGGTGTCCGACGCCGCCCGATGGAGCGACCAGCACGCGCCTGCGCGGCGTGCCCCCGGCCGGCCCCGAGCCGGCGCAGTGGTTCGGGGCTCGGGCGGTTCCGTGGCAACGGCAACCTGGCAAGGTGCCACCCGTGGCCAACCGGAACGCGCGCCACGCCAACCCGCCGCATGACCGCGTGGCCTGCCGTGGCGCAGACTCCTAGGAGTCTGCGTCACGGGACGCGCGCCGATCCAGTGCGTGGATTCGCGGTCGGGGCGAAGCCGACGACCGCAGGCGAATCGGTGGATTCGCCGAGGATCGGCGGCGAGCTCCCGGACGCGAAGACGCGTACTGGGCGG
>JBKDXM010000132.1:0-23849 GCA_046306335.1 Planctomycetota bacterium
CCTCGGCTCGACGATGGGCAGCAAGGGCGACCTGCGCGGCGTCCTGCGCCTGTTCGACCAGGGCCGGCTGCGGCCGGTGCTCGACCGCGTGCTGCCCATGGCGCAGGTTGGCGAAGCGCACCGCCTGCTCGAAGCCCGGCACGCGCTCGGCAAGCTCGTGCTCGTGCCCTGAGCGCCTGAGAACGAACCCTCTACACGCTATCTGGGCGCCCCTGGTGGCGGCTCGCGCGGCCACGAAGAGCCCGCAGGACGCATGGTTCCCATACGTTGGGCTGGCGCGTCTGCGCCCACCCTGGCCCACCCTCTCTACCCACTTGGGCGGAGAATCTGGCGTGGTTCGCACGGCGTTGGCGGAGGGAAGAGCGACGAAGACCGCAAAGGCGACGCGTCGCGTGTGACCCGGTGTCGCGCGCGGACTAGCTGTCGACGGTCGCTGCGCCCTTCAACCCCTTGGAGGTTCCCATGAAGACCCTGCTCGTCCTCGCGTTGGTCCTCGCCGCCCCGATCGCCGCCACGAAGGAGGGCGCGTTGCTCGAGGTCCAGGTCGTCCCCGGCGCCGTCGAGTTCGCCGTCGAGTTCGCCGTCGACGGCCCGTCGTCGCCGTACTTCGCCGGCGTCCTGCTGTCGCTGTCGCCAAAGCTCGCGCACTACCTCGTGGACCTGCCGCCGCTGCTCGCCGACCACGTCATCGCCGGCATCGGCTTCGTCGAGCGCGAGCGCTACCTGCTGTCGTTGCCGGAGACCGCGCTGCCGCCCGGCGTGATGATCTACGCGCAGGGGGTCACCTTCGACGGCGCCGTGATCGCGTCGTCGGACGTCGCGGACTTCGTGCTCGATGCGTCCGGTGAGCAGTGACCGCCGCGCGCGGTCGCGCCGGTGGCAACGGCGGTTTCGCGTCGGCCGGCGCACCCGCAGCGTGGGCGCACCGGCGGGCGTGAGGTACAATCGCCACACCCCCTGACCGGCGAACGTCCCGTCGTGCCCATCCCATCGTGTTCCGCGCACGTCGCGCCCATTGCGCGCGCCGCGCTTGCCGCGGTCGCGGCCGTGGCTGCTGCCTGCGGCGGCGGCGGTGGCGGCACGGCCTCCGCCCAGCCGGCGCCGACGGTGGCGACGGCGACGGTCGGACCCGCCGGCGGGGAGGTGGCGGTCACGTCCGGTCCGCACGCCGGCGTCGGCATCCAGGTGCCGGCCGGCGCGCTCGCGGCGCCGACGATCGTCACGCTGCGCGCCGAGATCGTCGTCGACCCGATCCTCAGCATCTTCCCCGTGTACCGCGTCGAGCCGCGCGGCGTGCCGCTGCAGAAGCCGGCGACGATCACGCTGCGCGCGGCCAGCCAGCTCGAACAGGGCGCCGGCCAACTCGTCGCCACCGGGCTCGTGCAGCCGCGCGATGTCGATGCCTGGCAACCGATGACCACGACCGTCGTCGACGCCGGCCAGCGCGTCGTCGCCTCGCTGACGCCGTGGTTCGGCGACTTCGCCGTGCTCAATGCGCCGCTGCACCGCCTGTTCACCCAGCCGCGGACGCTGCTCGACCCCGCCACGCCGACGCCGACGGCGACGATCGCCGGCGGGCAGGCGGTCTTCGCCGCCGGGGACCTGACCGTGCAGGTCGGGCGCGGCAGCCTCGCGTCGTTCTGGGCCTCGCCCGGGTCGGCGAATCTGCTCGTGCTGCCCGGCCTGTTCGGCTCGCCGGTCGACTACCTGGGCGCGCAAAACCTCGTCGCCGCGCTGCCGCCGTCGGTGCAGAACATCGTCCTGCTGTCGTACGCGTCGGGCCGCGGCGTCGCCGCGACCGCCAACGAGCTCTACGACCTGATCGCCGCCCGCCGGCAAGCGGGCTTCGGCTGCGCGATCGTCGGCCACAGCATGGGCGGGTTGATCGGCCGCTACCTGGTCGAGCAGTCGCACGCCGACGTGTTGCGGCCGGGTTGGCAGCCCGGCGCGGCTTCCCTGGCCGCCGCGTGTCCGCACCTGGTGCTTCTCGGCGTACCGCAGGCCGGTTGCGACATCGGCGAGCAGTTGGTGGCGACGATGCTGTTGCAAGCGCGGCCCGACGAGACCGCCAAGCTGCAAGCTGCGATCGACCTCAGCTACCGCAGCGATGCGGTGACGAACTTCCTGAACACCCGCTACGTCGACAACGCCACGCGTTACCACGTCGTCTACGGCGGCCTCGGCTTCGGCACCGACGGCGTCGTCACCGTGGCGAGCGCGCTCGCGCTGCCGCTCGGAGCGGACGAGTCGGCGACCGGCTTCCCGGTCCTGCACGACGCCTTGCACGTGCAAGCGGCGACCAACGGCGTCGCGGCCCACGTCGCGGCGCTGCTGCAGACCCCCTGACCGCCCGCGCGGCGGCGACGCGGCGACCCGGCGACCCGGCGACGCGGCGACGCGGGGTCGCGGCGCGCCTGCGAACAGCGGCGCATCGCCGGTTGCGTGCGCGCGACCTACGATGGCGCCTTCGCGATGACCGACGTCACGCTCGAAGTCACCGGCATGACCTGCGCCGGTTGCGCGCGCCGCATCGAGCGCGCGCTGGTCGCCGTGCCGGGCGTCGCGGCGGCGCACGTCAACCTCGCGCTGCAGCAGGCGACGGTCGCCGTCGACCTGGCCCGGGCGCCGCGGCCGGCCCTCGTCGCGGCGGTCGAAGCCGTCGGCTACGGCGTGCTGCCGGCCCCGCTCGCCGCCGCCGCGCCGATCGACCGCGCTGCCGCCGACGCCGCCGAACGCCGCGCGCTGCAACGCGGGCTTGCGCTCGCCGCCGTCGCCGGCCTGCCGTTGCTCGCGCTCGGCATGGCGCACGGCCGGTGGTCGTTCGCGGACGCGCCGGCGGGCCGCTGGCTGCAGGCCGCGCTGGCGACGGCGGTGCTGTTCGGCCCCGGCCTGCGGCTGCTGCGCGGTGGCCTGCGCGCGGCGAGGGCGCGCAGCCCCGACATGAACACCCTCGTCGGGCTCGGCGCGCTGGCGGCGTACGGCTGGTCGCTGGCGGCGACGGCGTGGCCGCAGGCGTTCGCGCACGGCGGGCACCAGCCGCACGTCTACTTCGAAGCCGCCGGCGCGATCGTCGGCTTCGTGCTGCTGGGCAAGTACCTGGAGTCGCGCGCGCGCTGGCGGCTCGGCGATGCGATCCGCGCGTTGCATGCGCTGGTGCCGGCGACGGCGCACCGCCTCGCAGGGGACGAAGGTGGCCGCGACGTCGTCGACCAGCCCGAACACGACGTGCCGGTCGCCAGCTTGCGCGTCGGCGACTGCGTGCGCGTGCGTCCCGGCGAACGCGCGCCCGCCGACGGCGTCGTGCTGCACGGCGATGCCGCCATCGATGTCTCGCTGCTGACCGGCGAGAGCGCGCCGGTCGCCGCCGGCCCGGGCGTGCGCATCGTCGCCGGCAGCCTGCTGAGCGGCGGCGCGCTGGTGCTGCGGCTCGATCGCACGGGCAGCGCGACCGCGCTCGCGCGCATCGCCGCCGCGGTCGCCGAAGCCCAGGGATCGCGCGCGCCGATCGCGCGGCTCGCCGATCGCGCCAGCGCCGTGTTCGTGCCGATCGTGCTCGCGCTCGCCGCCGCCACGTTCGGCGCGCACCTCGCCATCGACGCCTCGTCGGTCGGCGTCGCGCTCGCCATCGAACGCATGGTCGCCGTGCTGGTGATGGCCTGCCCGTGCGCGCTCGGCCTCGCCACGCCAGCGGCGGTCGCGGTCGGCGCGGGGCGCGGCGCGCAACTCGGCGTGCTGTTCCGCACCGGCGCTGCGCTCGAACGCTGCAGTGCGCTCGACCTCGTCGTCTTCGACAAGACCGGCACGCTGACGACCGGACGGCCCGAGGTCGTCGCCGTCGAGCCGGTGGCAGGGCGTCGCGATGCCGCCCGCGAAACGGGCCACGCGCCCGCCGCAGCGGTCCGCGGCAGCGCCGGCGACGCGCTGCTGGCGCTCGCTGCCGCGGTCGAACGCAGCAGCGAGCATCCGTTCGCGCGCGCGATCGTCGCGGCGGCGCAGGCGCGCGGGCTCGCGCTGCCGGCGGCCACCGGTTTCGTCGCCGCGCCGGCAATGGGGGCGCAGGCGGCGATCGACGGCGCGGTCGTGCGCGTCGGCAAGCCGGCGTGGCTGCAGGCGCAGGGCGTGGCGCTGGACGGCGCTGCCGCCGCGCGCGCCGACGCCATCGCCGCCGCCGGCCGCACGCCGCTCGCGGTCGCGCGCGACGGCGCGTTCCTCGGATGGCTCGCCGTCGCCGACGCCGTGCGCGCCGATGCGGTGCCGGCCATCGCACGGTTGCGCGCGCTCGGCGTCGGCGTCGCGCTCGCCAGCGGCGACCGCGCCGAGGTCGCCGCCGCCGTCGCGGCCGAACTCGGCATCGCGGACGTGCACGCGGGCCTGCTCCCAGCCGACAAGGTGGCGTTGCTGCGCGCGCGGGCGGCCGCGGGACGTCGCACGGCGATGGTCGGCGACGGTGTCAACGACGCACCCGCGCTCGCCGCCGCCGACGTCGGCATGGCGATGGGCGGCGGCACCGACGTCGCCGCCGCCGCGGCCGACGTCGCGCTGCTGCGCGGCGGGCTCGACGCCGTGCCGACCGCGATCGAACTGGCGCGCGCGACGATGCGCGCGATCCGCCGCAACCTGCTGTGGGCGTCGGCCTACAACCTGCTCGGCCTGCCGCTCGCCGCCGGCGTGCTCGCGCCGCTCGGCGTGACCCTGTCGCCGATGTGGGCGAGTGCGGCGATGTCGCTGTCCAGCGTGTCGGTGCTGGCGAGTTCGCTGTGGCTGCGGCGCTTCCAGCCGCGCGCACTGGCAGGCTGAGCCTCCCGCTGCGCTGCTGCGGCGGCGGCTCCGCCGACCGGGTACCTTCCTCGCCCATGGCCGCCGCCCGGGCAACCCGCCGCCGCACGCCGCGCATGCGCGAGACCGTCGCCGCCGTGTTCGCGCCGACATCGCTCGGCCTGTCGCTGGTCGCAGCCAGCGCCGCCGGCGTGTTCGCGCTGCTGCTCGGCGACTCCGAACGCGCGCTGCGCAGCGACTTCGCGCGGCGTTTTCCCCGCATGCGGCTGCGCGTCGGCGACGACGCCGTGCGCAAGGCGATGGCGGGCGTCGTGCGCTTCGTCGACCGCGGCGGCGTCCTGCCGCTGGTGCCGCTCGACCTGCGCGGCACGCCGTTCCAGCTCAAGGTGTGGGACGCGCTGCGGCGCATCCCGCACGGCCGCGTGACCACGTATGGCGCGCTGGCGGACAAGGTCGGCGATCCCGACGCGGTGCGCGCGGTCGCCGGCGCGTGCGCGCGCAACCCGGTCGCCGTGCTGGTGCCGTGCCATCGCGTGATCGCCAGCACCGGCCGCCTGCACGGCTACCGCTGGGGCCTCGACCGCAAGCACGCGCTGCTGGCGCGCGAAGGCGTGATGCTGCTGTGAGCGGCCGCCAGCGTGCGCTCGCGTTCGCCGCCCCGTTGCCGCGCGAGGAGTTCGCGCCCGGCGCGTGGCTGCTGCGCGGCTTCGTCGGCGCGCGCGAGGCCGACGTGCTCGCCGCGTTGACGGCGGTCGTCGAACAGGCGCCGCTGCGCACGATGACGACGCCTGGCGGCAAGCGCATGTCGGTGACGACGACGAGCTGCGGCGACTGCGGCTGGGTCAGCGATCGCCGCGGCTACCGCTACGAGGCGAACGACCCGGCGACCGGCCGGCCGTGGCCGCCGATCCCCGCAGCGCTCGCCGCGCTGGCGCGCGACGCGGCGGCGGCCGTCGGGCATGCGGCGTTCGCGCCGGACGCATGCCTCGTCAACCGCTACGCCGTCGGCGCCAAGATGACGCTGCACCAGGACCGCGACGAGGCGGACTTCGCGCAGCCGATCGTCTCGGTCTCGCTCGGCCTGCCGGCGACGTTCCAGTTCGGCGGCGCCGAGCGCAAAGGCCCGACGGTGCGCGTGCCGCTGGTCCACGGCGACGTCGTGGTGTTCGGCGGCCCGTCGCGGCTGTGCTTCCACGGCGTGCTGCCGGTCAAGGACGGCGCGCATCCCGTGCTCGGGCCCTACCGGGTCAACCTGACGTTCCGTCGGGCGCGGTAGGAGTCTGCGCCACGGAACGCGCGCCGGGCGGCGTCGTCGCGTTCGGGAATGCGCGGTCGCGCATTGGCGAGGCCACCGGCGGGCGGGCCTTGGGCGCGCGGACGGCCGCGCCGCCCGCCGCGTAGCCCGCCGCGCAGCCGGTTCACGGGCTCCGCTGTTGGCGGGCGCGCGGGGCTTCGGCAAGATCCTCGCCCCCGATGAGCGACGCACCCAAGGTCCTGACCGAGCGCCACGGCGACGTCGTGCTCGTGACGTTGAACGCCCCCGAACGCCGCAACGCCATCGACCAGGAGATGGTCGACGGCCTGCACCGCGTGCTCGACGCCCACTGGCACGACGAGTCGGTCGCAGCGCTGGTGCTCACCGGCGCGGGCGACAAGGCCTTCGCGGCCGGCGCCGACATCGCGCAGCTGCGCGAGCGCACGTCCCGCGACGCGCTGAAGGCGATCAACAGCGGCATCTTCCAGCGCATCGAGGAGTTCCCGGCGCCGGTGATCGCGGCGATCAAGGGCTTCGCGCTCGGTGGCGGCTGCGAGCTGGCGATCGCGTGCGACCTGCGCGTGCTCGGCGAGTCGGCCAAGATGGGCCAGCCCGAGGTCAAGCTCGGCATCATCCCGGCGGCGGGCGGGACGTACCGGCTGCCGCGCCTGATCGGCCTCGGCCTGGCGCGCGAGCTGGTCTACACCGGCCGCATGGTCGACGCGCACGAAGCGCTGCGCATCGGCCTCGCCAACGCCGTCGTGCCCGACGCCGAGGTCGTGCCGAAGGCGCTGGCGCTCGCCGGCGAGATCGCGCAGAACGGCCGGCTGGCCGTGCGCGGCGCCAAGCGGTCGCTCAACGCGCTGTCGCGCCCGGGCCAGGAGAACGCGCTCGCGTTCGAGAGCTCGGTGCAGGCCACGCTGTTCGACAGTGACGACAAGAAGGCGCGCATGGACGCGTTCCTCCACAAGCAGAAGAAGGGCTGAACCATGACGACTCCGACGTACTCCACGGTCGCCGTCCTCGGCGCGGGCACGATGGGCGCTGGCATCGCGCAGGTGTGCGCGCAGGCCGGCAGCAAGGTGCTGCTGCAGGACCTGACCGACGACTTCGTGCAGAAGGGCCTAGGCCGCATCCGCGACTTCCTGCAGAAGGGCGTCGACAAGGGCAAGACCACGCCCGAGCAGCGCGACGCCGTGCTCGCGCGCATCGCCGTGACGACCGACCGCGCGGCTGCGTGCCGCGGCGCCGACCTCGTCGTCGAGGCCGTGCCCGAGAAGCTGGAGCTCAAGAACGGCCTGTTCCGCGAGGTCGCGGCCGTCGCGTCGCCGGACTGCGTGCTCGCCAGCAACACCTCGTCGCTGTCGCTCGCCAAGGTCTTCGCCGGCGTCGCCGGGCCTGGGCGCTGCATCGGCATGCACTTCTTCAACCCGGTGCCGCTGATGGCGCTGCTGGAGCTGGTGCGCACCGACGCGACGTCGGCGGCGACGATCGACGCCGTCACCGCGTACAGCAAGCAGCTCGGCAAGGAGCCGATCCTGGTCAAGGACAGCCCCGGCTTCGCCAGCTCGCGCCTGGGCGTGTGCCTCGGCCTCGAGGCGATCCGCATGTTCGAGTCCGGCGTCGCGTCGGCCGAGGACATCGACAAGGCGATGGTGCTCGGCTACGGCCACCCGATGGGCCCGCTCAAGCTGACCGACCTCGTCGGCCTCGACGTGCGCCTCGCGATCGCCGACTACCTGCGCAAGGAACTCGACCACCCGGGCTTCGCCGCGCCGGCGCTGATGCGCCAGATGGTCGCCGACGGCAAGCTCGGCAAGAAGACGGGGCAGGGGTTCTACCGCTGGTGAGCGGGGCGGGGTCGCGTGCCCCGCTGCCCGCTCGCTACCCCGCCGCGCGCTCGCGCCGCAGGCGCTTGGCCTGCCGGAAGCTGACCAGCTTGCGGCTCGGCTCGTGCCACAGGCGCAGGTGCAGCGCGCGCAGCATCTCGCGCAGCGTCAGCGGCCGCACCACCTGGAACGCCGGCTCCGACTCGTGGCAGCGCTGCAGGTGGTAGTTGGGGATGCGCGGGTTGAGGTGGTGGATGTGGTGGAACCCGATGTTGCCGGAGAACCACTGCAGCACGCGCGGCAGGCGCAGGTACGAGCTGCCCTGCAGGGCAGCCGCGACGTAGTCCCACTGCGCGCCGCGGTCCCAGTACGCGTCCTCGAACTGGTGCTGCAGGTAGAACAGGCCGATGCCGGCAGCGCCCGCGACCAGCAGCACGATCGCCTGCAGGATCAGGTACGGGACGAGGCCGAAGGCGAAGGCCAGGCCGACCGCGGTGGCGGCGAGGGCGACGTTCGTCCAGCGCACCGACGCCCGCTCGCTCGCCGTCGCGTCGCGTCGCGCGACGCGCTGCATGACCAGGAAGAGCACGAACGGCGCGACGCCGAACATCACGATCGGGCTGCGCGAGATGCGGTAGCTCAGGCGGCGCCAAGGCGTCGCGTCGTGGTACTCCTGCACCGTCATCGTCCAGATGTCGCCGACGCCGCGGCGGTCGAGGTCGCTGGCGGCGCCGTGGTGGACGGCGTGGTCGCTGCGCCACTGGCGGTACGGCGTCAGCGTCAGCCAGCCGGTGACGACGCCCCAGAAGTCGTTGGCGCGGCGCGAGGCGAAGAACGAGCCGTGGCCGCAGTCGTGGAACAGGATGAACACGCGCACCATCACGCCGCCGGCCAGCACGGCGAGCGGGACGGCGAGCCACCACGAGATGGCGAGCGCGAACCACATCGCGACCCAGGCCCCGACGTAGCTGCCGATCGTCGTGACGAGCTGCCACGTGGCGCGTCGGGCGTCGGGCTGGCGGAACGCCTGGAGGCGTTGCTGCCATTCGGCGAGCGTCGGCAGCGGGTGCGCGCCGCCCGTCGCTCCATCGTCACATCGTTCTCGTTCGCAGGCAGTTGGAGCGTCGTGCATCGGAGCGGGTGGCGTCGGCGCGGTGCGCGCGACCCCGGTAGGAATAGGCTGCGCAGGGGGGCGATGCCATGCCGCGGTGCAGCGCTTTCGCGCGGCGGGGGAAAGTTTCCGTCCGCCGCGGCGCGGCGGTCCGCGCCGGTCCGCGACCCGGCTCGTTGCCGTGGACCGTGCGCCGGGGAGGGGACGTCGAACCGGCGCAGAAGGCGCACCGCGACCGCGAATCTTCGCCAGCAGCGCGCGTACCATGCTGGCGCAACGACCACCTCGATCGGGGCGCTCCTGCCAAGATGCCCAACTCGACCCCTGCCTTCGTCCATCCCGTCGTCTCCATCCTGACCGCCGGCGTCGTCGCCGCGGGCGTGGTTTTCGCCCTGCGGCCCGCCGAAGTGGCCCCCGACCAGGGCGGCGTACTCGAACTGCAGCGCACGGTCGGGGAACTGCAGCAGGCCCAGCAGCAACTGACGGCGCGCCTCGATGCGCTCGCCGCCGCGCCCGCCGCCGCGCGCAGCGAGCCCGAGCGCACGGGGCCGGTCGCTCCCTCCGACCAGCAGGTCGCCGCCGCCGTCGAGGCCTACCTGCGGCAGCGCGGCAGCGGCGCGGCTGCCGAGGCGGCTGCCGGCGGCGCGGCCGCGGCCTTCGACGTCGACGCCGAGTTCGCCGCGCTGAAGGGCACCGACTTCTTCGGCAACCCCGCCGCGTGGAAGCGCGCGCACGCCGCCGGCAAGCTCGACGAGATCGTCGCCCGCTTCGAGGCGCAGGCGAAGGCCAACCCCGGCAGCCCCGACGCGCAGATGCAGCTCGCCAAGGCCTACCTCGCGTACACCAACATCGACCCGAGCAAGTACGAGTTCTCGCTGAAGGCCGACGGCGCGTTCGACAAGGTGCTCGAACTCGACGACCATCACTGGGAGGCGCGCTTCACCAAGGCGCTGAGCTACACCTTCTGGCCGGAGTTCCTCGGCAAGCGCAAGCCGGCGATCGCGCACTTCGAGACGCTCGTGGCGCAGCAGGAAGCCATGCCGGCGTCGCCCGAGCAGGCGCAGACGTACCTGTACCTCGGCAACCTGCTGGAGCGCACCGACCCGGCCAAGGCCAGGGAGATGTGGGCCAAGGGCGCGCGCCGCCATCCCGACAGCCAGGAACAGGCGAAGAAGCTCGCCGGCAAGTGAGTGGTGGGTGCGGCGCGGACGTCGCGCCGTCGCCGCCGGCCGGCTGGGCCGCGCGCGCTTGCGCCGCGCGCGCCGAACGCCATCGTCACGGCATGAAGCGTCGCCTCATCTCCTCCGGGTCCACGTTCGAGCGCGAGATCGGCTACTCGCGGGCCGTGGTCGTCGGCGACCACGTCCACGTGTCGGGCACGACCGGCTTCGACTACGCCACCATGACCATCGCCGCCGACGTCGCCGCGCAGACGACCCGGTGCCTGCAGAACATCGAGGCCGCGCTGGCGCAGGCCGGCGCGTCGCTGCGCGACGTCGTGCGCGTGCGCTACATCCTGCCCGACGCCGCCGACTTCCCGGCGACGTGGCCGGCGCTGCGCGCGGCCTTCGGCGAGGTGCGCCCGGCGGCGACGATGCTGCAGGCGGGACTCGCGGATCCGCGCATGCGCATCGAGATCGAGGTCGACGCGGTGATCGGTTCGGGTGGGTGATGCGCGTCGGGGCAGCCGCGATCGATGCAGCCGCCGTGGGCGCGCAGTAGCGTGCGCGCGATGAATCCCATGCGCTGCCCGCGCGCCGCCGCGCTCGCCTTCGCCCTCGGCGCGGCCGCCGCCGCGTGCGCGGCACCGCGGCCGAGCGGCCTGCCGCGCGACGAGGAGTGGCTCGTCGTCGCCAAGAGCGCGCGCCTGCCCGCGTGGTGGCCGTGGTACGTGCGCTTCGCCGACCACACGTGGATCGACGTCAAACGTGGCAGCGAGGACGACTGGCAGCGCTGCGAAGTGCTGGGCGCGTCGTCCGGCGCGGTCTGCCAGGCGATCCCCGCGCGCGAAGCCCGGCGCGATCGCCGCTGGGACGGCCAGCCGGTGCGCGTGCAGCACGTCGTGCGCGGCGACGCGGCGCGGGCCGTCGCCGCAGACCTGCCGCGCGCCGTCGCCGCGATCGCGGCGCGCTACGACGAGACCGGCTACACGGCCTGGCCGGGCCCGAACAGCAACACCTTCGTGCGCGACCTCGCGCGCGAACTGCCCGACCTGGCGGTCGCGTTCGACCACAACGCCGTCGGCAAGGACTTTGCATGGCTCGACGCCGGCCCGTCGCCGTCGCGCACCGGCGCTGGCGTGTACACGTGGCCGCTCGGCGCGACGGTTGGGCTGGTCGAAGGCGTCGAACTGCACCTGCTGCAGGCGACGTTCGGCGTGCGCCTGTGGCCGCCGCGCCTGGCGCTGCCGTTCCTGCCGGCGCTGCCGTGGGACGCGCCACCCGCGCTGACGGCGGCGCAGCGCGAGCTGCCGGAAGCGACCCACGTCGTGACGGCTCCCGACGCGCTCGTGGCGATCGGACCGGATGGCCCGATGGACCTGCGGTTCCGCGTCGAGCACGCCTGCGACCCCGCTCTGCGCGCCGACGAGCTGCTACTCGTGCGCGCCGACGACGGCGACGCGTGGCTGGCGCTGCGCGCCGTCCGCGAAGCGCCGGGCCCGGACGCGCCGCACGGGGCCGTGGGCCTCGCCGTCACGTGCCGGGACGAAGGCCGCCGCGAACAGGCTCTGCGCCTGCCGTTCGACCCCGCCGGCCGCGCCGTCGCCGGCCCGTTCACCGCCGGCGGCATCGTCGCCGACGTCACGTTCGCGGCAGCCGCTGACGGCTGCCTGCGGGCGACCGTGCGCGCGCACCGCGAGTGATCGGCCCCCCGAAGCGCGCCCTGCCTGATCGCTTGGTTGTTGTTGCCCAGCCGGGCCGCAGGTCCGGTGCGGTCGGCGCCGCGCTGATACCCGTAAGGCAATGGCGGGGCCGAGTCCGGTCAGGATTTCGTGAGATCGCCGCCGGCGCGCCGGGTCAGCGACTCACCAGCGCAGCCGGTAACCGACGCCCTTCGGGCCCGAGTAGAGGAAGCCGACCGACGTGTCGACGCCGAGCCGCTTCATCTCGCCGGCGAGCGCCTGCAGCACGTCGGCGACCATGCCCAGTTGGTCGGCTTCGCCGCCACCGCTCATGGCGACCAAGCCGACCATCGCCTGGCCGATGCCCATCATGGTGTCCGCCGGGCGGGTGACGCCGACGCCGCACCAGCCGGCCGGCGCCGCATCGAGGTGCGCCTTGACCGCCGCCGGGAGTTCGGTCGCCGTGCCGGACGCCTTGGCGTCGAGGACGCCGCGCAGCGAGGCGCGGGCGCTCTCGCTCCTGCCGAGCGCGAGCAGCAGCATGTCGTCGGTGATCGCGTACTCCAACTCCAGCACGCCGGCGAGCGTCATGCGGTGCACCTTGGCGCCCTGGTACTCCTCGGTCTTGCGGGCGGCGTGCAGCCCGCGCGCGCGCAGCATCGTCTCGACCGACTTGCCGAAGGCCGCGCCATCGCGCAGCGAGAGCACCATGCACTGCCCGTTGATCGCCGCCAGCGGGTTGGCCGGATTGCCGGCTTCGTCCTCGTCGGCGAGTTCGCTGGCGTCGCTGAGCGCCATCAGCTCGCCGCCGAGGTGGTCGAGCAGGTCCTCCTTCAGGCGGACCTTCAGCTCCTCGGCCATCGCCGTCATCATGTCCGGCCACGACATCGGCATCTCGGCCTCGAGCATGGTCACGATCTGCTCGGCGCTCGTGTACAGCACGCCGAGGTCGAGCGGCATGATCGTCCAGTTCGAGGTCGCCGCCGGCAGCGCGCGCAGCAGCTTCGGCTGCGCCGACGACTGCGGCAGCATCGCCATCAGGCCGCGCTTGTCGGCGCGCAGGCCGAGCTGCACGTCGCTGACGAGGTGCTTGCCGTCGGCGCCGAGCGTCATGCGGAAGTCCTGCAGCGAGCGCAGGCCGATCGCGTCGAGCAGCTCGCCCATGTCGAACGGCGCGCCGCCCATCTCCTCGATCTCGGCGACGCCCTGGTCCATGGCGGTGACGAAGCCGCGCAGGTCGGCGTGCACGAACATCGGCGTGTTGCCGGCGTCCGCTGCTTCGAAGCGGTCCTTGCCCTCGATCGCCTTGGTCGCCTGCGCCTCGACGTCCGTGCCGTAGAACATCACGAGGTGGCCGTCGACGATCGCCGGGATCGTGCCCCACATGCCGTCCTCGTCGGCGACGGCGGTCAGGCGCAGTTCGCCGGCCGGCACCTCCTTGGTCTTCGGCGCGCCGGGTTCCTCCAGCAGCTTGCGCACGCCGCCATCGATCGCCGTGGCGAGCGCGGCGAGGTCGAAGGACGGGTGCGGCGCGGCCGCGACCGTGATCGCGAACGGCAGCGACGGATCCTCGCCGTCCATGGTGACGAGGTCCGCCTTGGCCCAGTCGACCGCGATGCTCAGCGTGAAGTCGCCCTGGTAGTCCGCCAGCATGCGCTCCACGAGGTCGGCGTCGAAGCCGCTGCCGCGCATGCCGGCCATGGCCTGCTCCATGGCCTTGCCCATCATGTCCATCATCGGCGCCAGCGCCGGCGCCGACATCATCTTGGCCATCGCCGTGTCGGCGAAGTCCTTCTTCCAGCGGGCGGGGGCGCCCATGCGCAGCACCAGGGCGGCGTCCTTCGGCGCGAAGCGGAAGGCCGCATCCTGAGCGGGCGCGAGCGCCAGCAGGGCGAGGAACGGGACGGCGAAGCGGGCTTGGTTCATGGCGTTGGCAAGTCGGTCGAGTGCGCGGTCGATGGGTGGTTCGGGGCGGGACGCACGGGTCAGGGCTGCTGCAGGTAGATCAGCAGGCGGTCGTGCACGATCAGCACGAAGTCCTGCCGGCCGTCGCCGTCGAGGTCGCCGACGGCGAGCTCGCGCGGCTCGGGGCCGGGCTGGCTGCGCGGCGGCGTCTCGAAGACGGGAATCGACAGGGCGCGCTGCAGACCTTGTGCGCCGCCGGCGACGATCTGCACGCCGGGCACGTCGCGGTCGACGACGGCGACGTCCGGGACGCCGTCGTGGTCGAAGTCGCCGGGGCGCGCCAGCTCGTACGCCGAGGTCTCCAGCGGCGCCTCGTGCGAGGCGAGCGGCCGCAGGCCGGCGCCGCGCGCGAACGGTACGCGCAGCACGCCGCGCGGGCCGAGCAGCAGCGCGCCGCCCTCGTGCGGCAGCAACTGGGCGAAGTCGAACGGCGGCGTCTCGATCGCCACGGGCGCGGCGCCGGCGACGACGCGCACCAGCTTGTTGCCCTTGCGGTCGTAGTACAGGCGCGCCGGCTTGCCGCCGGCGGCGCCGTCGGCGCACAGGCTGATCTCGGCGAGGCCGTCGGGGCCGTTGTCCTGCGCCAGGATGCGCACGCCGCCGTCGGCGCCGAGGCGGAAGGCGCGGACGAAGCGGTCGCGCGCGGCGAGCAGGGCCGGCGCGCCGTCGACGGCGGCGGCGAGCACCGAGCCTTCGTCGGCCTTCTTGGTGAAGCCGGCGGCGTCGGCGTTCTTGCCGTCCTTGCGCGCCGCGCCGAGCGTCAGCGTGCGCAGGCCCTCGCCGGGCACCACGAACGCGGCCTCGCGGCCGTCGGCGTCGCCGAAGTCGCCGACGAGCAGCCGCGTCGGGTCGGCGGGCAGGCGGCCGAGGTCGGCGAGCTTCTGCGGCTCCTTGCCCGGCGCGAGCTGCAGCAGTTGGCCGTCGCGTTTGTCGTTGCGCGCGATCACCAGAGCGCCGCCGCCGGGCGCCACCGCGACGGCGACCGGCTTGTCGAGGCACGGCAGGCGCTCGGGGAACCGATCGAGCGGGGCGCTGCCGGGGCACAAGCCGACGGCGTCCTCCTCGGGGCTCGCCAGCACGAGGTCGTTCTTGCCGTCGCCGTCGACGTCGCCGATCGCCAGCGAGGCGACGCCGGCGAGCGTCGGCAGCGTGCGCACGACGAACGTGCCGTCGCGCCATTCGTGCACCAGCAGTTGCGCGCGGTCGGGCCGGGCCAGCACGAGGTCGGCGTCGCCGTCGCCGTCGAGGTCGCCGACGGCCGCCGGCAGCGGCTTGCCGCCGGGGTTCTCGCCGAACGGCCACCACGCCAGCGCCGCCTGCTCGGCGTCGTCGCGCCAGCCGTGCAGCGTCAACCGCTGTGCGGCGCCGGCGATCGTGCCGAGCGCGGGTTTGCCGTCGGCGAGCTTCGCCGCGAACACGTGGCGCAGGTCGTCGATGCCGGCGATCGACCACGCGTCGAAGCTGCCGTCGCCGCGGCCGCGGCGCAGGCGCAGGTTCATCGCTGCGCCCTTGCCGCCGCCGGTCATCGCCGCGAGGTCGAGCGCGCCGTCGCCGTCGAGGTCGGCGAGCTGCAGGTCGCGCGTGCCTTCGTCGAGCGGCTCGATCGGCGACAGCTTCGCTTCGCCGCCGAGCCGTGTGACCCAGCGCAGCTGGCTGCCGTTGGCGACGACGAGGTCGGCCTGGCGGTCGCCGTCGAGGTCGCCGGCGAGCAGCGTCAGGCCGCGCGGCGTCAGCGCGAGGTCCAACGGCGCCTGCTCCGCTTCCTTGCCGGGATGGCGGATCGACAGCCGGCCGCGCGTGTCGACGACGAGCAGGTCGGGCAGGCCGTCGCCGTGCACGTCGGCGACGGTGTAGCCGGCGATCTGGCCGTTGGTCGGGATCGGCTGCAACTTGGCTTCGCCCTGCGCGAGGCGCACGGCGACCAGCCGGCCGCGGCGGGCGTCGATCGCCACCGCCTCGATGCGGCCGTCGCCGTCGACGTCGACGGCCTGCAGGTTGGCGATGCCGTCGCCGACCTTCTGCACGATCGGGCCGGTGAAGCCGAAGCGCGCGCGCCGTTCGGGCGCGATCGGCGGCGGCGTCTGTTGCGCGAGGGCGGACGCCGCGGCGGTGGCGGCGGCGACGGTGAGCACGGCGAGCGGCTTGGCGGACATCGTCGCCCGACTCTATGCTCGCGCGGATGCTCGCTGCAATCATCGCCGCGCTGTTCGTCTGCCCGCCGCAGGATCCGACGCCTTCGAAGCCCGCCGACGCCGCGCCGGTGCGCGCCGACGCCGTCGAGGCGCTGGAACTCGGCAACGGCTGCCGCATCCAGGGCCGCGTGCTGCGCACCACCGACCAGTTGCTCTTCGTCGACGTCGGCTATGACGTGCTCAAGGTCCCGGTCGCCGCCGTCGTGCGCCGCGAGACCGTCGACGGCAAACGCAGCGGCGCGGTCGAGAAGCGGGCGCTGTGGGCGCGCGCCGACCTGCCGGAACTGAGCGTCGCCGAGGGTGCCAAGCGCATGGGCGAGGCGGTCGTCAAGATCGAGGCCGCCGGCGGCCAGGGCTCGGGCTTCGTCACGCACCCTGACGGCTGGGTCGTGACCAACTTCCACGTCGTCGCGCGCGAACTGGAGGTCGACGTCGTGGTCTATCCGGTCGGCAAGGCCGGCATGGACCCGCGCACCGTGCGCAAGTGCAAGGTCGCCGCGATCAACCCGAGCATGGACCTCGCGCTGGTCAAGATGGAGCCGCCGGCCGACCTCGCGCTGAAGACCGTCTATCTGGGCGACAGCGACGCCATGCGCGTCGGCGACACGGTGTACGCGATCGGCGCGCCGATCGGCCTCGACCGCACCGTCAGCAGCGGCATCATCAGCGTCACCAACCGCACGGTCGAAGGCCGCTGCCACTTCCAGATCACCACGCCGATCAATCCCGGCAACTCGGGCGGCCCGCTGTTCAACCTGCGCGGCGAGGTCGTCGGCGTGAACTGCGCCGGCTACATGGGCATGCAGGGCCTCAACTTCGCGATCCCGACCAAGCAGGTCGTCGACTTCCTCGACAACCGCGACGCCTTCGCGCTCGACAACACGCGCAGCGAGAACGGCTATCACTACCTGCCCGCGCCGCAGAAGCCGAAGCCGGCGAAGTGATGGCGTGGCGCTGCGGCCGAATCGGGCATGGCGGTTTGGCGCGTAGAACGGGTCGGCCCATATGGCGCGCGCGCCGGTGACGCAGTCCGGGCCGTCGCCGTCTCATGCGCTCATGGCGTTTGGGCCGTGCGTCCTCGGCGTTGCGGCGGCGCTCGCGGCTCGACCCCGGTCGTGGGCGAGTTGCCGGTCGGGCAGCTGGGGGCCGCATACGCCGTAGGGACGCGAGGTCGAGGTCGTGGCGGGCACCGCGACCCGGTTGTGCGCACCCGGCGACGGCCAGCGTGCAGGTGGCCACGGCGGGCATGGGGCGTTGCGGTCGCCGGGTGACGACGCTGGCGCGGCGCCCGGCTGCGTTGCGCGCCATGCAACCCGTCCGACTGCAGCGCGTGGATCGCGCCGCCGTGGGCCTGGGTAGCGCCAGTGGCCCCATTCGGTCGTGTTGTCGCTCGTCCGCAACGTCCGCCGTCGGGCCTTGACGCCACGGGAGGTCGGCTCGACCGTGTTGCGCTGCCGCGCCCGGCCCGGCGGCGTCCGCGCATTGGCGGGCGCGCGGAACGGGTCGGCGCACCGCCAACTCGCCATGCCCAACCTCGCCTTCCGCCACCTCCTCGCCGCCGCGTCGCTCGCCTGCGCCGCCAGCGCGCAGACCATCACCTGGGGCCCCGTGCTGCCGAGCACGTCGCCGACCGACGTCAGCGTGCAGGGCGCGCTCGTCGTCGCGCGCAACGCGCACCAGCCCAACATCGCGGCGATCTCGCCGACGGTCAACGGCGTGACCTTCACCGGCGCGTGGGCGCCGACCGGGTGGGCCGGGTTCATCACCGGCGGCCTCGGCAACTCGACGACCGGCAACGCCGACTTCAACAACCTGCTCGGCACTTCGCTGGCGATGCAGACGGCGGCGGCGGCCAACCCGTCGGTCTGGGGCGGCATCCGCATCGACAACCTCGCGCAGCTGGTCGCCGGCCGCACGTACGCGATCCAGGTCTGGTACACCGACCAGCGCACCGGCACGGCGACCAACGTCCTGTACGACCGCGTCACGACGCTGAGCTCGGCCTACGGCACGGCGACGCTGGTCGGCGGGGAGGTCACCAACCTCGGGGCCATGCTGCAAGGACCGCTGTCCGGCCCGCTGGAGGCCGACCCGGACAATGCGCCGGCGGTTTCGTCGCCGGACACCGTGTTCGGCTCGCACTGCACGGGCACGTTCACGTACGTGCCGGGCGCCGAGACGTGGCTGCTCGTCCGGGGCTCGCACCCGCTCGCGTCCAACGTCACCGCGCCGCACATCACCGCGCTGCAGATCCGCGACCTCTCCGCCGCGTACCACCAGAGCTACGGCAGCGGTTGCTACGACTTCAACCTCGACCGCACCAACCTGCTCTCCGCGTTCGCGGGCACGCCGGCCGCCAAGGCGGCGCTCGACGGCAACGCGCTGTCGTTCGTGCTGACCGGCAGCGGCTACGTGGCGCTCTGGCTGCCAGGCGTCGCCAGCGCGCTGTACGTGCCGCCGACGGCCGCGGCGACGATCGTCGCCAATGCCGACGACACCACGACGACGTTCGCGACGTCCGTTCCCGTGCCGGTGCCCGGCGGCACGACCGCGCAGTGGACGGTTTCGTCCAATGGCGTGCTGACCGCCGGCGCGACCGGCAACCAGGGCACCGCCTTCAACGCGTCGCTCGCCGCCACGGCCCCGGCGACCGGCCTCGCCTGGTACAACTGGCGCGACTTCAACCCGGCTCTGGCGAACAGCGGCAAGGTCAAGACCGAGGAGGCCAACGGCGTGCTCTACGTCACGTTCGACGGCGTCTACGAGTTCGGCACGGCCAACCCGACGACCTTCCAGTGGCAGGTCAACCTCGCCACCGGCGAGGTCACGATGGTGTGGGTCAGCATGGCCGTCACCGTGAACACCACGACGGTGGTCGTCGGCGGCACGCTCGCGGGCGCCGGCCCGACGCCGACCTCGTCCAACTTCGCGACGGCGACGCCGTTCGTCATGGGGCCGGCTATCACGCTGGCGCCGCTGACGCTCGCGGCGTCCCCAGCGCCGGTGATCAATCCGAGCACGAACGTCACCTACACCATCAGCAACATCCCCGAGTTCGCGCCGGCCTCGGGCGTGTACGTCTCGGCCCTGTACTTCAGCGTCAACCCGGTCCCGGCGGGCATCGACCTGACCGGTCTGCTGGCCAACCTGCCGGGCTGCCGTGCCTACATCGGCACGCTCGACGTCGGCTTCGCCGCGGTCACGTTCGCGCCGACCAGCACGTTTCCGTTCACGTTCAGCGCGCCGGCCTTCGCCCCGGGCACGACCCTCGCCGCGCAGGCGGTGTCGCTGTTCGACCCGAACGCGCCCCTGGTCAACGGCGCCAACGGCGGCTTCGTGTTCAGCAACGGCGTGCTGAGCGTCGCGCAGCTGCAGTAGGCGGCTGCCGGCCGTCCTCGCGCGCCCGCCGTCGCACGGCGGCGCGCGGCGCGTAGCATGGCCGCAACCGCCATGCCGTCGCCGCATCGCCTCGTCCCGTTCCTGCTGGCGCTCGCCGCCGCCCCGCTCGCCGCCCAGGCGCCGAGCCCCGTCGCGTTCCTCGGCCACGAGGTCGGCGCCGACTACAAGCTCTGCAACTACACCGACATGGTGCGGTACTTCGGGGCCGTCGCCGCGGCCACCGACCGCATGCAGCTCGTCGACATCGGGCCGACGAGCTACGGCCAGCGCATGACGATGGCGGTGATCAGCTCGCCGGCGAACCTCGCGCGGCTGGAGCGGCTGCGCGCGATCAGCGTGGCGATGTCGCGCGGCGAGGGCGTCGCGCCGCAGGACGTCGCCGCGCTGTGCGACGAAGGCCGCGCGGTCGTCTGGATCGACGCCGGCCTGCACAGCACCGAGGCGATCGCCGGCCAGAACCTCATCGAGCTGGTCTGGCAGATGTGCTCGCGCGACGACACCGAGGTCCGCCGCATCCTCGACGAGGTGGTGCTGCTCGCCTGCCCGGTCAATCCCGACGGCTACGAGCTGGTGTGCAACGCCTACCGCGCGACGCGCAGCATGACGATCCCGGTGCTCTACCAGCGCTACATCGGGCACGACAACAACCGCGACTTCTACGCCTGCAACCAGATCGAGGCGCAGAACGTCAACCGCGTCTTCTACCGCGATTGGCGCCCGCAAATCGTCTACAATCACCACCAGACGGCGCCGAAGGACACCATCCTCTTCACGCCGCCGTTCCGCGACCCGCACAACTACCTCGTCGACCCGATGGTGGTGCGCGGCATCGAGATCGTCAGCGCGCACATGAACCAGCGCTTCGCCGCCGAGGGCAAGCCGGGCGTCATCTCGCGCAGCGGCGCGCCGTACTCGGGCTGGTGGAATGGCGGCCTGCGCTCGACGAACTACTTCCACAACATCATCGGCATCCTGACCGAGGCGTTCGGCCGGCCGGAGCCGACGCCGGTCGGGCAGCCGCTGGAGCGCCGCCTGCCGTACGGCGACTACCCGGACCCGGTGCCGGCGCAGGTCTGGCACGCGCGCCAGACGGTCGAGTACCTGCAGACCGCCAACTTCGCGATCCTCGACTACGCCGCGCGCTACCGCCGGGAACTGCTGCGCGACATGCACACGATGGCGACGCGCGCGATCGCCCGCGGCCGCCGCGACCACTGGACGCCGACGCCGGCGCTCGTCGAGGCGGCGCGGCGGCGGGACGACCCGGACAGCGTGTTCAAGGATCCGGCGCTGCGCGATCCGCGCGTGTACGTGCTGCGCAGCGACCAGCCGGACTGGGCGGCGGCGCAGCGCATGGCGCGCGCGCTGATGCGGTGCGGCGTCGTCGTGCACCGCGCCAAGGCGGCGTTCCAGATGAACGGCGCGACCATGCCGGCGGGCAGCTACGTGGTGAAGACCGACCAGGCCTACCGCGCGCACGTGCTCGACCAGTTCGAGCCGCAGTGGCACCCGGACGACGTCAAGGACGGCAAGCCCGTGCCGCCGTACGACGCCGCCGGCTGGACGCTGGCGCTGCAGTTCGACGTGCAGGTCGAGCGCGCGTTCGAGTCGGTCGAGGGGCCGTTCGAGCCGCTGCCGGCCTGGCCGGGCTTCGCGCCGGCGCCGGCGCCGGCGGCCGTGGTTGCGGGCGCGTGCTGGCAGCTCGATCCGCGCGACTCGCACACGGTGGTCGCGGTCAACCGCCTGCTCGCCGCCGGCTGCAAGGTCGAGTGGCAGCAGGTCGAAGCGGCGGTCGGCGTGTACCACGTCGAACCGACCGCCGCCGCGGGCGAAGTGCTCGCCGCCTGCGCGCAGGAGCTCGGCGTCGCCGCCACGGTGGCGACGGCCGGCTCCGGCGGCGCGCCGGTGCGGCCGGCGCGCGTCGGCCTGTTCGACGTCTTCGGCGGCCACATGCCGACCGGTTGGGACCAGTGGCTGCTGCAGGAGTTCGGCTTCCCGGTGCAGCAGGTCTGGGGCGACCGCGTGCAGGCCGGCGACCTGCGCAAGGACTTCGACGTGCTGGTGTTCCACACCGGCCTGCCGGGGCCGCGCGACCTCGAGCGCGCCGCGCGCGCGCGCGACGAGCAGAACCTCGAGGTCCTCGCCAAGGCGCTGCCGCCGTTCGAGGACTGGAGCAACCTCGCGTCCCGCGCCACGAAGCTGACCGGCGACAAGGCGATCCCGGCGCTGCGCGCGTTCGTCGAGCAGGGCGGCACGCTGATCGCGCTCGGCGGCGAGGTCGAGAAGGTCGTGCGCCAGTTCGACCTGCCGGTGAAGGTCGGCGTGCACCTGCCCGATCCCGAAGTCGACGGCGGCGAGCGCAAGGCGCAGCGCGAGGAGTACTACGTGCCGGGCTCGCTGCTCGCGATCGAGGTCGACACCGCGCACCCGACGGCGCGCGGCGCGTCGCGCGAGCTGTCGGCGATGGTCAACGGCAACTCGACGGTGCTCGCGGTCACCGACCCGAAGGCCCCGATCGACGTCGTCGCGCGCTACCGCGACGCCGACACGCTGGTCAGCGGCTGGGCGATCGGCGAGGAACTGCTGGTCGGCAAGGCCGCGGCGCTGTGCGCGCGCGTCGGCAAGGGCCGCGTGCTGCTGTACGGCGCCGACGTCACCTACCGCGGCCAGCCGCTCGGCACGTTCAAGCTGTTCTTCCAGGCGATCCTGACGGCGACCGAGGGGCAGTGAGCCGGCGCGGCGTGGCCGACGTCGACTTCGCCGCGGCGATGATGGGCCTGCACGAACGGCTCGACGCGCTGCTGTTCGCGCACCAGCGCGCGCTGCTCGACCGCGACCTGCCGCGGGCGCGCGCGACGCTGGCGACGTACGGCGAGGCGCTCGCGGCGCACGTCGCCGACGAGGAAGAGCCCGTGCTGCCGCGGTATCGCGCGCTCGGCGGCGACGCGACCGACGCGCCGAGCAAGCTGTTCCTCGGCGAGCACGCGAACCTGCGCGCCTTCGTCGCTGACTGCGCGCAGCGGCTGGCGGCGATGGGGGAACGCGTCGACGACCGGGCGCTGCTCGACGTGCTCGACCGGCAGGCGACGCTCAAGAACCTGCTGCTGCACCACGACCTGAGCGAGCGCAACCTGCTGTACCCGTTCCTCGCGGCGCGGCTGCCGGCGGCCGAGCAGGCGGCGATCCTCGGCGCGCGGCGCTGGGCCGGCGGCAGCGGCTGAGGTAGACAGGCGGTCATGTCGCGCCTGTCCGCTGCCGCCGCGTCTGTGTCCCGCAATCGCCGTCATCCCAGCCGCTGCCGGCGGCTCGCCTGCGCCCTCGCCGTCGCGCTGTGGGGCGCTGCCGTGCCGGCGTCGGCGCAGACGCCGGCCTTGCCATCGCCGGCGGCGCGCACCGTCGCCTCGCCAGCGGGCGAGGTGCTGTGCGCGGTGCAGCTGCCGGCGGCGCACGCGGCCGGGCAGTGGCGGCCGCTCGCGGTGTTCGTCGTCGGCGTCGGCGACGGCGAGGCCTTGGCTGCGGCCGCCGCTGGCCCGGCGCAGGCGCTGGCGGCCGCCGGGTTCGTCGTCGCCGCCGTGCCCGCCGGCGACGGCGCGCGCGGACGCGATGGCGTGCTGCTGGCGCAGCTGCGCCGCGAGTTTCGCGTCGAACAGGGCGGCATGCACGCGGTGGTCGCCGCCGCCGCGACGCCAGCGCTCGCATTCGTGCGGCGCAACGCGCACGAGTTCCAGACGATCGTGCGCACCGGCGCGACCGCGGGTCTCGCGGCGGCGGCGAACGCGACGTGGCAGGAGCTGTCGCGCCTGCCGCGCCGGCGCTGCGTCGACGCCGGCGACGCGACGCCGGCCGCGTTCGCCGAACGGCTGCAGCGGCTGCACGGCGAACGCAGCGCGTCCGGGGCCGCTGGCGAGGTCGCGCGCGCGCTCGACGACTTCCACGACGCCGCCGCCACCGGCGACGAGGACCGTTACTTCGCGCTGCTGCCCGCCGACGCGGTGTTCCTCGGCACCGACGGCACGGAACGCTGGACCGGCGCGGAGTTCCGCGCCTTCGCGTTGCCGTACTTCCAGCGGCCGTCGGCGTGGACGTACGTGGCGATCGCGCGCGCCGTCGACGTCGCGCCCGGCGGCGAGGTGGCGTGGTTCGACGAGGCGCTCGACAACGCCAGCTACGGCGAATGCCGCGGCAGCGGCGTCCTGGTCCGGCGCGACGGTCGCTGGGTCCTGCGCCAGTACAACCTGACGATCCCGGTGCCCAACGACCTCGCCGACGGCGTCGTGCGGCGCATCCGCGCCTTCCAGGGCGGCCTGCCGCTCGCGCGCACGACGGTGGTGCTCGTCCGCCACGCCGAGAAGGTCGACCAGAGCACGGACGCGGCGCTGAGCGAGGCCGGCCGCGAGCGCGCCAAGGAACTCGCGCGCGCGATCGGCGAACTGCCGGTGACGGCGGTGTTCACCAGCCAGTTCGCGCGCACGAAGGACAC
>JBKDXM010000133.1:0-27711 GCA_046306335.1 Planctomycetota bacterium
GCCGCGATCCACGTCGTCGACGACGGCGGCGGCCGCGCCGACACGATCGCGGCGGCCTGGCTGCACGCGCGCGAGGACGCCCGCGACGGCGCGGGCTTCGGCGAAGTCCTGCTGCCCTGGGACGACCTCGACGGCGACGGCTGGCAGGAACTGGTCATCGGCGACCGGACCAGCCGCCACCGCGGTCCGGGCGATGGCGGCGCGGTGGCGCTGCGGCGCTCGCGCGATGGCGCGCGGGCGTGGATCTGGCCGACCGACCCTTCGACAGCCGCCTTCGGCGACGACCACGCCGGCGATTGCGCCGCGGGTGGCGATTGGAACGGCGACGGCCGCGCCGACCTCGCCGTCGGCGCCCAGCACGCCGCCGCCGCGCAAGGCGTCGAGAAGGTCGGTCGCCTCGCCGTGCTCGACGTGCGCACCGGCGCGCCGCTGTGGTCCATGCACGGCGACCGGCCGCTGCACTCGCCGCGCCTCGTCGCCAGCCATCCGCGTCCGGACGGCGGACCGGCGGCTCTGTTGCTGGTGGCGACGCCGCGCGTGCCCGGCATGGATCGTCCGCTGGCATGCCAAGGCGGGCTCTGGCTCGGCGGTGTCGGCGGTCGGCTGCTGTGGACGCCTGCGATGCAGCCGTCGGCGCAGTTCGGCGTGGTCGGGGCGCCCGGCGGCGACGAGCGGCCCGCGGTCGTCGTCTTGCGCCGCGGACCATGGCACGACGAGTTCGTCGGCGCCGAGCGCTACGAGCCGGCGGGGGATCGTCTGCAACTCGCGGCGCAGTGCCGGCTCGCTGGCCTGTCGGAAGCGCGCTTCGAGCACGGTTCCGGTCCTGAAGCGGTGGCGCTGCCCGACCTCGATGGCGACGGCTGCGCCGACGTCGCCTTCGTGCTCGCCGGCGCGGAGCCGCAGTTGCTGCTGCTCAGCGGCAGGACGGTGCGGCCGCTGGCGCGGGTTTCGCTGGCCGGCAGCGGGACCGCAGGGGCTGCGGGGGCCGACGGCGCGTACCTCGTTGCCGCCAACGTGCTGCGCGGCCGCGGCGACGCGGCCGATCGGCTGGTCGTGGCGTTGCTCGGCCGACGCGGTCCGGACGCCGCCTCGCCGCGGCACCTGTTCCTCGACCTGCCGCGGCGGTGACGGCGGTGTTCAGCCGCCTTTGCGTTCGCGCCCGAGCGGGTGGGCCTTGTCGTAGACGTCGCGCAGGCGGCCGATCGACACGTGCGTGTAGATCTCGGTCGTGACCAGCCGGGCGTGGCCGAGCAGTTCCTGCACCGTGCGCAGATCGGCGCCGCGATCGAGCAGGTGGGTGGCGAACGAGTGGCGCAGGCCGTGCGGCGTCAGCGAGCTCTGCAGGCCGGCCGCCTGCGCGCGGGCGACGACGGTGGCGAACACCCAGCGGGCGCTCAGCGGCCGGCCGTAGCGGTTGAGCCACACCGTGCCGGGATCGCTGCGGCGGTTCGCGCGCACGAGGTCGCGCCGGTGCGGCAGCCACGCCGCAATCGCCGCGCACGCGGGCTTGCCGAGCAGGGCGATGCGCTGCTTCTGGCCCTTGCCGAGCACGCGCACGATGCCCTCTTCGAGGTCGAGGTCGGCGAGCGCCATGCCGGCGACCTCGCTGACGCGGCAGCCGGTCGAGTACAGCGTCTCCAGCAGCGCCTGGTCGCGGCGGCCGAACGGCGTGTCCTCGAAGGCCTGCCCGAGCAGTGCGTCGACCTCGGCGGCGGTGAGGAAACGCGGCACGCGCTTGCTCGCCCGCGGGCCCTTCAGCAGCTTCGCCGGATCCTTGTCGATGCGGCCCTGCCGCTGCAACCAGCCGAACAGCCCGCGCAGGCTCGCGAGCTTGCGCTGCACGCTGGTGGCGACGAGCCCTTGCTGCTCCAACTCGACGAGGTAGCGGCGCAATTCGAAGCGACCGGTCTGCTCGACGCCGCGACCGTTCGCCGCCAGCCACGCGGCGAAGTCGCGCAGGTCGCCGCCGTACGCGCGCAACGTCGCGGCGCTCTTGCGGCCTTCGCTGGCGAGCTGACGCAAGTAGTCGACGACGGGATCGGTCACGTTGTGCGCCCCGCACCAGGGTGGCACACTCCCGCGCCGTTTTCATGCCCTACCTCGGCGAGATCACCAGTCTGCTGGCGGCGATGTGCTGGACGGTCAGCAGCACCGCCTTCGCCGTGGCGAGCCGCGCGGCGAGCCCGCTGGCCGCCAACCAGTTCCGCCTGTACGCGTCGCTGCCGCTGCTGCTCGCGCTGGCGTTCGCGCTGCTCGGCGGCCCGTGGCCGGTCGGGGCGACCGGCGGCCAACTGGCCGCGGCGGCGGCGTCGGGCCTGTGCGGACTCGTGCTCGGCGACATCGGCTACTTCTACGCGCTGGCGAAGATCGGCCCGCGGTTGTGTTCGGTCATCATGGTCAGTTGGCCGGCCTGCGTCGTGCTGATCGAGGCCGCGCAGGGGCGCGCGCCGGCGGCGTCGGTGCTCGCCGGCATCGCGGTGACGATGGCGGGCGTCGTGCTGGTGCTGCTGCGCGGGCGCGACGACGCGCGGTGGGATCCGCGCGTGACGCCGCGCCAACGCACGCTCGGCGTCTTCGGCGCCGTGCTCGGCTCGATCGGGCAGGCGGCCGGCTTCGTCTTCGCCGGACCGGCGATGGCCGCGGATGGCGACGTCGCCGCGATCGCGCCGCTGCACTGCACCGTCGTCCGCATGGCCACCGCGGTCGTCGTCATGCAGGGCGTGGCGTTCGCCCAGGGCCAGGGCTTCGCCATGCGCGCGGTCCTGGCGCGGCCGACGGCGCTGCGCAGCGCCATCGTCGGCGCGGCGTTCGGCCCGATCGGCGGCGTGTGGCTCTCGATGTTCGCGCGCCAGCAGGCCGAGCGCTCCGGCCACGTCGGGCTGTCCGCCGCGCTGATGGCGACGACGCCGCTGTTCATGGTGCCCGTCGCGTGGAAGCTCTACGGCGCGCCGATCGGTTGGCTCGGCGCGCTCGGCACCCTGCTCGCCGTCGGCGGCGTGACGTGGTGCCTGCTCGTCCGGTGACTGCGCGCACCGTTCGTGGAGCCTGCGTCCCGGAAGGCCACGCCGGCCGGCATGCACCGCAGCTGCCGTTGGTCCTGCGGCCGCCACTTCGTCTGCCCCAAGGACCCAAGAGCACAGCAGCGAGCGACGCCAAGGAGCAGCGGTGCAGCGGGTCGCCGTCCGCGAGCCGAAGCGCGCCTGCGCGGCCGGCAGTTCAGGCGCGCTGGCCCATGCGCGCCGCGATGGCGCGCAGGCGCTCGATGCGGGCGTCGATCGGCGGGTGGGTCGAGAACAGCCGGAAGATGCCGCCGCCGGCGAGCGGGTTGACGATCGACAGGCTGGCGGTGACCGGCTGCGGCGCCGGCGCGCCGGCGTGCACCATCTGCTCGCCGTAGCTCTGCAGCTTGGCCAGCGCGCTGGCGAGCGCCAGCGGATCGCCGGTGAGTTCCGCCGCCGACTCGTCGGCGAGGTACTCGCGCGAGCGGCTGATGCCCATCTGCAGCATCACCGCGGCGACCGGCGCGAGGAAGGCGAGCAGCAGGGCGCCCGCGCCCGAGCCCTCGCGCTCGTCGTCGCTGCGGCCGACACCGAGCAGCGCGCCCCACTGCACGACGTTGGCGATGTGCGTGACGGCGGCGGCCGCGGCGCCGGCGATGGTCGCGACCAGCGTGTCGCGGTTCTGCACGTGCGCCAACTCGTGCGCCAGCACGCCGCGCAGTTCGCGCGGGTCGGCCAACCGCAGCAGGCCCTCGGTCACCGCGACGACGGCGCGCGCCGGCGTGCGGCCGGTGGCGAACGCATTCGGCGTCGGGTCGGCCATGATCGCGACCTTGGGCGTCGGCAGCCCGGCGCGCTCCGCCAGTTCGCGCACCATGCCGAACAACGCCGGCGCCTGGGCCTCGTCGATGACGCGGGCGCCGCTCATGCGCAGCACGATGGCGTCGGAGAAGAAGTACGCGCCGAGGTTCATCGCCAGGGCCAACGCCAGGAAGAACCACGTCGCCGTGCCGCCGATGGCGCCGCCGATGCCGACCAGCAGCGCCGACAGGGCGCCGAGGAGAACGAGGGTCTTGAGTTGGTTCATCGAGTTGCCGTGCTGCGTGTGCTGGCGCGCCGTGGCCGCCGCGAGGCGGGCCGTCCGGCGCGCGGCGGGACGTTAGGACGGCCCACGTGGACCGCAAGGCGGGTCGTCTGCCGGGGCGTCACATCGCCGCCAGCAACCGGCGCAGGACCGGCAGGCCATGGTCGCCCATGTGGCCGATGCGGAAGGCCTTGCCCTTGAGCGGACCGTAGCCCTGGTCGATCTTGAAGCCGGCGTCGGCGGCGCGGCGGGCGAGGTCGGCGACGTCGGCGCCGGTGGCGTCGATGCACGACACCGTCGGCGAACGCGCCGCCGCGTCGGCGACGAACGGCTGGAAGCCGCGCGCCGTCGCCCACGCGAGGGTGGTGTCGCGCATGGCGAGGTGGCGGGCCCAGCGCGCCGGCAGGCCCTCCACGGCGATGCGGTGCAGCTGCCGCTGCAGCGCCAGCACCAGCGGTACGCACGGCGTCGCGATCGGCTGGCCGGCGGCGGTCGCAGGGATCGCGCGCACGAAGTCGAGCAGGAAGCCGCGTTCGTCGACGGTCGCGGCGCGCTCGCGGCCGCGTGCACTGACGGCGTAGACGCACAGGCCGGGCGGCAGCGCCAGGCACTTCTGCGTGCCGGCGAAGGCGCAGTCGAGGCCCCAGGCGTCGAAGCGCAGTTCGGCGCCGGCGAGGCTGGTGACGACGTCGGCGAGCACCAGCGCGTCCGGCGCGTGCCGGCGCACGACGGCGGCGAGTTCGGCGAGCGGTTCGACGACCCCGGTGCTGGTCTCGTTGTGCGTGATGCAGACGGCGTCGACATGCGGGCCCGCCAGCAGGCGCGCGCGCAGGGTCGCCGGGTCGTGGGCGCTGCCGAGCGGCGCCGCCAGCGCTTCGGTGGCGCGGCCGCAGGCGGCGCTGATCTGCTGCCAGCGTTCGCCAAAGGCGCCACCGACGAGGTGCAAGGTGCGGCCTTGGCGTGGCACGAGGTTGCGGATCGCCGCTTCCATCAGCGTCGTCGCCGTGCAGTTCTCGAACACCGCCGGCTCGGCCGTGCCGAACAGCTCGCGCAGGCGTGCGCACACGTCCTGCACGGCGGCGACGAAGCCCGCGGAGCGGTGGCCGACCAGCGGCGTCGCCATGATCGCGCGCAACTCGGCGTCGACCTCCGTCGGGCCCGGCAGGAACAGGATCGGATGCGCGTCCATGGCCGCCTCAGCCTACGGCCGCGGCAGCCAGCGCGGCAAAGCGCGGATCCGCCGCGAGCGTCCGCAACTCGGCGGCGGTGAGCACGTGCGGCAGCACGCCGGCGAGGCTCGCCGTGGCGACGAAGGCGTCGCTGCGGCCGGCGACGGCCGACCGGGCGACGACGCCGCCGAAGCCGACGAAGCGGTCGGCGACGCCGCGCGTCTCGGCGTCGGTGATGCCGTCGCCGACGAACGCCGTCGGCCGGTCCGCCGGCGGCAGCGCCCGCAGGAACTCGACCTTGCCGAGGTTGCGGGCGAACGGCGAGCGCTGGTCGAAGCCGGCATAGGAGCCGTCGGCGGCGAAGTCGATGCGCACGGCGTGCACGTCGGTTGCGTCGACGCCGAGCGCCAGGGCGACCTGCTGCACCGGCGGCAGCAGTCCGCCGCTGACGATGCCGACGCGTTTGCCGAGCGCCTGCAGCGCGGCGACGACGGCGCGCGCGTCGGGCACCAGCCGTTCGACGTACAGCGCGCCGATGCGCTCGACGTGCTCGCGCCGCGGCGACAGCAGCGCGAGCCGCCGGCCGTACACCTCGGCGAGCGGCAGCTCGCCGGCCATCGCCCGCGTCGTCAGCTGCGGCACCTCGTCGCGGACCGCCGCCGGCGCCCAGCGCACCAGCTCGTCGATGCCCTCGATCGCGGTCAGCGTCGAGTCGCAGTCGAACCACACCGAGGCGAACGGCGGCCCGGCGACCATGGCTCAGCGCGCGCCCGAGCCGCGCAGGATCACCCCGATCGTGCGCAGCATGATGCTGACGTCGAACAGCAGGTTCATGTTCTTGATGTAGTACAGGTCGTAGCGCAGCTTCTCCTGCGCGTCCTCGATCGACGCGCCGTACGGGTGGCGGACCTGCGCCCAGCCCGTCAGGCCCGGCTTGACCGCGTGCCGCAGCGGGTAGAACGGGATCGACTGCTTGAGCTGCTCGACGAAGTGCGGCCGCTCCGGGCGCGGGCCGACGAACGACATCTGGCCGGCCAGGATGTTGAGGAACTGCGGGATCTCGTCGATGCGCGACAGCCGCAGGAAGCGGCCGATGGGCGTCACGCGCACGTCGTTCTTCTGCGCCCACACCGGTCCCGATTCCCTCTCGGCGTCGACCCGCATGGTGCGGAACTTGATCAGCTTGAACGGGACGCCGTCCTGGCCGGTGCGCTCCTGGCAGAAGAACACCGGGCCGCGGCTCGTCAGCTTGACCAGCAACGCCGCCAACAAGGCGATCGGCAGCGAGAGCAGCAGCCCGCACGCGGCGGCGACGACGTCGAGCCCGCGCTTGGTGACCGTGGTCAGGCGGTTCTTGGCGAAGCCGCGGCCGTAGATCAGGTAGCTCGGCCGCATGCTCTCGACGGCGAGCTTGCCGGCGAGGCGCTCGTACATGGTCTCGCGCTCCTCGACCTGCACGCCGTCCATGCGCACGTCGAGCAGGCGGTCGACCGGCACCTTGCCGCGACGCTCGCGCAGCGCGACGACGACGCGGCTGATGCCCTCGTCGCGGCAGAGCTCGCGCAGGCGGTCGAGCGTGCCCAGCACGCGCGGCTGGCCCGGGCCCTGGGGCAGCGGTGGTTGGCCAGGTTCCTCGACGATGCCGAGCAGTTCGAAGCCGGACATCGGCGATTCCTGCACGAGGTTGGCGATCTGCTGCGCCTCGGTCGACGAGCCGACCACGACGACCCGCTCGCCGAAGCGCCACTTGTAGAAGAACCAGTGGAAGGCGTTGCGGAACAGGTAGACGCCGCCGAAGGCGAGGCCGACCAGCAGGATCAGCTTCGGTGTCTCGCGGTTGATGTCGGCGAGTCCGGGCAGGAAGAACAGCGAACCGGCGGCCATCGACAGCACGCCGAGCATCACGAGCGCGTAGCCGGCGGCGTGCAGCAGGCGGTTGGGCAACTCGGCGCGGTTCTGCGACGTCTTCCAGTCGTAGAGGTCGTTGTAGCTCAGCGACGCCTGGCAGATCGCCGCGATGGTGAAGCTGGTCAGCAGGCCGCGGACGAGGTCGATGTCCGGGTCGAAGAAGCGGTACGAGCGGGTCGTCAGCGGCGGCAGGCTGGTGCCGATCAGCACGACCGCGGTGAACAGCACGGTCTCGGAGAGGATCAGCAGCAGCTTCCGCCGCGGCATGATCTGTTCCGAGAGGACGGGCATGTTGGGGGGGGCGGCGGGGACTCGTACGGTCGTCAACCTGTTCGGCTGGCGGTCGCGGGGGGCTGGACGGCGCCCGCAACCTCCTATGCCATCGGCGTCCCAGGTGACATGGCGGAGCGCCGGAAAGTGCACGATCTCGGGGCCGTCGGGCAACCAGCGGACACTGACGGCGTCGATCCACAGCTCGCGCGGCCGCGGCCGCAGTCGCGGGGCGAGCGCGCGCAGCGCGCCGGCGAGCCGGTCGAGCTGCTCGGCGCGCACCGTGCGCTCGGGGGCGGGATGGTGGCTGCGCGCCTTGACCTCGACGGCGATCCAGCAGCGGCGGCGGCGGACGAGCAGGTCGATCTCGCCGGCCGTCGTCCGCACGTTGCGGCCGACGACGCGATAACCCGCCCCCTGCAGGGCGAGGGCCGCCAAGGCTTCGCCGGCGGCGCCGCTGCGGCCGGCATGGTCAGGACTTGGCCTGGGCGGGCGCGTCATCGCGCTCCACCCGGGCGATCGCCACGCGATCGAAGGTCGCCAGCACACCGTCGATCTTCAGTGTCACCGTCTTGTCGGCGAGCTTGGCGATGACGCCGTGCAGGCCGCCGACGGTGACCACGCGGTCGCCGACCTTGACCGACGCCAGCAGGCTCTGCTGCTCCTTGCGGCGCTTCTGGTCCGGCCGGATGACCATGAAGTACATGATCAGCAGCATCGCCGGCATCATGATCCACATCTCGGTGCCGCATGGCTGCTGCGGCTGGCCGGCAGGCGCCGCCGGCGCCCCCGTCCCCGCCGCGGGTTGTTGCGGCGCGCCGGCAGGAGCCGGCTTGTCGGAGATCGTCGTCGGTTGCTGTGGCAGCGCCGAGAAGGCGATGGGAACGTGGAAGGTCGCGCGCATCAGGAGGGTCGGTCCGGCGTTGGGGGGCGAAGCAGTATAGGGACCGGGGGCGTTGCGTTGCAGCCGCCGGCCGGCATCTTCTGGCCCGCCCGAGTCCCAACCCACCGATGCGAGTCCTCGTCGCGATGTCCGGAGGCGTCGACAGCAGCGTCGCCGCCATGCTGCTCCAGGAGCAGGGCCACGAGGTCGTCGGCGTGTTCATGCGCAACGGCGTCGCTGGCAAGTCGGCGCAGGAGAAGTCCTGTTGTTCGGCGAGCGACGCGCGCGACGCCGCGGTGGTGGCGGATCGGTTGGGCATGGCGTTCTATGCGGTCGACTACCAGGAGGAGTTCGCCGCGCTGATGGACCACTTCGCGGCGGAGTACCGCCGCGGGCGCACGCCGAACCCCTGCGTGTTGTGCAACCAGCAGCTCAAGTTCGGCCGGCTTTTCCGGCTCGCCGACGACGTCGGGGCCGCCGCGGTCGCGACGGGCCACTACGCCCGCGTGGTCGACGGCGCACTGTGCACTGCCCGCGACGTGAGCAAGGACCAGACGTACTACCTGTTCGGCGTCGAGCGCGCGGCGCTGGCGCGCACCCTGTTTCCGCTCGGTGACCTGACCAAGCCCGAGGTGCGCGCGCTCGCCGCCGCCCGCGGCCTCAGCACCGCCGAGAAGGCCGAGTCGATGGAGATCTGCTTCGTCACCAGCGGCGACTACCGCGACGTCGTCCGCGCGCGCGGCGGTGGCGGCGCGCCCGGCCGGTTCGTCGACCTGCAGGGCCGCGAGGTCGGCCGTCACGACGGCATCGACGGCTTCACCGTCGGCCAGCGCAAGGGGCTGCCGGCGCTCGGGGCGCCGCACTACGTCGTCGCCATCGACCCGACCAGCGGCGACGTCACCCTGGCGCCGCGCGACGCGCTGGGCAGCCATGCGATGTTCGTCGCCGGCGTGCATTGGCTGGTCGAGCCGCCGTCCGACGGCGCGGCAGTGGCGGCACAGGTCAAGGTGCGCGCCCGGCACGCACCGGCAGCGGCGACGATCGTCGCCCATGGCGCGGCCGCGCGGGTTGCCTTCGCTGCGCCGGTCGCGGCGATCACGCCGGGGCAGGCGGCGGTGTTCTACGACGGCGATCGGGTGCTGGGCGGCGGCTGGATCGAAGGGGTCGCTGCCGCGGCCGCGGCCGAGCGGCCGGCGTGACGCCGTCGGCCGCCGAGCCGGCCAGCGGCGGGCGGCGGTTCAGAGGTTCGCCCGCAGCGTCGCACCGGCCCGGAAGCCGACGGTGCGCGAGGCCTTGATCTGGATGGTCGTGCCGTTCTGCGGATTGCGGCCCGCACGCGCCTCGCGCTGCCGCACCGTGAAGGTGCCGAAGCCGACGATCTGCACCTCCTTGTCGCGCTTGAGGCCGCGTTCGATGGCCTGCAGCAGGGCCTCGACGGCGCGCGCGGCGTACGTCCGGCTGCACTCGGCGCCGAGTTGCTTCTGGACTTCGAGGACGAGATCGGCCTTGCGCATGGGGAACCACCCGGGATCGGGCCCGGTCGCATGGAGAGCGCCCGACCACCGCCGATCGGACGCCGGCAATCTACGCCGGTCGCGGACGAACCGGCAAGGACGCGGCCCCGGTGCGGAGAGCGACGGGCGCCGACGGGCCCCGGTCCGGCGCCGCGGTGGCATGGGCTCAAGTTGCGGCGTCGTGCAGCCGATACCACGGACCGGTGGGCGGCGAGTGCCGCGCGCCGTGCTACCCCGCGAGGATCTCATGAGGATTGCTGCCGCCACCGCCACGCTGTTCCTTCTGCTGCAGGCCTGCTCCACGCCGACCGTCGCCACGGACGGGTTCGACCAGCCCAATTCGCTGGTTGCGGAGGAGATCAACCGCCGCGTCGAGCAGATCCCGTTCCAACACCGCGACGAGCTGTTCGACAACCTCGTCTGGATGGTCCAGGTCGGCCCGCAGGTCGTCCCGGCGATGATGACGGGGCTCGAGCACGACGACGCCAAGGTGCGCAGCTCGTGCGCTTGGGTGCTCGGCCGTCTGCGCGATCGCCGCACCATCCCGGCGCTGCAGGACGCGATGGACGACAGCGAGTCCGGCGTCCGGCTGGAGGCCGCGCGCTCGCTGGTGGCGATGGGCGACCTCAAGTGGTCGAAGACGCTGATCGAGGGCCTCGACAGCGACAAGAAGGAAGTCCGCTACATGTGCAACGATACGCTGAAGACGGCCACCGGGCGCGACTTCGGCTTCGATCACCTCAACGCCAACGAAGCCGAGCGGCGCACCGCCGCGCTGCGCTGGCGGCAGTGGTGGGGCGAGTACTCGGGCGACTCGTTCTTCGCGCAGAACTACCAGGTCCAGTACGGCCTGCAGCCGGACGTTGCCGCGCCGGCGGGCGAGACCCAGCCGAACAAGCCGGCGAACACGACGCCGAGCGAGCCGCAGGCGCCGACGTCGGGCGGCGGCAAGTAAGCGCGCGGCTCGCGGCCGTCGCCGAGCGGGCCATGGCGCGACGCGCCGGCCCGCAGTGTTGCCCGGATCGGTGGTTTCCTCCCTGCGGCAGGGCGCTAGACTACGGTGGCCCTTCTGTCGCCAACCCACCGAACCGCATGCGCCGCAACACGTCCGGCTTCACGTTGATCGAACTGCTGATCGTCATCGGCATCATCGGAGTCCTCGCCGCCGTGCTGCTGCCCGAGGTGCTCGGCGTGCAGGACGCCGCCAACGTCGAAGCCGATCGCCAGCAGTTGCGCACCCACTACATGTGGTTGGAGCTCTACAAGGCCAAGCACGACAAGGCGTTGCCGGCCCAGGGCGGGCACAAGTTCGTGCTGGCGACCTGGACCTCCGGGGTCGTCAACCACACGGAGGAGAACCTGGCCAAGTACTTCGTGCCCGGCGCGCGCGACAACGACCCGGCGTACACGGAGAAGCGCACTGCCCTGCGCGCCAACGAGAAGGTGATGGCCGACCTGAAGGACTGCACGTCGGAGGACACGCACTACGCCGGCCGATCGCGCCAACACCTGAAGACGGCGAACGCCGCAGGGGAAGCGCTGATGGCCGACGACAACGAGGGCGGCTGGATCCATCGCGACGGCACCGTCAACATCCTGATGGCCGACGGCAACGTCCGCACGCTGAGCTACCAGCAGATGCGCGAGCGCTTCGCGCTCGGCGACTTCAACAAGGACCAGCCGGTCGCCACGTTCGGCAGCAACTCGCCGATCGTCGAGTGCCAGAAGTTGGAGAATTGAGCGCCCGCGACGCGGTGCCGCCGCGGGCGCCCGGCGGGTAGCCGGCGCGCTCGTGTGCTGGTGCGCTGCCAGCGCCCGGCGCCTCACCAGAAGGCCATCACCGGCACGGCGAACGAAACCGTTCCGGTCGCGGCGCTGACGTTGGTGCTGTTGACGACGCGGGCGGTCGGGATCGGCAGCGGCCCCGTCGGCGGCGTGACGAAGGTCGAGGCGTCGGTGAACGCCAGGTCGCCGGTGAGCAGGTTGACGCTGCCAGCCTGGCACCAGAGCCGGAAGCCGGGGGGCAACTGCGGCAGCCCGAGCAGCGCGCCGTCGTAGGCGCCATTGCTGCCGACCAGCCCCGGCAGCGCATACCAGACCTCGCTGCTGCTCCAGAAGCCGCAACCTGGCAGCGTGGGCCACGCGCCGGTCCCGGCCTGCGTGCCCATCAGCAGGAAGGCGCGCGTCGCGCCGCTGCCGTCGTCCGGCACGCCATCGCGCAGCGCCACGTCGAGACGGGAACCGGTCGGCAAGCGCCAGAACGACAGCGTGGCCGTGCTCGGCGTCGTGCTGCCCGGCGCCGCACAGCCCGTCAGCAGGCGGAAGCCGGGCTGTTCGCTGCGGCCATCGCTGTAGTGCTCGTGCGCGTCGAGGTAGAGGCTGAGGTTCTGGTTGCCGCCGGCGACCGTCTGGTTGCCGTAGACGAGCACTTCGACGCACACGGTGCCGCCGGCCGCGGGCACCACGAACGGCGTCTGGTAGGGCACCTGCAAGTCGAAGGTGGGCGACGGATCGAGCGTCGGGCGCACCGTCGCCGGGAAGGCGAGCACGCGCCGCGGCAACACCGTCACGGCGCCCGCGCCGAGGTTGTTCGCGAACGTGGCCGACGCCGTCGTCGGCGTCAGCGGCGACATGGCGATGCGGACCTCGAGGTCGCACTGGAAGGCATCCACCTGCCCGCGCAGCGCGATGGCGTCCCGGCGGTAGGCGTGGCCGTTCAGCACGGTGCCGCCCGGCAGGTCGCGGTGCAGCGTCACCATGCGGGCGCTGGCGCGGCCGAGCGGGAAGTGGGTGAACGAACTGCCTTCGAGGTCAGCCCGGTCGATGGGGGAAACCGCGTTCTGGGCAGGCGCGAGCGCTGCCAGCAGGGCGGCGACGAGGATGGTACGGTGGTTGGGCATCATGGATTCGGCGGCCGGCGGCGGGACCATCCCGCGCTGCCGACGGGAGCAAGGGGAACGCCGAGGCCCACTTCGTGCGGAATTTGCTCGGTTGCCGGTTGCGAGCGGTTTGGCGTGCTGGCTATGGTCTTTGCCCCTCGTCGCCGTCCACGCGGCGGCGAGCAGGAGCAAGCCGATCGCAACGCCACCGAACGCCTCGCCGCAGAGCCAACGGGCCCTCGGTGCTGGCCTGACGCTGGCGGTTTCCGTCGGGTTGTTTGCCTACGGTGGACAGTGGTTGGACGCGCGGTACGGCACCAAACCATGGTTGCTGCTGCTGTGCGTCGGCTGCGGCATCACCGGTGGCATCCTGCACTTGATCAAGGTCGTGGCGCCCGAGCTTTGGCCCTTCGGCAAGCTGCCGAAGGCCAAGCGGTCGCCCGACGAACCGCCCCGTTGACCCGCGCCCGACCTGCCGTGACCGCATCCACGACGCCGACCACCCGCCCGATGGCCGCCCCAGGCGCATCGTCGGCCGTGGACTTGTTGCCCGCGCTGTTGCGCGGCAGCCTGGCGGTGGGCGTGCTCGCCGTGGCCGCGTGGTCGACCGGTGCGCTGCCGGCGGCGAACCAGCCGTTCCTGGCGCTCGGTGCCGGCGCGGCCTTGGCCGCCACCGGCCTCGCCGTGATCCTCCACAGCCGCGTGCTCGACCGGCGCTTCGCCGCGTCGATGGCCAACGACGCCAAGCTGATCGCCGGCCGCCTGCAGGGGCTTTTGGCGGTCGGCCTGTTGCTCAAGCTCTTCACCGTCACCGTCGGAGTCCTCTGGCTCCGTGCGGTCGGGGTGAAATTCGACGCGGTGGCGACCTTTGCCGTCGCGTTCGCGGCGGCGTCCCTGGTCTGCCAGGTCACCGCCGCTGGCTCCTTGGTGCGTTCGACGGCCCGACGCGGGGCTGTCGCAGGCGAATCCGTCGCAGGTGCGAAGGCCGGCCCCGCCGCCGGCGAGCCCACGTAGTCGAACATGGTCCTGACCCCGAACTTGCTGCGCCGTCTCCTTCCGCTGGCCGTGCTCCTCGCCGGCCTGCTGGCTGCGGGTTCGCTCGCTGCGCAAGGCGCGTCGCCGGGCGCGGCCCCGAAGTCGGCTGCCCAGCACGACGACCACGCCCACGCCAAGCCGACGATGGCGATGAGCAACGGCGAGTTCTTCGCCAAGCAGTTCGAGCACAGCGTGCCGTACCCGATCGCCGAATTCGGCCCGAAGGTGCAGGTTGCGCCCGGCAAGTCGGTCGGCTTGTTGACGGTCTACAACGTGCAGCCGTGGCAGTGGGTGAGCATCGGCCTGATGCTCGTGCTCTTCCTGCCGGTCGTGCGCAGCTTCGGCGGCGGTCGCGTCAGCTGGTTCCACCGCATCCTGCGCGGCTGGTGCCTCTGGATCCGCGACGAGATGGTCTACAAGGTGATGGGCAAGGAGGACGGCCGACCGTTCGTGCCCTTCTTCCTGTTCCTGTTCTTCTTCATCGCGTTCCAAAACGTGCTCGGCCTGATCCCGAGCGCCGGGCACCACTTCCCGCTGGCGATCTACACCGCCACCGGCACGCCCTTCGTCACCGGCGCGCTGGCCGTCGTCACCTTCCTGATGATGATCGGGTTCGGCATGAAGAAGAACGGCGCCCTCGGCTTCTGGAAGGGCCTCGTTCCGCACGTGCCGGTGTTGCTCTGGCCGATGATGTTCGCGATCGAACTGGTCGGCCTCGTCGTCAAGCCGTTCGCGTTGACCATCCGTCTGTTCGCGAACATGCTCGCCGGCCACCTCGTCATCGGCTCGGCCATCGCGCTGATCTTCCTGTTCGCCAAGATGCAGGGCGGTGCGATCACCAGCTACCTGACGGCGCTGCCGTGCGCCGGCCTCGCAGTCTTCATCTACGTGATCGAGGCCTTCGTCACGCTGCTGCAGGCGTACATCTTCACGTTCCTCAGCATCAACTTCCTCTACCAGGCGATGCACCAGGAGCACTGAGCTCGGCGACGCCGAGCTCCCTGGCGCCTCGTCACGGCGGACCACTTCCCTTCCCTTCCCCAGTCAGTAGTCACGGAGAACCCAATGCTCGCTTTCTTCCAGGATCAGGAAATCGCCAAGCTCGCTGCCCAAAACGTCGGTTGGGGCATCGGCGCCGGCATGGCCGCCGGTCTCGCCGCCCTCGGCGCCGGCTTCGGCATCGGCCGCATCGGCGGCTCGGCTGGCGAGGGCATCGCCCGCCAGCCCGAGGCCGCGGACGCCATCAAGGGCAACGCGCTGCTGCTCTCGGCGTTCGTCGAAGGCGTCGCGCTGTTCGCGGCGGTCATCGGCCTGATCCTGGCCGGCAAGTGACCGGACGGCGGGCGGCCGACCGGCCGTCCGCGCCAACCGCCTGCCGGCGCCCCGCCGGCAGGTCGTCACATCCGTTCTGCCCGATTCGCCGAGGTGTCGCTTGGTCTTCCTGCTCGAATCCGCCCTTCCCGACGGTGAGCGTTCCCTGAACGCGATCCTGGAGTTCGCTCCGGGCGCCGTGATCTGGACGTTCCTGGCCTTCCTCCTCGCCCTGCCGGTGATGTGGAAGTTCGTCTACGGCCCGATCACCAAGGCCCTCGAGGAGCGCGACCAGAAGGTCGAGGACTCCATCCTCGCCGCCGACAAGGCGCGCAAGGACGCCGAGGCGCAGATGGCGCAGGCGAAGGCCGAACTGCAGAAGGCGCAGGAGAACGCCAAGCGCATGGTCGAAGAGGCCATGGCCCGCGCCGAGAAGCAGGCCGCCGAAGCCGTGCGTGTCGCCGACGAGCGCGCCAAGCAGGAGCTGCAGAAGGCGCGCGACACGATCGCCGCCGAGAAGCGGCAGGCCCTGCAGGAGATCAAGGCGCTCGCCGTCGACCTCACCATCAGCGCGGCCAGCAAGCTGCTGAAGCACGAGGTCGACGCGCAGAAGAACAAGCCCCTGGTGCAGCAGTTCGTCGCGGCGGCGGAGACGGCCGGTCGATGAGCCTCCTCGCCAAGCGCTACGCCGAGGCGCTGTTCGTCCTGGCGACGCAACAGGGCGCGGTCGACGCCGTCGGCTCCGACCTCGCGGCGGTGCACGCCGCGCTCGGCGCGCCGGGCGCGCGTGCGCTGGTGACCAGCCCCGACGTCAAGCCCGAAGAGCGCGCCCGCGTGCTCGACAAGCTGACGCAAGGTCGCAGTCCCCTCGTGCGCAACGTCTTCGGCGTGCTGCAGCACCGCCGGCGGCTGGAGGTCCTGTTCGACCTGCAGCCGGCGTACCGTGCGCTCGTGATGGCCGCGCGCGGCGAAGTGGAGGGCGTCGCCGAGTCGGCCCACCCGCTCGCCGACGACGAAGTCCGCTCGCTGGAGGCCCTCGCGGGCCGGCTCAGCGGCAAGAAGGTCCGGCTCGCGGTCGCCATCCGCCCCGAGGTGCTCGGCGGCGTGCGCCTGCGCATCGGCAACGTGCTCTACGACGGTTCCCTGCAGAGCCAGCTCGGGCAGCTCGCCCAGAAGCTCGCGCAGGCGTCCGTCTGACCGGCTCGCCGGTCGTCCCATCCGCATTCCAACGAATCGTTTCCCGCTCGACAGACCATGGATCTCAAACCCTCCGAAGTCGCCACCGTCCTGAAGTCCGAGATCGAGGGCTTCGCCGGCCGTATGCAGAAGTCCAGCGTCGGCACCGTGCTGATGGTCGGTGACGGCGTCGCCCGCGTGCACGGCCTCGACGACTGCATGATGAACGAGATGCTCGACTTCGGGAACGGCATCCTCGGCGTCGCGCTGAACCTCGAAGAGGACAACGTCGGCGCCGTGCTCCTCGGCAGCGACACCAAGGTCAAGGAAGGCGACACCGTCCGCACGACGGGCCGCGTCGTGTCGGTGCCGACCGGCCTGCAGATGTGCGGTCGCGTCGTCGACGCGCTCGGCCGCGCGGTCGACGGCAAGGGCGAGATCAAGTTCGTCCCCGGCGACCTGCGCCCGATCGAGGGCCGCTCGCCGTCGGTGCCCGAGCGCCAGCCGGTCAAGGAGCCGCTGCAGACGGGCATCAAGGCGATCGACTCGATGATCCCGATCGGCCGCGGCCAGCGCGAGCTGATCATCGGCGACCGCGGCACCGGCAAGACGGCGCTGATCGTCGACACCTTCATCAACCAGAAGTCGACGGGCGGCGGCGACCCGAACAACCCCAACCAGGTCATCTGCATCTACGTCGCCGTCGGCCAGAAGCAGTCGACGGTCAAGGCCGTCGTCGACAAGCTCGAGAAGAACGGCGCGCTGCCGTACTGCATCGTCGTGTCGGCGCCGGCCTCGGCCGAGGCCTCGATGCAGTTCCTCAGCTGCTACGCCGGCGCGTCGATGGGCGAGCGCCTGCGCGACGAGGGTCGCCACGTCGTGATCGCGTACGACGACCTGTACAAGCAGGCCGTCGCCTACCGCCAGGTCCTGCTGCTGCTGCGTCGCCCGCCGGGCCGCGAGGCGTTCCCGGGCGACGTGTTCAACCTGCACAGCCGCCTGCTGGAGCGCGCCGCCAAGCTGTCCAAGGAGAAGGGCGGTGGTTCGATGACGGCGCTGCCGGTCGTCGAGACGCAGGAAGGCGACGTGTCGGCGTACATCCCGACCAACGTCATCTCGATCACCGACGGCCAGATCTTCCTGGAGTCGTCGCTGTTCAACGCCGGCCAGCGCCCGGGCGTCAACGCCGGCATCTCGGTCAGCCGCGTCGGCGGCTCGGCCCAGATCGGCGCCATGAAGAAGATCTCCGGCGGCCTCCGCATCCAGCTGGCGCAGTTCCGCGAGCTCGCGGCCTTCGCCCAGTTCGGCAGCGATCTCGACAAGGCGACGCAGCAGGCGATCACGCGCGGCCAGCGCATGACCGAGCTGCTGAAGCAGCCCGAGTTCCAGCCGATGCCGGTCGAGGAGCAGGTCGTCATCCTCTACGCCGGCAGCTCCGGCGCGCTCGACTCGGTGCCGCTCAACCGCGTCTCCGACTTCGAGAAGAAGTACCTCGCCTTCGTCCGCAGCAGCCACGCCGACGTGCTGACGTCGCTGCGCACGGAGAAGAAGTGGACCGACGCGCTGCAGAAGAAGTGCGACGAGATCTGCGCCAAGTTCAAGGCGGAGTTCCTCGCCTGATCGCGAGGCCGGACCGATCGACGACACGGACTGACGAAGGGGGCGGCGTCCGCTGCCCCGCGCGCAACGAACCACCCCCGAGCTGAAGCATGGCGAACCTCAAGGAACTGCGCGGCCGCATCAAGTCGGTCGCGAGCATCGCGCAGATCACGCGCGCGATGGAGATGGTCGCGTCGATGAAGCTGCGCAAGGTGCAGTCCAAGGCGCAGGGCTTCCGCCCGTACGTCGAGGAGATCCGCCGCATGATCGCAGCGGTCGCCGACAAGGTGGCCGGCGAAGGCGACGTGCCGTTGTTCAACGTGCGCGAGGTCGGCACCGTCGGCTACTTGGTGATCGCCTCCGACCGCGGCCTGTGCGGCAGCTACAACAGCAACCTGCTGTTCGCCCTGAAGAAGGCCGCCGACGAGCAGGTCGCCAAGGGCCGCAAGGTCAAGTTCTGGGTCTACGGCCGCAAGGCGTACGCCTGGCTGACGCGCCGCGGCTTCGCCGTCGAGCGCTTCTTCGTCGAGCCGCCGCTCGACAAGGCCGACTTCGCCGCCGCCAAGGTGGTGGGGCAGGCGCTGGTCGAGGCCTTCACGTCCGACGCGGTCGACGAGATGCGCATCTTCTCGACGCGCTTCCAGTCGATGATCAAGTTCGTGCCGACGGACGCGCAGTTCCTGCCGATCCGCTCGATCGGCGTCGGCGACAAGGCCGCGGCGGGCGCCGCCCAGGCCGCCTTCGCCGCCGACTTCCTCGTCGAGCCGGACGCGACGACCATCTTCAACCGCCTGATGCCGCGTTTCCTGGAGACGGTCGTGTTCGACGCGATGCTCCAGGCGCTGACCAGCGAACACGCCAGTCGCCGCATGGCGATGAAGGGCGCGACCGACGCGGCCGTGCGCATGAACAAGGGCCTGAAGAAGGTCTACAACCGTGCGCGTCAGGAGAACATCACCAAGGAGCTGCTCGACATCGTCGGCGGCGCCAGCGCAGTGAGCTGACCGGCCCCGCCGGACTCACCCGAGAGACATCCAACCCGAACGCATCCGATTCCGAGGACGATTGACGTGACGACCGCGACCCAAGTGCAAGGCAAGATCCTGCAGGTGTTCGGCCCCGTGGTGGACGTGCAGTTCCCCGAGGGCCATGTGCCGAACCTCTACAACGCGATCACGGTCGTCGACCAGAAGCGCGGCATTGACCTCGTGCTCGAGGTCGCGCAGCAGCTCGGCAACTCGGCGGTGCGCTGCGTCGCCATGTCGTCCACGGACGGCATGAGCCGCGGCATGCCGGCGAACGACACCGGCGCGCCGATCTCGGTGCCGGTCGGCGACGTCACCCGCGGCCGGCTGTTCGACGTCCTCGGCCGCGCGCTCGAGGTCAACGTCCCGCACCCGCGCACCGGCACGCCGATGACGGCCGTGAACGCCAAGGCGACGCTGCCGATCCACCGCCCGGCGCCGAAGTTCGAGGATCAGCAGGCGATCACCGAGGTCTTCGAGACCGGCATCAAGGTCGTCGACCTGCTCTGCCCGTTCGCCAAGGGCGGCAAGATCGGCCTGTTCGGCGGCGCTGGCGTCGGCAAGACGGTGCTGATCCAGGAGCTGATCCGCATCACCGCCGTCGAGAAGGGCGGCTTCTCGGTGTTCTGCGGCGTCGGCGAGCGCACGCGCGAGGGCAACGACCTCTGGCTGGAGATGGCCGAGGCCGAGTACACGGACGCCAAGGGCCAGAAGGCCTCGGTGCTCGACAACGCCGTGCTCGTGTTCGGCCAGATGAACGAGCCCCCGGGCGCGCGCCTGCGCGTCGCGCTGACCGGCCTGACGATGGCCGAGTACTTCCGTGACCAGGAGGGCAAGGACGTCCTGCTGTTCGTCGACAACGTCTTCCGCTTCGTCCAGGCCGGTTCCGAGGTGTCCGCGCTGCTGGGCCGCCTGCCGAGCGCCGTCGGTTACCAGCCGACGATGGCCTCCGAGATGGGCGCGCTGCAGGAGCGCATCACCTCGACGAAGAAGGGCTCGGTCACGTCCATGCAGGCCGTGTACGTGCCCGCCGACGACATCACCGACCCGGCGCCCGTCGCGACCTTCGCGCACCTCGACAGCACGATCATCCTGGAGCGCCAGATCGCCGAGCTCGGCATCTACCCGGCCGTCGACCCGCTGAAGTCGACGTCGAAGATGCTCAGCCCGAGCGTCGTCGGCGAGGAGCACTACAAGGTCGCGCGCGAGGTGCAGCGCACCCTGCAGCGTTACCAGGACCTGCGCGACATCATCGCCATCCTCGGCATCGAGGAACTGAGCGAAGAGGACAAGCAGGTCGTGAGCCGCGCCCGCCGCATCCAGCGCTTCCTGTCGCAGCCGTTCTTCGTCGCCGAGGCGTTCACCGGCACGCCGGGCAAGTTCGTCAAGCGCGAGGACACGGTCCGCTCCTTCAAGGAGATCCTCGAGGGCAAGCACGACGGCCTGCCGGAGTCGGCCTTCTACATGGTCGGTTCGATCGAGGAAGCCGTCGCGCGCGGCGCCAAGTGATCCGTCCGTCCCGACCGGCAACGAACCGCTGAATCCGCCATGGCCGCCGAACTGCACCTCCGCATCGTCACCCCGGATCGCACCGTCGTGGACCGCAAGGTCGCCGGCGTCAGCTTCCTCGGCCTCGACGGCAGCTACGGCGTGCTGCCGCAGCACGCGCCGATGCTGACGGCCATCGGCGTCACCGGCTTCGCGCGCGTCACCGAGACGGACGGCAAGACGTCGGACCTGTTCCTCAGCGACGGCTTCGCGCAGGTGCAGGGCAACGTGCTGACGCTGGTCTGCGAGGCTGGTGAAGCCGCCGCGGAGATCGACATGGCGCGCGTCAAGGCGGCGGAGGCCAAGGCACGCGAGAAGATGGCCGGCCTGGACAAGCTCAGCCAGGAGTACATCAAGGCCGAGGCGTCGCTGCGCAAGGCGCTCGCCCGCGAACTGCTGTCGCGCCGCACGACCGGCGCCGGCAACCTCAGCAGTTGAGCCGCTGCCGCTGAGCCGCTGCCGCTGAGCCGCTGCCGCCAGCAGCGTGCGCTGCGGTACGCGTGCCGGGCGGCGTGGCCTTCCGCAGTGTAGCGTCCTAGACTCCCGCCCCTGCCGACCTGAAGTCGGCGCCACCGCATGAACGCCACGACCCTGTTGGCCGCCGCCCTGATCGGGCTGGCCGCCGTCTCCGCCGCGCAGGACCCGACGCCCGCTCCCGCCAACGGCATCCCGGACTGCAAGGACATGAAGAAGACCGACTCGGGCCTCGAGATCGGCTTCCTCAAGCAGGGCGCGCAGGAGCCGGGCCCGAGCCGCGACGACATGGTCGAGGTGCACTACACCGGCTGGCTCACCGACGGCACCAAGTTCGACAGTTCGCGCGACCGCGGCCAACCTGCGACCTTCGGCGTCGGCCAGGTCATCGCCGGCTGGACCGAGGGTTTGCAGCTGATGACGCCCGGCGCGCGTTGCAAGCTGGTCATCCCGGGCAACCTGGCATACGGCGAAGAGGGGCGGCCGCCGACCATTCCGCCGAACGCGACGCTCGTCTTCGACGTCGAGTTGCTGAAGGTCACGCGCATGCCCAAGCTGAAGCCCGCCAACAAGGAGGCGCAGAAGGACCTCGTGGTCAAGACGCCGAAGCCCGGCGCGCCCGCGGACTCGCCCGGCGACGAGCACGTCGTGCGCTGGGAGGTGCTGCAAGAAGGCAAGGGCGACGCGTTGCTCGCCGCCGACGGCGTCGCGCTGCGCTACGCCATCTGGAAGGTCGACGGCACGCTGGTCGACTGCAGCGAGCGGCAGATGAACCACCGGCTGAGCGGCACGCTGACGACGTTGCCGTTCCCGTTCCTGCGCGACCTCGCCGCGCAGTGCAAGCTCGGCTCGATCGTGCGCGCCGAAGTGCCGCAGAAGCTGTTCCCCAACGTCGGCGGCGACACGGTCTGGGAACTGGAGGTCACCGGCGTCAACAAGCTGCCGACGTTCCGGGCGCCCGACGCAGCCAAGGTCGTCACGACGCAGAGCGGACTGCAGTACGAGGTCGTCGAGGCCGGCGATGGCGAGTCGCCCAAGGCCACCGACACGGTCAGCGTGCACTACACCGGCTGGCTGACCGACGGCGCGATGTTCGACAGCTCGCATGCCCGCGGCACGCCGGCGGAGTTCCCGCTCAATCGCGTCATCCCGGGCTGGACCGAGGGCGTGCAGTTGATGAAGCCGGGCGCGAAGTTCCTGTTCTCGATCCCCGGCAAGCTCGCGTATGGCGAGCGCGGCTCGCCGCCCAAGATCCCGGGCAACGCGACGCTGGTGTTCTTCGTCGAACTGATCGCCGTCAAGAAGTGAGCCTCAGCCGTCGGCGCGCGCGCTGGCGCCGAGTTGGCCGCAGGCCGCCATCACGTCGCGGCCCTTGGTGACGCGTCGCCGCACGGCGAGACCGGCGGCCCGCAGCCTGCCGACGAAGGCGAGGACCTCGTCCTCGCGCGGCGCGCGCGCGATCGGCGCGGTCCCCGGGTTGTACGGGATCACGTGCACGACGCAGCGACCGAGCGGCGCTGCGAACGCGGCGATCCCGCGCACGTCGTCGTCGGTGTCGTTGACGCCGGGCAGCAGGCACCAGTGCAGGCCGAGCGCGAGGTTGGCCCGCTGCCGGTAGGCGGCGAGCGCCTGCCGGATCTCGCGCAGCGGGTAGCGGACCGAGTGCGGCATGATCGCCGCGCGCTTGCCGTCGTCGGCGGCATTGAGGCTCAGCGCGAGGCCAAGGCGTTTCCAGCCGAGTTCGCGCAGTCTCGCGATGCCGGGCAGGTGCCCGACGGTGCAGATCGTCAGCTTGTCCTGCGCGTAACCGAGGCCGACGCGGTCGGTCAGCACCGACAGCGCGCCGAGCAGGCCGTCGAGGTTGTCGAGCGGCTCGCCCATGCCCATGAACACGAGGTTGTCGGGGCGGGGTTGCCGCTGCGCGGCGAGCGTGACCTGGGCGACGATCTCGCCCGCCGTCAGGTTGCGCAGCAGGCCGAGTCGGCCGGTTTCGCAGAAGGTGCAGGCGCGGGCGCAGCCGACCTGGGTGGACAGGCAAAGGCTGCTGCGACCGCGGCCCATCGGCAGGTGCACGGTTTCGACGGTGCGGCCGTCGCCAAGGCGCAGCAGCGTCTTGCGCAGCGCGCCGTGCGCCGTGTCCTCGCGCACCTCGTCGGCGATCGCGGGCAACTGCAGCGTGGCGACGGCGCGCCAGATCGCGGCCGCGCGCGCGCCGGCGCCGCGCGCCTCGGGCTCGAAGACGCCCCGCCGCGTGGCGTCGCGATGGATCGCGCGCGCGAGGCCGGCGCCCTTGTCGGCGCCAAAGCGCGCCGCGGCTGCGGCCTGCAGCGTCGCACTGGGGGTGCCGAGCAGCTCGATGACCACATCGGCAATGTACCGCCGGCGACACCGTCGGTTTCGGTTCGACCGCGGGCTGGCGTCGTCGCCGGCGCAACGCTGGCCCGCCGTCGCCGGTGTGCGCGGTCCCGCGCCGCCGGCCCGTGCGGCTTGACCAACCCGGTCCGCCGGTCGACAGTGCGCCCCATGTCCGACGCTGCGATGGTCGCGCCCGCTGCGGCGACCGCGACCCCTGCCATGGAAGCCCGCGGCCTGTTCCGGCTGCGCGCGCAGGACGGGCTGCAGGTGCCCGTGCTGCGCGACGTCTCCCTGCTCCTTGCGCGGGGCGAGTTCGCCACCTTGATGGGGCCTTCGGGCTCGGGCAAGTCGACGCTGCTGCACCTGCTCGCCGGCCTCGACCTGCCGAGTTCCGGCGATGTCTTCATCGACGGCGTGAACCTCGGCGTGGGCGGCGAGGAAGCGCGGGCGCGCGTCCGGCGCGAGCGCATCGGCTGCATCTTCCAGTTCTTCCACCTGCTGCCCGATCTGACCGTCGAGGAGAACGTCACCTTGCCGCTGCGCATCGCCGGCGAGCGGCCGCGCAAGCACCAAGCCCGGACGGACAGCCTGCTGCGCCTGCTGGGCGTGGAGGCGCACCGCCGCAAGCTGCCGGCGCAACTGTCGGGTGGCGAGATGCAGCGGGTCTCGATCGCGCGGGCACTGGCGACGCAGCCGCCGCTGCTGCTGGCCGACGAGCCGACCGGCAACCTGTCGAGCAAGGCCGGTGAAGAGGTGATCGCGCTGCTGCGCGAGGTCTGCAGCAAGCTCGGCACCGCCATCCTGCTGGTGACGCACAACCCGCGCGACGCTGCCGCCGGCGATCGCATCCTGTTCCTGCGCGACGGCGCGCTCCGTCCCGAAGCCGAGCTCCGAGGAGGGCCCTTCCGTGTCGCTGACGTCCTTCATCGTCTGGCGGAACTGGGCATCTAGCCGGCTGCGCGTCCTGTTGACGCTGCTGGGCATCGCGCTCGGCGTGGCGATCGTCGTGGCCATCCACGTGATGGACCACAACACGATCCAGAGCCGGCTGCGTGCGCAGGACGGCACCCGCGGCACCGTCGACCTGGAACTGCTGCCGTCGCCGCCATTGCCGCCCGCGGAGGTGTTGACGAGCCTCGGCCGGACGCGCGGCATCGCGGCGGTGTCGACGTGGCGCGAGGCGCGCGCCACCGCCACTGGCCAGGGTGCGCCGGTCGCCGTCGCGGTCTACGGCTTCGCGCCGCTGCCGCCCGCCAGCTTCGGCCACTACGTCGTCGCCCGCGGCCGCGACCTCGTCGCCGGCGACGCGGATCCGGCTGCGCCGGGCTGCCTGCTCGGGGCGGCTGCCGCGCGCGAACTCGGTGTCGACGTCGGCGGCTCGATCACGCTCGCCGAACCGGCCGTCATCGAGCGCGTCGAGTGCCGCGACGGCCAGATGGTGCCGATCCGCCGCGCGCCGGGGGCGACGCCGTACAGCGCGAGACTCGCCGTCGTGGGGGTCTTGGCCGAGCAACGGCTGGGCAAGCGCGAGCAAGGGCTCGTCGCCGTCGTCGGCCACGGCATCGCCGAGCAGTTGCTGCCGCTCGGCAGCAGCGTGTACCACGTCCAGCGCGAGGACGGCGCCGACCTCGACCGACTGCGCCTCGAACTGCGCGAGCGCTTCGTCGTCCAGGACGCGCGCGCGGCGCTGCTCGGCGAAGGCGCCGACGAGCGCGCGTTCCGCAACGGCCTGAAGGTGCTCGGCGGGCTGGCGCTGCTGCTCGGCATGTACGTGGTCTTCCAGACGCTGGCCCACAGCCTCGTCGCGCGCATCCGCCAGCTCGGCCTGCTGCGGTGCCTCGGCGCCGGCGGTGGCGCGATCACGCGCATCTTCCTGTTCGACGCCGCGATGCTCGGCGTCGTCGGCAGCGCCTTGGGCGTGGCGCTCGGGCTGCTGCTGGCGAAGGCGCTGCAGAGCCAGCGCGTGAGCTCGCTCGGACTGGGCAAACAGTGGGACTCCTTCCTCGTGCCGCTGTTCCCTGTCGGCTGGACGTTCGTGCTCGGCGTGTTGTTCACGCTGGCCGGCGCGATGTTCCCGCTGGTGCGGGCGCGCCAGATCCCCGCGCTCGACATCCTGCGCGCCCGCGGCATGGCGCCGGGCGTCGACGACGGCGTCGACCTGCTGCGCGGCGTGCACCTCTGGATGTTCGGGCTGCTGTGCGTGGCGTTGCCGCTCGCGTACCTCGCGATGACGCCGTTGGCGAGCGAGGAAGCCGGCGAGCTGCGCGTCGTGTTGCTGCAGCTGGTTGGCGTCCTGGCCGTGTTCGGCGGCGTGCTGCTGCTGGCGCCGGGCCTGACGTCGTGGCTCGGCCGCGCGCTGCTGCTGCCGTTGCGGCCGTTCCTGCCGATGTCGTCGTGGCTCGTCGGCAAGGTCCTGGCCCGGTCGGCCGGCCGCGTCGCCGCGGCCGTCGCCGGACTCGCCGCCGTGCTGCTGGCCATCCTCGGCCTCAAGACCCTGACCCACTCGCTGCACGCCGAGGTCAGCCAGTTCGCCGCGACGACGCTGCGCGAGCGGGTCTTCGTGCGGACGACGCCGACGACGCCACAGGCGCTCGCGCCGCTGGCGACGCTGCCGGGCGTGGAGCGCGTCGAGCTCTACGAGGGCGAGGACCGCAGCGGCGGCTTCCTGCTGCGCGGGCTGGCGCCGGCGGCGGCCGCCGGCCGCGAGGGCCCCCTCGAAGGCGACCAGGAGACGCTGCGCAAGTACGCCGACGGCAAGGTCCGCGGGCTAGTCGCCAGCAGCCGTCTCGCGCGCGTCCGCGGCTGGCGGCCAGGGTCGTTGGCGCCGATGCGCGACCGCAACGGCGACCCGGTGGTGTACGAGGTGATTGCCATCGACGACCGCGCCGGCTTCGACGCCGACGAGCGCGCCTTCGCCGTCTGCGACCCGCGGTGGCTGCGCGCCGACTTCTGCGTGCCCGAGACCTGCGTGACCCTGGCGACGCTCCGCCTGCGTCCGGGCAACGACCCTGAAGCGGCCATGGCGGCGGCCCGCGCAGCGGCGCCGACCGTGACCGGCGGCAAGTCGGGCGCGTGGGTCGAGGGCTACCTGCGACGCGACGTCGGCAAGGACTTCCGGCTGTTCGACATCCTGCTGGTGTTGATGCTGCTGCTCGCCGGGCTCGGGCTGGTGAACGGCATGACGATCGCCGCGCTCGGTCGCATCCGCGAACTCGGCGTGCTGCGCGCGCTGGGCATCCGCCGTGCGGCGCTCGTGGGCAGCTTCCTGTTGGAGGGCGCCGTCGTCGCGGCTGTGGCCAGCCTGCTGGCATGCGGCCTCGGCGCCGCGCTCGGTTCGGCGATCGTCCTCGGCATGAACCGCGTCGCGCGGATGGACGCGCCCGTGACCATGCCGACGCCGTGGTTCGTGCTGGCGCCGGCGCTGGCGTTCGGCGTGGCGCTCGTCGCCGCCGCGGTGCCGGCGGCGCGAGCGCTGCGCGCCAGTCCATCGGAGTCGGTGCGCCACGAGTGACGCGGCGGCGTCGCTGGAATGCGCCGCGGGCGGCGGGTACGACACTTCGCCCGCAACGCCCGCAACCGCATGAAGCAACGCAGTCCCTGGCAGCGCACCCATACCTGCGGCGAACTGACGCTCGCGAACAAGGACCAGGAAGTGGTCCTCAACGGCTGGATCGAGAACAAGCGCGAGCACGGCAAGCTCGTGTTCATCGACCTGCGCGACCGCTACGGCATCACCCAGCTGGCGGTCGACGCCGACACCTCCGGCATGGCGGCGGGCACCTTCGACACGATGCTCCGCCTTGGCGCGGAGGACGTGATCTCGGTGCGCGGCCGCGTGCGCCCGCGCGGCGAGGGCAACGTCAACAAGAACCGCGTCACCGGCGAGATCGAGCTGTGCGTGCTCTCGGTCACGGTTCTCAGCGAGGCCGAGACGCCGCCGTTCGAGATCCTCGACAAGGCCGAGGCCAACGAGGAACTGCGCATGCAGTACCGCTACCTCGACCTGCGCCGCCGGCCGCTGCAGGAGGCGCTGATGAAGCGCGCGCGCTTCGTCACGGCGGTGCGCAACTTCCTGCAGCAGCACCGGTTCATCGACGTCGAGACGCCGATCCTGACCAAGAGCACGCCCGAGGGCGCGCGCGACTACCTCGTGCCGAGCCGCGTGCACCCGGGCAAGTTCTTCGCGCTGCCGCAGAGCCCGCAGATCTTCAAGCAGCTGTGCATGGTCGGCGGCCTCGACCGCTACTACCAGATCGCCCGCTGCTTCCGCGACGAGGACCTGCGCGCCGACCGCCAGCCCGAGTTCACCCAGATCGATCTGGAGATGTCGTTCGTCGAGGAGCACGACGTGCTCGACGTCGTCGAGGCGATGTACGTGCACGCCATGAAGGAGGGCTTCGGCATCGACGTGCCGCAGCCGTTCCCGCGCTTCGACTTCTTCGAGGCGATGGACAAGTACGGCTGCGACAAGCCGGACCTGCG
>JBKDXM010000134.1:0-7699 GCA_046306335.1 Planctomycetota bacterium
ACCGGGGACCTCGTCGCGGGTGGTGGTTTCACGACCGCAGGCGGCCAGGTCTCCGCCTACATCGCCCGCTACGCCACGCCGTGCCCCGCCACCGTCGCCATCACCGGCACCGCATGCGCCAGCTCGGGCGGCGCCAACACCTACACCGCCCGGTCGCTGCCCTGGACCGGCTCGACGTACCGCACGCGCGGCACGGGCCTGCCTTCGTTCGCGTTCGTCGCCGTCGTCAACGGCTTCAGCGCAACGTCGATCCCGCTGGCCGCCGTGCTGCCACCGTCGCCGGTCGGCTGCGCCGTGCTGGCCTCGCCGGACGTGGTCGACGTAGCGATCTCGAACGCGGGCACCGTCGACGTGCAGCTCGCACTGCCCAACACGCCGTCGCTCGCCGGCATCGTGCTGCACCAGCAGCTCGTCGCGCTCGAGGTCGACGGCAACCTCAACTTCGTGCAGAACACCAGCACCAACGCGCTGGTCGCGACCATCGGCACGTTCTGACCAGCGCAGGGCCGCGACTCGGCTCGGGCGGCGACATCACGTCGCTGGCCACCAACGCGACGGCGGCGATGGGCAACGACCTGCAGTTCGAGGTGCGCCGCCAGTCGGGGTTCAGCAACAACACGCTGCGCACCGTGTCGATCCGCCGGATCGTCACGACGTCGTACGGACGACGTCCGGCGGCCCGGCGAGGCACGGGCGGTGACGCCGCCCGCGACGGCGTTGCAGTCGCTCGCCCCATGCCGTGCCGCCGGATTGGCACCTCTACGTCCTGGACGGCTTGAAGCGCGCCTGCGAGATCAACCACGTCGCGCTGCTCGGCGGCCGCGATTGGTACGTCGAGGGCGCCATGCACCTCGTCGCCACGCAGCGGCCCGACGGCGCGTGGGGCAGCTGTTCCGACACTGCCTTCGGCCTGCTGTTCCTGATGAAGACGGCGCTGCCGGCGATCACCGGCCGCTGACCGTGCGCCCGACGAATGGCAGCAACGCCGCCGCGAGTCCGGCCGCGGCCGCCGCCGCGTGGAAGGCTGCCGGCGCGCCGTGCGCCTGCCACAGCGCGCCGAGCCCGATCGGGCCGGCGAACGCGGCGAGGCCCTGCGCGGCGTGGTAGACGCCGAAGGTGCGGCCGCGTTTGTGCGCGCCGGTCAGGTCGGCGACGAGGCCGCGTTCGGCGCCGTCGGTGCAGGCCGCGTGCAGGCCGAGGCCCAGGAACGCCGGCCACAGCCATGCCGCGTGCCGCACGTCGGCGAAGGCGATGAGCGCGAGCGCGTGCAGCAGCAGGCCGACGGCGAGCATGCGGCGGCGGCCGCAGCGGTCGGACAGGCGGCCGAGCGGCGCGGCGAGGCCGGCGCGCACGACGTGCAGCGCAGCCCAAAGCAGCGGCAGCGAGGCATCGGGCAGGCCGAGTTCGCGCGCGCGCATCAGCGCCAGCAGGTCGACGCTCGCCGCCACCGCCGACGGCGCGACGACGAACAGGAACGGCAGCAGCCGCCGCGCCGCGCCCGGCGGATCGCCTGGGCGACCTGCCGCGTCGTCGTCGCGCGCGCGCTCGGGCACGGCGCGGACCAGCACGAGCACGCCGAGCAGGCCGGGCACGAGCGCCAGCGCGAAGACGCTGCGCAGTTCGACGCCCGCGCCGAGCAGCGCCGCCGCGAGCAGCGCCCCGAGCAGCGCGCCGGCGTGGTCCATCGCGCGCTGCACGCCGAAGGCGGCGCCGCGCTGGCCGGCGTCGACGAGGTCGGCGAGCAGCGCGTCGCGCGGGGCGCTGCGCAGGCCCTTGCCGACGCGGTCGCCGACGCGCACCAACGCCATCGCCAGCGGCGAGCCGGCGAGCGCGAACAGCGGCCGCAGCAGCGCCGAGAGGCCGTAGCCGGCGACCATCCACGGCTTGCGGCGGCGCGTGCGGTCCGACAGCCAACCGCTGGCGAGCTTCAGCAGCGACACCGCGCCTTCGCTGATGCCCTGCAGCAGGCCGAGGTGCACCATGGTGCCGCCGACCTGCGCCAGCAGCAGCGGCAGCAGCGGCACGATCAATTCGCTGGCGACGTCGGTCAGCAGCGACACCGCGCCGAGCGCGTACACGGCGCGCGGCAGGCGGTTCGCGGCGGGTGCGGCCATGGCGCAAGGATGCGCCACTGCGCGATCCACCGCCACCGCCGCCGGCGCGCTCAAGCCCGATCGCGCCCGGCGCCGATGTGCCCATGTGATCGGCGGCAGGCGCGCAGGCGAACGGGGCATCGACCGGACGTGGATCGCCACGTTCCTGCTGGTCGCCTTCGTCGTCGTCGCCCGCGCGCCGCTGGCCTTCGCCTTCCCGATCCTCGAAGCCGACGACGGCGTGCGTCTGCTGTACTGCGCCGAGCACTCCGGCCTCGACCTGTGGACGTGGCGGCACATGGGCTACGTGTCGCTGCTGACCAACGCGATCACCGCGCTCGCCGCCGGCGCGCCGGCGGGCCTGCAGTCGATCCTCTACGCCGCCTGCGCCGGCGCGGTGGCGGCGCTGGCGCTGTCGCTGTTCGCCGCGCGGCGGTTCCGCGTCGTCGTGCGCGACGACCGCGTCCGCGCCGGCCTCTGCCTGATGGTCGCGCTGGCCCCGCATGGCTACGCGCGCCTCGTCGCCGCGGCGATGTGGATGCACGTCAACTTCGCGCTGATCGCAGCACTGCTGGCGTTGACGCCGCCGGCGAAGGGCCGCCGCGCCCGCGTCGGCGAGTTCGCGCTCGTCGCGCTGCTGACGGTCAGCTCGCCGTGGGCGCTGGTCGCCGTGCCGCTGCGCCTCGCCCAGGCGTGGTCGCGCCCGCGCGACCGCGCCTTCCATCTCGGCCTCGTCGCCATCGCCGCGGCCTACGCCCTCTTCGCCGTCGCCGGCGATCCGGCCGGCGTGCGCGACCCGCTGCAGCTCGCCAGCGCCTACGCGCGGCTGCTCGCCCGGCGCGTCGTCGCCGAGGCGCTCGTCGGCGGCATCGCGTGGCCGTCGCTCGGGGCGGCGGTGTGGCCGTTCGCGCTGCTGGTCGTCGCCTGGACGGCGCACGGCGTCGCGCGGCTGCCGGCCCGCCCGCGCCGCGCCGCGCTCGGTCTCGTCGCGATCGTGCTCGGGGCGTCGGCGCTCGCGGTCCTCGGCCGCGAGCACATGGGCATGCCCGACCAGTGGTGGGGCAACCGCTACACCTTCGTGCAGCGGGTCTGCTTCCACCTGCTGCTCGGCGTCGTGCTGACGCACCGCGTCGCGGCGCTCGGTCCCGCCGCCCGCCGCAATCTCGTCGCCCTCGGCGTCGGCCACGCCTTCGCCCTGGCCGTCGTCAGCGGCGAGCTGTATCGCACCAGCCGCCGCGACGGCGAGAAGGTGTTCGCCTTCCTGGTCGCGGCCGAGCAGCGGCTGCAGGATCCGCCGCACGAACGCGCGCCGCTGCGCCTGCGCCGCCCGGGCGAATGGAACCTCGAACTGCGCTGACCGCTGCCGTCGCCGCTGCCGCCGAATCCCTTTGACCCGCGGTCGCGCCCGGCTTCCCATCGCCGGCACGCGTCGCGTCCGCGGCGCGCCATCGTCCCGCGGTCCTGTCCTGCCTCACTCTCACGCCATGTCCGCCGAACCCGCGATCCTCTACACCAAGACCGACGAAGCGCCCGCGCTCGCCACGTACTCGCTGCTGCCGATCGTGCGGGCGTTCTGTCGCAAGGCCGGCATCCGCGTCGAACTGCGCGACATCTCGCTCGCCGGCCGCATCCTCGCCGCCTTCGCCGACAAGCTGCCCGCCGGCCAGCGCGTCGCCGACCACCTCGCCGAGCTCGGCGCGCTGACGCTGAAGCCCGAAGCGAACATCGTCAAGCTGCCCAACATCTCGGCGTCGGTGCCGCAGCTGAAGGAGGCGATCGCCGAGCTGCAGGCGCACGGCCATGCGGTGCCCGACTACCCGGAGACGCCGACCAACGACGCCGAGAAGGACGCGAAGGCCCGCTACGACAAGGTCAAGGGCTCCGCGGTCAACCCGGTGCTGCGCGAGGGCAACTCGGATCGCCGTGCGCCGAAGGCGGTCAAGGACTACGCCCGCAAGCATCCGCACGCGGTGGGCAGCTGGTCGAAGGACAGCAGGACGCGCGTCGCGACCATGGCCGCCGACGACTTCTGCCGCAACGAGAAGTCGGTGACCGTGCCGGCGGCGACGACGGTCCGCATCGAGTTCGTCGGCAGCGACGGCGCGGTGAAGGTCCTCAAGGACAAGACGGCGCTGCAGGCCGGCGAGATCCTCGACGCGACGAAGATGAGCAAGAAGGCGCTCGTCGCCTTCTACGAGCAGAAAATCGCCAGGGCCAAGGCCGACGGCGTGCTGTTCTCGCTGCACCTGAAGGCGACGATGATGAAGGTCAGCGACCCGATCCTGTTCGGGCACGCGGTCCGCGCCTTCCTCGCGCCGTTCGTGCAGAAGAACGCCGCCACGCTGGCGCAGCTCGGCGTCGACTTCGACAACGGCATCGGCGACCTCGTCGAGAAGCTCGCCAAGCTGCCCGCGGCGCAGCGCGCCGCGCTCGAAGCCGAGCTGAAGGCGGCCTACGCCGCCGGCCCCGGCGTGGCGATGGTCGACAGCGACAACGGCATCACCAACCTGCACGTGCCGAGCGACGTCATCGTCGACGCGTCGATGCCGGCGATGGTCCGCGCCGGCGGCAAGATGTACGACGCGCAGGGCAAGCTGCAGGACACGCTCGCCGTGATCCCGGACAGCTCGTACGCCGGCGTCTACACCGCGGTCGTCGACTGGTGCCGCGAGCACGGCGCGCTCGACCCGAAGACCATGGGCTCGGTGCCCAACGTCGGCCTGATGGCGCAGGCGGCCGAGGAGTACGGTTCGCACAACAAGACCTTCCAGATGGCCGCCGCCGGGCGCGTGCGCGTCGTCGACGACAAGGGCGCGACGCTGCTGGAGCACGAGGTCGAGCAGGGCGACGTGTGGCGCGCCTGCCAGACGCGCGACGGCGCCATCGCCGACTGGGTCAAGCTGGCGGTCAACCGCGCGCGCCTCAGCGCCACGCCGGCGGTGTTCTGGCTCGACCGCAACCGCGCGCACGACGCGCAGGTGCTGCAGAAGGTCGAGCGGTTCCTCGCGCAGCACGACACCGCGGGCCTCGACCTGCGCGTGCTCGCGCCGGCCGACGCCTGCCGCCACACCCTCGAACGGATCGTGCAGGGCAAGGACACCATCTCGGTGACCGGCAACGTGCTGCGCGACTACCTGACCGACCTGTTCCCGATCCTCGAGGTCGGCACCAGCGCCAAGATGCTGTCGATCGTCCCGCTGATGAACGGCGGCGGCCTGTTCGAGACCGGCGCCGGCGGCTCGGCGCCCAAGCACGTCGAGCAGTTCCAGCAGGAGAACTACCTGCGCTGGGACAGCCTCGGCGAGTTCTTCGCGCTGGCGGCGTCGCTCGAGCACCTCGCGGTGGCGCAGAAGCACGCGCGCGCGAAGGTCCTCGCCGACACGCTCGACGCCGCCAACGGCCGCTTCCTGGAGACCGACAAGAGCCCGGGCCGCAAGCTCGGCACGATCGACAACCGCGGCAGCCACTTCTACCTCGCGATGTACTGGGCGCAGGCGCTCGCGGCGCAGGACGCCGACGCCGGGCTGAAGCAGGCGTTCGCGCCGATCGCGCAGCAGCTCGCCGCCAACGAGCAGAAGATCGTCGGCGAACTGCTCGCCGTGCAGGGCAAGCCGGTCGACGTCGGCGGCTACTACCAGCCGGACGACAAGAAGGCCGAAGCGGCGCTGCGCCCGAGCGCGACGTGCAACGCCATCCTCGGCGCGCTGTAGGCCCGGCGGACCTTCGACGCGCACAACCATGGCGACGATCGTCTTCCTGCTGGTCGTCGCCGCGCTGCTCGGCACGAAGGCCCTCGACGTGCACAGCACGTGGCGGCACGTCGGCGTCGCCGGCGAGACCAACCCGATCGCCGCGTCGTGGCTGCGCCGCTTCGGCCTCCGTCGCGGGCTCGCGGTCGTCGGGGCCGTCTACGTCGCCATCCTCGCCGTCGAGGTCGTGCTCGTGCTCGCGCTCGGCGTCGCGTTCGTCACCTGGGCCGCTTGCGCCCTCGGCGCCGCCATCGCCTACGTGCAATGGGACGTCGCCCGCCACAACTACACGGGCCGGCCGTCCGGTCTGACGCGCCGCATCGCCACCGCGCACGCCGCGTGGTCGCGCCGGCTGCCCCGCGGCGGCGCGCCGTCCCGCCGCTAGGAGTCTGCGTCACGAAAGGCTGCGCCGCCCGGAACGCGTCTTCACGTCCGGGAGCTCGCCGCCGAGCTTTGGCGAATCGACCGAGTCGCCTCCGGTCGTCGGCTTCGCCCCGGCCGCGAATCCGCGCACCGGATCGGCGCGCGTTCCGTGACGCCGACGCCTACCATCGTCGGGGTCATGTTCGGCGCCGACACGCCTTCGTCCCTGCTCGCCCTCGCCTTGCTCGGCGCACTGGCGTTGTTGGTCGGCGGCGCCAAGGCCTTCACCGCCGCCGCCGAGCGCGTCGGCCTCGCGCTCGGCATGTCGCCGTTCGCGGTCGGCGTGCTGATCGTCGCCGTCGGCACGTCGCTGCCCGAACTGGTCGCCTCCACGCTCGCGGCGGCCGCCGGCGAGACCACGGTCGTCAGCGGCAACGTGCTCGGCGCCAACACGGCGCTGCTGCTGCTGGTGCTGGGCGTTGCGGCCGCCGTCGCCCGCGGCGGCATCCAGCTCGGCGAACGCTACATCGGCATCGACCTCAACTTCATGGCGGGCTCGGCGGCGCTGCTGTGCCTCGCGCTCGCCGACGCGCACGTCGGCCGGCTCGAAGGCGTCGTGCTGCTCGTCACCTACGCCGTCTACCTCGGCTACCAACTGGTCGACGGCCGCACGGCGTCGGCCGATGCGGCGCTGGCGGCCTCGTTGCCGGCGGTTCCGCCGCGGGTGCGGCCGCGCGATCTCGCCGTGCTGCTGCTCGCCGGCGTGGCGATCTTCGTCGGCGCCAGCGCGACGCTCGATGCCTTGCTCGTCGTCGCCGCGCGCATCGGCATCTCGCCGGCCACGGCGTCGGCGACCATCCTCGCGCTCGGCACGACCCTGCCCGAGACCGTCGTCAGCATCGCCGCCGCGCGCGCCGGCCGCCCGGAGATCGCCGTCGGCAACATCCTCGGTTCGTGCATCTTCAACGCGCTGGCCGTCGCCGGCGTCGCAGCGCTGGTCGGTGGGGTCGACGCGCCGCCCGAGATCCTGCGGCTGCCGCTGCCGTGCTTCCTCGGCGCGTCGCTGCTGTTCTACCTGCTGACGCAGGATCGCCGCGTGTCGCGCTGGGAAGGCCTGCTGTTCGTCGCCGGCTACCTGCTGCTCGCGGCCGAACTCGCGGGCCTGGCATGAGCGCAACCAGCGAACCGGACCACCCGCAGCGCCCCGGCGCGGGACCGGCCTCCCGCGCCGGCCTCGGCACGGTGTCGATGGTGCTCGGCTTCGTCGCGGGCGCCGGCAGCCTGCTGTTCGCGCTCGTCGCGTACGGCATGAGCAAGGAGTCGCGCGGCCGCTCGATCGAGGGCGCGGGCGATGGCAGCGACGAGGTGCTCGGTGCGATCGGCTGCGTCGGCGCGATCTTCGCCGCCGTCGCGGTCGCCGGCCTCGTGCTCGGCGGCATGGCGTTGGCACGGCCGGCGACGCCGCGGGGGCCGGCGCGCGTCGGCGTTGCGCTG
>JBKDXM010000135.1:0-33598 GCA_046306335.1 Planctomycetota bacterium
AGTTCGCCAACCACCTGCCGCTGCACCGTCAGGAGGCGATCTTCGGCCGCGATGGCATGCGCATTCCCAAGCAGAGGCTGTGCGACTGGACGCTGGCGTCGGGCGAAGCGCTGCGGCCGATCGTCGACCGACTGCAGCAGAGCGTCTGCAGCGGCCCCGTGCTGCAGCTCGACGACACGCCGGTGATGTGCCAAGCCGGCCGCGGCGAGCCCAACTTCCGCGCCTACCTGTGGACCTTCGTGCATCCGCAAGTGGACGCCGTCGTCCATCGGTTCCCCGCCGGCCGCGGAAGCCGGTTGCTCGCCGACGCGCTGGCCGGCTTGGCCGGGACGATCGTCGGCGACGGCTACAGCGGCAACCCCGCGGCGGCGGACAAGATCGGTCCAGGCATCCCGATCGGCGCCTGCTGGACGCACGTGACCCGGAAGCTCCGCGACGCCGAGGACGAGGCCCCGAACACGGCGAAGCCCTTCCCCGAGGACATCCGGCAGCTATTCGCCGTCGAACGGGAAGCGACGGACGCCCGACTCGACCCCGACGGCCGCGTGCGGCCGCGACGGGAGACGTCGCGACCGATCCTCGGCACGATCCTCCCGCGCAGCCGACGCGTGCGGGGGCAGTTCCCCGATGCAGGCAAGATGGCCAAGGCGATGCAGTACGGGCGCAACAGGTGGCGTGCGCTGCGCCATTTCCTGCGCCATTTCCTGCGTCACGGCCTCGTGCCGATCGACAACCACGAGGTCGAGCGGGCCATCCGTCCCATCGCCATCGGACGGAAGAACTGGCTGTTCGCCGGCAGCCTGCGCGGTGGACGGGCCGCCGCGACGATCTACACCCTCGTCGCGTCCTGCAAGCGCACCGGGATCGAGGTGCTCGACTACCTCACCGATGTGCTGGTGCGCGTCACGACGCACCCGGCCAGCAAGATCGACCAACTGCTACCCATGAACTGGGCGCGCCACTTCGCGCCTGCGGCGCCGGGGTTGACTTAGAAGCCGGGGCGGCGGGCGATGTCAAGCGGCGGTGGGAGGTGTCGTCGGACGCTTACGCTTCTTGGCACATCAGGGCAAGACACACGTTTTCAACGACTTTTATTGGCTATTCCCATGAGCTGCTCGACGGTGATCTCTGTGGGCGGGAGTTTCTTGTTCCCTTCCAATAGATCTACCTCTTGCTCTACATACAACGGCCTGCCATCACTGGTTTTGGAGGCGAGGAACCTCAGCTTGTAAATCGAAGGGATCAATCCCGTGAACTTGAATGCGCCGAACTCCGGATACTGCTTACGCTTCTCCGGGGGCATCTTCTCGATCTTCGCACGATCTTGCTCCGAGACAGCATAGCTCCAGCCGTCTGCGATAGGCTTGTCGACATCCCAGAGGGCGAAGAGTTGAACTCTTATCGCTGCAGCTGGGTAACCAACAAGGACCACCGATCCTTCAAGTATACGATCCGAAAAAATCGTTCCCTTGAAGTATGTTGGCCGACCTTCCGCAATCTCGAACTCGCCCAACACGACACCCGAATCGATCATAGCGCTCTCCTTGGCTACGCCAATATGGCTAGCAGTCCATTTACCTACAGGTAGATCTAGGTTATTCTGACCATACTTGTCGGTAATGGCCTTCCTGGACCTCTCAGGCAGCTTGTCGGAGGCTATCCTAGTGAATTCCACGATGCGTCCGGGGAGAAACTCCTCCCGAGCATTGCTCAGGGTGAAGACGAGTAGCCCTTTTGGCTCAGGCTGCGGAGATTCCGCCTTGACCGGCTCCGGTGCCTTTACAGGCTCTGGCTCTGGCTGGGGCATCGTCACTTCGTCGCGAACCGCCACAGGCACTTCAATCGGAGCGGTCTCCGAGGTTGTTTCCGTCACAGACGGTTGCTGCTCCTGGCCCTGAAGCGGTACCTCCGGCGTGAGGCCGAAGTACATCCAGCTTAGGGCCGTGACTGCGGCGCCAGCCATCATGGCTAGAGCCGCGCGTCGCGGTGTGGTCATGATGATGCTCCTTAGCAGGGGCAGATCACGACCTCTTCCGAGCAGATCGTTGCGACCTGCCAGATGACGAGGGAGATGCTGCCGGATTGACCGACTTCGACATCTCCCAGCTTGAACGTTCCGTCAATGGACCTCGAGACCGTCACCGGGAACCGATACGTCCAGCATACGATCACCTCGATGCAGTCGCCCTCGCCTCCCCCGTTCTGGGTTCGACCCGTGGCGTCGTTGAGGTTTCCGTTCTGGTTCGTCACGTCCACCGAAGCGGTGTCCGGCGGGTCTCCGGCGGCTGCCGGGCCCATCGCATCGTTCGAGAAGGTGTCGCTCTCGAACGCTTGCGGTTTACCGCTCTCGTTCGGGTGCCACTCGGCGCCCACCGGCATGTTCGCCTGAATCAGGCTGGGTCGGGTGAACGTGATGTGCGCGACGTGCGCCGACGGCACGCACGGCGCGTTTTGGGCAGCCACACAGCCGATGAGCATCGTCAGCATGAGCGCGTTGCGCCACAGGGATGAGGCAAGGAGGGACATTTTTGAAGCGCGGAGGAAGTGTCACTACGCCGACCAGAACCCGCCCCGTGACCATCACGGAACATCGTCCAGCCGATGAGGTAGGCGTCTGAGCACGCCTTCCGCAGACAAAAATCTGGAGATTCTTCGACGCACCCGGGCGATCGCCGCCCGGCCCATCCCCGCCGCCTCTCCTGCCGCCTGCCAACCGAGGCCCTCGACCTTGGCAGCGATCCAGAGATCGACGTCCGCTGACGGCAGATCGGCGAACACGGGGCGCACCACCTGCTCTAGGAGGCGCGCGATGCCCTCCCCCGCCGCCTCACGCAGCCGGCGGCCAGCCCTGCATCCACGGCTTGCTGCGGTAGCGATCCCAGGCATCGCACAGCACGGTGACGACCGGGCCGTGCAAGCCGCCGGCGGCGGCGACGCGCACCGCGGCGGCGACGTTGGCGCCGGCCGAGCCGCCGACCAGCATGCCCTCTTCGCGCACCAGCCGCTGTACCATCGCGAAGCTCTCGGCGTCGCTGACGGTGACCGCGTCGTCGAGCGCCGCGCGGTGCAGGTTCTCGGGCACCTTGCTGCTGCCGATGCCTTCGAGTTCGTACCGGCTGTCGGGACCGAGTTCCCCGGTGCGCAGCCAGTGCGCGAGCCCCGAACCGACCGGATCGGCGAGCACGATCCGCACGCGCGGATGCGCCGCCTTGAGCCGCCGGCCGACGCCGCTCAGCGTGCCGCCGGTGCCGGCGCCCGCGACGAACGCGCCGATCGGGCCGCCGACCTGCCGCAGGATCTCGTCGGCGGTCGTCGCCGCGTGCACGGCGACGTTCGCCGGATTGGCGAACTGGTCGGTCAGGAACCAGCCGCGCGCCGCGGCCAGCGCGCGCGCGACGTTCTGGAAGTTGCGGGGATCGGTAGGCGGCGCGTCGTCGGTGACGACGACCTCCGCACCGAGCGCCGCCAGCGCCTGCCGCTTGTCGACCGACATCTTCGCCGGCATCACGCAGACCAGCCGGTAGCCGCGCACCGCCGCGACCAGGGCGAGGCCGACGCCGGTGTTGCCCGCGGTCGCCTCGACCAGCGTGCCGCCCGGACGCAGCAGACCGCGCTGCTCGGCGTCGTCGACGATCGCCAGCGCGATGCGGTCCTTGATCGAACCGCCCGGGTTCAGGTGCTCGCACTTCGCCAGCACCGGCACCGGCAGGCCGCGACCGATGCGCGCGAGTTCGACCAGCGGCGTGCCGCCGATGTGCGCGAGGATGCTCATGCCGCGGCAGCCAACCGTCGCGCCGCGACGCGCACAAGGGCCGGCTGGTTCCTGCGGCGTCGCTCCCACGCCTTGTCCGCCGCCGCCGCCGCCCCGCCCCTCACCCGCCCGCCGGCTCCGGCAGCAATCGCCGCCCCAGGTTGCCGTACTCCTTGTACGGCGCCGCGTCCGGCGCGCCGGCGGCGTAGCGCCACAGCAGCCCGCGCGCGGGGTCGGGCGGCACGGCGAGCAGCGAACTCGACACCGTGCCGTAGTCAGTGCCACGCTTGCAGATCGGGTGGTGGCCGTCGCCGCCGGGGTCGCGCAGCACGTCGGCGAGCCGCGCCAACTGCAGGTCGAGGGGCAGCGCCGGGGCCAGCGCCGGGGCGAGGCCGCGCGGCTGCAGTGCGCCGGGGCCGTGTTCGTTGGTGACCACCAGCACGTCGTCGGACCAGTCGATGCGCTGCAACCGGCCGCCGTCGTGGCGCAGCACCACGACGGCGCGCGCGTCGGCGACGACCAGCTGGAAGCCGCTGTGCGGCGTCGCGGCGACGGCTTGTGCCACGGCGGCGAGGCCGGCGTCGAGCCCGTCGGCGTCGAGGGCGAGGTGCACGAGGTGGCCGCGCGACGGCGCGCCCGCGACGACCGGCGCGCCGGCGACGTTGGTCAGGCCGGCGACGACGCCGCGGTCGTTGACGCCGAGCCACGTGCCGCCAGCGCGCCGGTCGCGCGGCGACAGCACGCGCCGCTGTTGGCCGACCCACAGGCCCGGCGGCGACGCCGGCCGGTCGGTGCGTTCGTCGCGGTTGCCGGCGACGACCAGCGGGTGCGCGGCGCTGCGGCGGCGCAGGACGATGAGGAGGCACATGCTGCTCGCGGCGCAGTGTAGCAGCGCGCTACCGACCTCCGGCACACGCCGCGCCGCCGTCGCGCGGCCGCGCGCGGTCGTCAACCCGACGGCGCGGCGTCTGCCCCCGCCGCCGGCGCAGGCGGCGGCGGTCCGGGCGGCAGCGCGCCGGTGGCGCGGCGCAGCGCGAACATGCCGACGCCGGCCGCGGCGCACAGCGCAGCGGCGACCAGCAGCGCGCGGCCGAAGGCAACCCCGCCGGCGGCGTCGGCGGCGACGGCCGCGCCGAGCAGCGGGCCGAGTGCGAGGCCGAACTGGATGCAGCTCTGCACCATGGCGAAGGCGAGCGTGCGATGGCGGTCGTCCACGCGTTTGCTGGCGGCGGCGTAGGCGAGCGTCATCGAGCCGGCCATCAGGCAGGCGATCGCGGCGCGCAGCAGCAGGAACGGCCGGATCGCCGCCACCGTCGCCAGCGCGGCGTAGAGGCAACCGAGCCCGAGCGCCAGCCACGCAAGGCACCGCAGCGGTCCGTGCCGGTCGGCCATGCGCCCCCACCACGGCGTGCACACCCACTGCGCCACCGCGAGCAGGCCGAACGCGAGCGCCACCGTGCGGTCGAGCGCGAGCGCGGGCGTGGCGCTGTGCGCCGCGAGCCACGGCTCGGGGCCGAGCTGGCGCACGAACAGCGCGACCAGCGGTTCCAGCATGTTCTGGCCCAGGCGCAGCACCAGCAGCAGCGCCAGCAGCCAGCCGATCACCGGCTGCCGCAGCAGCCCGAGCGCGTCGCGGCGGAACGCGGCGAAGAACGGCCCGCGCGCGCCCGCCGGCGGCCGCGTTTCGCGCGCGAACAGCGCCAGCTGCGCGGCGGCGAGCAGCGACAGGCCGCTGGCGATCCAGAACAGCGCCGTGCGGCCAAACCAGAAGGTCGCCTCGGCGCCGAGGTACGGCCCGAGGAACGAACCGCACGCCATCGCCACCTGCAGCCGCGCGATCACCACGCCGTGGCCGGCGCGCGGCACGCCCTCGGACACCAGCGCCATCGCCGGCGCGACGTAGCCGGCGAGCACGCCCTGCAGGGCGCGCATGGCGAGCAACGCCACGGGACTCGGCATGAACGGCATCAGCGCGGTGGTCGCGGCGATCGCGAGGTTGGCGCGGATCGCCATCGGCTTCTTGCCGGCGGCGTCGCCGAACGCGCCCCAGAACGGCCCGGCGACGGCGGCACTGAGCGGCGCGGCGCCGTAGATGACGCTGGCCCAGAACGCGAGCTCGGCCTCGTCGTCGATGCCGAAGCGCTCCTGCACGTAGAGCGCCAGCATCGGCAGGAAGGCCATCAGGCCCATCGACGTGGCGAACAGGCTCGGCCACACCGCGTGGAAGTTGCGCCGCCCGGAGTCCAAGGCGCGCGCTTCTAGCCGTTCGCGGGGTCGCGCGATACGGCGCAGCGGGCGGCGCCGGCGCGCGCGGCCGGCCGGCCGCGAAATCCGCGCCGAATCGCGGTCGCGCCGTGCCCTACGAGCATGCGCCGCATCGTGCCATCGGTTCCGTTCCTGCTGCAGGCCGCCCTCGGGCAAACGCCGGCCCGGCTCGCCGTGGCCACCGACGACCCGGTGTTGGCGGCGTTGTTCGCCGACCTGACGATCGCGGCGGTGGTGCCGCCGCCGCGCGACGTCGCCGACACGCCCGGTGGCGGCAGCGCCCTGGCGCAGCACGTGCTCGGTTGCCTGCGCGCCGGCGACCTCGCCGCCGCGCAGCGCGCGCTCGCGGCGGCGCACGCGCGCGCCCGCGCCGACGACGCGGCCCCGACCGATCGCTGGTGGTTCCTGCTGGCGCTGGGCTGGTTCGTCGACGCCAGCGAAGACCCGGCCGCCGCCGATGCGTGCTGGCCGCTGGCGCAGCGGCTGGCGCGGCCGCTCGCTGCCGCGCCGACCGCGCTGCACTACGCCGACGAGTGCCTCGTCATCCAGGCGCTGTTCGCCTCCGCCGCGCTGCGTCTGCGCCGCGGCCGCGCCAGCGTGCACTGCGCCGACCTCGCGCTCGCGCGCCTTGGGCAGTTGGAGACGGTGTGGGAGCAGCGCATGCGCGGCCGCTTCGCCAGCCAGCGCCGCGAGGGCCTGACGGCGCGGCGCGCGCATCCGCCGGCCGACGTGCGCGACCTCGATCCGGCGTGGTTCGGGCTGCCAGCCGTGCTGCCGATGCGGCAGCGTCACGACCGCACCGCGCTGGCCGACCTGACGGCGCAGGCGGCCGCCAACCCGGCCGCCGACACGCTGGCTGCGGCAGCCTCGCGCCTCGCCGCCGCGGCGATGCTGCGCGACGGTCCAGCGCGCCTTGCCGCCTACCGCGCGGTGCGCCGCCTCGCCGCCAAACCGGCGTCGCCCGGCGAGGCGGCGCGGGCGCTCGACGCGCTGCTGCTGGCGCTCACCGGCATCCGGCACGCGACCGACTTCACGCTGGAGGACGGCTTCGTACTGCTGTCGCCGTGGCTGCCGCCGGACCTCGGCATGCTGGCAGTGCGCGGCATCGCAGCACGCGGCGCGGTGCTCGACCTCGCGATCGAACGCCGCGACGGTCCGCCGCGGGCCGACGAAGTCGAAGTCACCGCCTGCGTCGGCGGCGACCGGCCGCGGCTGGCCAGCACCGTGGCGCTGCGCCAGTCGGTCGGCGGCGTCCACCGCCTCGTCGTCGTGCTCGGCGACTGGCAGACGCTCGGCCACGAACTCGCCGTCGGCGACCGGTGGCTGACGTCGTTACCGACGCCGCAGTTGGAGGCGCAGGACCAGCCGCGCTGACGGCAGCACGCGGTTCTCGGTGGTCGGCGGCGCGGGCAGCGCCACCGGCACCTCGCCGTTCTGCACCGCACCGGCGCGATCGCGGGCGAACTCCGCGGCCACGGCGACCAGCGCGGCGACGTCGGCCTTGTCGCCTTCGACGAGCCACGAGCGCACGCTGCCGTCCGCGGCGTTGGCCGGATCGTCGAGCCACGGCGAGAGTTGCAGCACGCCGGCAGCGGTCGCCGACGATGCCATCGCCGCGCCCGGTTCAGCGACCGCGGTCGTCAGGAACGCGCGCAGCGCGGCGCGCAGGCCCGCGGCATCGAGCGGCGCCGTGGCGCCGGGTGCGGGTTGGGCGGCACCGCCGGCGTCCGCGCTGCGGCTGCGTTCGCGGTCGGGGCCTGCTTCGGTGCTGCGCCGGTCGCCAGCGCCACCCCCCGCGCCCGCACCGGCCCCACCGCGGGCCGGCCGGCCTGCGCCGCCCCCGAGCACGCGGTCGGGCGTCGCCGGCTTGCGCTTGGCGTCGTCCGCCTCGGCCGTGCCGCCGGGCAGCGGCGCAGCGAAGTCGAGGACCAGCAGCGGCGTCGGCGCGGGCGCGGCCTTGGCGGCGGCACGGGCGGCGGGCTCCGCATCCGCCAGCGCGCTGTCGGACGGCGACGCGGCGACGTGGCCGGGCGCGGGCGCCGCGCCGGCGGGCGGCGGCGACGGCGCGTCCGCTGCCGCGCTGCGCTCGGCGGGCGCCGGCTGCTGGTTTGGCGCCGCAACCGGCGCAGCACCCAGCTGGGCATTCCCCGACTGGACGTCCTGCGGCTCGGCTGCTTGCTGCTGGGCCTCCTGCGGTTGGGCCTCCTGCCGCTGGGCTTCCTGCCGCTGGGCCGCGGGTGGCAGCGCAGCAGGGCCTGCAGCGACGGCATCCCCCGACGCCGGAACTCCCGGCCGCGCGGTCGCGGCGGGCAGGCCGGCGTTGCCCTGTGCTTTGCCCTTCGCGGCGTCGCCGCTGCGCGTGGCCACCGCCCCGGGTGCAACGCCGCCGGCGGCGTCGCCCGTGGGCAACCCACCGATCGCCTGTGGTTCCTCGCCGCGCGCGACCGCCTGCGAGCGTTCGACCGCCGGCGCGCGGTCGCTGCCCGACCACGCATCGAGCCACAGCGCGGCGAGCAACGCCGCCGCCGCCGTGCCGAGGCTCCAGAGCACGCGCGGCAGCAACCGCAGGGTCGGCGTGTCGGTCGCGGTTGGCGCTGGCGCGGCCGGTGCGGCGGCGAGCGCAGCGCGCACGCGGTCGGCCATCGCGACCGGCCGCGTCGGGGCCTGCAGGGCGGCGCGCACGGCGGCGACGGTGCGTTCGTAGGCGGCGAGGTCGGCGCGCAGTTGCGCGTTGACGCGCAACTCGGCGACGAAGCGCTCGCGCTCGCGCTCGCCCATGCGCTCGTCGACCCAATCGGCGAAGCGTTCGTCGTCCTGGCGGTCGGCGGGCGTCATCGGTCGAACTCCTGCAGCATCTCCTGGAGCAAGAGGCGGCCGCGGTGGATGCGCGATCGCACCGTGCCCGGCTGCAGGCCGAGCGCCGCGGCGATCTCCTCGTACGACAGCGACTCCATGTCGCGCAGCACGACGGCGGCGCGGAACTCGTCGGGCAGGCGCTGGACGCACGCGCGCACGCGGGCGGCGAAGTCGCGCTGGTGCGCGGCGTCGACCGGGTCGCGTTCGCGTCCGGCCGGATCGAGGTAGAGGTCGTCGGTGCCGGGCAGCGGCGCGTCGAGCGAGCGCGTCGGCGCGCCGCGCTTCTGGGCCCGTCGGCGGCGGTGCTCGCCGATCGCGACGTTCATGGCGATCGTGTGCAGCCACGGCACGAAGCGCGCACCGTCGAACGCGGCGAGGCCGCGGTGCACGCGCAGGAAGGTCTCCTGGCAGAGGTCCTCGGCGGTCGCGCGGTCGCAGTGCAGGACGTGGATCATGATGCGCATCACCCGATCGGCGTGGCCGTCGACGAGCGCGCCGAAGGCGTCGCCGTCACCGGCCTGCGCCCGCTGCACGAGCGCGGCGAGCGCCGCGTCGTCGGCGGCGTCCGCCGCGTCGGGCCGCTGCGGGCGCGTCGGGCCGAGGACCAAACGCGGTCCGGCGGGCGCGGTTCCCTCGCGGGTCGTTGGGTCCTGGGTCAAGGCGGCTCGGGCGCGCCGGGCTCGACGCGCGGGCCCACGATAGCCATGGCGCCGACGGAACGACATCGCCCGACCGCGGTGAACGGGGCGTCCGCGCCGACTTTCGCGCCGTTGGCCGCGCCGGTTGCCGCATCCGGTCGCCGGCCCGACAATCGCCGGCCGCCATGGCCCAGACCGTCTTCACGTTCGCCTGCCCGTGCTGCAACAAGTCGATCGAGGTCGACACCCGCTCGGGCAAGGCGCGCGCCGTCCGCGCCGACGAGGCCAAGGGGGGCCGCAACCTCGACGACCTGCTGGCGGCGCAGAAGCGCGACCAGCAGCGGCTGACCGACCTGTTCGACTCGGCCAAGGACGATCAGGCCAAGCAGCAGGAAGCGCTCGACGCCAAGCTGCGCCGCGCCAAGGAAGAGGCGAAGAAGGACAAGGACACCAAGCCGCGCAACCCGTTCGACCTCGACTGACGGGCGCGCGTCGACGATTGCGCCCTGGAGTCGGCGTCACGGGACGCGCGCCGCTCCGGTGCGTGGATCCGCGGCTGGGGCGAAGCCGACCTCCGCCGGCGAACCGGTGGCTTCGCGGCAGCTCGGCGGCGAGTTCCCGGCCGCGCAGGCGCGCTTCGGTTCGCGGACTGCAACCCGCTGCACCGCGACTGCTGGGTGCTGCGTGCTGCTGGGCTCTTGGTGGTTGGCCTCTGTGTCCTCTGTGTTCTCTGTGGTTCCTTTCTGCTGCTGCTGAAGAAGAAGCAGAACAACCACAGAGAACACAGAGCGCAAAGAGCACAGAGCAGAGAACATCAGAGCAGGGCAGGGCAAACGGAGGGGGCGGTAGCAGGACTGCCGGCAGCTGCGGTGCGCGGTGCGCGGCGCGGCCTGCCGACACGCAGACTCCTGGCCTCGTGGGCCGATGTGCGTGGGCCGTGCGGCGGCCGCATTCCGCTCCGTTCGCCCCATGGCCGGAGCCGCCGTCGGCCGGTGCGATCCCTGGCATGTCCGCCTCGCAGCCGCACCGTCGCCGCGCCCCCGCGCTGCTCGTCCATCCCCTCGACGGCTTCCCGGCGCTCGCGCGGCGGCTCGGCGGCGCCGACGGCGTGCGCGACCTGCTCGGCGGCAAGGGCGCGAACCTCGCCGAGATGCGCTCGCTCGGCCTGCCGGTGCCGCCGGGCTTCGCCGTCACGACCGCCGCCTGCCGCGCCTTCCTCGCCGGCGGTGAGCGCTGGCCGGCGGGCCTGTGGCCGGCCGTCGAGCGCGCGCTCGCGGCGCTCGAACGGCAGACCGGCAAGCGCCTCGGCGATCCGCGCCGGCCGCTGCTGCTGTCGTGCCGCTCGGGCGCGCGCACCTCGATGCCCGGGATGATGGACACGGTGCTCAACCTCGGCATGACCGACGCCGTGCGCGAGCAGCTCGCCGCCGACACCGGCGACGAACGCTTCGCGCTCGACGCGCACCGGCGCTTCGTGCAGATGTTCGGCAAGGTGGTGCTCGGCGCGCCCGAACAGGCGTTCGAGGACGTGCTGCGGCAGGCGCGGGCGCAGCGCGGCTGCGCCGACGACGCCGGCCTGCTGGCCGACGACCTGCGGGCCGTGCTGGCGCGCTTCCAAGCGCTCGTCGCCGGCCACGGCGCGCGGCCGTTCCCGGCCGATCCGACGGCGCAACTGCGGCTGTGCGTCGAAGCCGTGTTCCGCTCGTGGAACGGCAAGCGCGCGCGCGACTACCGCACGGCGGCCGGCATCCCGCACGACCTCGGTACGGCCGTGAACGTGCAGGCGATGGTGTTCGGCAACCTCGGGCCGACGTCGGCGACCGGCGTGGCGACGACGCGCAACGTCACCGACGGCGGCAAGGCGATCGAGGGCGACTTCCTGGTGCAGGCGCAGGGCGAGGACGTCGTGTCCGGCACGCGCAAGACGCAGCCGGTCGCGGCGATGGCCGACTGGCAGCCCAAGCTCTGGCGGCAGTTCGTGCGCCACTGCAAGGCGCTCGAACGCCACTACCGCGACGTGCAGGACGTCGAGTTCACCGTCGAACGCGGCGTGCTGTGGATGCTGCAGACGCGCACGGCGAAGCGCACCGCGCAGGCTGCGGTGCGCATCGCCGTCGACCTCGCCGACGAGCGCCGCATCGACCGCGACGAGGCCCTGCTGCGCGTGCAGCCGGAGCACGTCGACCGCTTCCTGCACCCGCAGTTCGACGCCGCCGCGCGCGCCGCGGCGAAGGCCGAGGGCCGCCTGCTCGGCACGGGCCTCGACGTCTCGCCCGGCGCGGCCGTCGGCGTCGCAGCGTTCGACGCCGACACCGCCGTGCAGTTGGCCAAGGACGGCCAGCCGGTCGTGCTGGTGCGCGCCGAGACGCGCCCGGACGACGTGCACGGCCTGCTGGCCAGCAAGGGCGTGGTGACGAGCCGCGGCGGCCGCACCAGCCACGCCGCGCTGGTCGCGCGCCAGTTCGGCAAGCCCGCGGTCGTCGGCGCCGCGGCGCTGTGCATCGACGAAGCGGCGCGCACGCTGACGGCCGCCGACGGCACGGTCGTGCGCGCGGGCGAGTGGCTGTCGCTGGACGGCGGCACGGGCGAGGTGTTCGCCGGGCGGCTGGCGACGAAGGCCCCCGGCCTCGACGACCGCAAGCTGCAGCGGCTGCTCGGCTGGGCCGACGCCGCGCGGCGCCTGGGCGTGCAGGCCAACGCCGACCTGCCGGAGGACGCCACCCGCGCGCGGCGCTTTGGCGCCGAGGGCATCGGCCTGTGCCGGACCGAGCACATGTTCTTCGCGCCGGATCGCCTGCCGCTGGTGCAGCAGCTGATCCTCGCCACCGACGACGACGAACGCCGCGGTTGCCTGGAGCGGCTGCTGCCGCTGCAGCGCGCCGACTTCGCCGGCCTGTTCCGCGCCATGGACGGGCTGCCGGTGACGATCCGCCTGCTCGACCCGCCGCTGCACGAGTTCCTGCCCGAGCACGACGCGCTGCTGCGCGAGACGACGACGCTGCAGACGCGGCTCGAACTGCACGCCGGCGACGAACCGGCGCAGCGCGCGACGCTCGCCGAGCGGCAGCGCGTGCTCGCCAAGGTCGACGCGTTGCGCGAACAGAACCCCATGCTCGGCCTGCGCGGCGTGCGGCTGGGCATCCACATGCCCGAGCTGGTCCGCATGCAGGTGCGCGCGATCTTCGAGGCCGCGTGCGACGTCGCCGCCGCGGGCGTGCGGCCGCGGCCCAAGGTGATGATCCCGCTCGCCAGCACCAGCGCCGAGCTGGCGGTCGAACGCGCGGAGCTGGAGCCGGTCGTGCAGGACGTGCTGCGCGAACGCGGGCGGCGCATCCGCTATTCGTTCGGCACGATGGTCGAGACGCCGCGCGCTGCCCTGGTCGCCGGGCGGCTGGCCACGCACGCGGCGTTCTTCTCGTTCGGCACCAACGACCTCACGCAGACGACGTTCGGCATCTCGCGCGACGACGCCGCCACCGGCTTCCTGCAGGAGTACCTGCAGAAGGGCATCCTGCGCGACGACCCGTTCGCGACGATCGACCGCGACGGGGTCGGCGAACTGATGCGCATGGCCGTCGACCGCGGTCGCGCGGCGCGGCCCGACCTGGAGGTCGGCATCTGCGGCGAACACGGCGGCGAGCCGCGCTCGATCGCGTTCTGCGACGGCATCGGCGTCGACTACGTGTCGTGCTCGCCGTTCCGCGTGCCGGTGGCGCGGCTGGCGGCGGCGCAGGCGGCGCTGGCGCGGCAGGCCGCGGCGGCGAAGCCGCGCCGCTGAACTCGCGACGCGGGCCGTCAGGCCGGGCCTGCGCGCCGCCGGGCATGCGGCTGCCGACAGCGCGCCGCCGCCCGGCGCCGCGCGCATTCCCTCAGCGCCAGAAGTAGTGCCAGCCGGCGTCGAACGTCGCCTCGCCGCCGGGCGCCACGGTCGCCGTCCAGCGGAACTCGGCGAAGCCGTTGTGCTGGAACCACCAGTGCGGCCAGCTCCACCAGCCCCACCACGGGTTCGCGGAGCCGCCTTGCCAGGCCTGTACGAGGTCGAGTTGCTTCTGCGCGCCGCCCTGGCCGACCGTGTCGGCGAGGCCGAGCGCGCGGCGCGTGACCTCGACCTCGATGGCCTTGGGCTTGCGGTTGGTCAGCTTGATCGTGCCGGCGACGTCGACGCGCGCATACTGGTCGTCGCCCAGCCGGAACGGCCCCGGGTCGCGCTTCACCTCGCGCTCCTCGGTGTCGACCTTCACGTCGACGGCGACGTTGATCTCGAGGTCGGTCGCGCCGCCGCGCGGCGTGTAGAGCATCGTGCCCTGGGCCAGCAGCTTGCCGCCGGCGAGCACCAGTGCCGGCGCGGTCGTCAGCGGCGCGTCGCCGGTGTTGGTCAGGCGCAGCACGTGCCGGACCTTCGGCGCCGCCAGTTGGCGCGCGAGCTCGACGAGTTGCTGGCTCTGCAGGCCCTGGCGCACCTCCATCGGCGGCGCAAACGACACGTCGAGCCGGTACAGGTCGCGGTACGGCAGTTCGAACGCGGCGATCGGCAGCACCATGCGCTCGCCCTTCTTCAGCGTCACGTCGCGCAGCGTGAACACGAACAGGTCCTCGGCGCCCGCGCCCCCCTCGACCACCGGCTCGGGCTCGCCGCCCGCCGCGTCGCTCGCGGGGCTCGCTGCCTGCGCCATGAAGGCGTTGGACATGCGGTTGCTGAACGCCTGCGGCTGCATGCGGCGGCCCAGGTGCTCGGCGACCTGCGCGCCTTCCTGCTGCAACGCGATCGGATCGATCTCGCCCGCGTGGTCGAAGCGCGGCACGCCGACGACGAGGTTCACCGTCGCGGCCTGCAGGTCGATCAGGTCGTTGACCAGCGTCGCCTCGAACTGCGCCTTGGCCTTGCCGTCGCCGTCGATGTCGATGCGGTAGGCCGGGATCCAGCGCAGGCCGCGCTGCACGTACATGACGCCGACCTTGGCCTGCGGGCCGCCGCCGGCGAGGCGCAGCGTCAGGCGCGGCTTCTTGTCCTCGACGGCGATGCGGCCCTGGTAGTCGCCGCGGACCTCCAGTTCGCGCACCATCCCGAGCGGCAGCGCGCGCGTGCCCTGCGCGGTCTGCAGCAGCAGCAATTCGCCGTCGCTCGCCGACGGCAGCGTCTCGCGCGACGGCACGCCGAGCAGCTTGCCTTCGAGGCGCTCCTTGTCGGCCGTGACGACCAGCGCGTCCTTGCCCGCGTTGGCGCGCGCGAGCTGGCGCAGGTCCATCACCGTCGCGTCGCGGCGCACGGTGGTCATGCCGGCCTTGGCGCTGACCAGCCGGGCGCCGTCGACCGCGTACGGCCAGAACGCGCCGACCAGCGGCTGCGGCAGTTCGTCGAGCACGACCTCCTGGCCGTCGGCGGCGGCGAGCGGCCGCTCGCGCAGCACCCAGGCGTGGCCGTCCTTGAAGACGGTGACCTCGCGCACGGGCAGCGGGTCGGCGGCGGGGCCGGCAGGCGGCGCGGGCGATTGGGCGGCGGCGGCGGCCAGCAGCAGGACGGACGGGAGCAACGGCGTCAGGAGGCGCATGGCGGGGCTCAACGTAGCCGCCCGGCGCGAGTTCCCGGCTGCGGTCCCGCGCCGGGGAGCGGCGCTGCGCGCGCGGCGATCGCACCTGCGCCGGCCATGGCAGCGGGCGCATCGACGGGGCCGCACGGAGGCCCTGTCCGAGCCGGCGAGCCATGTCGGCGAGGCGCGTCGCGGCCGCGAACACGGCCACGACGCGCGAAGGGGCAGCCCGTGGCAGGGCGTCTACCCGGCGCTCAGCCGTCGCCGCCGACGCGCTTCTTGCTCGGCGGCTCCTCGACCGCCTTCGCGCGCAGGAACTCGCGGTTCATCTCCGCGATCACGCGCACCGGGATCTCCTTCGGGCAGGCGGCTTCGCACTCGTTCTGGTTGGTGCAGTTGCCGAAGCCTTCCTTGTCCATCGCCGCGACGAGGTTGCGGGCGCGCGTCTCGCGCTCGACCCGGCCCTGCGGCAGGTGCATGAAGTGCGAGACCTTGGCGCCGACGAACAGCATCGCCGAGGCGTTCTTGCACGCCGCGACGCAGGCGCCGCAGCCGATGCAGGTGGCCGCGTCGAATGCGCGGTCGGCGTCGGCCTTGGGCACCGGGATGGCGTTGGCGTCCTGCGGCGCGCCGGTGTTCACCGAGATGAACGCGCCGGCCTGCACCACGCGGTCGAACGCGCTGCGGTCGACCATCAGGTCCTTGACCACCGGGAAGGCCTTCGCGCGCCACGGCTCGATCCAGATCTCGGCGCCGTCGCGGAAGCTGCGCATGTGCAGCTGGCAGGTCGTCGTGCCCGACTGCGGACCGTGCGGTTCGCCGTCGATCATCAGGCTGCAGGAGCCGCAGATGCCCTCGCGGCAGTCGTGGTCGAACACGACCGGCTCCTCGCCCTTCTTGATCAGCGACTCGTTGAGGACGTCGAGCATCTCGAGGAACGACATGTCGGGCGACACGCCGTCCAGCTCGTAGCGCACCATGCGGCCGTCCTGCTTGAAGTCGGCGGCGGTGCTGCGCTTCTGCTGGCGCCAGATGTGGAGGGTGAGCTTCATCGTGGTGTTCCCCGTCACTTGTAGCTCCGCACGGCGAGGTGCACGTTCTCGAAGTGCAGCTGTTCCTGGTGGCGCACGGCGTCCTTCGGCTCGCCCTTGTGCTCCCAGACGGCCGCGTGGCAGAAGTTCTGGTCGTCGCGCCGGGCCTCGCCGTCGTCCTGCCATTCCTCGCGGAAGTGGCCGCCGCACGACTCGCGGCGCTCGAGCGCGTCGCGGCACATCAGCTCGCCGAACTCCAGGAAGTCGGCGACGCGGCCGGCCTTCTCCAGCGACTGGTTGACGTTCATGCCGTCGCCGAGCACGCGCACGTCCTGCCAGAACTCGCCGCGCAGCGCCTGGATCGACGCGATCGCCTCCTTGAGGCCCTTCTCGCTGCGGGACATGCCGCACTTGCTCCACATGATCTTGCCGAGCGTGCGGTGGAAGTCGTCGACCGTGCGCTTGCCCTTGATGCCCAGCAGCCGCTTGGTCATCTCGGCGACGCCGGCCGCGGCCTGCGCAAACTCCGGCCGCTTGCCGTCGACGCTGCCCGGCTTCTGGCCGGCGAGGTAGCCGCCGATCGTGTACGGGATCACGAAGTAGCCGTCGGCGAGGCCCTGCATCAGCGCCGACGCGCCCAGACGATTGGCGCCGTGGTCGGAGAAGTTGGCTTCGCCGCAGACGAACAGGCCGGGGATCGTCGACTGCAGGTCGTAGTCGACCCACAGCCCGCCCATCGTGTAGTGCACGGCCGGGAAGATGCGCATCGGCTGCGAGTACGGATCCTCGGCCGTGATCTTCGCGTACATGTGGAACAGGTTGCCGTACCGCGCCGCGATCGCGTCCTTGCCCAGGCGCTGGATGCTGTCGCGGAAGTCGAGGTAGACGCCGAGTCCCGTGTCGCCGATGCCGCGGCCCTCGTCGCAGACCGTCATCGCCGCGCGCGACGCGATGTCGCGCGGCGCGAGGTTGCCGAAGCTCGGGTACTTGCGCTCCAGGTAGTAGTCGCGCTCGTTGTCCGGGATGTCGGCGGGCTTGCGCTTGTCGCCCTTCTTCAGCGGCACCCAGACGCGGCCGTCGTTGCGCAGCGACTCCGACATCAGCGTCAGCTTGCTCTGGTGGTCGCCGCTGACCGGGATGCAGGTCGGGTGGATCTGCGTGTAGCACGGGTTGGCGAAGCCGGCCCCGCGCTTGTGCGCGCGCCACGTCGCCGTGACGTTGCAGTTCTTGGCGTTGGTGCTGAGGTAGAAGACGTTGCCGTAGCCGCCGGTGCACAGCACGACAGCGTCGGCCGCGTGCGTGCGGATCTCGCCGGTCTGCAGGTCGCGGACGACGATGCCCTTGGCGTGGCCGTCGACGACCACGACGTCGAGCATCTCGGTGCGCGCGAACATCTTCACGGCCTTGAGCCCGATCTGCCGCGACAGCGCCGCGTAGGCGCCGAGCAGCAGTTGCTGGCCGGTCTGGCCGCGCGCGTAGAACGTGCGGCTGACCTGCGCGCCGCCGAAGCTGCGGTTGTCGAGCAGGCCGCCGTACTCGCGCGCGAACGGCACGCCCTGCGCGACCGCCTGGTCGATGATGCTCACCGACAGCTCGGCGAGGCGGTAGACGTTGGCCTCGCGGGCGCGGAAGTCGCCGCCCTTCACGGTGTCGTAGAACAGCCGGTACACCGAGTCGCCGTCGTTGCGGTAGTTCTTGGCGGCGTTGATGCCGCCCTGCGCGGCGATGCTGTGGGCGCGGCGCGGGCTGTCCTGGAAGCAGAAGCACTCGACCTGGTAGCCGAGTTCCGCCATCGACGCGGCGGCGGCGGCGCCGGCGAGGCCGGAGCCGACGACGATCACCTTGTACTTGCGCTTGTTGGCCGGGTTGACGAGCTTCTGCTCGAACTTGCGGTTGCTCCACTTCTCGTGGATCGCGCCGGACGGGATCTTGGAGTCGAGCTTCATGGTCAGGCTCCCTTCACGATGCCGAGGAGGACGGAAAGGGCCAGGAAGGCGTTGCCGCCGGCGATCGCCAGCGCGAGCAGGAAGGACAGCGAGCGCACCATCGGGGTGTAGCGGCCGTGGTGGAAGCCGAGCGTCTGGGCCAGGCTCTGGATGCCGTGGCTCAGGTGCAGGAACAGCACGACCTGCGCGGCGACGTAGAGCGTCACGACCAGCGGATCGGCGAAGCTGCCGGTGACCATCGCGTAGACGTTGTGGCCGTTCCACGACGCGTTCGCGACCTCGGTCGCCTTGGCGGCGCCGGCGCCGTGCACCGCGCCGAAGGTGAAGTGCGCCAGGTGGTAGACCAGGAACGCCCCCACCGTCAGGCCGCTCAGCACCATCGAGCGCGAGGCCATCGTCGCCTGCATCGTCGCGCCCTTGGCGTACGCCACCGGCCGCGCCGCCTTGTTGGCGCGCGACAGCCGGATCGCCGTGGCGACGTGCAGCACGAACACCACCAGCAGGCCGATGCGCGCGACCCACAGCAGCGGGCCGAGGTCGTGCAGCATCTTCGCGTAGTTGTTGATGGCGTCGGCCCCCTTCAGCAACTGCAGGTTGCCGAGCAGGTGGGCGACGACGAACCCGAAGAGCAGCAGGCCGGTGACCGCCATGGTCGCCTTGCCGCCGATCGACGACCGCCAGAAATCCGTCATCCAGGTCATGGGGAGCGCCGAACCATCGGCAGGGACGGTTTCGATTGCAACACCATGCCGGATGCGCGGCTACGGATCACGGCCGCAGCGGCGACTTGCCCATGGCGACGAGCGTGCGCAAGGCGTCGGCCGGACGCGCGTCGAGGCGGCGCACGGCGGTCGGCGGCACCAGCAGCAGGCGACCGCTGGTCGGATTGGGCGAACCGGGCACGAAGACGGTCAACCGGCGGCCGCCGTCCGCGCCGTCGACCTCGCCGGTGACGAAGCCAATTTGTTCACCGCCGTCGCACGCGAGCGTCACCACCGCCTGGAAGAAGCGCTCGCGGCCGCTGTCGTAGCCGAGCACCTCCTTCAGCGACTGGTACAGGGAACCGAGCAGCGGCAGGCGCTCCAGCCCGCGGTCGGCGACGCGCCACAGCCAGCGGCCGACGAACGTCGTGACGGCGAGGCCGACGGCGTAGATCGCGGCGGCGGCGAGCAGCATGCCGAGTCCCGGGAAGTACCAATCGACCTGCGCGCGCCACGAGGCCGACAGGGCGCCCTCCAGCCACACGATGCCGAGCACCGCGCCGGCGATCGGCAGCAGGGCGACGAGGCCGGCGACGAGGCAACGGGCGACGTGGTTCAGCGGAGCGTTCATGGCTGCTGCCAGCATACGCCCGTCGCGTGCGCTGCCGTCGCCCGCGCCGGCCCGCGCGCCGCCGCCGGCGATCGGGTAAGCAATCGCGCATGGTCGCGACGACGCCCACATCGGCTCCGCCGCCGGCGCGCCAGCGCGCCGCGCTGCCGCTGGCCGTGCGGCTCGCGCTCGGCGTGTGCGCGCTGGCGCTGGCGCTCGCCGGCGTGCTGCTGTTGTGGCTCGGGCCGCGCACGGCGACGGCGTTCGAACGACTCGGCGACGACTTCCTGCGGCAGGGCTCGACGGCGATGCGCGAACTCGCCCACGACCAGTCGCTGCAGACGAACGACCTGCTGGTCGACGTGCTGCGGGCGTCCGCCACCGACCGCGAACGGGCGCTGGCGAAGCTGCCCATCGAGGACCTCGCCGGCGACGCGGCGGCCCTGCGCGCGGCGATCGCCGCCGACGACGCGCGACGCAGCGCCCATGAGCGCCAGAACGTCGTCGCGCTGGCCGAAGCCCGGCGCAGCAACGTCGAAGCCGCGATCGACGCCCGGTTGCGGGCGCTCGACGCCGCGCAGGCGGCGCGCGCGCGCGAGTTCGTCGCCGACCAGCGGCTGGGCCACCTGTTGCTGGTCGCCGCGATGCTGGTGGCGACGCTGGCGGCGCTCGGCGGCGGCCTGCATCGCTACGTCGTGGCGCCGGCCCAGCGGCTGCGCCGCGCCGCGCAACGCGTCGCGGCCGGCGACCTGACGCCGATCGCGCCGCCGCCGCCGCGCGACGAACTCGGACTGCTGGCGCACGACTTCGCCGCGATGACCACGCAACTGCGCGCGGCCAAGGCCGACCAGGAGCGCTTCGCCGGCGACCTCGCGCGACAGGTTGCCGAGAAGACGGCGCACCTCGAACGCGCGCTCGCCGACCTGCAGGCGTCGCACGCGCAGCTGGCGCAGGCCGAGCGGCTGGCGGCGCTCGGCACGCTCGCCGGCGGCGTCGCGCACGAGTTCCACAACGTCATCGGCGGCATCCGCGGCTGCGCCGCCGACCTCGCCGCCGACGAGGCCGACGCCGGCCGCCGCGAGACGTTCGCGGTCATCCTGCGCGCCGCCGACCGCGCCACCGCGATCGTGCGCGAGTTGCAGCGCTTCGCCCGGCGTTCGCTCGACCGGCGCGCCGACTGCGACGTCGCCACCGTGCTCGCGGACGCGCTGCGGCTGTGCGAGCCGGGGGCGCGCCGCCAGGGCGTGGCCGTCGAACGCGAGGTCGCCAGCGGCCTCGTCGTGCACGGCGACGGCGACGGCCTGCACCAGGTCTTCGTCAACCTGTTCGTCAACGCGCTGCAGGCGATGCCCGACGGCGGCACGCTGCGCGTCGCGGCCGCGCGCGACGGCGACGACGTCGTGGTGCGCGTCGCCGACACGGGCCACGGCATCGCCGCCGCCCACCTGCCGCACGTCTTCGAGCCGTTCTTCACCACCAAGCGCGACGCGCGCGAACCCGGCCACGGCGGCTCGGGCCTCGGCCTCGCGGTCAGCTACGGCATCGTCGCCGCCCACCGGGGCCGGATCGAGGTGACCTCGGCGCCGGGCGCCGGCGCGACGTTCGCCGTGCGGCTGCCGGCGGCGAACCAGGACTAACTGCCGGCGATGGTCACGACGGCTTCGTTCGTCGACAGGTAGATGGTGTAGGTCGGCGCGATGTCGAACGACTGGCAGTCGAGCTGGGCCCCGACCAGCGCCGGCGCCAGCGGCACCGTCAGCGCCATCGACGGCAACCGCACGCCGTCCGTGACGGTCACGCCGAGCACGAGGAACGCGGCGGGGTCGACGCGCAGCACGCCGTCGACGGTGAAGCCGGGCACTGCGATGGGCAACGTGGCGGCGAACGGCGGCGACCACAGGAAGCCGGCGACGTTGCCGAGGGTGCCGGGCGGCAGCGCGTGGTGCACGGCGAACGCCGCGCCGATCGCCGGCGTGCCGGTGCGGACCGTGCGCCGCGCCGCGGGCCCCTGGCGCCCTTCGATGGTGAAGCGGCAGAAGTCGGTCGCCGTGTTGACGCTGCCCGTGAAGGTCGCCTTGCCGCGCAACCGGAACTCGCTGAGCGCGCCGAAGTAGGCGCCGTGGTAGCGGCCGGTGAGGAACGAGCCGGTGACGGTGTAGGGCCCGCCGGCCGTCGTCACCGGCACGTAGCCGCCGACGTCGAGGAACTGCACGTCCGAGTACGCGAAGCCGGCGCTGGTCGCGAAGGTCGTCGAGGCGAGGCTGAGGCCGAACTGGACGCCGACGAGCGCGTTGCCCGGTGCCATGGCCGGCGTCTGCGTCAATTGGATCGCCGCCGGACCAGCCCAATCGGCGGCGGCGTACAGCCGGAAGTCGACCGTGCCGGTGACGTTGTTCCAGACCATTTCGAAGGCCCGCGTCACGCCGCCGGCCCACCAACCGCTGCCGCTCGGCACGACGCCCTGCTGCACGGCCTGGCCGGCAGCTTCCAGCCGGGCCACGCCGGCCGGATTGTCGAACGTGCCAACGGCCGCGAACAGCGGCGACGTCTAGGCGGGATTCGAACCGCCCTGATCGACCAGCAGGACGGACGATTGGGCGGCGACCGCCGCGGCCAAGCAGGCCATGGCGCCAAGGAGACGGGACGGGAGCATTGCGCTCGATTCCATGTGGGCGACGAGGGGTGGGCGACGAGGGGTGGGCGACGAGGGGTGGGCGACGAGGGCACCCGCCGTGCGCCATGCGCGCAGAGCAGGGGTGCCCGATGCAGGCTACGTCACCGCCCCGCCCGCTCGCGTGCCAGTGGGCCATTGTGCGGCCGGCGGCCGTGCGCGCCGGCAATCCGACCAGGGCCGCCCGCCGTCGGCCCCCCGCGGGCGGCCGCCGTTCAGCCGTTCGCCGGGCCGCCGTCGCCGGGCGGCGTGGCCAGGAAGCGCGCGCACGTGGCGACGAGGCGTTCGGCGCGCACCGGTTTGGTCTCGTAGCCGTCGCAGCCTTCGGCGAGGCAACTCTCGCGGTCGCCTTCCATCGAGTGCGCGGTCAGCGCCACGATCGGGCCCGTCCACCCTTGCAGGCGCAACTGACGGGTCGCCGTGTAGCCGTCCATCACCGGCATCTGCACGTCCATGAGCACGAGGTCGAACGGCGTCGCCGCCGCCAGCGCGTTGCCGACCGCGGCGAGCGCCTCGACGCCGTCGGTGGCGACGGTGACGTCGGCGCCGGCGCGGCGCAGGATCGCGGCGAGCAGCCGGCGGTTGTCGGGACTGTCCTCGACCAGGAGGACGCGACCGTGCAAGCGCACGCTCGCGGCCTGGGCCCGGTCGTGCGCGGCGCAGGCGCGCGCGGCCTCCGGTGTGGCGAACATCGGCCCCGAAGCGCGGCCGCCGGCCGGCAGCAGCAGGGTGAAGGCGCTGCCCTTGCCCAGTTCGCTCCGCAGCACCACGTCACCGCCGAGGCACCGCGCCAGTTGTCGGCTGATCGCGAGCCCGAGACCCGTGCCGCCGAACCGGCGCGACGTCGACGCATCGGCCTGGACGAACGGCTCGAACAGCGCCGACTGGCGGTCCGCGGCGATGCCGATGCCGGTGTCCTCGACGACGAGCGCGAGGCACGCTTCGCCGTCGGCGTCGACGGCCTCGTCGACCACGAGCGAGACGCCGCCGACGGCGGTGAACTTCACCGCGTTGCCGAGCAGGTTCAGCAGGATCTGCCGCATGCGCGTGCCGTCGGTCAGCAGGGTCCGCGGGCACTGCACGCGATAGCGCAGGTCCAGTTGCAGCCCCTTCTCGCCAGCCTGCGCCTGCATCATCGCGACCACCTCGTCGAGATGCGATGGCAGGTCGATCGGCTCGCTCTCGACCAGCAGTTGCCTCGCCTCCAGCTTGCCATGGTCGAGCACGTCGTTCACGACCTGCAGGAGGTGGTTGCTGTTGCGATCGATGACCTCGAGGTGGCGACGGATCTCCGCCGCCGTGCAGCCCGGCGCCCGCACCAGCTCGATGAAGCCGAGGATCGCCGTCAGCGGCGTGCGGATCTCGTGGCTCATGTTGGCCAGGAACTGCATGCGCGCGTCCGCGGCCTGTCGCGTCGCCTGCAGCGCCGCGTTGAGTTCGCGCGTCCGCTCCGCGACGTGCAGCTCGAGCTGGCGTTGACGCCGGCGCGATTCGCGCAGCAGTTCGCGCTTGCGGCACAGGGCCGCGGCCAACTGGCGCACCTCGACCTCCTCGAACGGCTTCTTCAGCACCAACAGCTTGTCCGTCGTCCGGAAGCGCGCGGGCAGTTCGGCGCCGGGTTGCGAGACGCTGCCGGTGACGACGACGATCTGCAGGTCGGAGTCGATCGACCAGAGCCGGTCGATGGTGGCGAAGCCGTCGGGCCCCGGCGGCATGTGCACGTCGACGAACGCCATCGCGTAGCCGCCGGTCGCCGTCGCCGCAGCGACCGCGTCGATGGCTTCCTGGGCGTGCGTCGCGAACGTCAGCTCGGCCTGGAAGCGCGGCTGGGCCAGTTCGCCGGCGACCGCCGGTTCCTTCGGCCCGGACGGGTGCAGCATCGCGCGCAACGTCGCGAGCGTCGCCGGGTCGTCGTCGACCAACAGGATGCGCACGTTGCACGGCTTCCTGGCAGCGCCGCTGGCCGCAGCCGACAGCAGGGTGCTCGTGCGCATGGGTGCGGGCTGGGAAGGCGGCATGCTGGTCGACTGTCGATCGACGATCGACGCCATCCGGCTGTACCTTCGCAGGGGAAAACCCGAGGTCGATCCGCGGGCCCGTCGTTACGGCGGCGAAACCGTGTCGCCGATGTGGCACACACCGGCCGCGGCATGGGAACTTGCGGCGACCGGCGACCTTGGCGCACGATGGCCGCGTGGCCAACGACGACGCGCGCCGACCGCCAGCCAGGATCCTCGTCGCCGACGACGAGGAGAGCATGCGGCACTTCCTCGACCGCGGCCTGCGGCGGTTGGGCAGCGACGTCGTCACCGTTGCGACGGGCGCTGCGGCGCTCGCGGCCTGGGAGCAGGCCGCCTTCGACCTCGCCGTGCTCGACCTGCGCATGCCCGGCCTCGACGGGCTCGCGACGCTCGCGCGCATCCGTTCGCTCGCGCCCGACGCGCCGGTGATCCTGATGACCGCCCACGGCAGCGTCGACGCCGCCGTCGAGGCCATGCGCCTTGGCGCCGCCGACTTCCTCGCCAAGCCGTTCGCGATCGAGGAACTGCACGTGCGCATCGAGCGCGCGCTGCAGGCCGCGGCGACGCAACGCGCGACGGTGCGGTTGCGCGCCATCACGGCCCAGCCCGACGCCGGCGTCGGCCTCGTGGCGCAGAGCCCGACGACGGCCGAGTTGCGCCGCCAGATCGACCTGGTCGGGCCGAGCGACGCGACCGTGCTGCTGACGGGCGAGTCCGGCGTCGGCAAGGGCCTCGTCGCCAAGGCGCTGCACCTGCGCTCGGCCCGCGCCGACGGGCCGTTCGTGGCGATGAACTGCGCCGCCGTGCCGGACACGCTGTTCGAGAGCGAACTGTTCGGCCACGAAGCCGGCGCCTTCACCGGCGCGCGCGCGAAGAAGGCGGGGCTGCTGCAGCGCGCGCACGGCGGCACGCTGTTCCTCGACGAGATCGGCGACATGAGCCTCGCCGCGCAGGCGAAGATCGAGCGCTTCCTGGTCGAGCGCGAATTCCTGCCGCTCGGCGCGCAGACGCCGGTGCGCGTCGACGTGCGCATCCTGGCGGCCAGCAACCGCGACCTGCCGGCGATGGCGCAGGCGGACGCGTTCCGGCCCGAGCTGCTGTGGCGGCTCGACGTCGTGTCGCTGCGGGTGCCGCCGCTGCGCGAACGCCGCGGCGACGTCCCGGCGCTGGTGGCGCAGACGCTGCAGCGGCTCTCGCGCGACGGCGCGCCCGCGCGCACGCTGACGCCCGACGCGATGGCGGCGCTGACCGCCTACGACTGGCCCGGCAACGTGCGCGAGCTGGAGAACCTCGTCGAACGCATGGTCGTGTTCGCCGGCCCCCGCGTCGAGCTCGGCGTCGGCGACCTGCCCGACGACGTGCTCGGCAGGGCCGCCGCCGCGCCGCCCGCCGACCCGAGCGACGACCCCTACGACGCCGCCCGCCTGCGCTTCGACCGCATCTACTTCACCAACCTGCTGCAGCGCTGCGGCGGCAGCATCACCACCGCCGCCGAGCGCTCCGGCATCTCGCGCGGCCACCTGCACCGCCGCCTGCGCGAACTCGACCTCGACGTCGAGACGATCCGCCGGACCGCCAAGGGCGGCGGCGGCCAGTGAACATGGCACGGTCCTTGCCTGAGCCGGCTCGAACCCCACCCTCGCCAAGATCGCCCGCACCCTCGCCATGATCGCCCGCACCCGCTACCTGCTCGCCGCCGCCGCCGCCACCGCGGTGGCCTTCGCCTCGGCCTGCAACACCCCGCCGCCGCCGGCGGCGCCCGCCGTGCCGAAGCCCCCGCTTGCCGCTACGAAGGCGGAACACCTGCCGGGCCTGCACAACGTGGTCGCCTACGCGCCGGACGTCATCGGCGGCGGCCAGCCCGAGGGCGAGGAAGGGCTGGTGACGCTCAAGGGCATGGGCATCCAGACCGTCGTCTCCGTCGACGGCGCCACGCCCGACGTCGCCAACGCCGAGAAGCTCGGCCTGCGCTACGTCCACCTGCCGATCAGCTACGACACGGTCACGCCCGAGCGCCAGCTGCAGCTCGCGCTGGAGCTCGCCCACTGCGCGGGGCCGATCTACGTGCACTGCCACCACGGCAAGCACCGCAGCGCCGCCGCGCTCGCCACGGCGCTGGTCGGCACGGGGGCGCTGACTCCGGATGCCGCCAAGGCGCGCATGCAGGTGTCCGGCACGGCGAAGGAGTACACCGGCCTCTGGCAGGCGGTCGAGCAGGCCAAGCCCCTCGACGCCGCCGCACTGCGCGCCGACGCGTCGTCGTTCCCCTCGGTGATGAAGGTCACCGGCCTCGTCGCGACGATGGCCGAGATCGACGCCGTCATCGACCTCGTCAAGCAGGCGAAGGACGCCGGCTGGAAGGCGCCCGCCGACCACCCGGACCTCGTCGCCAGCAAGGAGACGGCGCGGCTCGCCAAGCTGTTCGCGGCGCTGACCGACGACGCCGAGAGCAAGGCGTTCCCGGCCGACTACCAGCAGAAGCTGCAGCAGTCGATCGCCGCCGGCGCCGCGCTCGACGCCGCCGTGCGCGGCAACGACGCGGTTGGCGCCGACCAGCAACTCGCGGCCCTGAGCAAGGGCTGCAAGGCGTGCCACGCCACGTACCGCGACAAGTGATGCAGCGCCTCGCCGCCTGACCGACTGCAGCCGTATCCCCGCCCCACGACCAAGCCGCCACGCCATGCGCCGCATCGCCACCCTCGCCCTGTTCGCCGTCACCGCCGCCTGCGGCGGCGAGCCCGGCCCCACCATCTACGTCGCACTCGACGAACAGTTCAGCCGGCCGCTGCTCGATCGCTACAGCGCGGAACTGCAGATCGACCTCACGCAGCGCCACGACACCGAGGCGGCGAAGACCGTCGGCCTCGTCAGCGCACTACTGGAGGAACAGGCCAACCCGCGCGCCACCGTGTTCTGGTGCAACGAGCTGGCGCAGGCCGTGCGCCTCGCGCAGGCCGGCGTGCTGGCGCCGTACGACAGCCCCGCTGCCGCCGACCTGCCGGAGCGCTGGCGCGCCGCCGACCGCCGCTGGTACGCGTTCGCCGCGCGCGCCCGCATCCTGATCGTCAACACCGAGCGCCTGCCCGACCCGGCGAGCTGGCCGAAGGGCTACAAGGACCTCGTCGACCCGAAGTGGAAGGGCCGCTGCGCCGTCGCCAAGCCGCTGACCGGCACGACGCTGACGCACTTCACGGCGCTGCGGCTCGCCCTCGGGGAAGCCGCCTTCGGCGCGCTGCTCGACGGCATGTTCGCCAACGACGTGCAGTTCCTGCAGAGCAACGGCGCGACGATGCGCGCGGTGCGCGACGGCCAGCTCGACTGGGCCTTCACCGACACCGACGACTACCACGTCGCCAGGCAGAAGGGCCACAAGGTCGCCTGCGTGTTCCCCGATCAGGAGGCGGGCGGACTCGGCACGATGCTGATCCCCAACGCCGTCGGCCTCGTCGCCGGCGGCCCCGACCAGGATGGCGGCAGGCGCCTGATCGACCGCATCGTCAGCAAGGAGACGGAGGCGCTGCTCGCCGCCGCCGAGGGCGCGCAGATCCCGCTGCGCAGCGGCGTGCAAGGCCCGCAGGACCCGGCGATCAAGGCCGTCGGCAGCTTCCGCGAGATGGCGTGGGATCCGGCGCAGACCGCGACCGAGCTGGCGCGCTGCAACCAGGAATTCAGCAAGCGCTGGGGCAAGTGACGTGACCACGCCGGGCCGCAGCGACCTGCCGAGCCGCGCGCCGCTGTGGCTGGCGCTCGGCTTCCTGGCGCTGTTCGCCCTGCTGCCGCTGCTGCAGTTGCTGCTGCAGACCGTGCAGGCCCCGAGCGGCCTGACGCTGTCGGCGTGGCGCGCGCTCGCCGACGACCAGAACCTGCTGACGCAAGTCGCCGCGTCGCTGCAGCTGGGCCTCGCCGCGACGGCGCTGTCGCTGCTGCTCGGCGGCGCGCATGCCTGGCTGACCATCGGCCGCGACCTGCCGGGCGCGCGCTGGCTGGCGCCGCTCGGCGTCGCCCCGCTCGTCGTGCCGCCCATCTTCGTCGCCATGGGCTTCGCCGACGTGTTTCCGGCCCCGGGCTTCTGGCCGTGCGCGATCCTGCTCGGCGTCGCACATGCGCCGTTCGTCGCGGTGCTGGCCGCGCGCGGCCTGCGCAGCGTCGACGGCCGCGCCTACGAGTCGGCGTGGCTGCTGCGCGGCCGCGCCCGCGCCGAGCTGTGGCTGCTGCGCGCAATCGCGCCGGAAGTGCTCGCCGGTTGCCTGCTGGCGTTCCTGTTCACCGTCGCCGACCACGGCGTGCCGGAGTTCTTGACCGTCAAGGGCAAGACCTGGCACACGTACGCCGAAGGCGTGTTCGCGCGCTGGAACCGCCGCGCCGTCGGCACCACGTTCGAGGAACTGCAGAGCCCGATCGTCGCCGCACTGCCGTTCGTCGCCAGCCTCGGCTGCCTCTTGTGGGCGGCGCTGCGGCTGCGCGCGCAGGCGCCGGATCGCGGCGTCGTGAAGTCGCTGCCGCGGCGACCGCTGGGCGCGTGGCGCTGGCCCGCCCTGCTGCCGCCGCTGCTGTACCTCGCCGCCGGCGTGGCGCTGCCGCTGTTCGTGCTCGGCCGCTGGACGATGGGCTCGGCGCAGAAGCTGGAGCCGATGGGCCTCGACTACGCCCGCCAGAGCTTCGCCAAGGCGATGGACCAGGGCCTGCCGCAGCTGCTGAACTCGCTGTGGCTGGCGCTCGCCGTCGCCGCCGCCGTGGTGCTGCTGGCGCTGCCACTCGCGCGCGGCGCCGCCCGCCGCCGGCCGTCGCTCGAACTGCTCGCGGCGCTGCCGGCGGCGGTGCCGTCGATCCTGCTCGGCATCGCGCTCATCCGCGCCTTCCACGACGGCCCGCTGCTGCGCCTGTTCGGCGCGCGCTTCGACCAGAGCTGGCTGTTCGCCGGCTGCGCCTACGCGGCGCGCTTCCTGCCGTTCGCGGCGCTGACGCTCGCGTCGCAGTGCCGGCGGCTGCCGCTCGCCGCCGAGGAAGCGGGCGCGTTCGTCGCGCGCCCGCCGTTCGTGCGGGCGCTGCGGCTGCACGTCGCCCCGCTGCTGCCGGCGGCGTGGAGCGCGTGGGCGCTGGCGTTCGTGCTGGCGCTGCGCGAACTCGACCTCGCCGTCGTGTTGCCGGCGGCGAACGCAACCGCCGTGCGGCGCCTCGCGAACGCCGTGCACTTCCAGCACGAGGACTGGAGCGGCGTCATCGCCCTGCTGCTGCTGAGCCTCGCGGTGCTGGTGCCGCTCGTGCCGACCGTGCTGGCCGGCCGTAGGCTGTCGTCGCTGTCCTGAGATCCCGACCATGACCCGCTCCGTCGCCGTCACCGACCTGCGCCTGCAGCGCCCGGGCTTCGCGCTCGGCCCGCTGTCGTTCGCGGCACCGGCCGGCGGGCGGCTGGCGATCGTCGGCCCGTCGGGCAGCGGCAAGACGACGCTGCTGCGGTGCCTCGCCGGGCTGGAGCGTCCGGACGGCGGCGCGATCCGCATCGGCGAACAGGTCGTCGCGCAGGGCGCGACGTTCGTGCCGCCGGACCGCCGCGGTGTCGGCTTCGTCTTCCAGGACGGCGCGCTGTGGCCGCACATGACGGCGCTGCAGCACCTGACGTTCGCGGCCCCGGGGCTCGGCGCCGCGGCGGCACGCGAGCTGCTGGGCAAGGCGGGCCTCGGCGCCCACGCCGACAAGAAGCCGGCGGCGCTGTCCGGCGGCGAGGCGCAGCGCCTGGGCTTCGTGCGCGCGCTCGCCCCGAGCCCGGCGGTGCTGCTGCTCGACGAGCCGCTGCGCTCGGTCGACGTGCACCAGCGCGACGCCATGGCGCTGCTGCTGCGCGGCCTCGCCGACGAACGCGGGCTCACCACCGTCCTCGTCACCCACGACCGCGACGAAGCACTGGCGCTGGCGACCGACCTCGTCGTGTTGCGCGACGGGCAACTCGTCGAGGCCGGACCGGCGCTCGACCTGCTGCGGGCGCCGCGCACGGCCTTCACCGCCGCGTTCCTGGCCGGCGCCGCCTGCCTGCCGACGACCGCGCGCGGCGACGTCGTCGAAACGCCGTTCGGCGCGTTGCCGCGGCCAGCCGGCGTCGCTGGCGACCTCCGGCTCGTGCTGCTGCCCGGCGAGGTCCGGGCGACGGCCGCCGGCGACGGCCCGGCCGGCAAGGTCCTGGCGACGACGCCCGACGGCGCCGCGTTCCGCGTCCGCGTCGCGTTGGGCGACCAGATCGTGCAGGCGGCTGCGGCCACGCCGTTGCAGCCGGGCGACACCACCCGGCTGGCCGTGACGGTTTCGCCGCGCCTGCTCCCTTGGCAGATTTCCAGCCCCGCCCCATCCATCCGGCCATGAACCTTCCGATCCGCATCGGCGTCGTCGCGCTCGTTTTGGGCGCCTTCGGCGGCGCCATCGCGTGGCTTTCCGGCGGCCAGCCCGCCCGCGCCGCCCACGGCGCGACCGCCGTCCGCTGGGAGTCGTCGGCGCAATGCCGCGACTGCCACCAGGACGTCTACGACGAGTGGTTCGGCTCGCACCACCGGATCGCCTACACGAACCCCGAGGTGCGCGACCTCAGCGACGACTTCCGCAAGGAAGAGTGCATGGACTGCCACCTGCCGCGGCCGCTCGCGGTCACCGGCTTCGGCAAGCGCACGCTGCCGCGCCGCACGCACTTCGACGAAGGCGTCAGCTGCATCAGCTGCCACCTCGGCCCCGACGGCGGCATCCTGGCGCGCAACGACCGCCCCGAGGTGCCGTGCCAGCCGCAGCGCAGCGCCGACTTCTTCGCCGCCGAAGCCTGCGCGTCGTGCCACAACCAGCACGGCACGACCGACCAGTGGCGCGCCAGCCACTTCGCGCAGCAGGGCACCGACTGCTCGTCGTGCCACATGCCGGAGGTCGCGCGCGTGCGCAAGGACGGCAGCAAGCGCATGGGCCGCAAGCACGTCTACGAAGGCGGCCACGACCTCGCGACGCTGAAGAAGGCCGGCCAGTTCGACGTGCGCAGGGACGGCGACGGCGTCGTGCTGTCGCTGCGCAACGTCGCGGCGGGCCACAACTTCCCGACCGAGGAGCGCCACCGCGCCGTCGACATGATGTACCGCTTCGTCACCGCCGAGGGCGTCGGCGACTGGCAGCGGGCGTGGCGCTTCCGCAATCCGTACCGCGACGAGACGACGCCGATCAATCCGGGCAACGCCTCGGGCGAGAACGCGCAGCTGCCGTCGGGCGAGCAGAAGGACGTGCGCGTGCCGATCCCCGCCGGCGCGGTCGCCGTCGAGGCCCGGCTCTGGTACCGGCTGACGCCGTTCGTCGGCGATGCCGACCCGAAGAGCTCGCTCCTGGAGGAGCGGCGGGTGGAGTTGCAATGACGCGGCATGCGGCGCCCGGGACAGCCGCCCTCCTGGCCGCGGTCCTCGCCGCGCTGGGCGCGTGCGGCAGCGAGCCGCGGCCGGCCGCGGCCGGCGGGCCGACTTTGCCGCCGCTCGCGCTGCAGCCGCGGATCGCCGAACTCAAGGCGATGGCGGCAGGACGGACGCCGCCGAGCGATGCCGTGCAGAAGGAGCTGCGCGACCTCGGCGACGTTGCGCTGCAACTTGTCGAGGCCGACGCGCGCACGCTGGCACTGGCCGAGCGCGCGCTCGTCGAGCATCCGCTCGCGTGGTGGATCCTCGAACCGGCGCTGGCGCACGAGCAAGTGGCGGTGCGCCAGCGCGCGGCTTGGCTCTGCGGCCAGTCGCCGCAGACGGCGCTCGCGCTGCCGCTGCTGCTGCGCCTGAAGTACGAGCTGGATCCGCCGACCGTCGTGTGGGTCGCGGACGCGTTGGCGCGGCTGGGCAACGACACCGGCCTCGCGTGGCTCGACGCCGCGATCGGCAGCGAGGCGACCGCGCAAGCGGCGGGCGCTGCCGCCATCGAAGCGCTGCGGGCGCGCGGCGTCGGGCTGGCGGAGCAGCCCAGCTGGGACGAACTGCGCAGCGCCCTCCGGCGGCAGCACGAAGCGTGGCAACAGCGCGGCACGACGACGCTGCCCGGGGCAGCGGCGCCGGAGCCGCAGCAGACGGCCTGGCGGCTCGCGGCGCACCTCGCCGCCTCCGAGGGCACGCAGCTGCGACCGGTCGACGACGCCAAGTACGTGATGCGGCGCGCCGGCGCGCTGTCGGTGCCGCTGCTGACCCGCATCCTCGACGCCAGCGAGCCGTACCTGCGCACGCTGGCGCTGCAGGTGCTCGCGGACCTCGGACCAGTGGCCCGGCCGTCGTCGTCGGCCGTGCTACCGCTGCTCGGCGACACGCTGACCGCTTCGTACGCCGTGCGCACGCTCGGCGAGTGCGGTGCGCACGAGGCCCTGCCCTTCCTGCGGCCGCTGCTCACCAGCGGCGACCTCGAACTGCGCACCGCCGCGGCGCGCTCGCTTGGACTGCTGCGCGACGAGCCGAGCCGACCTGGCCTGCGCGCGCGCCTCGCCGACGCCGCGGAGTCGCTCGACGTGCGCGTCGCGGCGGCGTTCGGGCTGTGCTGCTTCGGCGGCGAGCCGGAGGCGGCGGCGTTCCTGGCCGAGCGCGAGGCGAAGAAGGACTACCACGAGCAGACGCTCGCGCGCCTGCGCGAGCGGTTGACAGCGCTGGGCAAGTAGCGGCGGAGGGGCGAGCGGGGGCGGCTGCGAAGGACTGGGCGGGCCTGGGAGGAGGAGGAACGGCGCTGCGGCGACGGGCGAGCCAGGTTGGGGCGGCTTGGACACGCGGCCAGAGGTGCAGTGGGCGCAACGGCGACGCCAACCGCAGCGGGGGCGGCTGCGAAGGACTGGGAGGGAGGAGAACAGGGGCTTGCGGCGCGGCCTCGTGAGATGTATATGTGCGAAATCGAATAGTGGTCGGAGGTTGGTGAAGAGCACGATGGGCATGCAGAACAGCGCTGGGGCGAACGTTGGGTCTCGCGCGGGCTCGCGGCCGAAGGCACCGAAGCGGTCGCCGGCCGGGCAGCGGCCCGTGCAGGGCGTGTTGCCGTTCCGCCAGCGCGGTGGTGCGCGCCCGGGCGCTGGCCGCAAGCCCAACGGCGCTGCGCCGTTGATGGCCCGGACGACGCGGCCCTCGCACGCCGCCTACCACCCTGCGCTGGTCACCGTTAAGCTACGGCAGCACCTGCCGCGGCTGCGCAACCGCAAGGAGCGCGCGGCGTTGCTCACCCACTTCGCGCGCGGCAAGGACCGCTTCGGCTTCCGGCTGCTGCACTTCGCCATCCTCAACGACCACCTGCACTTCGTCGTCGAGGCCAAGGACCGCGCGGCGCTGAGCCGCGGTCTGCAGGGGCTGCTGATCCGGCTGGCGCGCGGGCTCAACAAGCTCTGGGGCCGCAAGGGCAAGGTCTTCGCCGACCGCTACCACGACCGCGCGCTCAAGAGCCCGCGTGAGGTGCGCAACGCGCTGGTCTACGTGCTGGGGAACGGCCGCAAGCACGCCGCACAGGGTCGCATGATCGCGGCGTTCGACGGGCCCGACATGTTCACCTCGGCGCCGTGGTTCGATGGCTTCGTCGCAGCGATCGAGGTGCGCGGCATCGACGGCATCCCGCTGCCGGT
>JBKDXM010000136.1:0-101513 GCA_046306335.1 Planctomycetota bacterium
GCGGCGCCGGCCGCCGGCGGGGCCGTCGATGCCGCCCACCCCGCCGCCGGCATCGCCAGCCGGGGCGACCGGCCAAGGCGGCGCTGCCCGCATCGGCACGGACGCCAGCGCGACCGCGGTGGCGGGCCGCAGCACGGCGACCCCCGGCGACGGATCCGCGGCGAGCGCGAAGCACGGTGGCTCGGTGCGCCAATGGCCGCCGAACAACGCGCCCTCGCACACGCGCGCCAGGGCGACGACCGGCGTCGACGGGGCCGAGGCCGTCAGCGTCGCCTGCACGACGAAGGCATCGCTGCCGACGGCGCTGGCGAACTGCTGCAGCGGCGCGAGTCGCCCGTTCGGCAGCAGCGGCCATGGCCGCAGCGGCTCCCCGGCGAAACCGGCCAGCACCTCGACGCGGCCGCCAGGCTGCGCGCCGCCGCGCAGGCTGACCACCGCCGAGCGCATCGCCTCCGGAAACCGGCAGCGCAGCACCACGGTCGCCGGCGTCGCCGCGGCGGCAGGCGCGAACGCGCAGTCGTTGGTCATCGTGCCGGCCGACGCGACCTCCGTCGCCCGCGCCGGCCCGGTCCAGCGCTCGGCGGTGCCGGACCACGTCAGGTCGTCGGGCAGCGGCGACCACACCGTGCTCCACGTGCGGCGATAGCGGCCGTCGACCGCGGCCAGGACGGCCGGCAGCACCTGCACGTCCTCCGGTTCGGCGCCGATCGCGAGGCGCTGCGTCTCCTCGCGCCCGCGGCCGTCGCGCGCCCGGAACTCGTGCCAGCCGGGGGGCACCGTCGCGACCGGGTGGTACGGCTCCCAATGCGGGACCGCGACGCCGTCGACCCATCGTTCGTCGAGCGGGGCACCCGGTGCCAACGGCTGGTAGCTGTGGCCGCTGGTGAACTGCACCGGCGCGCGCCCCGGCAGCCGCAGTTCGGCAGCGCCTTGGCCGTCGTAGCGCGAGCGCAGCGACACCCACTGCCGGCCGACGCCGGCGACGACCTCGATCGTGCGCTCGACCGGCGCGATGGCAGCGCCGCGCAGCGTCACCGCGACCGGTCCGAACGGCAGCCACGCCGGATCGCCGAGCGCGATCGTCCGGCCGTCGCCGAGGGCCAACGTCGCGTCGGCCGCCAGCACGTTGGCGGCGAACACCACCTCGCGACCACGCGGCCACGCCCAGACGGCGGCGACCGCTGCCACTGCGACGACGGCCAACGCGACCGTGCGCAGCAGGCTGCGGTCGCGGCCCAGGCGCTGCAGCCAGCCCGGCCGCCGCGCCGACACCGGCTCGCCCGCCGCCGCCGCCCGCAGGTCGTCGGCCAGCGCCTGCATGCTGGCGTAGCGCTGCCGCGGCCGCGGGTCGAGGCACGCGTACAGGATCGCCTGCAGGTCGCCCGGCAGGGCGCGGGCGGCGCGCGCACCGAGCACGAAGGGGCGGCTGGCCGCCTGCACGACGTCGGCGACGTCCGCGCGCAGGTCGCGGCCGAGCAGCGCGCGGTAGAGGACGAGGCCCAGCGCGTAGACGTCGGTGCGCGGCCCGACCGCGCCCGGGTCGCGGCCGAGTTGCTCGGGGGCCATGTAGGCGAGCGTGCCCATCGCCGCGCCCGACGCCGTCAGCGACACGCCGAGCTGCTGGTCGCGGGCGAGACCGAAGTCGATGACCACTGGCGACAGGTCGTCGCGCACGAGCACGTTCGCGGGCTTGACGTCGCGGTGGACGACGCCGCAAGCGTGCGCCGCGGCCAGGCCCTCGGCCACGGTCGCGAGCAGCCGCAGGATGCGCCGGCGGTACCGCGGCGACTGCAGCCGCTCGCGCAGTCCGCCGCCGACCTCGTGCAGCAGCTCGGCTCCGGTGACGGTCGCCGGCGGCGCATCGCGCAGCACGTCCTGCAGCAGGTGCTCCAGGTCGACGCCGTCGATGCGGTCCATCACCAGCACGCCGGTGCCGTCGTCGAGCACGGCGTGGTCGCGGTAGCGCACGATCGCCGGGTGGTCGAAGGCGCGCAGCAGGCGGCACTCCTGCGCAAAGCGCGCGGTCGCCGACTCGCCGACGCCGACCACCAGCTTGACGGCCACCGGTGCGCCATCGGCCGCGACGCCGCCGTAGGTCACCCCCATGCCGCCCGCGCCGAGGATCGTCCGCAAGTCGCAACCGAGCACGCGCTCACCGACCTGCTGGAACAACGTCGTGCGCTGCGCAGCCCCCTGCGCGAGCACGTCGGCCAGCGCCCCGAACGGATCGCCGACGGCGGCGATCTTCTCTTCCCACTGCCGCAGCAGGTCGGCGTCCGCCGCGTCGCCCGCCATGGCCGCACCGTCGCCCGCCGCCGGCGACGGGGCGCCGGCAGACGGGGCCGGCAACGGCGCGTCGCCGGCCGGTCCGTCGGGCTGGTCGCCTGCCGTCACCATCGCTCCTGCAGCAGCCGGATGGCGCGCGACAGCCGCTGGCGCACGGTCTCGACGGTGAGGCCAAGGCGCGCGGCGATCTCGGTGTTCTCCATGCCTTCGAGGCGCAGCTGCAGGACGGCGCGGTGCGAGTCGGACAGCGTGCGCAGCAGCAGCACCAAGCGGTCGCGGTCTTCCTGCGCCATCGCCCCGAAGCTCGGGGTCGGCAGGTTGGCCGGCAGGCTGTCGTGCGGCGGCGCGGGCTTGAACTCCTCGGCGCGCACCTGATGGCGACGACTGTGCCGCTGCTTCTTCTGCGCCAGGATGGCGTGCACGAAGGCGAGGAACTCCGCCCACGTCGCGCCGCGGAACTGCCCGATGTTGCGCACCAACTGCAGCAGGCCTTCCTGCAGCAGGTCCTCGGAGTCGATCAGCGCCCGCACCGCGCTGGTGGCGGGCAGGTGATGGCGCGCCATCTGCCGAAGCCGCGGCAAGAACGCCCGCAGCGCGACCGCCGGCGGCGTCGCGCCGAGGGCGCGCATCGCAGTGATCAGGTCCTGCAGGTCTTGGGGTCGAGCGACGGGATCGGACATGCGGTCGTGGGCCAAACCAAGGCAGGAGATACGCCCGCTGCCCGGGACACTCTGCGGGACGTCGCCCCACCCCCGCGGGCGGCGGCGAGGCTTCGTCGCGGCCCGAGAAGCATGGAATGCACAGCCCCCTCGAGCGTGACAGCTTTTTCCGGCGGGTGGCAAGGATGCCTGGACGCTGCCGCCGCGCAAGCTCTGCGCCAGCGGCGCCGGCAGCGGCATTCCGACGCACCGCCGCCCCCCCTACGCTCAACGGCCACCGTCGCCCGGACGGCCATCGCCCGCCATGAGCACCGCCCACGCCGCCACCCTCGCCGCCTTCGCCGCCCACCGCGCCTCTGCCATCCTGCGCACCGACGACCCGGCCGCCGTCCGGCCGGCGCTGGACGCCGCCATCGCCGGCGGCTTCCGGTTGGTCGAGGTGACGCTGACGACCCCTGACTGCCTCGCCCACGTGCGCGCGCTGGCCGAGCGCCCCGACCTGATCGTTGGCTGCGGCACCGTGCTCACGGTGGCCGACGCGCGCGCCGCCCACGCTGCCGGCGCGCGCTTCCTCGTGTCGCCCGCCACCGACCCCGAGGTCATCGGCTACTGCCGCGCGCACGGGCTCGTCTCGCTGCCCGGTGCCTTCACGCCGACGGAGATGCTCACCGCCCACCGCGCCGGGGCCGACTTCATCAAACTCTTCCCCGCGCCGGGCAACGGGCCCGAGTACCTGCGCATGGTGCGCGGCCCGCTGCCGTTCCTGCGCATCGTGCCGACCAGCGGCGTCACCGAGGAGAACGTCGACAGCTGGCTGCAGGCGGGTGCCTTCGGCGTCGGCTTCGTCGCGGCGCTGTTCGCCGCCGACGACCTCCGGCTGCGGCGCTTCGACGCGATCGTGGCGCGCGCCGAGCGCCTGCTGGCCAAGGTGCGCGCGCACGGACCGGTCCGCGCCTGACGCGGCTCAACGCCGCCGGCCGAACACGGCCGCGAGGCCGGCGAACGCGGCGTACCACAGCACCGCGACCTGCCCCGGCGGCAGATCGCAGCGATGCGCGACCGCGAAGGCCAACGCCTGGCCGGCGACGCCGAGGACAGGCGCGGCGAGGACCACGCCGCGGAGCGAGCGCGCCAACGAGCGCGCCGCCAACACCGGCAACGTCATCGCCGCGAACGTGTACAGCAGTCCGGTCGCCAGCAAGGACTGCCCGACCACGGCGCCGAGGACGACGGCCGCGGCGAGGTCGAGCCGGCGCACCGGCGCGCCGTGCGCACGGGCCGTGCGCGGCTCGACGGCCCAGGCCAGCAGCAGGCGCGGCCGCCACCACAGCGCTGCGCCGACGATGCACGCAGCGCCGGCCGCACACCACGCATCGACCGCGCCGGCCGACAGCAGCGACGACAGGAACAGGCGCTGCAACTCCTGGGCGCCATGCGGCTGGCCGGCGAGCACCACCATGGCCCCGGCGCTGCCGACGAGGAACACCACGGCGCTCGGCGCTTCGAGCGCGGCGTGCGTGCCATCGCCGGCGCGCAGCGCGGCGTAGGCGGCGACGCACGCCGGGACGACGCTGGCGAGCACGAGCCACGGCGGCGACGACGCCCCGGCGACGTGCAGCGGGCAGGCGCCGAGCGCCGCCGACAGGGCCATCGCGCCGGCGACCCCGAGGTTCGCCGCCTGCCCGATCGCGGCGGCGACGAAGACCTGCTGGCGCAGCAGCAGCAGCACGCCGAGCCACGGCAGGACGACGCCGAGCCACGCGCCGGTCGCGAGCGCGTCGCCGAACAAGGCCCAGTCGGGCCACCAGCCACCCTGCGCGGGCGCGCTCACGGCGCCTCCGCGAGAGCGGCCGCGAGGTCGTCGATGCGGCCGTGGCGGACGCCGCCGCCGTCGAGCAGCGCGACGTGGCTGGCGAAGCGCCGCGCCACCGCGAGATCGTGCGCGACGTGCACCAAGGCGGTGCCGCTGGCCCGGCGCAGCGCGTCGAGGTCGGCACACAACTGGCCGAGCGCGCGGGCGTCGAGGTTCGCCCCCGGCTCGTCGAGCACGAGCAGGCGCGGCTGCCGCGCGAGCGCGCGGGCGATGTGCACGCGGCGGCGCTGGCCGAGCGACAGCCGGCGCAGGTCGGCATCGGCGTGCGCGCCCATGCCGAGCGCCGCAAGCGCGCCGGCGACGCGCGCCGCCGTCTCGGCGCGCGGCAGCGCGTCCGGCAGCGCCGCGGCGACCCACTCGCCGACGGCGAGCGGCAGCGCCAGTTCACTGCGCGGCTCCTGCGGCACGTAGCCGAGCGCGCTGCGGTCGCCGCCGCACGGCGGCAGCACCACGCCGGCGCGCGGTGGCAGCAGGCCGAGCAACGTCTGCAGCAGCGTCGTCTTGCCGGCGCCGTTGCCGCCGAGCACGAACCAGCTCTCACCGGCGAGCACGGACAGCGACACGTCGGCCAGCACGGTCCGGTCGACGCCGCACGCGAGCGCGACGCAACCGAGCAGCGGCTCGGCGGTCACTTCGCCTTCGACTGCAGCGCCGCAGCGACCATACGCACGTTGTACCCGACGAACGCCACGTAGTCGTCGGTGCCCTCGCGCGCGCCGGGCTGGTGCGCCATCGCCACGATGCGCGCGCCGGTCGGCTTGGCGACTGCCTCGGCCCAGCGCACCGGGAAGTACGTCGACGCCAAGATCGCCTGCACCTTGGCGTCCTGCATGCGCGCGGCGAGGCCTTCGAGGTGCGCGGTCGTGGGCGTCATGCCCGGGCGCGGCTCGACGTACCCGAAGAGCGCGAGGCCGAAGCGCTCGGCGAAGTACGGCCACAGGTCGTGGTCGACGACGACCTTCGCGCCGCGCAGCGGCAGCAACTCGCCGAACCACCCGGCGAGCTTGTCGAGGTCGCCCTGCTCCTTCAGCGCGTCGGCCAGGGTGCCCTTGCCGAACGCGAGCGCGAGTTGCTCGGCGTCGTGCTCGTAGAGCTTCGCCAGCTCGGGACCGACCATCGCCTCGGCCATGCGGACGCGGAACACCGTGAAGTTGGCGGTGAAGGCGTCCTTCTCGCCGGGCCACAGCGCGGCCATGCGGTCGCGCAAGAGCGCGGCGACTTCGAGGCCGCAAAGCGGATCGAGCAGGTAGTGCGGATTGCCGTTCTGGTGCAGGTCGCCGGCGGAGCGATCGATGCTCGCCGTCGGCACCTGCAGCGCGCGCACGACGCGGCTGGCGTCGAGGCGGCCGATCTGGCCGGGCTGGGTCGCGGGGTTGCGGCCCTGGTTGACGAGCACCGGCAGCCAGCCGCTCTCCAGGTCGCGGCCGGTCTCGACGAGCAACTCGGCCTGCTGCATCGCGTACAGCATCGCCGGCCGCGGATCGAGGTAGTGCGGGTCCTGCGGTCCCGGCAGGAAGCAGGTCACGGCGACGCGGTCGCCGCCGACGACGCGGCAGAGCGAGGCGAGATCGGGCGTGGTGGCGACGACGGCGTGCGGTTTGCCCACCGGCGGCGTTTGCGCCGCGACGGGCGCGACCACGGCGACGAACGCCGACGCGAGACCGAGGAATCGATGGCTGGCCATGGCAGGGTGCGCCTCAGTAGCTGTGCGGTTGGTGCGGGCCGATCAGGACCTCGAAGCCGAGCCAGACCGAGTGCACGACCTCGTCGAGGTGGTCGCTGTCGTCCCAGTTGTACTGCAGCCGCACGCGCGAGTACTCCGACGTCTGGTAGCTGAGCATCGGCGACACGCGCACACGATCGGCGCGCCATGGATCCTGCGCGCGGTCGAACGCGCCGCCGCCGACGTAGCTCGCGCCGGACCCGCTGCAGTACTCGCCGCGCAGACCGACCGCCCAGCCGACGTCGAAGCCGTAGACCGCGTACAGGTACGCGCCCCAGTCGTTCAGCGTCGCCGACGGCACGTCGACCGGCGCGAGCGGGTCGCTCGCGTCGACCTGTGCCGCCGCGTCGAACGCGCGCGCCATGACCTCGCCCTGCAGCTTGAAGAACGGGTAGCCGCGGCGGTTGTCGATCGCGCGCCACCGGTACATGAAGTCGGCGCCGTAGACGACCGTGTCCGCGCCGGCGCCCGTCGCGTTGGGCCCGAACAGGGCCGACACGCCGCCGCCCAACGTGTGCGCCGGCGTGAAGTCGGTGGCCGACGCCAGGCGCGCGTGCCACAGCACGTCGCCGAGCGTGCGCAGTTCGCGCGCCTCGTCGTCGAGCGCGCGGCCGCCGACCGGACGCTCCTCGTACACCTCGTCGTTGGCGAGGAAGCTCTGCAGCGTCTCGCCGTTGGCGTTCTGCACGCCGAGGATCGCCTCGAAGTAGGTCTTGGTCGGCGCCAACCACGACAACCTTGCGCCGGGCGACCGCAGGTTGTCGGCGCCGAAGAAGCGCGACATGACCACCGGCTGGTCCTGGTAGTCCCAGGCGTGCGGGTGGATCGGATTGATGCGACCGAAGTCGGTCAGGTAGTGCCCGGCCTTCAACTGCAGGTTCGCCGGCAGTTGCTGCGTCGTCAGCCACGCTTCCTCGACCTCGACGATGGTCTCGCCCTCGTCGGGGTCGAGCGAAGTCACCAGCACGAACTGGCCGCGGAACCAAGGATCGACGGCGCCGTTCATCTGCACCTCGGCCTGCTGCAGCGTGAACCCGCGCTTGCGCGGATCGTGCGCGCCACCCTGCAGTTCGCCGATCACGCCGTCGCGCGCGCTCGAACCGCCGACCGCCATCATCAGGTCGACGCTGATGTCGAGCTGGGTCAGCGGGCCGGTCAGGCTGCCGCCCTGGCCGGGCGTCTGGGCGACCGGCACGGCGCCGAGGTTGGACGTGGGATCCGCGGGCTGGGCCTGGGCGGCGCGCGACAGCGCCGTGCGTCGGCTTGGCGCCTGGCCTTGGTCCTGGGCCAACGCGGGAACGGCCGCGCTGAGGGCGGCGAAGGTGAGGCGGATGGAACGCATCGAGACGAGCGGGAGCAGCGTTGCGGTGGATTGCCGTTGCGCCGCCCGGAGTTCCCATGCCGCAATGTTTCCTGCGGCAGCGGCGCGCAACCTTCGGCCACGCTGCGCCGCCGCCGGCGCGCGCGGCGCACGTCGCCCGCGACCCGGCTTGAGCGCGCAGCGGTCGCCGCCTACCTTCCGCCGCCCCTCGACCTGCCCGCGCCCCTCCGACGATGTCCACCACCGACCCGCTGCCCGCCGGCCACACGCTCGACGATGCGGCGCTGCAGCAGGACCTCGCGCGCGCCCACGCCGCCGCGCGCGCCATGCTCGGCTGCGACCACCTTGCCGCCGATGCGGTGCAGGAAGCGCTGGTGGCGCTGTGGCGCGAGCCGACGCCACCGGTCGATCGCCGCGGCTGGCTCGTGCGCGCGGTGACGTTCCGCAGCCAGACGCTGCGCCGCTCGCTGCTGCGCCGCCACAAGCACGAACACGGCGCCGGCGAGCACTGCCGGCTGCACCAGGGCTGCGACAACCCGCTGCACCACGCCTACGCGCACGAACTCGGCGATCGCCTCGATCGCGCGCTGGCGGAACTGCCGAGCGAACAGCGCACCGCCTTCACGCTGTACGTCGAGACCGGCCTCGACTACCACGGCATCGCCAACCGTCTGTCGCTGCCGATCGGCACCGTGCGCTCGCGGCTGCACCGCGCGCGCCACGCGCTGCAGCAGGCGCTCGGCGACGAACCGGCCGACTGACGCCGCGGCGCGCCGCCGGCAACCGCGGCCGCGCGGACGGCTGCTTCGCCCGTCGCCCCGCGATGCCCTACGCTCTCCCCGTGTTCCTGCTGTCCAGCTTCGTCGCCTTGGCGCTCGGCCCGCTGCTCGTGTGGCTGGCGCGTCGCCAGCCGTGGTCGACGGTCAGCATCGACAGCTTCTGCCTCGTCACCGTCAGCGGCTTCACGCTGCTGCACCTGCTGCCCGAGTCGGCGGCGCAGGCCGGTTGGATCGTGCTGCCGCTGGCGCTCGCCGGGTTCCTGCTGCCGGCCGTGGCCGAACGCACGCTGCACCACGGCTCGACCAACGTCCGCGGCGCGGTGATCGCGCTGGCGCTCCTCGGCGTCGCCGCGCACGCGACGCTCGATGGCCTGCTGCTCGCCGGCGACAGCCACGTGCCCGAACTCGGCGACGGCCACGGCCACACGCAGGAACTGACGGCGTGGGCGATCGTGCTGCACCGCATCCCGGAAGGCGTCGGCATCTGGTGGATCGTGCCGCGCACGCTCGGCTGGCGCGTCGCGTTGTTCACCACGCTGGTCAGCATGGCGGCGACGACGTTCGGCTACCTGCTCGGCGGCGACGCGCTGACCGACGGCTCGCAGCGCGGCCTCGCGCTGCTGCAGGCGCTGTTGATCGGCTCGCTGCTGCACGTCGTGCTGCACGCGCACGTGCCCGCGCCGCGCGGCCAGGGCCGCTTCCGCCCGGCCTCGGTGCTCGGCGGCGCTGCCGGCGTGGCGGCGCTGTGGGCGGTCATCCGCGACCACTTCCCACAGGGCGAGCACGGCGGCCCGGCGGCGGTGTTCCTCGCGCTCGCGCGCGAGTCCGCGCCCGCCCTGCTGCTCGCCTACCTGCTCGTCGGCCTGTGCCACGCGTTCCTGCCGGCCACCTGGGTGCGCTCGATGACGCGCGGCAACCGCTTCACCCAGGCGCTGCGCGGCGTCGCCGTCGGTCTGCCGCTGCCGGTGTGCTCGTGCGGCGTCGTGCCGATCTACCGCGAACTGATCGGCCAGGGCGCTGGCCTCGCGGCCGCGGTCGCCTTCCTGATCGCGACGCCCGAACTGGAGGTCGCCGCGGTGATGCTGACGTGGCAACTGATGGGCGGCGAGGTGGCGCTGGTGCGCGTCGGCATGGCCGCCGTGCTCGCGCTCGCGGTCGGCGTGCTGGTGTCGGCGATCGCGCCGAAGTACACGGCCGCCGCCGATGCGCCGGCGGGCGCGCTGCCGCAGCCGGCGACCGGCAGTCTCGGCGAGCGCCTGCGCGCGGCGTTCTCGTTCGGCTTCGGCCCCGCCGTCGACAACACGGCGACCTGGATCCTCATGGGACTGCTGCTGTCGGCGGTGCTGATGCCGTACGTCGACCGCGAATGGCTCGCGGCGCTGCCGCCGTGGGTCGACGTCCCGGTCGCAGCGCTGCTCGGACTGCCGCTGTACGTCTGCGCGACCGGCAGCACGCCGCTCGCCGCGATGCTGCTGGTGCAGGGCATGTCGCCGGGCGCGGTGCTGGCGTTGATGCTGACCGGGCCGGCGACGAACGTCACCACCTTCGGCGTGCTCGCGCGGTTGCACGGCGGTCGCACCGCCGCGGTGTTCGCCGCCGCGATGTGGGTCGGCGCCGTGCTGCTCGGCTACGCCGCCAACGCGCTGCTGCCGCGCATCGACGTCGCCGCCTTCGGCGCCGACCAAGCGCACGGCGGGTGGTTTGGCTGGACGTGCCTCGCCGGGCTCAGCGCCGTGTTCGCCGTGGCGCTGCTGCGCCAGGGTGTGCGGCCATTCCTCGAACGCCTGTTCGAGTCGCCGGCCAACGTCGGCCACGGCCACGCGGCGGGCTGCTGCGACGACGACCACGGCCACGACCATCACCATCACCACGGCCATGCGCACGGCCACCCCCACCACGGCGGGCCGGCGACCGGCGCGTTCGCGCCCATCGCGCCGGCGCGCCTCGCGCCGCCGCCGGCCAGAGCCCCCGGCAAGCCGGCGGCCGACGCCGGCGATTGCTGCGGCGGCGGCTGCCACTGACTCCGGCGCGCGCCGCGCGGCTGCCACCGCGACGCCTTCGTGCATCACGCCGCCGCGCCAGCTAGGTTGTCGCCATGGCGTCGGGGCTGTCTCTGTACGCGAGCACGCGGCTGGACGACCTGCTGGAGCTGCTCGCGGCGATCACGGGCAAGGAGCCGCTGTCGCCGCTGCAGGAAGAGACGATCGTCGTGCCGACGCAGGGCATCGCCCGCTGGGTGCGGCAGCGGTTGGCCCACAAACGCGGCATCGCCGCGTCGCTGCGCCTGCCGTTCCTCGGCGGCTTCCTGCGCCGCCTCGCCGACGGCGACAGCGCCGCGCCCGACCCGCTGGCCAAGGACGAACTGACGCTGCGGCTGTGGCGCCTCGTGCGCGCGCCGGGCGCGGCGCGGGACTACGGGCCGGCGTTCGCGTACTGCCGCGACGACGCCGACGGCCGCTTGCGCCTGCAACTGTGCGAACGGCTCGCGCGCGTGTTCGACGACTACCAGGTCTACCGGCCGGACCTGCTCGCCCGCTGGACCGCGGGCGACGACGCCGCCGACGCCGGCGAGCACGCGCCGTGGCAGGGCCGGCTGTGGCGCGCGCTGCTGGCCGACGCCGGCTTCGGGCGGGCCGGCGGACCGGCGGCGGCCGCCGCGATCCGCCTGCGCGAGGTCGAGCGGCGGCTCGGCGCCGAAGCCGACGCCCGCCGCCGGCTGCCGCCGCGCGTGCACGTCTTCGGCGCCACCGCGCTGCCCCCCGCCTTCCTGCGCCTGCTGCTGGCGTGCAGCGAGCACACGCCGGTGCACCTCTACGTGCCGCAGCCCGCCGACCTGCGCGACGGCGACAGCAGCAACGCGTGGCTCGACCGCTTCGGCCTGCAGGCGCGCGAGTTCGCCCGCGAGTTCGCCGACCTCGCCGCCAGCGGCTACGCCGGCATCGCCCGCCTCGACGTCGGCGCCGTCGTGCGCCGGCACGAAGCGCCGTCCGAGCGTCGCACCGCGCTCGCCGTCGTGCAGGCGCGCATCGCCGACCTGTCCGGCGACAGCCCGCCGCGGCCGCCCATCGCGGCGGACGACGACTCGCTGCGCGTGCACGTCGCGCACTCGCCGCAGCGCGAACTGGAGATCGTGCGCGACCAGCTGCTCGCCGCCTTCGCCGCCGACCGCGACCTGCAGCCGCAGGACGTCTTCGTGCTGGTGCCCGACATCGAGCAGTACGCCGCCATGGCGGACGCGGTGTTCGGGCCGGTGCGCGAGCACCTGCCGTACCGCGTCGCCGACCGCAGCCCGATCGCCGAGCAACCGCTGTGCAGCGCCCTGTTCGCCGTGCTGGACCTCGCGCGCGGCCGCGTCGAGGCCGGCGACGTCTTCCGCGTGCTGGAGCAGGAGGCCGTGCGCCAGCGCTTCGACCTCGGGGTCGGCGACCTGCCGGCGCTGCGCGCCCGCTGCGATGCCGCCGGCGTGCGCTGGGGCGTCGACGGCGCACGGCGGGCGGCGCGGCTCGGCCTGCCGGCGTTCGACGACGGCTCGTGGCGCGCCGGGCTCGACCGGCTCCTGCTCGGCGTCATGACCGGACCGGGCGAAGCGCTCGCGCTCGGCCTCAGCCCGGTCGCCGACGCGACGAGCGGCCGCGACGACGCGTTCGGCAGGTTCCTCGCCTTCTGCACGGCGTTGTTCGAACGGCTCGACCTGCTCGCCGCGCCGCGGCCGCTGGCCGCGTGGGCCGACCGTCTCGACGACCTGCTGGCGGCGCTGTTCCTGCCGACCTCGGCCGAGGACCGCGCCGCCGCCGAGCGCCTGCGCCGCGCCATCGCGCGCCTGCGCGCCATCGCCACCGCCGCCGCCGTCGACGAGCCCGTCGCCGCCGTCGTGCTGCGCGACTGGCTCGACGGCGCGCTGGCGGAGAGTTCCGGCGGCGGCTTCCTGTCGGGCTCGATCACCATCGCGTCGCTGACGCCGATGCGCACGCTGCCGTGCCGCCGACTGTACGTCTGCGGCCTGTCGGACCAGCAGTTCCCGCGGCGGCCGCAAGCCCTGCCGTTCGACCTGATCGCGCAGCGCCGGCGGGCCGGCGACCGCGACGCGCGCCGCGACGACCGCCAGCTGTTCCTCGACCTGCTGACGTCGGCGCGCGACGCCGTGCACCTGCTGTACGTCGGCCGGTCGGCGAAGGACGACGCCGAGTGTGCGCCGTCGACGCTGCTCGACGAACTGCTCGAAGTGGTCGATGCGACGTTCGCGCCGGGGCCCGACGGCGCGCCGGCGCGCGCGCAGGTCGTCGTGCCCCACCCGCTGCAGCCTTGGAGCCGGCGCTACCGCGACGGCCGCGACCCGCGGTTGTTCGCGTACGCCGTCGGCCACGGCGGCGCGCTGCCGGACACCCGCTCGGACGCGGCGCCGTGGAGCGACGACGCGCCGGCCGAGCCGCCGGCCGAACTGCAGGGACAGGACCTCGCGCTCGCCGACCTCGTGGCGTTCTGGCGCGATCCGCCGCGCTTCTTCTGCGAGCGCGTGCTCGGCATGACGCTGCGGGCCGCCGACGCGCCCGAGCCGGTGACCGAGCCGTTCGCGCTCGACGGCCTCGGCAACTGGCAACTGCGCGACACGCTGCTGCGCCGCGACGTGCCCGGCGAAGGCGAAGCGGACCGCATGGCGGCCGCGCACGCCGCCGGGTTGGTGCCCCCCGGCAGCCGCGGCGACCGCGCCTTCCACGACGGCGAGGACGAGGCGCAGGTACTGCGCCGCTGCCTGCGCGCGCACGGCGCGCTCGCCTCCGTGCCGGTGGCGGTCGCCGCCGACGACGGCCGCGTCGCCGGCACCCTCGAAGGCGTCGCCGCCGACGCGCTCGTGCGCGCGCAGGCAGGCAAGCTGAAGGCGAAGCACCGGCTCGCCGCGTTCGTCGCGCACGTGGTCGCCGCCGTGGCGCGGGGTGCGGGCGGCGCGCTCCTGCCCGACGCGTCGGTGCAGTACGGACTCGGCGAGACGCAGCGGCTGCGGCCGCTCGATGGCGACGCGGCGCAGGCGGCCCTCGCCGTGCTGGTCGCCGGGTTCCGCGCCGGCCTCCGCCGGCCGCTGCCGTTCTTCCCCGCGGCCTCGCTCGCCCATGCCGAAGCCCGCGCCAAGGGCGACGACGACGCCGTCGCGACGCGGCGGGCGCGCGCCGCGTTCGCCGGCCACGGCGACGGCTCGACCGGCGAAGCCGACGACGCCGCCACGGCCCTGTGCTGGCGCGGCCGCGACCCGCTGGGCCATCCCGACTTCGCCGAATGGGCCGAGCGCGTCGGCCGAGCGCTCGCGGCATGCGAGGAGCTGGCATGAAGCTGCCTGCGTTCGACCTCGCGACGGCGTCGCTGGAGCCGGGCGTGGTGTTGCTCGAAGCGAGCGCCGGCACGGGCAAGACGTACACGCTCGTCGGCATCCTGCTGCGCCTGCTGCTCGAACGCCGCATCGAGCGGCTCGACCAAGCGCTCGTCGTCACGTTCACGGTGGCGGCGACCGACGAACTGAAGCGCCGCCTGCGCGACGGCCTGCGCCGGGTGCTCGACGCCGCGTCCGGCCAGCCGACGGACGACCCGTTCTTCGCCGGCCTCGCCGCGCTGCCCGAGGCCGCGGCGCGCTGCCGGCGCGCGCTCGCGGACTTCGACCAGGTCGCCGTGCACACGATCCACGGCTTCTGCAAGCGCCTGCTCGACGAAGCGGCGTTCGAGACCGGCCAACCGTTCCGCACCGAGTTCGAGACCGACGGGCTGCCGCTGCTCTACCGCGCCGCCGCCGACGCGCTGCGGCTGCAGCACGCTCCCCCGGGCGACGTGCGCGGCGCCTTGCTGCACCTCGGCAAGCACACGCCCGACTCGCTGGTGCAGGCCTACCGCCTCTGGCGCCGGCACCCGCGCGTCGCGCTGCCGGAGCCGTCGTCGCGCTTCCGCGCGCTCGCCGACGCGGTCGCGGCGGCGGCGGCGCGGGCGAGCGCGCTGTGGCCCGAGGACCTGGGCGCGCAGTTCGCCGCCTACGCGTGGAACGGCGGCGACGGCCCGCTCGGCGGCATGTTCGGCGGCGACTTCGCGCAGCTCGGCGCGCGCCTGCGCCGCGCGCCGCACGCATGCCTCGCGGCGCTGCTGCTGCTGACGCCCGACGCGCTGCGCAAGAAGCTGAACAAGACGAAGCACAAGAAGGTCGTCTTCGACGGCCCGTTCTTCGCCGCTTGCGCCGAGGTCGAAGCCGCCGTCACCGCAGCGCTCGCGCACCTGCGCACCGAGTTGCTGACGGCGATGCAGCAGCGGGTCGAGCAGGGCAAGCGCGAGGAGCACGTCGCCACCTTCGACGACCTGCTGGTGCGCGCGCACGCCGCGCTGCGCGATCCGGCGCGCGCCGACGCCGTGCGCGGCGCCATCCGCGCCCGCCACCAGGTCGCGCTGATCGACGAGTTCCAGGACACCGACGCGCTGCAGTACGCGATCTTCTCGACGTGCTTCGCCGACCGGTCGCTGTTCCTGGTCGGCGACCCCAAGCAGGCGATCTACGGCTTCCGCGGCGCCGACCTGCGCACCTACCTGCGCGCCCGCGGCGACGCCCAGCGCGCCTTCACGCTCGACGCCAACTTCCGCAGCGCCAAGGCGCTCGTCGCGGCGACGAACGCGCTGTTCGTCGGCCATCCGCGGCCGTTCGTCGACGCGGCCATCAGCGCGCAGGAAGTGCACGCGGCGGCCGGACCGGCGCAGAAGCGCATCGAGGGCGACGGCGAGGCGTCGCTGCGCTGGCGCTGGACCCTGCCGACCGCGGCCGAGGCCGGCAACAAGAACCTCGTGGCGCAGCGCATCTGCGCCGACGTCGCCGCCGAGGCCGTGCGCCTGCTGCGCTCGGGCGCGACGCTCGACGGCCGGCCGATCCGGCCGCGCGACCTCGCCGTGCTGACGCGCGCCAACTGGCAGGCGACCGCCGTGCAGGACGCGCTGCGCGCGGTCGGCATCCCGTCCGCCATCGGCAAGGCGGGCGACGTGCTCGCCAGCGAGGAGGTCGACGACGTGCGGCGTGTGCTGCTGGCGATCGCGCGGCCGACCGACCTGCGGCTCGTGCGCGCGGCGATGGCCACCCGCCTCTACGGCCTCGACCTCGCCGGGCTGCGCGCCGTCGCCGCCGACGAGGCGGGCCACGACGAGGTCGTCGAGGCCTTCCAGGGCTGGCGCGCGCGCTGGCGGCGCCACGGCGTGATGGCGCTGTTCGCCGCGTTCGCCGACGCGCGACAGGTCACCGCGCGCTACCTCGGCTGGCACGACGGCGAGCGGCGGCTGACCAACCTGCGCCAGCTGTGGGAACTGCTGCACGGCGCCGAGACCGCGCACCGGCTGCAGCCCGAAGCGCTGCTGCGCTGGTTCGAGCAGGAAGCGCACGCCCGCGACGAGGTCGGCGAGGAACTGCGCGAGATGCGCCTGGAGAGCGACGAGGACGCCGTGCAGATCCTCACCGCGCACCGCAGCAAGGGCCTGCAGTACGAGGTCGTGTTCTGCCCGTTCCTGTGGGACCGGCGCGGCGTGAAGGGCCTCGAGCTCGAGCCGCTCGTCGAAGGCCACCGGCTCGCGTTCGACGTGAAGTCCGACTCGCCTGCCGCTGCCGCGATCGCGCGCGAGCGCCTGGAGGAGGACGTGCGCCTGACCTACGTCGCGCTGACGCGCGCCGTCCGCCGCTGCTACGTGCACTTCGGACCGATCGGGACCGACCACGGCGGCAGCCCGCTGGCGTGGCTCGTCGGCGGCCGCACGGCCGCGCCACCCGACGGCGACGCGTTCGCCGCGTGGCTGGCCGACTTCCAGAAGTCCGGCAAGGACGGCCGGCCGGCGTGGCGCCAGACGCTCGCCGACATGGCCGCGCAGAGCGCGGGCGCGGTCGCCGTCGACGACGTCCCCGCCGCGCCCGCGGCCGGACGCGCACCGACCGTGCCCAACGCGGCGCTCGCGCCGCTGCGCCGGCCGGGGCGAACCGTCGAGGCCCGTGAGCAGACGAGCTTCACGCGGCTGATGGCGCAGCGCGAGACGGACCTCGCCGACCGCGACGTGGTCGACGACGAACCGCAGCCAGCGGCGGCCGCGGCCGAGCCGGCCGTGCCCGCGGTCGGCATGTTCGCCTTCGCGCGCGGCGCCGCCGCTGGCATCTGCCTGCACGAACTGCTGGAGCGCGTCGACCTGCGCCTTGCCGACGGGCCGGCCGCAGCAGCCGCCGTGCAGCAGGCGCTCGCCGACCACGGCCTGCTCGCGCCGACGGCGCACCGCGGCACGATCGACCCGGTCGCCGACACCGCGGCGATGCTGCGCGCGCTCGCCGGTGCCATCGTGACGCCGCCCGGCTGCACGCTGGCCGAACTGACGGGCGGGGAGAAGCGCGCCGAGTGGGAGTTCCTGCTGCCGATCGCAGCCGAGCCCGTCGGCCTCGCCCACGCGCTCGCCCGGTCGGCCTCGTCGATCGTGCGCGAACAGGGCAAGCGGCTGCTGGCGATGGGCCGCAAGCGCCTGACCGGCTTCCTGTCGGGCAGCGCCGACCTCGTCTGCGAACACGCCGGCCGCTACTGGATCCTCGACTGGAAGTCGAACCATCTCGGCAACCGCCGTGAGGACTACCTCGCGCCGCAGCTGCGCGAAGCCATGCTCGCCAGCGACTACGTGCTGCAGTACTGCCTGTACACGCTGGCGCTGCACCGGCAGCTGCGCGCGCAGCTGCCCGACTACGACCCTGCCCGCCACCTCGGCGGCGTCTGCTACGTGTTCGTGCGCGGCGTCGCGGCGGGCAGCGACAGCGGCCTGTTCACCGAGGCGCTCGACCCGCAACTGGCGCACGCGCTCGACGAGTGGACCGCCACGCTCGGCGAGGAGGAACGCGCATGACCGCTGCCGACCTCGGCACGTGCCTCGCCGACCTGCTGCTGCGCCGCGGCGCGCTCGGCGACGCCGCGCTGCTGCGCGCCACCGTGCAGCGGCTGTGGGCGGACCGCGAACGCGGCCACGTGTGCCTGCCGCTGGCGGCCGCCGCCGGCCAGAAGCCGTTCCCCGACGCGGCGACGTGGCGGCGCGCGCTGCTCGCCAGTGGCGTCGTCGCCGACGCCGCGCCGACGGACAGCCCGCTGCCGCTCGCGCTCGACGGCAAGGACCGCCTGTACCTGCGGCGCGACCGCGCCAGCGAGGCAACGCTGGCGGCGTTCGTGCGCGCCCGCCTGCAGGAACCGCCGCGCTGCGACGCCGCGACGCTGCGCGCCGACCTCGACGCGCTCGGCCTGCTGCCGGCGGCCGGGTCCGAAGTCGACTGGCAGCTCGTCGCCATCGCCGCGGCGGCGCGCGCGTCGTTCGCCGTACTGACCGGCGGCCCGGGCACCGGCAAGACGACGACGGTCGCGCGCTGGCTCGCCGTGCTCGCCCGCCGGCAGCCGACGCTGCGCGTCGCCCTGTGCGCGCCGACCGGCAAGGCGGCCGCGCGCCTACTCGACTCGCTGCGCACCGCAGCCGCGTCGCTGCCGTCGCTCGCCGACGTGGTCGCCGGCTGCGAAGCGACGACGCTGCACCGGCTGCTCGGCTACCGGCCCGCCGACGACGCGTTCGCCCGCGGCCCCGACCGGCCGCTGCGCCACGACGTCGTCGTGGTCGACGAGGCGTCGATGGCCGAACCGGCGCTGCTGGCGACGCTGTGTCGCGCCCTGCCGCCGGCGGCGCGGCTGCTGCTGGTCGGCGACCGCGACCAGTTGGCCGCCGTGGGCGCCGGCCAGCCGCTCGGCGACCTCTGCCGCGCCGCCGCGCCGGAGCGCGGCCCTGGCGCGGCGCTCGCCGCGTTCTGCCGCGACGCGCTGGGCTGCGCCCTGCCCGAGCGCGTCGGCGCGCCGCCCATCGCCGCCGTCGTCGTCGGCCTGCGCCGCAACTACCGCTTCGCCGCGCGCGCCGGCATCGGCGCCTTCGCCGTCGCCATGGCGGGCCGCGATCCCCAGGCCGCGCTCGCCGCGCTGCGCGCCGGCCACGCCGACCTGCCGCACGCCGCGACGATCGACGCCGCACTGCAGCCATTCCGCGCCGCGATCCTCGCCGCCGCCACCGGCGAAGCCGACGTCGGCAGCCGGCTCGGCGCCTTCCGCGTGCTGACGGCCACGCGCCACGGCCCGCACGGCGCGACGGCGTGGAACGCGCGCATCGAGGCGCTGCTGCGCGGCGAGGGCGTGCGCACGGACCGCAGCGACTACCTCGGCCGGCCGGTGCTGGTCACCGCCAACGACCACCCGAACCGCCTCTACAACGGCGACCTCGGCGTCGTCGTCATCGACCCCGCCGGCCGCTCCGCGGTCGCCTTCCCGCGCGGCGCCGAGGAACCGCGCCTCGTGCCCCTGGCGCGCCTGCCGGCGCACGAGACCGCCTGGGCGATGACGGTGCACAAGGCGCAGGGCAGTGAGTTCGACGACGTGCTGCTGTCGCTGCCCGACACGGCGATCGACCTGCTCGACGCGCCGCTCGTCTACACCGGCGTCACGCGCGGCCGGCGCCGGGTGCTCGTGCACGGCGACCTCGACCTGCTCGCACCCGCGCTCGCGCGCTGGCCGGACCGCAGTTCGGGCCTCGCCGACGCGCTGGCCGGCGGCGGTATGCGGTCGGCGGCGACAGCGAGCGCACCCTGCGCGCGTCGCGCCGCGGACAGCGATCCCTACCCGTCGCCCGGCCCGAACCAGATCGTGTCGACGAGCAGTTCGCGCAGCACCGACGTGGCGTAGGCGCCGCGCGGCAGCTCGAACGCGACGCGCAGTCCACCCGGCACGACCTCGGCGACGGGATCGACGACCGGCGCGCGCAGCGGCCGCCGTTCGCCGCGGCAGAGCCGGAACGGCAGCTTGCCGAACAGCTCGTGCGTCAGGCCGAGCGCGCGCAGCACGTCGTCCTCGATCTGCTTCGGCTCGCCGGCCGGCTGGATCATCTCCGGCCCGGGCAGCGGCCCGCTCGGCGACACCAGCAACTGGTCGCAGCGCGGCTGCTCCTTCGCCGGGTCGTCGACGGCGAACACCGAGCCGTTGTCGTGCTTGAAGGCGAGGTCGCCGGGCAGCAGCGTGCCGAGCGTCGCCAGCCGCGCCATGACGACGCGGTTGAACGCCTCGCTCTGCACCGCCGACAGCACGAGGCCGAAGACGCGCCGCGGCATGCGCGCGGCGAACTGGCGCGGGTCGCCGCGCAGCACGTCGAGGCCCTTCTGCAGGTTGGCGCCGCGCTTGCCGAAGCGCTGCTCGCCGAAGTAGTTCGGCACGCCGCGGGCCGCGAGGTCGGCGAGGTTCTGCTGCGCCGACGCGAGGTCCTCGGGCCGCGCGCCGCGCAGCGTGATGCCGAAGCGGTTGCCGCGCAGGTGGCCCATGCGCAGCTTGTTGCCGTGGCGGCGCACGTCGAGCACGGCGAACCGCTCGCCGCGCAGGCCCTCGCAGCGCTTGGGATCGACGTGCTCGATGCTGACCCACTGCCGGCTGACGGCCTGCGCGTCCTTGAGGCCGGCGATGCCGAAGCTGCGCTCGTCGCGGTCGAGCGCGCGGCCGAGTTCGTGCAGCAGGTCGAGCGTCGACAGCGAACGCTTCTCGACCCACAGCCAGACGTGGTCGCCCGCGCCGGACGGGACGTAGGCCGGCACCTCGTCGACGGCGAAGTCCTCGGGCGTGACCTTGTAGCGGCCGTGGAAGCGCGGCGCCGGCCCGCCGCGCGGAACGGGGCGCATCGGCTTCAGCCCGCTCACGGGCGGCCTCGCGCGCCCGCGGCGCGGCAGCGGGCGTGGCTCACGCCTTCTTCGCCTTGGACTTCTTCTTCGGCTTGTCGGCGTCCGCCCCGGCGACCGTGCCGGCGCCCGCCGCGACCGCGACCGCTTCGGCCTCGGCCGGCGCGGCGACCACCTGCGGCTAGAACGCGGCGACCGGATCGGCGCCGGTGGCGTAGGCGAGCAGGCGTGCGAGCTCGTCGCGCATCTGAGCGCGAGGCACGATGCGGTCGACCTGGCCCTTCTCCAGCAGTAACTCCGAGCGCTGGAAGCCCTTGGGCAGCTCCTTCTTTATCGTCGTGGCGATCACGCGCGGTCCCGCGAAGCCGATCAGCGCGCCGGGCTCGGCGACCAGCAGGTCGCAGACCGACGCGAACGAAGCAGTGACGCCGCCGGTCGTCGGGTGCGTCATCACCGAGATCGTCGGCACGCGCGCGGCGTTGAGCCGCTGCAGCGCGCCGCAGGTCTTGGCCATCTGCATCAGCGACACGGCGCCTTCGTGCATGCGCGCGCCGCCGGAGCAGGCGAACAGCACCACCGGCAGGCGGGTCTTCAGCGCGTGCTCGCACAGCAGCGCGATCTTCTCGCCGACGACCATGCCCATCGAGCCGCCGAGGAACTGGAAGTTCATCACGCCGAGCGCGCAGGCCAGGCCCTTGATCTTGGCGGTGCCGGTCACCATCGCGTCCGACTCGCCGGTCTTCTGCTTGGTCTGCACCAGCTTCTCGGCGTATGGCACGCGGTCGTTGAAGCCGAGCAGGTCCTGCGCGCGCAGGTCCTTCCACATCTCGTCGAAGCTGCCCGGGTCGACCGTGATGGCGATGCGCTCGCGCGCCGGCAGGGTGAAGTGGTAGCCGCAGGTGCCGCAGACCCGGTTCTTCTGCTCGAAGTCCTTGCGGAAGAGCATCACCCCGCAGGACTCGCACTTGATCCAGAGTCCACCGGGCATGTCCTTCTTCTTGCCGAAGCGGGTCCAAGCCATGTTGTTCGATTCCTGTTCGGGTTGCGGGCGGGTGGCGGAAGATAGCCAGCGAAGGGGGCGCGGGGAAGCTCGTTCAGCGGGCGGCGGCGGCGAGCGCGCGCAGCTCGGCGATGCGCGCGGCGCGGTCGCTGGTGCCGAAGACGGCGGTGCCGGCGACGAAGACGTTGACGCCGGCCTTGGCGGCGGCGGCGATCGTGCTCGGACCGATGCCGCCGTCGATCGCGACCTCGCCGTCGAAGCCCATCGCGCGCAGCGCTGGCACCTTGGGCAGCACCTCGGGCATGAACTTCTGGCCGCCGAAGCCGGCGAAGACGCTCATCACCAGCACGAGGTCGAGCTCGCCGACGAACGGCCGCAGCGCCTCGGCCGGCGTGTCCGGCTGCAGCGACAGCCCCGCCTTGGCCCCGCGCGCGCGGATGCGCCGCAGCAGCGCGCGCGCGTCGCCCTTGGCCGCGACCTCGACGTGGAAGGTCAGGCAGTCGGCGCCGGCGTCGAGGAACGCGTCGGCGTACTGCCACGGGTCGGTGATCATCAGGTGCACGTCGAGCGGCCGCGCCGCGACCTTGTCGATCGCCTGGCAGACGAACGGCCCGAACGTCAGGTTGGGCACGAAGTGGCCGTCCATGACGTCGAGGTGCAGCCAGTCCGCGCCCCCCGCCTCGACCGAGCGCACTTCGTCGCCCAGCCGCGCGAAGTCGGCGGCGAGCAGCGACGGGGCGATGCGGATCGGGTGGACCATGGTGGTCGTGCGCGCGGCCTCAGTACGCCAGCGCCGAGCCGCCGCTGCGCGGGTCGGCGACGCCGATGCGCGTGCCGTCCTTGCGCAGCTCGACGGCGAACACCTGGGCGATGCCGCGCGGCCGCTCGGCGAACGCGTGGCCCTTCTGCTGCAGCGCCGCGCGGGTGTCGGCCGACAGCGCCATCGGCTCCCACGCGATCTCGTCGGGCAGCCACTGGTGGTGCACGCGCGGCGCGCGCACGGCGAGTTCCAGCGCCATGCCGTGGTCGACGACGTTGAGCAGCGTCTGTATGACGCCGGTGATGATGCGGCCGCCGCCCGGCGCGCCGAGCACCAGCCGCAGTTCGCCGTCCTGCAGCACGATCGTCGGCGTCATCGACGACAGCATGCGCTTGCCTGGGGCGATGGCGTTGGCCTTGCCGCCGACGAGGCCGAACTGGTTGGGCACCCCCGGCTTCGCCGAGAAGTCGTCCATCTCGTTGTTCAGCAGGAAGCCGGCGCCGTCGACGACGCAGCAGGCCCCGAACGTCGAGTTGATCGTGGTCGTGCAGGCGACGGCGTTGCCGGCGACGTCGACGACCGAGAAGTGCGTCGTGTCCTCGGTCTCCTTGCCGCCGGCCGGCAGGCCCGGCTGCACCGGCCCCTTCTTGCCGGCGTCGAAGTCGGCCATGCGCGCCTTGGCGTAGGCGGCGGCGAGCAGACCGTCCTGCGGCACCGCGTAGAAGTCCGGGTCGCCGAGCCACCGCGAGCGGTCGGCGTAGGCGCGGCGCATGACCTCGGCGAGCAGGTGGATCGACGCGCTGCTGCCGTAGCCCATGGCCTTGAGGTCGTGGCCTTCGAGCATCGCCAGCATCTGCAGCATGCAGACGCCGCCCGACGACGGCGGCGGCATGGTCAGCACCTCGTGGCCGCGGTAGCTGCCGCGCAGCACCGGGCGCTCCTTCGCCTCGTACGCCGCCAAGTCGTCGGCGGTGACGAAGCCGCCGTCGCGCTGCATCTGCGCCTGCATCAGCTCGGCGGTGCGCCCGCGGTAGAAGCCGTCGAAGCCCTTGTCGGCGAAGCGCTGCAGCGTCTCGGCGAGGTCCGGCTGCGTCAGCAGGTCGCCCTGGCGCAGCGGCGCGTCGTCCTTGAAGAACACCTTGCGCGTCGACGGGAAGCGGCCGAGGTCCTGCTTGGCCTCGGCGAGGCTGCCGGCGAGGAACTGGTCGACGACGAAGCCCTCGCGCGCCAGCCGGATCGCCGGCGCGGCGACGTCCTTGAGGCTCTTGCTGCCGTACTTCTTCAGCGCCAGCAGCAGACCCGCCGGCGCGCCCGGCACGCCCGCCGCCGTGGCGCCGAACTGCACCGTGTCCTGGTCGACGCTGCCGTCGGCCTTGAGGTACATGTCGGCGTGCGCCGCCTTCGGCGCCTTCTCGCGGAAGTCGATCGCCGCCGTGCGGCCGTCGGCCATGCGGATGACGAAGAAGCCGCCGCCGCCGAGGTTGCCGGCCTGCGGGTGCGTCACCGCCAGCGCCAGCGCCGTCGCGACCGCCGCGTCGACCGCGTTGCCGCCGTTCTGCAGCACCTGCAGCCCCACCGCGGTCGCGTGCGGCTCCTGGCTCACGACCACGCCGCGCGCGCCGCGCGCGACCATGTCGTTGGGCGCCGCCGGCGCCAGGGCCGGGACCGCGAGCCAGAGCGCGGCGAGCAGCCCCCCGAGCCCCGCCCGCATCACTGCTCGGGACTCCCCAGGCCTTCGCCGAGGCGAACACCCTGGCCGCGCAAGTAGTCGAGCACGCGGTCGACCTCCGTCCTCTCGCCCTCGAGTTCCAGGGCGATGAAGCCGCCGCGGTCGTTGACCGAGGCGCCGCGGATGTTGACCACGACGTCGAACGAACGGTTGATCTTGTAGAGCAACGGCTCGCGGACGAGGTCTTGGTCGAACTCGAAGTGGATGTTCTTCTTGGTCTTCACGGGTTCGGACGCCGCGGGGGCACGCGGCAAGGCGGGGAGCATACGGACGGGCCGGCGGCCGCGCCGCACCCGTTTCGGCGGTCGGCGACGCCACCGCACGTCTGCTCTTGCACCCACCGCCGCCGACGCTACCTTCCTGCGCCCCACGTGGTCCCGTAGCCAAGTGGTTAGGCAACGGATTGCAAATCCGTCTACCCCAGTTCGATTCTGGGCGGGACCTCACTTCTGCCAGCGCAGGCTTTCGCCGTTTCTTCGGGTTCCGACCCGGCGTTGACACCAGCCCGCGGAGTGGCTGGCTGCGCGTGTCTGCGCTCGAACACTTGCCGGCCCAGGTGGGGTCGCCGATCGAAAGGTCACCAGGACGCGCGAATGCGCCCGAGCTCTGCTGTCGCGCGCGCAAACTCCGCTGCCAACCGATCGCGCGCCTCGGCGAAGGCGAAGAGTCTGCGTTGGGCCACACGCTGACGCCACGAATCAAGCGGCGCCAGGAACCAACGCAGCCACCATGACCGTTGCGGTACCGGCCGTGGCGTGGCGGCGAGCCGCTCCGCGGCGTCGTGAGCGTCAATGGCACGCTGAAGGTCGCCTGCAAGCCAAGCCGCGGCCCTGCCGGCATCGACCAACCGCTGCACGCTGGCTTCACGCGCGGTCACCTGACGCTCGACGGCAGCCAGCTGCTCCATGCATTCGGCTTCCATCCGATCCGCTTCGGCGCGCGAGAATCTGCGCACGACACAGAAGACCGGCACGGCCAGCAGGGCACCCACCACGAATCCTCCTGCTGCGACCCCACCGCCTCCTGTTGCCAGCGATCCGCCACCCAGCCACGCCAGCGTCGCGCTCGACTTCGCGGCCCCCGCGAGTCCGCTGATCGCCGCACCCGTCGACGCCGAACCGAGTGCACCGACGGCGCCGGTTACCATGCTCGTCGTCACGACGCCAGCCGCGGCGCCCTCCATCAACCCGGCGACGGCCCCCTTCGCGGCGGGTGCGGTCCCAATGGACAGGTCCCCACGGATCGCAACTGCGCGCAGTCCGGCGGCGGGAGCGTGCTGATGGAGTCGGCTTGCGGCCGACGCCAACGTCGCCTCCAGCCGACGGCCCTTTGCGACGGCGTCCGCGACCGTCGTCGCAGCGGCCGTCCACCGCGCCTGCAGACACGCAACGGCTTGGCCATACTTCTCTTGGGCCTTGGCGATTCGCTGCCGAGCGCCGCCCGTGACGAGGTTGAGGAAGAGTTCTTTCATGGTGCGAGGGAGCGAACTTCCGAGGCTGCTACACCAATCCACGGAGCTCGGAACCGTGACGAAGATTGCAGTCGTGCGCATCGACTCCACTACCGAGCTTCCGCCGCGCCCCCCGCCATCGCATGATGCGCCCGCCGGCCGCGGGGGTGGCGAAACGGCAGACGCAGCGGCCTTAAAAGCCGCGGGCCGGCAACGGCCGTGAGGGTTCGAGTCCCTCCCCCTGCACCATCGCGCCCTGCGCCGGAGGGTCAGCCGGCGCTGACCACGCACCCCGCAGCACCTGCCCTCCGTGTCCGCCGTGCGCTGCGCGCTCGCCGCGCCGTGTGGTTTCGTCGTAGGCCTGCCGCGAGGACCGGTAGGGACTCTACCTGCACCGCGGCGAGTCGGGCGCGGAACTGGTCGCGTCGCCCCGTTTGGGTCAGCGCTGCGCGCGTTCGGCGCGCTGCAGCAGGTGGCAATCGGCGATGTCGAACAGCGCGCGGGCGAGGTTCCAGGCGACCAGTGGCACGGCGAGCAGCAAGTAGAACTCCAGGGACTTCAGCCCGACGAAGCCGAAGGTCAGGCGCGGTGCGTCGCGATGGTTGCCGAAGGCCACGAGACACACCTCGATCCACGGCAAGAGCGCGAGCGCGAAGAACGGCAGCAAGGTGAGCGCCAACCACTTGCGCACGCCGCGATACGCGGAGCTGCGGCGCACGTCCTGCCGCACCTGCGCCAGCGTCAGCGCGGGCGGCGGCAAGGTCGGCGGCGGCGCGAGGCCGAGCAGTTCGTGCAGGGCGATCCAACCCGTGCCATCGAGCACCTCCGGCTTGCCATCGCCGGCAGCGACGCGCGCATCGGCGCGCAGCGAGATGTCGCCGACCTCGACGGCACGCCGCAGCACCGTCAGTTCCATCGGACCAAGGAAGCCGGGCAACCCGGCACGACGAACCCAGTACGAAGTCGCCATGCCGGCGACGGGCGACGGCAGCCACCGCCCGCCCACCCGCTCACGCCGGCTTGCTCACCGCGGCGTAGATGCAGCCGGGATCGCCGCGGTACAGCGCCACCTCGCCGCCGGTCAGTTCGCGCAGGAATGGCGCCAGCTCCGCGTAGTGGAAGCGATCGCCCATGTAGTAGGTCTCGAACGCAAGCCGCCGCTCTTCCGGCGTCAGGTTGGCGATGACCTGCGCCATGTCGGTCGCCAGCGTCTCGGTCGCCTGCTGCACCGCGCCCGCGTCGCCGACGATGCCCTCGGGATCGTCGTGGTAGGCGAGCACCGACAGCCGCAACTGGCCGCCGGCCGCCACCTGACGGTAGGCGTTGCGCACGTTGGTCGCGATGACGTCGCGCGGGCAGTGGATGAACACCGCCACCGCGAGCACGAGGCCGTACTGACGGTCCTGCGCCGGCGGCGGCACCGACAGGCCGTCGCCGACGAAGAACCGCACGCCGTCGAGCCCGGCGCAGCGCTGCGCGGCCACGGCCGCCATGCCGGCGGCGATGTCGAAGCCGGTGTAGCTGCGGGCCGCGGCGCGCAAGCGCGGCGCGAGGCGACCGGAGCCGCACCCGAGTTCGAGCACGTCGACGCCGCGCAGTCACGCGGCGTCGAGGCCGGCGAGGAACCGTTCGACCGCGGTCGCGGCCGTGTGGTCCCAGGCGACCGGGTCGTTCCAGCCGGCGTGCGAGGCGACGAACAGGTCGCGGGAGGCAAGGGCGGCGCGCGCTTCCCCATCGCGCTTGAGCTGGCGCGCCCAGTCGTCCGGAGTTTCTGGCATGGCGCGTCGCAGGCTACTGCACGAACGCCGCTGCAGAACCCCCGGCCAGCAGTCAGCGACCGTCGCCCGGGGCCGGGCGCTTCGCCTCGTCGCCGCCCTTCGCCTTGGCCGGCGGCGCTTCGGCCGGTTGCACGATCCAGCGCAGCGTCAACGCCACCGCGCCCTGCGCGTTGCCCGCAGTGCCTGTGAGCTTCATCTCGCGCGTCAGCGCGCTGACGCTGCCGTCCGCAACGTCCACGCTCGCACTGGCCTTCGCGCTGACGGCCTCGACCGTCGAACCCCGACCGATGTCCGGCGGCGCCGCGCACGTGGCGACGTCCTCGACCGCGGCCTTGCCCGCGGCCACGGCGACCAGCTTGCTGGCCGACTGGAACGCGAAGGACTCGTGCTCCCCCATGCCGACCGCCCACTTCGGCGACCAGCCATCGCCGGCGGCGACGGCCGCTGCCGGCAGTTCGAAGGCGAACAACCGCACGAACGACGCGGGATCGCCGTTGAGCGCGAACGGGCTGATGGACTGTCGCGTCATGCCGTCCGGCGCCTCGACCTCGACGATGCGGCCGCGGGCGTCGACCTTGCACACCATGGTGTCCTCGGCGATGTCCGGAAACTGCGGCGATGGCTGCCCCTTGTCCTTGTCGCTGTCGTAGGTCGCTTCCTGCTTCTCGCCGGCCGGCCGCGTCTGGACCTGGGAGCCCACGACGCGCAGGAACCGATAGCGCAGCGTCACGACGCCGTCCTTCGCCGCCACGACCGTGCGCTCGCAATGGAGGCTGAGCTTCGCCTCCATCGTGCCGATCTGCTCGTTCTCGGCGGCGGTCTCGGCCCGCAAGGTGCAGTGCGACACCGCGCCGACGGCAGGCGCAAAGCGCATCGTCACCTTGGCCTTGGCACCGGCGTCGGGGCGTTGCGCCGACAACGAACCCGCCGCGACCACGGCGACGGCGAGCGACGACAACGGGGAACGGGGCATCGAGCACCTTCGGCAGCGAAGATTGGGAGCCAGCGCGGCGCCACGGAACCGACGAACGGCCTCGGTGCTGCGCGACGCTCGGACTGCGACGTCAATCGAGCGCGCGCCGGAGCGCGACCACCACCGCATCCGTCGGCACGCTGACGCCGCCAAAGCGCGCGGCGTCGAGGCCGCCGTGGTGCGCACGCAGCGCGGCGACCGCGTCCGCCGGCGCACGCGCGGCCAGCGCGGCGAAGCCGTCGGGCCGCCACGTCGGCAGCCCCGCGATGCGGGCCAGCGCCGCTTCGTAGGCGGCGACCCGCGCTGCCGGATCGGCGCTCGGCGCCGATGCGAATGCGTCGATCGCGGCGAGCCGCGCGCGCCGAGCGATTCGGCGGCGGTGCGCGCGCATGGCGCCGGCGAGCAGCAGCGCCAGCGCCGCGCCGACCACAGCCGGCCAGCGTGACGACGGCATCGCCGCCGCGTCGGCGTCGACCAACTGCCGCACGCGCAGTGGCAGGTCCGCGCGCGCTGCCGCAACGGCGAGCGCGGCCGACGGCGCGGCGATCGTCGCGTACCCGCCAACCGCCGGATCGAAGGCGACGAACGCCAGCGGCGGCAGTTCGCGCAGCCCCTCGCGCAGCGGCAGCACGTCGAGTCGGAAGGCGCGGCCCCCGCTGCCGGGCACGGCGACGATGCCGTCGACGTGGCAGCCGGGCAGCGGCAGCGCCAGCGCGAAGGCGAAGTCGCCGAAGTTGCCGTCGCCCGCCAGCGTCGCCGTCACCGGTACCGCGCGGCCGACCTCGGCCTGCGCCGATGCCGGCGCCACCGCGAGCGTGAAGGCGCCGACCGCGCCGGTGAAGCCCGCCGGCGCTGGCAGCGGCAGCGACGCCACCAGCACGACCACCGCAGCGCCGGCGACGCCCGCCTCCTGCCGATCCAGCGGCTGCCGACCGCGCAGGAAGTCGTCGACGAACGCGGTGGCGAAGGCGTAGCGCAGCCGCACCGCCGCCAGCGGCAACGCGCCGTCGCGCCGCGGTTGCCAGCGCACGCGCAGCGCGAGCGTCGTGAAGGCGCGGCCCTCGATCGTGCGCGGCGCGGCGACGGCGAAGGCCTCGGCGCGATCGCCGACGGCGACGCGCTGCGTTGCCGCTGCGGCCGGCGGCGGCACGACGGTCGCACGCGCGTCGTCGGTGCTGGCCAACCATGGGATCTGCACGTGGAACGGCTGGTCGAGCGCCTGCGCCGTCAGCGGCACGGCATGCGCGGCGAACCACGCGGCATCGACGCCGACGCGCACGGTGAGTTCGCACACCTGCCCCACCCACGCGCGCGCCGGCACACCGTCGATCTCGACGAAGGCGCGCACCGGCGCGGCGGCCGCTGGCGCCGCCTGCGCCACCGCGTGCGCCGACCCGAGCGCCACCACCGCGAACGCCGTGCGGCAGAGCGCGGTCACGGCGCCGCCGACCGCGATGCCGGCGGCGGACTTCGCCCGGGCGCGACGAACGCGACTCACCAGCCGCGCTCCCCGGCGCGCCGCGTCTTCTGCTGCTGTTCGCGCCGCACGGCGACCTTCTTCTGGTCGCGCTGCGCGATGCGCCGCGCCAGCGCAGGCAACTCGTTCGCCGGCAGCGGCTCGGTGACGAGGCCGAGCGGGTCGTCGTCCTGGTCGGGCTTGGGCTGCGGAGCCGGCGGCAACGGCTTCGGCGCCGACGCCTTCTTGGCGGCCTGCTCGCGCGCGGCGTCGCGCAGGCGCTTGAGTTCCTCGACGCGGGCGCGCGTGCGCGCGGCGTTGCGCTCGGCCTCGGGCCAACCGCCGCGGGCCGCGGCCGCGCGCACGAACGCATCGGCCGCCTGTTCCATGGCTCGGATCGCCATCGCCCACGCCAGCGGCTCGGCATCGGGCAACTGCGCGGCGGCGGCGGCGAGTTCGCTGCGCTGCGCGCCTGCCATGCCGAGCACGAACTCGCCGTCGGCGCGTCGCGCGTCGTCGCCGCCCGCGAGCCACGGCGCGACCGCGGCCTCGGCGTCGCCGCTGCGCTGCAACCGCAACGCGGCGAGGGCGAGGTTCCAACGCAGCGCGTCGCCCGCCGCGTCGCCCGCGGCGGCGAACTGCTCCTGGAAGGCCGCGAACGCCGCCTCGTGCTTGCCGGCGCGGTAGTCGGCGACCGCGGCCGCGAAGGCGGCCGGATCCTGCGCCGCCAGTTGCCCGGCCAGGGCACCGGCCAGCGCGCTGGTCCACACGCTGGCGAACGCCATCGCCGCGAAGCCCGCCCGCACCGTCATCGCCGTCGCTCCTGCGCGCACGCAGCCAGCATCCAGAGCACCACCGCCGCGAACAAGGGCCACCGCCACAGCGGCAGCGGTTGCAGCCGACCTGCGCGCACCGCCGCCTCGCGCGCCGCGGGAGCCAGCACGCCGTCGTGCAGCGCGCGCAGGCCGTCGCCATCGGCGAGCGGCACGCTGCGGCCGCCGCCGGCGGCGGCCCAGGCCGCGAGCGCGGCGAACTCGCCGCGCGTGATGACGTCTTCGCCCGCGCCATCCTGCACGAACGCCTCGCCCGCGCCGGTGTCGACGACGATCTTGCCGCCCGCCGCAGTGCCAAGACCGAGCGCGTGCACCGGATACCCCGCGGCCGCGGCGCGGCGCGCCGCCGCCAGCGCGCCGCCGGCGAAGTCCTCGCCATCGCTCAGCATCACGACCGCGCCGGCCCGGCCGCCGCGCTGCAGCAACGCGACCGCGCGATCGATCGCCGCGCCGGGATCGGTGCCGGCGCGGCCGTGCGCGCCCGGCGCGAGTTCGCCGGCCAACGTGGCCACGGCGGCCAGGTCGGCGGTCAGCGGCGCTGCGACCAACGCCTCGCCGGCGTAGGCCACGAGTGCTGCGCGGGTGTCGCTCGCGGTCGCGGCCAAGCGCGCGATCGCCTGTTGGGCGAGAGCCAACCGCGACGGCGTGACGTCGCGCGCCGCCATCGACCACGACACGTCGACGCACAGCGCCACGTCGCCCCCCGCTTCACCGACGTCGCCAGGTGTCGCCGGTTCCAGCACGGCGAGCCCGACGAGCAGCACCGCGCCGGCATCGGTCGCCCAACGCCAACGCGCCGCCGCCGGCGCGCCGACGAGCCGCTCGGTGCGCGCGCCGAGCGCCCGCTGCAGGCGCTGCTCGCGCGTCCGCCGCCAGGACCACAGTGCCGCGCACGCGGGCAGCGCCAGCAGCGCCACCGGCCAATGCCCCGGCCACAGGAAGAACAGTCCGCTCACGGCAACCTCCGCAGGCCGGCCGAGCGCAGCAGCCGCGCCAGCGCCGCGGCGATGGCGGCGACCGCCAGCGCCACGGCGAAGCGCTCGCGCACGACGACGCCCTTCGCGGCCGGCGCGTCGGCTTCGAGCGCGTCGATGCGCGCGTAGACCTCTGCCAACGCGGCTTCGTCCTCGCACCGCCAACTGCGGCCGCCGGTCGCCCCCGCGAGCTGCTGCACCGCCGTGGTGTCGAGCGCCTGGAAGCGGCCGTCGGGGTTCTGGTTGCCGCGGCCGACGACGACGGCGTGCACGCGGATGCCGGCGGCGGCGCACGCCTGCGCCGCGTGCAGCGGCGCGATCTCGTTCGGCAGCAGCTTGTTGCTGACGTTCTCCTCGCCGTCGGTGACGACGACGACGACCTTGCCCGCCCCTTCGGCGGCCGCCAGCGACGCCGCCGCCTTGCCGACGGCGGCGCCGATCGCCGTCGCGTCCTCGGGACCTTCCTTGGGCACGAGTTGCAGGCGGCGCAGCGCCGCGAGCAGCGCCTCGTGGTCGCGCGTCGGCGGACAGACGAGGTCGGCGTAGCGCGCGAACGCCACGACGCCGATGCGGTCGCCGGCGCGCGCGCGCACGAAGCGCTCGACGAGGGCGAGGCCGACGGCGTGGCGCGTGCGCTGCGGGTCGAGGTCGTTCGCCGCCATCGACGAACTGACGTCGAGACAAAGCAGCAGGTCGCGGCCCGGCGGCGCGGGCGGTGCTGGCACGTGTTCGACCGGGCGCGCCAACGCGGCGACCAACGCCAACGCGGCAACCGCGTCGAGCACGGGCGGCAGCGTCGACCAGCGCGCGCGCCACGTCGTCGGCAACGGCGGCAGATCCAGCGCCGGGTCGACCGGATCGGCGAGCAGGTGCAGCCCGGCGAACGGCAACCGCGGCCGACGCCGCCACTGCCAGACCGCCGCCGCGACGACGGCGAGGGCGAGCAGCAAGGCCCACGGGGCGAGCAGCGTCACCCCCGCCGTCGCCGTGTCCGGTGCGACGCCACCGCGGCCGGCGACGACGACGGCTGCGAGCGCGTCCACCGCGGCGAAGCAGTTCATCGGACCACCCCGGCGGACAGCGCGCCGACGCCGCCCCGGCACGCACCCCCGGGTCGACCGCAGCGGCTGCCGCACGCGCACGCGGCGCGCATCACGGCGCCAACTCCGCGCGGCCGTCGCCGCTGGCGAATGCGAACGCGTGCGCACGCAGGTGGGCGGCCGCGTCGGCGCGCAGCGACGCTGCGGCGACCAGGACGGCGTCGCAAGCCGACAAGCACGGCGCCAGACCGGGGGCCTGCGGCAGCGCCCGCTGCAGTTCTTCGCTGGTCGCCGCGAACGCCGCGAAGCCGAAGCGTTCGCGCACGTGCAAGCGCACCAGGCGCTTGACCTCGGCGGCGAAGGCCGCGGCCGAAGCGGCGTCGCCGGGCATGGCGAGCGCAGCGAGCAGCGCGGCGGCAGTTGGCGGCGGCGGCGGCGGCGCCGGCAGCGCGACCCCGACCGGCGCGACCGCGGCGCGGCGGCACCACCACCACGCCAGCGCGCCGACCAAGGCGACCGCGAGCGCAGCGAGGCCGAGCCAACCCGCGCCGGTGGGCAGGTCGCGCACGTCGCCGGGCCACTCCAGCGCCACCGGCCCGCTGCCCTGCGGCGTTTGCGTCATCGCGCCACCCCCCGCAGCGAGCGGCGGCGGAAGAAGCGCGCCAGCGGCTGGCCGATGGCGTCGATGCCTGCGTCGGCGGGGCCGAGCACTTCGAAGCTGTCGGCGCCGGCGCGCGCGAACTCGGCTTGGCGCGCGGCGCGCCACGCGCCGACGCGCGCCGACCACGCCGCGCGCACCGCGGCGGCAGTGAAGTCGAGCACGGCGCTGCGGCCGCCGCGCGGATCGACGACGTCGAGCAGCGCGTGCGGCGGCGCGTGCAGCTCGCGCGCGACGAGCCGCACGCAGACCACGTCGTGCCGCTGCGCCACGCTCGGCAGGCTGGCGATGGGCCGCGCACCGGCGAAGTCCGACAGCACAAACACCACGGCGCGGCGGCGCAGGCGGCCGCCGACCGCCGCGAGCATCGCCGACAGGTCCGCGGCGTGCGGCCGCAGCGGCGCTTCGACGACGTCGCGCAGGGCGCGCAGCACGTGCCGCGGACCCTTCTTCGGCGGCACGAGGCGGTCGATGCCGCTGACGCCGGCCAGCAGGCCGACGCGGTCGTGGTTGGCGATCGCGATGCGGCACAGGCAGGCGGCGACGCGCGCCGCCATCTGCCGCAGCGACCAGGCGCCGAGTCCTGCCGCCATGCCGACGCCCTGGTCGACGACGAACACCAGCGTGCGCTCGCGCTCCTCGACGAAGCGCTTGACGAACGGGCGACCCAGGCGGGCGGTGACGTTCCAGTCGACGGCGCGCGGGTCGTCGCCTTCGACGTATTCGCGGACGTCGTGGAACTCGACGCCGCCGCCGCGGAACGACGAGCGGAAGCCGCCGGAGAGCACGTCGGTGACCAGCCGCCCCGGCGCCAGTTCGAGCCGGCGCACCGCCGCCAGCACGTCCGCCAGCGACTCCTCCGGCACCGCGGCGGCAGCGGGCGTTGCGGCGGTCCATGGCGGGCGGAACGGCATCGGCGTCGGGGCGCAGAGGCTAGCCCGGAGCCGCGGCCAATGCTCCTGGCGCGCTGCCGCGCGGACCGGAGCCGACGGACTCCAGCCCGCCCCCGCCGTCGGCCGATGCCGACCCCGTCGACCGGCTGCGACGCCGTCGCCGAACCCCGACCCGCCGCCCCCATGACCCGCATCCTCGTCGCCGACCCCGACCCGCGCGCCCAGCGCGAACTGCAGGCGCTGCTGCAGACGCGCGGCTTCGAAGCCGACGCCGCCAAGGACCTGCCGTCGGCGCTCGGACCGCTGTCCGAGGACGACGTCGACCTCGTGCTGTGCGAACTCAGCCTGCCCGGCGGCGGCGGCATGAAGCTGCTGCAGGAGATCCAGCAGAAGCGGCCCGAGGTCGCCGTCGTGCTGATGTCGGCGTTCGGTTCGGTGCAGGACGCCGTGCAGGCGATGCGCCAGGGCGCGGCCGACTTCCTCGGCAAGCCGTACAGCCCCGACCAGATCCTCGTCGCCATCGACCGGGCGCTGGAGAAGGCGGCGCTGCAGCGCGAGAACCAGCAGCTGAAGTCGGCGCTCGACGACCGTCTGCGCCTGGACAACGTCGTCGGCAGCGACCCGCGCATGCAGGCGATCTTCAAGACCGTCCGCGCCGTCGCCGACACCCGCACGACGGTGCTGATCACCGGCGAGTCCGGCACCGGCAAGACGCTGCTGGCGCGCGCGCTGCACCAACTCAGCAGCCGCCGCGCCGGCCCGTTCGTCGAGGTCAACTGCGGCGCGCTGCCGGAGTCGCTGCTGGAGTCGGAGCTGTTCGGCCACGTGAAGGGCGCCTTCACCGGCGCGGTGAAGGACAAGGTCGGCAAGTTCGAGGCCGCCGCCGGCGGCACGATCTTCCTCGACGAGATCGGCACCAGTTCGCCGGCCTTCCAGGTCAAGCTGCTGCGCGTGCTGCAGGACCGCGTGCTCGAACGCGTCGGCGACACGCGCACGATCCCGGTCGACGTGCGCATCGTGCTGGCAACCAACAAGGACCTGGAGCAGGCGGTCGCGCGCGGCGAGTTCCGCGAGGACCTCTACTACCGCATCCACGTCGTCGCGCTGGAGATGCCGCCGCTGCGCGCACGCGCCAGCGACATCGCGCCGTTGGCGGAGCACTTCCTGCGCCGCTACGCCGAGTTGCACGGCCGCACCGGACTGCGCTTCACGGCGGCGGCGCTCAGCGCGCTGACCGAGGCGCCGTGGCCGGGCAACGTGCGGCAACTGGAGAACGTCGTCGAGCGCGCCGTCGTGCTCGGCCAGGGCGATCGCATCGACCTCGCCGACCTGCCGCCGCTGGCGCGTCCGCCGGCCGCTGGCGCGACGGTGACGGCGACGGCGACCGCGTCGACGCCCGCCCGCGCGGAGGCGGCGTCCGGCGCGGTCCTGCCGTGGAAGGACGCCATCGCCGTCGCCGAGCGCGACATCCTCGTCCAGGCACTGGCGAACTGCGGCGGCAACCGCGAGCGCGCGGCGAAGAAGCTCGGCATCGACCGCAGCACGCTGTTCCACAAACTGCGCAAGCACGGCGTCCGCTGATGCGTTCGCACCCGCCGATCCGCGAGCTATAAGGACCGCATCCCGATGCTGCAGAAGAGCCTGCAAGTTCTGATCGCGGCGGCGCTGGCGGCGCTGGCGCTGACGCTCGCCTACGCGGCGCTGGCACTGCAGGGCCCGGACGAAGCGATCGCCGAGGCCCAGGCGAAGGCGGCCAAGGGCGAGCTCCCGCGCGCCATCGCGGTGCTCGGCTTCGTCGAACACGACGTGCGCGGCGACGCCGAACGCACGGCGACCGTGCTGCGATTGCGCAGCGAGTGGCTGACCCGGCTCGGCCGCTACGAGGAAGCGCTCAACGACGTCCGGCGGCTGGTGTCAGCAGGACCGCACGACCTCGAAGCGCGACTGACCGAGATCCGCTTGCTGGCCCTCGCCGGCGATGGCGAAGCGGCGCTGCGCGCCGCCGAGGCGTTCCTCGGCGAGAACCCGGGGCACGGCCGCGGACTCGAACTGGCGGGCGAATCCGGCCAGACGCGCTACCAGCCGCAACTGCGCGCGTTGCTGCTCCGGCTGGATCGCGAACTGCCGCTGCGCAACCGCGAGGCGGCACGCCAGGCAGTCAACTCCTATCTGTACCGGCCCGATCTCGACCCCGCGATCGAAGCCGCTAGCCGGCGGTTGGCGGCCATGCACACCGACGATCCACGCCTGCAGACGGCGTGGCCGGCGCTGGCGGCGCAGTTGGCGGCGCTGCGCGCGCAGGTGCAAGCGACGCTCGACCGGTTCCGCGCCAGCCTCGAAGCGCCCGGCGAACCCGTCGCGGCCTTCCGCGCCGTCGCCTTGGCGCTGGACCAGTCGCAGCGCCGCGACGACCTGCTGGCGCAGTGCGAGATCCAGCGCCGCCGGTTCGACCACCAATACGTCGACGAAGCGGGCGCTGCGGCGGCGTGGTCGCTGCTGCGCGCGGGCCGCAACACGGCCGCGATCGCCGCCGCGGACCGTTGGCTGACGCCGGCCGTGGTCGACAAGCGCATCGCCGACCGGACCGTCGGTGCTGGCATGCTCGATCTGCTGACAGCGCGCTCGCTGGCGGCCTTCCGCAGCGGTGATCGGGACGCGCTCGAACGCAGCGGCAAGCAGGCGCTGCCGCTGTGGCAGACGCTGAAGCCGACGCCGGCGGCGCTGCCGTTCTGCTTCGCCTTCCTGCACGAGACGTGGGACGAGAACCGCAAGGCCAAGGACTCGTTCCGCTACGCCTTCGATCTGCTGCGCGACAAGCCGACGACCGTCGACCGACTCGATCTGCTGCCCGTGGTCGCCGAAGGCTGGCTGCGCGCCGTCGAGCGCGACGGCGCGGCCGAGGCCGACCTGCAGGCGGCGCTGTCGGCTTGGGCGCGCCAGCGGCCGCAATCGACCGCGCCGCTGCTGGCGAACATCGCGCTGCAGCGACGCCTCGGCCGCCCGCTCGCGGCCGCCGCCGTGCTGCAGGACGTGCTCGCCATCGACCCGGACGACGACGACACCTTCGCCGCCTACGTCGAAGCGCGCCGCGCCGAGGCCGCGGCCGCCGGCCGCGACGGCCCGGCACTGCTGCGGCAGATGCTGGAGCGCCGCGCCGACCTGCCGCAGGTCGCCGATCCCACCGGCTACCTGCTCTGCGCCGAGGCGGCGCTCGCCGTCGGTGAACGCGCGCACGCCGACCGCTGTGCCCGCGCCGCCACGGCGGCGTTCCCGCGGGCCCGGGCCCCGCGCCTGCTGCTGATCCGCTGCTTGCTGGCCGCCGGCGAAGCCGCCGAAGCCGCGACGGCCGCCGCGCGGCTGCTCGACGAACTGCCGCCGGAGCCCGCCACGGTGGCGCTGGCGCTGACCGCCGTCGCGGCGGCCGGACGCTCGCCGCGCGAACTGCTGCCGCGGACGATGACGACCGCCGGCTCGCCGCTGCTGCAGACCGAACTGCTCGCGCAGGCGCTCGCCGACGCACCCGCGCTGGCCCACCGCTTCGTCGATGCCGCGGCCGAAGCGGCCGACGCGCCAGCCGATCTGCGGTTGCTAGCCGCCACCGCGCTGGCGCACGCAGACGAGCCGCTGCGGGCCTTCGGCCTGCTCGCCCAAGGCCTCGCGGCGGCGGCCACACCCGACGCTGCCCGACCGGGACTGCGCAGCCAGGCGGTCGCCGCGTGGGCGCGCGCCGCCGCCGCCGCCGGCGCAGGCGACCGCGACCTCGCTGCCACCGCCGCACCGGTGCTGGCCGCAGCCGCGAACGACCCGGCGGCGCGCATCCGGCCGCTCGCCGACGCCGCCGCGGCGATCATGGCGGCGCACCCGCGCACGGCCGCGCGGCTGCTCGAGGACGTCCTCGCTCGCGCCCCCGGCGCGATCCGCGCCGGCGTCGACTACGTGCACGCCGGCACGGCCGCCGCCCGGTCGGGCGACTGGCGGCTGGCCGAGGCACGCTGGACGGCGGCGCTGGCCTTCGCCGACGGTCGCGCCGCCGCCGAATCGCTGGCGCGCCTCGCGCTGCTGAGCGGCCGCGTCGAACGCTGTCAGCAGGTGCTCGCCGCCGGCGAGGGCGTGACCGCGATCGGCTTGGCGCTGCGCCTTGGCGACGACAAGCGGGCTCTGGCGCTCGCCGACGCCGCCCTGCAGGCCGACGGCGGCGACCTGCTCGCCCACTGTGCCCGCGCGCTGCGCGGCCTGCCGTCGCTCGCGGACTGGCAGATCGCCTCCGGCGACCTCGGCGCACTGTGCAGCGAGGTGCTGGCCGCGCTGCACGACGACGCGCTCGCCGGGCTGGCGGCGCCGAAGCTGACGCTGATGCTGCAGTTGGCGCCGCGTTCGACGAGCAATCGGCTGCTGCACGCCCGCGCGCTCGCCGCGACGGGCCGCTTCGCCGACGCGGCAGCAGCGCACGCCGAACTCGTCGCCGACGGCTGCGTCCACCTCGCGCTGCTGCGCGAGGTCGCTCGCGCCGGTGCGGACCCGGCGTACGTGCCCGCACCGGCGGTGCAACAGGCGCTGTTCGACGCGCTGCTCGCCGGGCAGCTGATCGCGTCGCCGCCGACGCTCACCTACGCGATCGGGCGTTTCCAGTCGGCCTTCCGCAGCGGCGGCTTCCCCGGCGTGGCCGACCAGGTGGTCGCGACGGCGTGGCAGGCGGTGGCACCGACCCGCCCCCTCGCCGACGCGGACATCGCCGCGATCGTCGCGCACCTGCCGCCGACCGAGGCGCTGCGCGTGCTGCTGCTCGCGCTGGCGCGGCCGACGCCGGCCAAGGCGCGCGCGCTCGACGCCATCGGCGCGCTCTGCGAGCGGCTGGTCGCGGCCGATCCGGGCGGCAAGGCGGTCGCGCTGGCGACCGCCCGTTCCCTGGTGGCTGCCGCCGCGGGCGACGCGCCGGCGGGCGAAGCCGTGCCGGGGCGCCTGCTGCACCTCGTCCTAACGCACGACGCAGCACTCGACGCCCCGACGCGCCGGGCGTGGCTGTTGCGCCACCGCGACGCGGTCGCGCGCGGCGGTGACGACGACGCGCGGCTGCCGGCGACGGTGGCAGCACTCGCCGCCGCCACCGACACCGCCAGCGCGCGCGCGGCGATCGCCGAGGCGATCGCCATGCATCCGACGTCGCTGGCGCTGTGGCAGGCGCGGACCGCGCTGGCCATCGCCGCCGGCGAAGCGGCGACCGCGATCCCGGAGTTCGGCGCCGCGCTCGCGCACTGCCACGCGCCCGCCTTGCAGCTCGAACACCTCGTGCTGGCGGCCGAGGCGGATCTCGTCGTCACCGACGCCGACCGCAAGTTCGCGGCGCTGCCGGCTTCGCTGCGGGAAGGGCTGCTCGGCCGCTATGCCACGGGCCTGATGGCGCTGCGGGCCGGCGCCGCCGACGACGCCGTGCGGCTGCTCGCCGACGCGCCGCCGCGCACCGACGGCATGCACCTGTTCGCGCAGGCCCTGGCGGCCCTGCAGTCGCGCGCTGCCGACGGCGGCGCCACTGCGCGCACGCTGCTGCTGGCGCTGCAGCGCGACTACCCGAGCAGTTCCGCCGCGCGCAACGCCGGCAGGTTCGCCAGCCAGCTCGCGCCGCGCTGAGCGAGCGCCTCGCCGACGCCGACCCAGCGGCCCTCGCGCAACAGCGCGTCGAGCTTGCCGTGGGTCTTGCCGAGGTTGACGTAGTGCCGGAAGCCGCGCAGCAGACCGAGGCGCTGCCGCGGCTGGGCGGGGTCGACTTCCCACGGGTGCAGGTAGAGGCAGCCGGGCGCACCGGCGCGAGCGGCCTGCCGCAGGCCGGCGCGCAACAACGCCAGCGGGAACAGCCGCAGGTAGCCGCCACCGCCGACCGGCAGGCGGCGGCCGAGCGCTTCCAGCACGAGCGGCGGCAGCTCGACCAGCGCGCCGGACGCGCCGTGCAGGCGATAAGGTCGCGTCGGCGCGCCCGGCACGCCGTAGTCGGGGTGCCGGACCGGTTGGATCGAGCTGTCGATCGTGTAGCCGGCGGCGAGCAGTTCGTCGATCGCCCACGGCGTGCGGCGCGTGATCGACCATGTGCAGGCGCGGAACGTCCGCGGCCGCTCGCCGACGATCGCGTGCAGCACGTCGGCGGTGCGGGCGAGGTCGGCGCGGAACCCCTCGCGGCCGAGGTCGTGCAGGCACTGGTGGTCGTAGCCGTGGCTGCCGATCTCGTGGCCGGCGGCCTTCACCTCGCGCACCAGCTCGGGCAGGCGTTCGGCGATCCAGCCGAGGAAGTAGAACGTCGCGCGCGCCGAGCGTTTGGCGAACAGGTCGAGCAGCCGGCGCGTCGCGTCGCCGCATCGCAGTTCGCGCTGCTGCCACGACGCGCGATCGACGACGTGCGCCATGTTGAGGACCTGGAACCAGTCCTCGACGTCGACGGACAGGGCGTGCGCGATGGTCATCGGACCGTCTCCTGCGCCCATGGCACGACCGCGCGCAGGAAGGCGCGCGCGCGCGCTTCGGCCGCCGCCGGGGTCTCGTCCCTGCCAACCGCCGCCTCGACACGCAGCAGGAAGCCCGACATGTCCGCCCGCACCAGCGCGCGTGGCAGATGGTGCAAGGTGAAGTCCCAGTAGTCTCCTGCCGTCCAGTCGGCGGCGCCGTAGAGGCTCATCGTGACGTAGCGCCAGCCGTCGCCGCGACTCTGCGCCAGGATCCGGCCGACCGAGCAACCCGGGCCGAGCTCGGGGAACGGCACCACGTCGTCCTGCAGGATGTCCATGTTGCTGCCTTCGATGCAGATGCGCGGCGGGTGCACGCTCTTCCAGTTGGCGTCGTGGAACAGCGCGATGAGCCACACCGCGTGGCCTTCGGTGGCGCCGTCGGCGCCGTCGTACCGCCGCCAGTCGAAGTCGCCGGTGCCGAGCAGTTCGCGCCAGCGCGGCAAGCTCTTCTGGAACTGCGCCTCCTCCTCGGCAGTACGCCCCTGGTAGCGATACCCGGCGATCTCGGGCGGCAGGCGGGCGGCGCGGTCGGCCGACCGACCCATCGGCCGATGCAGCGACAGCAGCAGCAACGGCACGGCCAGCAGCCAGAGCCGGTGGGGGGGGACCGGGAGCCGGCGCGGGGACGCGGCCGCCGCGAGCGCGCGCGGCGCCACGGCGGCGGCGCCGATGGCGCGGCGGAAGGCGAGCGCGTCGAGACCGACCAGCGCGCCGACCAGCGTCGCCCACTCGACGACGTTCGCCAGCGTGTGGCCGGCGCCTTCCGCGAACGGCACGCCCCGCCAGCGCGCGAACAGGCAGAGCACGGCGATGCGGGCGACGTTGGCGGCGATGGCCATCAGCGGTGCTGCGACCAGCAAGGACACGCGGCGGCGCCAGCTCGGCGCGCCGAGGAAGAACGCGAGGCAGTACGCCAACGTCAGCATCGCCAGCAGCGAGCGCAGGCCGCTGCAGGCGTCGGCGACGTACAGCGCGCCGTCGACGCCGCGCGGTCGCAGCATGTCGCCGCTGCGCACGACGTCGGCGCCGGCGAGGTTCGCCAGCCACGATCCGCCGGCGACGGCGACTTCCTTCAGCGTGTAGGCGAGGCGGCCTTCGACGTACATCGGCAGCGGCACGCAGAACGCCGCGAGCCACAGCACGGGCCACAGGCCGCGCAGGCGCCCGCGGCCGAGCGCCAGCCACGCCGCGCCGGGCACGGCGAGCGCGAGGCTGGCGGCGGACCACGAGTCGACCATCAGCGCAGCGCCGGCGAGGTGCAGCAGCAACGCCGGCGCGAGCAGCAGCCAGCCCTTCGGGTCGACGACGCGCGGCCGCGGCGACCATTCGGCGCGCCGCGACCACAGCAGCCACGCCGCGACCGGCGGCACCAGCCAGCAGTGCGCGAAGTACTCCGTCGGCGCGTTCCAGCGGTCGACGCACCAGACGAGCGCCGTCCAGTAGGCGAGCACGAGCGGCGCGAACACGGCCAGCGCGGGGGTCATGCGCCGCCTCCCCGCCGCAGGCCGGCGAACACCGCCAGCACGCGCCCGGCGTTGCCGTCCCAGGTCCAGCGCTGCGCGTGCAGCGCGGCGCGACCGCGGGCGCCGATCACCTGCGCCGCAGCGCGGTCGCCGACGAGGCGAGCGAGTTGCCGCGCGAGGTCGTCGGCGTCGCCGGGCCGGAACAGCAGGCCGGTGTCGCCGTGCGCGAGCGTCTCGCGCAGGTTCGGCTGATCGGGCGCGATCGTCGGCACGCCGGCGGCGAGCGAGTCGAACAGCTTGAGCGGCGACGCATAGGCGTTGATCGCCTGGATCAACGCGCCGTCGCACGCCAGCTCGTGCGCCGGCAGCAACGCCGGCGGCACCACGCCGAGCGCCAGCACGCGCTCGCCGAGGCCGCGGGCGGCCGCAGCCGCGCGCAGCGGCGCCAGCGCCGGTCCCTCGCCCATCAGCACGAGCGCGAGCGCGGCGAGTTCGGGCCGCGCCATCGCGTCGAGCACGAGCTCGAGCCGGTGCCATGGTCGCATGTAGCCGACGAAGCCGAGCGCGAACGCGCCCGCGGGCAGGACCCAGCGCGCGCGCACGGCCGCGGCCGCGGCCCTCGCGTCGGCGCCGTAGCGCGCGGGCTCGGCGCCGGTGCCGATCACGTGCACGCGTTCGCGTCGCGCGCCGAGGTCGACGTGCCTGTCGGCGAGCACCTGCGTCACGGCGAGCACCGCGTCGGCGCCGGCGAGCACGGTCCGCTCGGTCGCCCGGGCGCGCCGCGGGAACCGCAGTTGGCCGAGTCGCGCCATCTCGACCGTCATCGGCGAATTCACCTCCAGCAACAGCGGCACGCCGAGTTCGCGCGCGACGTCGAGGCCGGCGCGGCAATGCAGCGCATGGCGTTCGTAGACGAAGTCCGGCCGCGAACGCGCGGCCGCGGCCCGCAGCATCGCCCGGCCGCGCCCGTTGTAGAGGATCTCCAAGGCCTCGACCGCCGCGCGCGGCAGCGACAGGCGCCGCCAGAAGGAGCCGGCCGGAGTTCGCGCCGGCGCGCCGCCGCCGCCGCTGGCCGCCGCGACCTTAGGCACGAGGGCGCACTCGTCGACCGCGCAGCCGCGACCGCGCAGCGCGGCGATCAACTCGCGCACGTGCACCGCCTGGCCGTCGTCGGCGCGGATGCGGTGGTGGTACAGGACGCGCGGGGCCGAGCTCATGCCGCCCCCCGCGCGAGCGCGTCGCGGAACACCGCGCACAAGCGTGCCACCGATGGTTCCCAGCCAAAGCGCTGCGCGTACGCGCGCACCGGCTGCGGCTCGCGCGGCCGCGCGGCGAACGCGGCGAACGCGGCGCCGAACGCGGCGGCGTCGCCGACCGGACACAACGCGCCGAGCCACGGCGGCGGCGCGGCGCCGAGGATCTCCGGCACGCCGCCGACCGGCGTCGACACGACCGGCAGGCCGCTCGCGAGGGCCTCGGTGACGACGTTGGGCCAGCCTTCGCGCTCGCTCGGCAGCGCCAGCACGTCGCACGCGCGGTACGCGATCGCCACCTGATCAGGCGGACGGTTGCCGAGGAAGATGGCGCCCGGCGCTGCCGCCGCGATCGCGGCGCGATCGGGGCCGTCGCCGACCAGCACGAGCCGCGCGTCCGGCGGCAGGGCCGCGAGGGCGCGCGCCGCCGTGGCGAAGCCCTTGTTGGCGACGAGCCGGCCGACGCCGAGCACCAGGAACCCCGCCGGCGGCAGGCCGAGCTGCGCGCGCGCCGCCGCCGCATCGCCGGGACGGAAGCGTTCGAGGTCGACGCCGTTGCGCACTTCCTCGACGCGCTCGCGCGGCAGGCCGACCGCATCGGCGAAGCGATCCGCGAGGTCGGCGCTGACGGCGAAGCAGCGGTGCGCTGCGGCCGCGGCCGCGGCGATGCGGGCGCGCAAGCCCGGCTGCAAGGCGAGCACGTTGACGTCGGTGCCGCGCGCCGTCAGCGTGAACGGCACGCCGAGTTCGCGGGCGAGGATCGCCGCGGCGACGCCATCGGGCCACAGGTAGTGCGCGTCCAGCACGATCGGCCCGCGCGCCGCGAGCGCGGCGACGGTGCGGCGGGCGCCGTCGGCCACCGCCTGCGCCTGCCGCCGCACGCAGCCGGGCCAGTGCCGCCAGCGCGGATGCGCGACCGCGACGCCGTGCCACGCTTCCTGCGGCGGCGTGCGTCGCCAGGCCTGCCACGCGGCGGTGCGCAGCGGCCAGACGACGTCGGGCACTGGCGCCACGACCTGCCACGGCAGGCCGCTGGCCGCGGCGACGCGCCGCATGCGGTCGTGCACGAACAGGCCGTGCGTCGGCATCACCGACGACGGGAACAGGCCGGTGAAGGTGACGATGCCGCTCATGCGGCCCACCGCCGCAGGAAGCGCGCCAGCACGAGCACTGCCCACAGCATCTCGCCGTGGTCGCCGACGCCGGCGCGATGGCGCGCCAGCAGCCGCTCGACGGCGGCCGGTTCGATCCACTCGCGCAGCGGCGCGTCGTGCAACACCCCGGCCACCGCGTCGCCGACCGCGCCCTTGCACCAGGCGCGCAGCGGCACCGAGAAGCCCTGCTTCCGGCGTTGCAGCGCCGCAGGGGCCAAGCGCGACGCCAGCGCCGCGCGCAGGAACGCCTTGGTGCGGCCGCCCCGCAGGTGGCGGTCCGGCGGGATGCGCATCGCGTGCTGGAACAACCGGTGGTCGAGGAACGGCGCGCGCACCTCCAGCGCCACCGCCATCGAGGCGCGGTCCGCCTTGACCAGGATGTCGCCCGGCAGCCACGTCGCGAGGTCGGCGGCGACCGCCTTGTGCAGCGGATGGCGCGCCGGCGCCGACTCGTACGCGGCGACGACCGGCGCGTGCGGATCGCCGACCTCGGCGAGCCGGTCGCGGCGCAGCACGGCGAAGACCTCCTCGGGCAGGTGCGCGCTGACCGAGCGCGCGTAGGCGACCGCCGGCGGCGCGCCGAGGTCCTGCAGCGTGCGTTTGCCGCGCAGCCAGCGCGGCAGCCAGTCGGCCTTGGGGTACGCGGCCCCCAGCGCGCCCGCCAACCAACGCGGCACGAAGCGACGCGCGCGGTGCTCGCCGAGGTCGAACAGGTAGCGGCGATAGCCGCCGAAGGCCTCGTCGCCGCCGTCGCCGGCGAGCGCGACGGTGACGTGGCGGCGGGCCAGCTTGCAGACGTGGTAGGTCGGCACCGCGCTGCTGTCGCTGAACGGCTCGTCGAACGTCTCGGCGAGCCAGTCGAGCTGCAGCAGCGCCTGCGGTTCGAGCACCTCCTCGATCAGGCGCGCGCCGCAGGCGGCCGCCGACGCGCGCGCGCCGTCGCGTTCGTCGAACGCCGGATCCGGGAAGCCGATCGTGCACGCGGTGACCGGACGACCCAGCAGACGGGTCATCGCGTCGACGATCGCGTAGCTGTCGACGCCGCCCGACAGGAAGGGCGCGAGCGGCACCTCCGCCATCAGGCGGCAGCGCACCGCCTCGTCGAGCAGCGCGAGCGTGCGCTCGGCGTGCTCGGCGTCGGGCCGGTCGTCGACTTCGTAGTCCAGTCGCCAGTACCTGCGCTCCGTCCAGCGGCCGTCGCGGTACAGCCGCCAGTGCGCCGGCGGCAGTTTGTGCACGCCTTCGAACACGGTCTCTGGCTCGGCGACGTAGCGCAGCGCCAGGAACTGGCCGATGGCCTGCGGCCGCAGCCGCCGCGGCACGCCGACCTCGTGCAGCGCCTTCAGCTCGCTGGCGAAGGCGAACACGCCATCGTGCTGCAACCAGTGGAACGGCTTCTTGCCGAAGCGGTCGCGGGCGCAGTAGAGGGCGCCGGCCGGCACGTCGACGAGCGCGAAGGCGAACATGCCGAACAAGCGCGCGGCGAGGCCTTCGCCCCACGCGCGCCAGCCGTGCAGCAGCACCTCGGTGTCGCTGCGGGTCCGGAACACCGCGCCACCGGCGACGAGTTCGGCGCGCAACTCCTCGTGGTTGTAGATCTCGCCGTTGAAGACCACCCACAGCGAGCCGTCGGGCAGACCCATCGGCTGGCTGCCGCCGGCGAGGTCGATCACCGACAGGCGGTTGTGGGCCAGGGCGAACCCCGGACCGGCGTGCACGGACTCGCCGTCGGGTCCGCGGTGGCGCAACCGCGCCGCCATGCGGGCGGCGAGGCCGGCGTCGACGGGCCGGGAACGGTCCACGGCGAACAGGCCGGCGATGCCGCACATCAGCGCCACCTCGTCGCCATGGTCACGGCGTGGCCGGCGCGGGCGAAGGTGCTGCGGGCGCGGCCCCAGCGCACGCTGACCCCGCGGGCGAAGCCGGCGCTGCGCGCGGCCGGCGCCGCGCGCAGTTCCGCGCCGACGATCAGCGTCAACGAGGTGACCAGCGCGAGCCAGTGGTAGATGAGGTCGAAGTGGCCCCGGTTGAGGAAGAACGCGCCCACCAGGAAGCCGACCGTCGTCGCCTCCATCATGCGCGCGTAGACCGACGCCCAGCCGAGGTCCGGACGCAGGACGGTGGCGCGGTGCACGCGGGCGCAGGCGAAGAAGACCGAAGCCAACAGCAGCAGGTAGACGACGAAGGCGATGCTGCCGCTCTCGGCCCAGATCTGCAGGTAGCTGTTGTGGGCGACGTAGGTTGTGCCATCCGGCGGCAGCGGCACCACCGAGTACTCCTTGTAGCGCGGCTGGAAGTTGCGCAGGCCGACGCCGAGCAGCGGATTGTCGCCGACCATGCGCATGGCCGTCGCCCACGCCGTCAACCGCGCGTTGGCCGACGCCTCCTTGCTGTCGCCGATCGACGACAGGCGCTCGATCACCGACTCCGGCGCCAGCAACAGGAAGGCGCCGGCGGCGGCGGCGAGGCCGAGGCCGGCGCGGACGATCTGGCCGGAGCGCCACGCCATCCACAGCATCGTGGCGGTGAGCGCCAGGAAGGCGCCGCGGCTGTGCGTCAGCACGATCGTCACCACCGACAACAGCGCCGCCGCCATCGTGAGCCGCACCACCCACCGGCGGCCGTCCAGGCGGCCGAGGTACCACAGCAGCGGCAGGTTCATCACCATCGCCAGGGCGAAGTCGTTGTTGTCCTCCAGCATGCCGCCGGGCCCGCGCAGGATCGGACGGCCGCCGGCGAGGATGCCGAGCAGGCCGTTCTTCACGCCGAAGAACCCGAGCGACACGGCGATGGTCCACAGCAGCAGGCGCAGGCGTTCCCGGGTGTCCACCTGGGCGGTGGTGAACAGCGCGATCAGCACGATCTTGAGGAACTCGACGAAGTACTGGTTGGTGTAGTCGTTCTGGTGCTCGGCGAAGGCGTAGCTGAGCGTCACCAGGAACGCCAAGGCCGTCATCAGCAGCGTGCGCGCGTCCCATCGGGCGAAGCGGCGCGCTCCCTGTTCGTTGGCCCACCAGCCGAGGAACATGGCGAAGCCGACGAAGAACGACATGCGCATGCTGCGGGCGAATCCCCAGCACAGGTCCTGCGGCCGCATGTAGGCGAGCCAGCTGAACAGCAGCAGGCCCACGAACGGTCGCCGGATGCTGCTCGGCAGCATCAGCATGACGATCGCGAAGACCACCAGGTCGCGCATCGTCCCTCGGCTCAGTTCCCGAGCAGGAGCGTCAACAGGTCGCGGACGAAGCCGGGCAGCCGCGTCGGCGCGCGGTACCAGGTGACCACGACGAGCACGACGAGCGCCATCAGCGCGAAGACGCCGAAGCCGGCGCGGCGGCGGCTGCGGTGCGCCACCGTCCGCTCGGCGTCCGTCTCCATGTGGCTCAGGCCGCCGAGCACCGGCAATCCGAGTCCGCGCTCGACCTCTTCCATGGTCTTGAACGTGCCCTGGAGCAGGTCCATCAGCAGGACCAGGCCGATCGCGATGCCGAGTCCGAGCACGGCACCGATCAACGAGACCACCAGGATGTTGGGATCCGTCGGCGTCGGCGGCGGCGTCGCGCGCTGCAGCGGCTGCACCGGCAGGCGCTGTTCCAGCTTGGCGAGGTACGTGCTCTGGTTCTGCGCCCACGTCGCCGCGTCGGACCGCTTCTGCTCGGCGGTCGCGACGTCCTTGCGCTTGCTCTCCAGCAACCGGAAACCCTCGGCGAAGTCCTCGATCTGCCGCGCCTCGGCGGCCAGTTCGGCGGTCACCCGCTGCAGTTCGCCGGCGGCGAGGCTGGCCGCCTTGATCGCGTCGGTGAGCCGGAGCGCGATGTCGCTGTGCGCGGGGTTGGGGATGGTGCCGTCGGCGTCGAGCGTGATGCCGAGCGCGGCGCACACGAGCAGAAGCAGCCGTTGGGTGTCGCGTTCGAGCCGGGCGCGCTCGCGGGTGCCGACCTTCCACGCCGCGATGCCCGCCTGCGCCACCTGCAATTGCGTCAGCAACGGCGCGATCTCGGGACGGCCCAGCGTCGCCGCGGTGAGCCCCTGGATCGCGCCCTTGGCGTTCTCCGGCGCGCTGGCCACGGCGGCGCGCAGCCGCGCCGCGTCGGCGACGCGGATGGTGTCCTGGATCGCGATGGCCGTAGGCTGCGTGCGCTCCGGCACCAGGGCCAGCTGCGCGCGCAACTGCTCGACCTCGGCGCCCCTCGCCTCGCATTCCTTCGCCAGATCGCGGCCGCGCTGGCGCAGTTCGAGGTGCGCCGCCTGCCGGAGACGGTGGTCGTCCTGCTGCGTGCGCGGGTCGAGGTCCGGTCGGATCCGGTAGCGAACCTCCAGCTCCTGCTTCTCGCGCAGGTACTGCTCGTACGTGCGGTCCCACTCGCTGAAGGCGGTGTTGGCGAGTTGCAGCTGCTCGGCGTGGGAGCTGCGCAGCTTGGCGACGCGACCGGCGATCCACGAGTCGACCAGGGCGTTGGCGAAGTCCGCCGCGCGCCGGCCGTCCGTGTCCCGGTACTCGACCCGGATCAGCGCGTACGTGCGCGTGCGGTCGCCGGCGTTCGAGTCCCAGACGCGCAACCGCGCGCGCACCTTGGCCTCCTCCTGCAGTCGCCGCGCCGGATCGGCCAACGCCGCCTCCGGCCACTTCAGCGCCGCCATCGCCTCGCCCACGGCGAGCTTGATCGTCTGTTCGGCGCTGTCGACGATGCGCGCGAAGGGGTTCTCGCCCTTGGTCATCTCCGAGGCGATCTCCTGGTGCTCGACGAGCGCCTCGGCGACGTAGTAGCGCGGGATCATGTACGCGATCACGGCGCCGACCACGAGTCCGACGAGGACGATCGGGACGAGTTGCCAACGGCGGCGCCGGAGCAGGTCGACGTAGCGCTGCAGCGACAACTGCGGCAGGTCGATCTGCGTCACGACGACGCCTCCCGACGTCCGCCAGCGTCCTCGCCCCGCCCGCGCTGGATCGTCTGCGTGCGCATGCCTAGAAGCGGAAGAAGAGCGCGTTGTTCGGGGCGTCGCCGCGGATGACGTCGTAGGCGAACTGCGCCTGGGCGATGCCGAGCACGGTCTGCACGGCCAGGCCGATCGGCTCCAGGAACCGCTGCAGCAGGCGCGCCAGCAGGCCGAGGAACGTCGGCGGCACGAGGATGATGTCGCGCTCGCGGATCGGCAGGTTCATCGTCATCAAGCCCGTCGTCTGCATCTCGCGGAAGTTGATGTCGATGACGAGCGGATGCTCGGCGTCCGGTTTGATGAGGTAGACGCGGCCGAGGTTGGCGAGCGGCGTCCAACCGCAGTTGGTCATCGCGTCGAAGAAGGTCAGGTCGGTCTCGATCGGGATCTGGCCCTTCTGCGCGACCTCGCCGAAGGCGTAGAACCACTTCGACGACAGGCTGGTCAGCTGCACGATGCGCGCCTGGATCTCGAAGTCCGCGTCGACGCCAGCGGCTCGCAGCTGCGAGTTGACGAGCGCCGCGGCTTCGGCCTCGGTCTTGCCGAGCACCGCAACCGGACCGACGTAGGGGACGAAGATCGTGCCGTCGATCGCAATCGGCTGCGGCAGGGTCAATTCGGCCAGCCGTGCGAACTGCGGCAACTGCAGCGCGTCGGGCGGCAGCAGGAACTGGATGAGGTCGCGGCCGCCGATGTAGTTCTCGGCCGCGGCGTCACCGGCCGCCCGCGCTCCGAAACCCTTCTCCGGCATGAGCTCGCGGATGCGCTTGTCCTCGTAGCTGCCGCAGGACGCGAGCACACCCAGGGCCAGCGCAGCGAGCGCGCGGAGGAAGCGAAGAGGTCGGCGCATGCAAGGGTTCAACGCGGTGGGCTGGATGAAGCGGCGATGGCCGGATGCTAGGTGACCCACCGAGCCTGGCAAAGCGCCGCCCCCGCTGCCCCATCCCATCGGCAGTTGCGGCGGTGCAACGTGATGCCAGTGCACGGGATGCCGCCGCGGCAGGCGGGCGAATGGGACCGGGCCGTTACGAATCGACGCTTCGCCTGTGGGGAACCTTCCACTACGAACTCCCCGATGCGGTCGAGGTCCGTGCTGATCGCCCTGTGCGTCACAGGGATGCTCGCATTCTGCGGGTGGCTCGTGGCCGCCGGTCTGCACGCGCCGCTGACGCCGCCGCCGTCCGCGCCCACCCGGCAGGACGTGCCGACTGCCGAGGCTGCGACTCCGGTCGCAGCGGACGCCGCCACCGCCGAACGCGTCGCGCCGCCCCGGCTCGCCGCGCCGCTCGCGCCCGCCGCCCCGCCGGCAGTGGCCGCCGACGACGATGCCGACCCCGACGCCGCCGCCGACGTCGGTCCGAAGGTCCTGGTCGTCCGCGGCACCCCGCCGACCCCCGTGCCGAACGCCATCGTGCACTTCATCGACGCGGCAGCTGGCCGGGCACAGCAAGAACGCCACGGCCAGACGGTGCCCGAGCACGAATGGCCGGAGACGTTCGGGCTGCGGATCGAAGCCGACGAGCGCGGCATCGCCGAACTGCCGCCGGCCGAACGGCCCTACCTGTGCGCCGTGCGCAGCGGCGACGAGTTCGGCTTCGATTGGGTGCCGCCGCGCGATCACACCCGCACCATCGCGCTGGCCCGCGACGAGACCGTGACCCTCGTCGCGCGCTACGCCGGCGAGGCGCCGGCGACCGCGATCCCGCTCGCGATCGTGCAGGGCTTCGTCGGCGCCGACGAGCCGCGGGCGATCTGGCGCGGCACGACCGACCGCCGCGGGCGGGCCGTCGTGCGGCACTTCCAATTGGTGCGCGAGAACCGCCAGGGCGAACAGCCGCCCGAACGCTTCGCCGCGACGGCCGCCGTGCCTGGCGCGGTGGCCAAGGCCTTCCCCGGACGACCTGCGGCCGATGCCGCCATCGAGCTCGACGTGCCGCCGCTCGGCGCGGTCCAACTCACGGTGGTCGACCACCGCGGCCAGCCGGTCCTGTCGCGCGCAACCGGCGGCCTCCGCGGCGTGGTGCAGCCGCAGTTCGCCGACCAGCAGGGTATCGCCCTGCCGGCGCGGCTGGTGCAGCCGACGGCGGAGAAGCCGCCGGGCTCGGCGCCGGTGGTGTTGCCCTGGCAAGGCGTCGGCGGCTCGGTGACGGCCTACGCGCGCTTCCCGCTCGACCGCCAGCCGGCCACCGCCGCCGCGGCGCCCGGACCCAAGGTCCCCAGCGCCACGGCCGAAGTCCGCGTGCCGCTGCGCCCCGACCAGCTCGTCGTGGCCGGGCACTTCGCGCTGCCCGACGGCACGCCGATCGAACACGCCGTCGTACGCGCCGCGCTGTGGAACCACGCGAGCGAGCTGTGGACGACCAACCTCGACTCGGTGCGCGACGGCCTGTTCGACCTCGTCGCCACGCCGACCAACGACGTCGAGAGCTTCCTCGAACTGCGGCTCGACGGCAGGGAGGCGCCGCCGGCGGTGCGCAGCCTCCTGCCCGACGACGAGCCGGCGCTGCGGCTGGGCGCGCGGGTGCGGCTGCCGGCCCTGCGCGCGCGCAGCCGCATCGAACTCGGCGCCGTGACGCTCGCGCCGCTGCCTGCGTTGGTCACCGGCTACGTCGTCGACGACCTCGGGGTGCCGGTCGTCGACGCCGACGTGCACGTGCAGCAGGAAGACCCGCAGGCGCCGAAGGATCGCGACCCTTGGCGCACGCTGTCGCTGTTCCGCACGCGCTCGGGCCCCGACGGCTCGTTCCGCGTCGACGGCTTCCAGCCGCCGGGCAAGCTGCGCGTCCGCGCCGACACCGACCTGCACTTCGCCGACTCCGTGCCGCTGCACACGCAGGGCCAGGACGTGCGCATCCGCATCGAGCGCAACGGCATCCTGCGCGGCCGCATCCTGCTGCCGGAGTGGTTGCCGGACGGCGCTGCCACGCTGACGCTGCGGCCGCTCGACGAGACCCTGCGGCAGCGCAACACGCGCAGCATCGAACTGTCGCGCCGGCGCGGCGGACGCTTCACCGTCGAGCCCCTGCGCGTCGGCCGCTACGACGCGCTGGTGACGGTGCGCAACCTGCGCGACCCGATCGCCGTGCTGCCAGACGTCTTCGTGCAGCCGGGCGAGACCCGCGACGCCCGCGTGCAGCCGCTCGACCTGCGCGAGGCGCTGCACCGCTACCGCCTGCGCGCGGTCGACCAGGGCGGCAACCCGCTGGCGGTCGACGGACCGATCCTGGCGCGCGTCACCGCGCCGGACGGCAAGCCGGTCGACCTGACGTTCCGCTGGCAGAAGGGGCGCGCCGAGCTCGTGGTGGCGAGCCACGTCGCCAACTTCACCTTCTTCGGCCGCGGCCACCAGACCGTGCGCACGCTGCTGGCGTCCGGCGACACCGACGTGATCTTGCCGGCGACGCGGCCGGCGGTGGTCACGATCCCCGGCGTGCGCGCTCTGCTCGGCCCCTATCGCAAGGTCCGCATCTCCGCCGTGCTGATCGGCGACACCGGCCTGCCCGGCAACCTGCAGGGCACCGACCAGCGCACCGGCGAACGCTTCGCCTTCGCCCGCTGGGACCTCGGCCGCAGCAGCGGCGCATGGCTCGGAGCGGGCGACACCGTCGAGATCCCGCTGATGCAGGACGGTCGATACGAGATCCTGCTGCGGCCGCACGCGACCGACAGCGAACAGTCGCCGCAGCGCGAGATGTCGCTCGGCCGGCACGCGCTGCGGGTCGACTCGTGGAACCCCGTGCGCGTGCCGATCGATGCGCTGGCGGTGAGCCGACTGGTGCAGCAACTCGACGCCCAGTGGCTGGCGCAGCGCCAGCAGCAGCAAGCCGGCGCCGGCCGCGGGCGCTAGGAGTCTGCGTCACGAAAGGCCGCGCCGCCCGGAGCGCCGCTACGGGTCGACGGAGGCGCCGCGGCCGAAGCAGCGGGTCACCAACGCGGTCCAACCGGTCTGGTGCGATGCGCCGCAGCCGCGTCCCGTGTCGCCGTCGAAGAACTCGTGGAACAACACGAGGTCGCGGTAGTGCGGATCGTCGCGGAACCGCAGGTCGTCGCCGGCGAACGGCCGCCGGCCGGTCGCGTCGGGCAGGAAGATGCGCGCCAGCCGCGACGCCAGCTCGTCGGCGACCTGTTGCAGGGTCAGCATGCGGCCGGAGCCGGTCGGGAACTCGACACGCAGCGCATCGCCGTAGAAGCGGCCGTAGCGTTCGAGCGCCTCCAGGAACAGGAAGTTGAGCGGGAACCAGACCGGTCCGCGCCAGTTGCTGTTGCCGCCGAACATCCCGGTCGCGCTCTCGCCGGGCGTGTAGTCGACGCGGTACTCCTGGCCGCCCATGCGCAGCACGAACGGCTGTTCGCGGTGCGCCGCCGACAGCGAGCGCACGCCGAACGGCGACAGGAACTCGCGCTCGTCGAGCATGCGGGCGAGCACGCGTTCGAGCTGCTGCCGCGACGGGATCGCCAACAGCGCCGCGGCGTCGTCGCCTTCGCCGGCGATGGTCACGTGCTTGGCGAGATCGTGTTCGTTGGCGAGGAACCAGCGGAAGCGTTTGTCGAAGCCGCGCAGCCGGCGGATGACCGGCAGCGGCAGGACCTCGACGGCGCAGAGCGGGATGAGCCCGACCAGCGAGCGCACGCGCAGCCGCTGCGGTCCGCCGGCGCCGTGGATCTGGTCGTAGTAGAAGCCGTCCTGCTCGTCCCACAGGCCGCTGCCGCCGAGCGTGTTCATCGCGTGCGTGATGGCGACGAAGTGCTCGAAGAACTTCGACGCGACGTCCTCGTACGCCGGGTCGTGGCCGGCGAGCTCGACGGCGATGCTGAGCATCGTGGCGCAGTAGAACGCCATCCACGCGGTGCCGTCCGCCTGCTCCAACTGGCCGCCGACCGGCAGCGGCTGGCTGCGGTCGAAGACGCCTATGTTGTCGAGTCCGAGGAAGCCGCCGCCGAACACGTGCTTGCCGGCGAGGTCCTTGCGGTTCACCCACCACGTGAAGTTGAGCAGCAACTTGTGGAAGGCGCGCTGCAGGAAGTCGACGTCGCGTTTGCCGCGGCGGCCGGTCATCTTGTAGACGCGCCAGCACGCCCAAGCGTGCACCGGCGGATTGACGTCGCCGAACGCGAACTCGTAGGCCGGGATCTGCCCGCTCGGCGCCATGTACCACTCGCGCAGCATCAGCAGCAGCTGGCTCTTGGCGAACGCCGGGTCGAGCTTGGCGAACGGGATCATGTGGAAGGCGAGGTCCCACGCCGCGTACCACGGGTACTCCCACTTGTCGGGCATCGACACGACGTCGCGGTTGTAGAGGTGCGCGAAGTCGGCGTTGCGGCCGGCGCGCCGCTGCGGCGGCGGCGCGGGCTGCGCCGGGTCACCGTGCAGCCACGTGCGCACGTCGTGCCAGTAGAACTGCTTGCTCCAGACGAGGCCGGCGTACGCCTGCCGCTGCACGGCGGCCGTCGCGGGCGACGCGTCGGCACCGATCAGTTCGGCGTAGAACGCATCGGCCTCGGCGCGCCGTCTGGCGAAGACCGCTTCGAACGCCCGGCCGAAGCCGCCGCCGGCGTCGACCCGCCGCAGCCGCAAGCGCAGCTCGCGCTCGCCACGGGCCGGCACGTCGAGCACGCAGTGGAAGGCGCACTTGCTGCCGTGGCGGCTCGGATTGCACGCCGTGCGGTCGCCGCGCACGACGTGGTCGTGGAAGGCGTCCTTGACGTGCGCGCCGGCGTCGCCAACGCCGAACAGCAGGCGCGTGTTGGTGTCGTTCTCGGTGGCCAGCGTCTCGCGGCAGGCGCCGTCGTCGTCGAGTTCCAGCGCCATCTCCGGCAGGTCGGCGCCGCTGGCGACGAGACGGTGGTCGCCGTCGGCGACGACGACGCCGCGCGGCCAGTAGCCCTCGCCGTCCCGCCCCCACGACCACGTGTTGCGGAACCACAGCTGGGGCAGCACGTGCAGGCGAGCCGGCTCCGGCCCGCGGTTGCGCACGACGAGGCGGATGCAGACGTCTTCGGGATCGGCCTTGGCGTAGGTGGCCTCGACGTCGAAGTAGCGGTCCTCGGCGAACACGCCCGTGTCCGCCAGCTCGAACTCGCGTTCGCCGCGGCCGCGGCGACGGTTCTCGTCGCGCAGACGCTCGTACGGGAACTCCGCCTGCGGGTACTTGTAGAGCGCCTGCAGCCACGCGGCCGTCGGCAGCGCGTCGACGTAGAAGTACTCCTCCTTGACGTCTTCGCCGTGGTTGCCTTCGGGGCCGGCGAGGCCGAACAACCGCTCCTTGAGGATCGGGTCGCGGCCGTTCCACAGCGCGAAGGCGAAGCACAGCCGGCACTGCCGGTCGGTGATGCCGAGCAGTCCGTCCTCGCCCCAGCGGTAGGCGCGGCTCCTGGCGTGATCGAACGGGAAGTACGACCACACGTTGCCGTCGGCGCTGTAGTCCTCGCGCACGGTCCCCCACTGCCGCTCCGACAGGTAGGGCCCCCAGCGCTGCCAATTGCGCTCGCGGCGCGCGTCCTGCCGCAGGCGCTCGCGTTCCGACGCGGCTCGGTTCGTCATCGCCGTTGGTGTACCCGCGGACGGGCCGGCGCGCACCAGCCGGCGCGGCACGGCGGCGCGCCGCCGCGCCCGACCCGTCAATCGCGGCGGTCGCCGGCGCGGCGGTCGTCGGCGAGGCGGAAGGTGGCGGGCAACGGCGCGCGGAAGGTGACCAGCGCGCCGGTCGCCGGATGCGACAGGGTCAACTCCGTGCAGTGCAGCAGGAACCACCCGCCGGGCAAGGCGGGCCCGCCGTAGCGCCGGTCGCCGACGATCGGACAGCCGAGGTGCGCGAGGTGCGCGCGCAGCTGGTGCTGGCGGCCCTGCCGCGGCCGCAACCGCAGCAGCGTCCGTCCGCCGCGCTCGGCAACGACCTCGTACTCCGTGCGCGCGGCGTCGCCGGCGGCGTCGACCACCACCTTCGGCCCACCGGCCGGCGCGTCGACGCGCGCCAGCAGCGGCGCATCGACGCTGCCGCGCGCGCGCGGCGGCCGGCCGGCGACGACGGCGTGATAGGTCTTGGCGACGCGGCCGTCGCGGAAGGCCGCGGTCAGTTGCCGCTGCGCCGCCGGGGTCAGCCCGACCAGCAGCAGCCCTGCCGTGCCGCGGTCGAGTCGGTGCGCCGGCGCCGGCCGCCACGTCGCCGTGCGGACGCCGTGGCCGGCGCGAGCGAGCCAGTCGACGACGCTCGCAGTCACGCCGCTGCCGGCGTGCACCGCGAGACCCGCGGGCTTGTCGAGCACCAGCAGGTCGTCGTCGGCGTGAACGACGGCCGGCGCCGGCCCGGCGTCGTCGCCGCCCGCGCGCCGCCCGGCCGGCCGCGAGCCGGCGTCCGGTGTCGCGTCGGTCGCGACGTCGGCGACGCGCAGTTGCAGGCGCATGCCGACGACCAGGCGCAGGTCGCCCGTGGCCTTGCGGCCGTCGACCCGCACGCCGCCGCTGCGCAACAGCCGGTAGATCGCGCCGAGCGGCGTGCGGCGCAGCAGCTTGCGCAGCAGCCGGTCGAGGCGCTGGCCGGCCTCGTGTTCGGTGACGACGACTTCGCGCATGGCAGGGCGGCGGCACGGTACGCGGCGCGGTGCCGCGTCGCCGGGGTCAGCCGCCTTCGCCCGCGGCGCTGTCGAAGAAGCCGCCGAGCCGGCGCGCGCGCACCGGGTGCTGCAGCTTGCGCACGGCCTTGGCCTCGATCTGGCGCACGCGCTCGCGCGTGACGCGGAAGATGCGGCCGACCTCCTCCAGCGTGTAGGTGTAGCCGTCGCCGATGCCGTAGCGGAGCTTGATGATCTCGCGCTCGCGGAAGGTCAGCGTGCTGAGCACGCTCTCGATGCGCTCCTTGAGCATCTCGCGGCTCGCCGACTGCACCGGGCTCTCGACCGACTCGTCCTCGATGAAGTCGCCGAAGTAGCTGTCCTCCGAGTCGCCGATCGGTCGGTCGAGCGAGATCGGATGCTTGCTGATCTTCATCACGCGCTTGGCCTCGTCCACCGAGACCTGCGCCGCTTCCGCCACCTCCTCGATCGACGGCTCGCGGCCCTTGAGCTGCGTCAGCTTCTTGCTGACGTTGCGCAGCTTGCTCATCGTCTCGATCATGTGGACCGGGATGCGGATCGTGCGCGCCTGGTCCGCGATCGAGCGCGTGATCGCCTGGCGGATCCACCACGTCGCGTACGTCGAGAACTTGTAGCCGCGGCGGTACTCGTACTTCTCGACCGCCTTCATCAGGCCGGTGTTGCCCTCCTGGATCAGGTCGAGGAACGACAGGCCGCGATTGCGGTACTTCTTGGCGATCGAGACGACGAGGCGCAGGTTGCCCGACGACAGCTTGCGCTTGGCGTCCTCGTAGTTCGCGTACGCCGTGCGCAGGAACTCCAGGCGCTTCTGCAGCCGGTCGGCCGACTCCAGGCCGTCGATCTGCATCTCGGAAAGGCGCCGCCGCGTCTCGGCGGCGTCGGGATTCTGGATCTGCGCGCCGCGGTAGCGCTGCAGCCGCGCCTGCAGTCGGGTCATCTCGGCGATGCGGCTCTCGACGAGGTCGATCATCGGCCGCACCTTCTTGCCCTGCAGGTTGAGCTCCTCGATCAGGGCGACCGCCTTGCGGCGACGCAGGAAGATGCGCTTCTTGAGCGCCTGGGCCTCGTCGTCCGGGACGCCGTCCTCGCACAACCGGATGAAGTCCTTGCGGGCGGCCTCGTAGATCAGGCGCAGCGTCGCGATGTTGCCCGGCAGGCGGTCCGACAGGTCGGCCTTGCCGACCTCGGGATCCTGCTGGTTGACCTTCAGCGTGCGGTCGAAGGCCAGTTCGCCCTTGAGCACGTCCTCGAGGATCTCGATCGCGTTCTTCATGCCGTAGCCGCACGACAGCACTTCCTTGCGGAACTGCTTGCGCGTCAGCTCGATCTTGCGCGCGAGCGAGATCTCCTCCTCGCGCGTCAGCAGCGGGATCTCGCCCATCTGCGTCAGGTACATGCGCACCGGGTCGTCGATCTTCTCGGTGATGTCGACCATCGGCGCCGCGAGTTCGGCCTCGGTCGGCTCGGCGATGTCGAGGTCCGGCGCGAGGTCGACCTCGTCGCCGCCCTCGTCGCCGCCGCCCTCCTCGTCCTTGCGGCCCGCGCCCTTCTTGTTCTTCTGCTTCTCGTCCTCGACGACGTCGAGGCCGGCCTCTTCGATCATGGTGATCGCGGCCTCCATCTTCTCGGGCGACGACATGTCGTCGGGCAGCGCCTGATTGAGCTGCGCCAGGGTGATGGCGCCGGCCTTGCGATGGGCCTTGATCAGCGCCTTGATCTTCTTGTCCAGTTCGTTCGACGGTGCAGACATTGGATGATTCGCTCGCGATCGGAGCCCGCGGCGGGCGCGGGCGTCGTCAGGGAGTGGCGGGAAGAAGTGGTCGGGGAGTTCGGGAAGGCGTCAGGTCGCGGGCCGCCGCGGGAGCACGTCCCGCAGGCCGTTGAGGAGTTCGTTCTGCAGTTCGGCCGCGCGCGCGGCGTCGCCGACGGCGAGCGCCTGCTGCATCTGCTGGCGCACGGCGCGGCGGCGCGATTCGCTGGCGCGGCGGCGGCGGCCGGCGACGAGGCCGGCGAGCACGGCGCCGGGATCGGCGGTCTTGGCGCCGCGCTGGTGCGCGTCGCTGAGCAGGGTGCGGAGGCCGGCCCGCTCCTCGGCGCGCGCCATCAGGTAGCGCATCAGTTCGGGAGCAGCGGCGCGGCCGAGCGCGACGCCTTCGGCGGCCCACGTGAGCACTTCGACGACCTCGGGCGCGACATCGCCGATGGCCGCCGGGTCGAGGCCGTCGGCCAGCTTGGGCGAAGCCAGCACGCACGCCAGCAGCTCGAGGTCGCCCGGCTGCAGCGCGGGCGGCCGCGCGGCCGCATCCGGCGCCGGAACGGACTCGCCGCCCGCCGGCGCGGCCGGGCGCCGGCGCTGCTGCTTCTGCATCAGGCGGTCGAGCGTGGTGGCGGGCACGGCGAGATGGCGCGCCATCTGCTCCAGCAGGGCAGCCTGCCGCACCGGCGACTCGACCAGTGCCAGCACCGCGGCGCACTCGTGCGCCGCGGCGTCGACGCCGGTCGCCTGCGTCAGGTCGAGGCGACGGCGCAGCAGGCGGAACCACACCGCGATGTGGTCCTCGGCGGCGTCGAGCACGTCGGCGAAGCGGGCACGCCGCTCGACCACGGCCTCCAGGTCTTCGCCGGGTCGCTGCACGACCACGTCCGCAGGATCCTTGGCGCCACCGTCGGCGTCGCCCATCAGCGCGATGCGCACCGACAACTTGCTGTTGGCGAGTTCGCGCACGGCGCGCTCCGCCGCCTGCACGCCGGCGCGGTCGCCGTCGAACATCAGCACCAGCCCGTCCGTGGCGTAGCGCTCGACGGTCTTGGCATGGTCGGCGGTGAAGGCCGTGCCGAGCGTCGCCACCGCGCCCTGGAAGCCGGCGAGATGGCAGGCGATGACGTCGGTGTAGCCCTCCATCACCACGATGCGGCGCTGGCCGGCCTGCTTGGCCCGATGCAGCCCGAACAGCACGCGCCGCTTGTTGAAGAACGGCGACTCGGGCGAGTTGTAGTACTTCGGCGGCTTGAACTCGCCGTTGCCGTCGCTGCCGGGTGCGCCGGGCACGATGCGCCCGCCGAAGCCGACGGTGCGGCCGCGCTCGTCCTCGATCGGGAACATCAGGCGATGCGCGAACAGCTCGCGGCCATTGCGCAGCAGGCCGGCGGCTTCGAGCACGTCCTTCGGCAGCTTCTTCTGCTGCGCGAACTGCAGCAGCGCCCCGGGCGCGGGATGGACGCCGAGTCGCCAAGGCACGATCGCAGGCGACAGGCCGCGGCCGTCGAGGTAGTCGCGCGCGAGCCGCCCGGTGTCGGGCGCCAGCAGTTCGCGCTGGAAGAAGCCGGCGACCTCGGCGAGCACGCCGAACGGATCCGGCCCCTTGTTGGCCTCGCGCTGGCCGCCCTTGAACACGCCCTCCAGCGACACGCCGGCGCGGTCGGCGAGCTGCTCCATCGCCTCGCGGAACGTCAGGCCGTCGCGCTCCATCAGCCACGTGAACACGTCGCCGGTCTTGCCGCAGCCGTAGCAGCGGAAGAACTGCTCCTCGCGATAGACCGTGAACGACGGCGAGTTCTCGGCGTGGAACGGACACAGCGCGACGAGCAGCCGGCCGCGCGAGCGCAGCGGCAAGTAGCCCTCGATCAAGGCGACCAGGTCGGTCGCTTCCTTGATGCGCAGCTTGGCGTCCTCGAATCGATCCATCGCGGGGGGCACGAACAGGGGGAGGGGAACGGAGCCGCTCGGCCGTCCTGCTGCACGGCGCCAGCGCCGCGCAACCACCTCACCCCGCGGCAGAACCGCGAGATCAGGCGTCGAAGGGTAGCTCGCGGCGAGCCGGGAGGCGGCGCGGCGCGGGCAGTCTTCGGGACCGGGATCGCACGTGGCGATCGTTCGAAGGGCCGGTGGAAACGCCGTCCGGAGCGGCACCGGTGGTGCGCTGGCGAACGACGGGTCCGACGACCCGGGCAGAGCATGCTCCACGCTCCGCATGCCCCTGTTTGGCGCGGCGCCGTATTGGCCCGGCCGTGTCCGGACGCATGTCATGGTCCGGGGACGCTGCGAATGTGGAACCCCGGAATGTAGCACGCCGTGGCTGCGCGTCAAGCCCTGCCGTCGCCAGCGGCGCCGGCGAGCGCCATCGCCCACCACGACGCGATGTGATCCGGCGCCGCGGCCTCGGCCCGTCCGGCCAACAGCGCTTCGGCCCACGCCACCGGCCGGTGGCCCGCGGCCGCCACGGCCGCGGGCAACGTCGTGCGCAGCGCCTTGCGCCGCTGCTGGAACAGTTGCCGCACGAAGACGCCGAAGTTGCGCCGCTCGGCGCCGCTGCGACCGGCGAGCGGGCTGTCGGTGCGCCGTTCGAGTTCGAGCACGGCCGAGACGACCTTGGGCCGCGGCCGGAAGACCTGGGGCCCGACGTCGCGCACGAGGCGCGCCCGGTAGAGCGCCTGCACCTGCACGGCGAGGCCGCCGTACTCGGCGTCGCCGGACGGCGCGGCGATGCGCTGCGCCAGTTCCTTCTGCACCAGCAGCACGCAGCGCGCCGGCAGCTGCGGCAGCGCGCACAGCTCGGCGAGCAGCGGACCGGAGACCGAGTACGGCAGGTTGGCGACGACCAGCACGCGACCGTCGGCTGCCGCCGGAACGGCCGCCGCGATCGCCGGATGCAGCGATCGCTCGGGCCCGGACAGGGCGTCGCCGTGGACCCAAGTGACGTTCGCGGCGGCGGCGAGGTCCTCGCGGGCGAGCTGCAGGAGCCGGCCGTCGATCTCGACGGCGAGCACCGCGCCGGCGCGGGCCGCCAACTCACGCGTCAGGAAGCCAAGGCCGACGCCGATCTCCACCACCGTGTCGCCCGGCGTGGGGCCGGCGCGATCGGCGAGGAACCGGTGCAGCGACGGATCGAGCAGGAAGTTCTGGCCCAGCACGCTGCTCGGCCGGAAGCCGAGCGCATCCATGCGGGCGCGGAACGAGGCGAACGGATCGCGCTCGCTCATCGCGGCCCCACGGCCGTGCCGGCGACGCCGAGCTCGCCGGCCAGCAACGCGGCGATCGGCGTGACCACTGCCGGGGCGACGCCGCGCGCCGCCAGTTCGCGCCAGGCCGCCGCCAGCACGGCCCGGTGCGCGTCGCGGGCGACGAAGCGCCGCAGTTGCAGTTCGTCGGGCGGCGCCAGCACCGCCGGCGTTGCCGCCAACGCAGCGAGCAGCTCGCCTGCCGTCGTGAACAGTCGCAGGCCGCGCCGGGCGCTGCGCTCGGTCGGCAGCGCGTCCGCGAAGCGGTCCTCCATCGACGAAGCGAAGTCGGCGCCGACGCATTCGCGCGGCACGTTGTCGCCGACCGCGGCAACCAGCCAGCCGACCGGCGACAGGCCCCCTGGCCCGGTCCAGGCCGCCAAGGCCGGCGTCGCCGCGACGTCGGACTGGGCCCGGGCGATGCCAGCCACCGGATCGAGCGGCTGCCGGCCGTCGTATTGCCGCGGGTCGCACCACCACGACGCCGGCGACTCCGTCCACTCGCTGACGTTGCCGATCAGGTCGTAGGGATTGCCGCCGCCTGCCTGGCGGCCGGACTCGAACGTGCCAACCGGCGTCGGTTGCCAGAGGCCGAGTTCCGCGGTGTTGGCGCGGGTCGGGTCGACGCGATCCCCCCACGGAAAGCGGCTGCGGCCGCCGTCGAGCGCCACCTGCGCCCACTCGTCGCGGCGCGGCAAGCGCAGGAACCGCCAGCGCGCGAAGGCGCGCGCCTGGCGCAGGTCGACGAGGCCGACGGCGACGGTCGGATCGCCGTCGGCGGGCACGCGGTCGGCGTCGCACGCCCGCCCCGCCGGCGTGGCCGCGAACTCCGCAAAGTCGCCGCGGGTGACCTCGAAGCGGTCGCAGAACAACGCGTCGGTGGCGCGCGCCCCAGCGCGCGTGAACAGCACGAGGTCGCGCAACGAACCGAACGGACCAGCGCGCGGCGGCGTCGGCGCGGACGCGAGCGGCGCCGGAACGCGGTCGCCGCAGGCGGCGGCAAGGGCCATGGCGAGCGCCGGCGCGAACCACGTCGCCGCACGCCGACGACTGGCGGTGCGAGCGGTGCGAGCGGTGCGAGCGCTGCGAGCGCTGCGAGCGGCCGACGGGGATCGCGGAGCCCGCACCATGGCTGCGGCGCCGGCCTTCAGTTCTCGAGCATCAGGATCTCGACGCGGCGATTCTTCGCCCGCGCCGCATCGTCGCGGCCGACCGCGGCAGGACGATACTCGCTGTAGCCCGCGACGCTGACGTTGGACTTCGGCAAGCCCGCCGCCGACATCAGGTAGTCGGCGACGACCATCGAGCGCTCGACCGACAGCCGCAGGTTGGTGCCCCACGTACTGCGCTCGATCGGCTGGTCGTCGGTGTGGCCTTCGACGCGGATCCGGCGGCCGGAGAGCTGCGTGGCGATCTCGCTGAGCGTGCGCTTGCCCGCTTCGGTGAGCGTGTTCTGGCCCGGCGAGAACAGCACGCCGCCGGCGACGCGGAACGCGAAGCCCTCGGGCGTCGGCACCAGCTCGACGCCGTTCTGCGTGTTCGGCGCGGCCTGGCGGTAGCGCGCCAGCAGGTCGGCGAGCTTCTGCTTGTCCTCGGCGATCGACGCGGCGTCCATCGCGCGGCCCGTCAAATCGCGGTTTTGGTTGCGCAGGCGCTCGTTCTCGGCGCTCAGCGTCTTCTGCGCCTCGGCCATGCTGGCCAGCTGCGCCTGCAGCGCGTTGCGCTCGCCGACGACGCGGCGGTGCTCATCGGAACTCACGCAGGAAGCCGCGAACAACGCGACGGCCAACGTCCAGGTGTGCTTCATGGGTGCCCCCTCGTGTGCAATCAGGATTCGACGCGGCGTGGCACCGACCGGTGGTGCCCCATCGCAGGGCGGCACGCTAGCGCGCGCTCGGCGCGAATGCCACAACCGGTAGCGGCGCAAACGGCGGCAACGACGCGCAAACCCGGAAATGCAGCGAGCCGCGCAGCCCGGGAGCGGGCGCCGCGGCTCGTGGGGCGCGCACCGGAGCGCGCGCTGCAGTCGGGCGGGATCAGCCCGACCAGGCCGACGTGAACATGCTGTCCTTGGGGTTCTGCTCCTGGCTGATGGCGTAGTGGACCATCGTCGCCCAGAGGAACACCAGGAAGCCGATGATCGCCATGGCCGTGACCCAGCCCGGCTCCTTCGCCGCCGGACCCGCCGCCGCCGCGACGGCCACCGGCCGCGCCACGCGCTGCGCCGCCGGCCGCGTCGCCTTCGCCGGCGCCGGCGCGTCCTCGGCGAGCAGCGTGTCTTCGTCGGAGATCTGCTCGGTCACCATGCCGGTGTCGTCCTCGAGCGCGTCGCCGATCGGCTTGGTCGCGCCGCCCTTGTCGGCCGTGATGCGCTCGGCCAGCGCGTCGACGTCCTGGCGCTTGAACTTCATCGAAGCGCCTTCCTTCTTGGCGCGGATGTCGCCCTGTGAGACCAGCTTGCGCAGCTCTTCGCTGCGCAGCTTCAGATCGCGCATGGCGTTCTCGAAGGAGACGAAATCGTCGTTCTTGTCGGACACGGACCTACCTCGATGCGTCTTGGACGAGCCTGGGGAGAGGAAACGGAGGGCGATGCTTGCACGGCGCGCCAGCGAGCAGCGCCGCAGCGGGCCGGATCCTAGCCAGCCGGCCGCTGGAGGAAAGGGCTACTTGCGACCGTTCGACGGCTCGAGCCCGGTCTTGACGTCCGGGTCCGCCGCCTTGCCGCCGCGCTGGAACAGGCGCTCCAGGCGGTCGTACTCGTACTCGCTGCGGTCGTTGTAGCTCCGCAACTGCAGGTCGAGGTCGATGCGGCGAGCGCCGACCAGCACGATGCGGCGCTGCTCCATGCCGCCGCCGCGCGCCTCGTAGACCGCCAACTGCCGGTTGACGGTGTCGACGAGGTAGAGCACCGAGGTGCCGACGCCGTAGCTGCCGGTCACCGCGAGGAAGCCGTTGCTGCTGGTGGCGGCCGAACCGTTGTCCTCGTTGTAGACCACGGGCGGCGCTGCGGTTTCGGGTGTGGCCGGCAGCGGCACGGGTGCTGGCGCCGGGTTGACCGGGCCACGGCCGTCTTGGGCCGCGACGGTCGCCGGCCCGTCAGCGAACGCGCGACCGAGCAGGAAGGCAGCGCCGAAGCCGGCGCCGAGCAGCAGGGGTTGGAGCCAGGAATTCATCGGGAGCGACGCTGCGGACGGCAGCGCCGCGCGCACTCTACCGTCCGGTCGGCGCCGGCGGGAAGTTCCCCCTGGCGAGGAAGTGCAGCACTGCGCGGATCACCTGCTGGTCCGCTGGCAGCCACGTGTGCCCGACCGGCGCCACGAACGTCGCCGCGGCGGCAGCAGGCAGGGCCTCGGCCACGCCCACGGTGCCGTCGTCGGGACCCGGGATCGCCGCATGGCCGTCGCCGGCGATCTGCCCGGCGATGGCCCCGAACACCTCGCCGCACGGCAGCGGCAGTTGGCGCCGCGGATCGCCGGGCGACAGTTCGAAGGCGGCGTCGGTCCCCATCGCCCAGCGGAACACGAACCAGTGCTTGCGCAGGTCGGCGAGCACCGCGCCCGCGTGCGGCGTGCCCAGCGTCACCACCGCGCGCGGCCGCACCGCGTCCGGCCGCCGCAGGTACTCGACGACGACGAGGCCGCCGAGCGAATGGCCGACGACCGTCCACTCCACCACCGGCCCGCGCCGCGCGCGCGCGGCGACGGCCGCGGCCAGGGCCTCGGCGTGCGCCGCCACCGATCCGCGCGTGCTGGCGTACCCCGGGTTGAGCACTTCGTACCCGTGCGCGGCCAGGGCGCGCTCGAGCCGGCCGAGCGACGCCGCGGTGCGGAACAGACCGTGCTGCAGCACGGCGACGCGCGCCGCCCCGTCGGCGGGCGCGGCCAGTTCCGGCGCGAGCGGGGCAGGTGCGAGGTTGACGACCACGTCGAAGGGCCACGCCACCGGCGCGCCCGCAAGCACGCCGGCGACCGCCGCGCCGGCAAGGCATGCAGCGATGGCGCGGCGGACCCGCCGCTCAGCCATGGTCCGCCGGCCAGCCGCTGTGCAGCCGCGGCGCGAAGGGCAGTTGCCGCAGCACCGCCGCTTCGTGCACGGCCAGCGCCGCGCGCCGCGCGGCCGCGACGTCCGGCCCGACCACCGCCACCGCCAGTTCGACGTACAGCGGCGCGTGCCGGGCTTCGGCGTCGACGAGGTCGTCGTAGAAGCGGGCGAGCTCCGCGTCGTCGCGCCGACACGCCGCCGCCAGCAGCGCCATGCGCTCGTGCGAGCGCGCTTCGATGACGGCGGCGACGAGCAGTTCGTCGACCAGCCGCTCGGGCATCGTGCGGGCGCAGCCGCGCTTGAGTTGCTCGGCGTACGGCGACGGCGCTTGCGGCCCGAAGGCGATGCGGCGGCGTTCGAGCAGCTTCAGCGTGCGCTCGAAGTGCGCGAGTTCCTCGCGCGCCAGCGCCGACAGCCCGCGCAGCGCGTCGGCCGGCGCCGGTACGCGGAACAGGAACTGCATCGCCGCCGCGGCGGCCTTCTTCTCCAGGTGCGCCTGCTCGACGAGCAGTTCGGCGCGGTGCGGCAGTTGGGCGACGGCCCAGGCCGCCGGCGTCGCATAGGCCGCCGCAGCGGCAGGGACTGTGCCGTCCATGAGAGTGACGATGCTAGAAAACCGCGCCGCGGAAGGCCACGCCGGCCGCGTGCCGCCCTCACTCGGCGTAGCGGATGCGGCAGACGCCGCTGCCGAAGCGCACGAGCGTGCCGCCGCGGGCCGCCGCCGCGGCCGCCTCGGCGTCGCGGAAGCGCAGGGTGGCGTCGTCCACGATCTCGCCGTTGTCGATCGCGACGGGACGCGGACCGCCGAGGACCGCCGTCCACGGCAGCTCGGCGGGGCGCGCCGCCCCGCCTTCGGTCGCCAGCAGCAGCGTGCGCTCGGCCGGCAGGTAGCGGCACGCGACCAGCGGCGCCTGCGTCGCGCGCACGTGCGGCCCGGGGCCGCCGGCGTGATCCCGCGTGGCGATGGCGTAGCGGCCGACGCGATTGGGCAGGAACACGGTGCGGCCGTCGTGCCACGCCCAGGGTTCGCCGTCGACCGCGACCTCGGCGAAGTCGCGCCCCATCACGACCGACGGCTGGCACAGCGCGCTGCGCTGCAGCACGGCGACCGTCGCCGTCCCCGGCTCGGGGTCGCGCAGCGCCACCAGCCGCAGCGCGCCGGCACCGGGCCGCGTACGCGCGAGCACCGACGGCCCGCCGACCACCTCGACGACGTCGCCCGGCGCCTGGTGCACGCGCAGCCAGCGGCGGCCGTCGCCGGCGTCCTGCGTGCCGCGCAGCGTCCACCAACCGCCTTCGCGCACGAAGAACGGCGTCGGCGGCGCGTGATCGAGGCGCAGCAGCCGCGGCCACGCGAACGGCAGATCGCTCGTCAGCGTCACCGATGCGCGCTTGCCGCCGAGGTCGAAGGCCAGCGGTTCGGCGAGGCCGCCGAGCAGCGCGACCGCTTCCTCGCAACGGCGACGCCCTTCGCCCTGCGGACAGAGCATGACGCCCAACCGCAGCGGCGCGCCACCGTCGGCGGAACCGCGCCAGATCACCTCCCCTGGCTGCCAGCGCAGCGAGTCGGTGCGACCGCGCTGCATCGGCACCAAGACGAGATCGGGCGCGCCCGCGGCGGCCGCCGTCAGGACGAACGCGCCGCGCAGGTCCTTGGCGCCGTCGCCGGTGGCCGACTCGAACGCGTCGTAGCCGGGGAAGGACAGCGTGCGTTCGATCTGCAACGCGCGGGCGCTGCGGTCGCAGCGCGTGCGCAGCACGAAACCCGGCGCATCGGCCATCGTCTCCAGCGACAACTGCTCGCTGTGGTAGGTCGACTGCGACACCTCGCGCAAGCTGGCATGGCTGCCGGCGCGGACGCCGACGGCCGACTCGACGCCGACGTCGCCGGCGCGGCGCCGCGCCAGGCGTTCGCACGCCACCGCGCCACCGACCAGCACGCGCAGCGACAGCACGCGTTCGCCGGTCCCGGCGACGTGCACCGGCACCGTCGCCACCACCGACTCGACGCCGCGGAACGGCAGCGCGCGCAGCAGCACGCCGTCGAGCGCCACGGCGACGACGCCTTCGCCGCGCACGGGGCGCAAGGCGAGTTCGAGTTCGTGGTAGCCCGACGACGGCTTGCACTGCAGCCGCAACTCCGCCGGCCACTGCGGCTCGGCGTTCCAGGCGATCGTCGCCGGCGGCAAGGCCCCGCCGCGCACGCCGACGTCGACGCGCCACGGCCCGCGGTACCCGCCTTCCGCCCGCGTGCCGTCGGCGAGGAAGTCGACGCGCTCCGCCCGCAGCGAAGCTGCGTCGGGTGCGGCGCCGAACAAGCGCGTGCGCAGGAAGGCCGGCGTCACCGTTCGCGCCGCGGCGCCAAAACGCGCTTGCCCGCGCGGGTCGTAGAGCAGCGCCCCGCCGCTGCCGGCGAGCTGGAACCAGTTGTTCTGCAGCACGTGCGCGGCCGCCGGCGCCGCGGCGCGGCCGGCGAAGGACTCGGGCAGGTCGCGCACCAGCGTCGCGGCCGCCGCCCGCAAGCCATCGGCGCCGGTCGCCGCCAGCGGCATCGCGACTGCGGCGCGCAGCGGTTCGAGCGACAACCCGGCGACGTAGTCGACCGTGTCCGGCGCCAGCGCCGACGGATCGTGGCAGCGCCACCACATCGCCGCCCCCTGGCCCGCGCGCGCGCGCACGAAGTCGTTGGCCTGGGCCACGAGCCAGTCGGCGGCCGATTCGCGCGCGGCGCGGGCGTCGAGCACGCCGCACGGGAAGGACGCCGCCGGGAAGCCGTCGCGCCATTGCGTCGTGACCCCGGCGAACGGCAGGCCGCGCACGGCGCCGTCGTCGGCGTCGAGTGCGCGCAGCGCGCCGCCGACCTCGGGCGCCACCTCGCCCGTCTGCACCAGCGTCGCCGCCGGCTGGAAGTCCTGCACCATCGCCAGCGACCGGCCCGCAGGATCGCGCGACCACGTCGGCACGACGAAGCCGTCGAGCGCGCCGGTGCCGAGGCCGCGCGCACACGCCAGTTCGCGCGCCAGGAACCGCAGCGCCACCAGCCGTTCGACGGCGCGATCGCCGATCGGCAGCGGCGCGAGCCCGCCGAACGCCAGCATGCCGCGGGCGTGCGCTTCGCGAGCGAGCGCCTGCAACGCCGCCGCCGACCACGGCTGCCCGTCGCTGCGGCTGCGGTAACTCGGCGCGGGCTGCAGCGGGTCGCCGGCCGGCCAGGCGATCGGCGCCGTGCCGTCCTCGCCGACGAGCCCGATCAGCGCGGTGTCGGCGCCGGCTAGCCAGCTCGGCAGCAGCACCTCCACCAACGTCTCGTCGGCGTTGCGCTCGCCGCGCGAACCGGCCCGCACCGCCTCCCAGCCCCAGTGCGGCAGCAGCGGCGCCGCCGGCGGCGGCGACGTGGCCGTACGGCTCGGCGGCGCGCCGACGAATGCGTCGTCGCCGTGATCGACGAAGACCGCCAAGGCGTCGCCGCGGCTCGCCCATTCGGCGCAGCGCTGCACGAAGCCGCGCGCGCTCGCCGCGACGCCGGCGTCCGGGTGGTCGATGCGCGGCAGCACGCCGCAGGCGAGCACTTCGCCGGCGGCTGCCCGCCAGTGCACGACGACCGGCGCGCCGAGCGGTTCGACGACGCCGTCGCGCGCCACCGCCAGACGGCCGAGCACGGTGCCCGCCTGCGGCGCGCCGACGGTCCATGCGCACAGCGGCGCCGTGCACGGCGCCGCGCCGGCGAGCCACTGCGGCCCGGCTGCCGCCGCGGTCGCCCCCGTCAGCACGTCGGCGAGCGCGCCGGCGACGGCTTCGAAGCCGATCTCGGCGCGGCCGGCGATGGCGCGCGCGTCGTAGCCCCAGCGGAACGTCGTCGCTTCCGGCGCCTCGGGCTCGACGCCGAGCTCCCCGACGAGGCGCGCCGCATGGCCGAACAGCACCAGCCTGCCGCCGCCCGCGAGGAACGCGCGCAGCGCGGCGACCGCCGGCGGCGGCAGCGGCGCGGACGCAGGCTGGCTCCGGCCATCGACCACCAGCGCGCCGCCGCGCGGCGGCAGCGGCAGTTCGCCGGCGCGCAGCCATTCGACCGCGACCGGCGCGGGGCCCGCCACCGCCTCGGCGTAGCCGGCGGGCAGACCACCTAGCGCCCGGCGCGACACGCCGACGCACGCCGCCGCCAGCGCCAGCGCGCCGGCTGCCGCGACCGCCGCCCGTCCGTATCCGCCTCGCCGTCGTTGTCCTAGCATCCAGCCCATCGATGGCTTCGCATCATCCCAAGTCGCCCGCCTCTTCGCGTGTCTATTTTCGCCAGTGGCTCGCCGGCCGTGACTTCGCCGCCGACGATCCGATCGGCGCGCAGATGGCCAACTACGTCTACGCCGTCGGCGACGCCGACACCGGCGAGGCGGTGCTGGTCGATCCGTGCTACGCCGTCGACGAGCTGATCGACAAGGCCGCCCACGACGGCATGCGCATCGTCGGCGCGCTGGCGACGCACTACCACCCCGACCACGTCGGCGGCGACCTCTACGGCGAGCAGCTGCAGGGCGTGCGCGAACTGCTGGCGCGCTGCCCGTGCAAGGTGCACGTCCAGCGCGCCGAAGCGCCGTGGGTCCAGCGCATGACCGGCTGCAGCCACGGCGACCTCGCGCTGCACGACAGCGGCGACGTCGTGCGCGTCGGCGAGGTCCCGATCACGCTGATCCACACGCCGGGCCACACGCCCGGCTCGCAGTGTTTCCTCGTCGACGGCAAGCTGCTCGCCGGCGACACGCTGTTCCTGCAGGGCTGCGGCCGCACCGACTTCCCGGGGGGCGACGCCCGCGAACTGTACCTGTCGCTGACGCAGAAGCTGGCGCAGGTGCCGGACGACGTCGTGCTGTACCCCGGCCACGCCTACGACCCGCGCGGCCACGCCGGCCTCGGCGAGACCCGCCGCAGCAACTTCGTGTTCAAGCCGAAGAGCGAAGCGGAGTGGCTGGCGATGTTCGGCGGCTGATGGGCACGCCCTGGCGCCGCGCTGCGGCGTCCCTATCCTCTTCGCCCCCGATGTCCTTCCCCGAGCCGTTCTACAGCTGGCGCCCCCACCCCTGGCACGGCATCTCGCCGGGCCCGAAACCGCCGGAGCTGGTCCAGGCCTACATCGAGATCACGCCGTTCGACCTCGTGAAGTACGAGATCGACAAGATCAACGGCTTCCTGCGCGTCGACCGGCCGCAGCGCACCAGTTCGCAGCCGCCGAGCCTGTACGGCTTCATCCCGCGCACGCTCTGCGGTCCGCGCGTCGGCAAGCTGACGCCCGGCGCGCAGAAGGGCGACGGCGATCCGCTCGACGTCTGCGTGCTCAGCGAACGGCCGATCACCGCGCGCGAGATCCTGGTCAAGGCCAAGGTGATCGGCGGCCTGACGATGCTCGACGGCGGCGAGGCCGACGACAAGATCGTCGCCGTGCTGGCCAGCGACTTCGTCTGGGGCGAAGTCGACGACCTCGGCCAGCTGCCCGGCGTGCTGGTCGAGCGCCTCCGCCACTACTTCTCGACGTACAAGCTGCTGCCCGACACGGCGCCGCTGCCGATCACGCCGTACGACAAGGCGCGCGCGCATCAGGTGATCACCGCGGCGATGCTCGACTACCACGAGGTCTACGGCGGCCCGCTCGCCACCTGACCGCCATGCGCCGCGGCGCCGCGCGCCGCTATGCTCGCCCGTGATGACCAGCGACGACACCGACCTGCCGGCGCACAACCCGCGCATGCACCAGGGCGGCAAGCTGGCGTTCCGCGGCCGGGTGCAGGCAGGCGACGACGAGCCGGGCGACCGCCTCGTCATGGGCGGCAAGAACCCGCCGTCGCTGCGGGAACTCACGCCGCCGGGCTACGCCGACGTCGAGATCGAGATCGGCCCGGGCAAGGGCGCCTTCGTGCGGGCGGCGACCGCGGCCAAGCCCGGCGTGTTCCTGCTCGGCATCGAGGCCGCGCCCGCCTACGCGACCATGGCGGCGACGCGCCTGCACGAGAGCGGCCGCGGCAACGGCCTGTTCCTCGTCGACAACGGCAAGCTGTTCCTTGCCGACCGCGTCGACGCGGGCGAACTCGCCGCCGTGCACGTGTACTTCCCCGACCCGTGGCCCAAGCGCCGGCACGCCGGCCGCCGCTTCTTCACGCCGGACGTCGTGCCGGTGCTGGCACGGGCGCTGCGCGACGACGGCTGGCTCTACTTCGCCAGCGACAACGCCGCGTACTCCGGTCAGGTCGCGCGCGTCATGGGCAGCGCCGGCGACTTCGTCCGCGACGAGGCCGAGGAAGCGCGCGTGCGCGCGCTCGGCCCGGGCCACGCCTTCTCGCCGACCAACTTCGAACGCAAGTACATCGAGGAAGGCCGCGTCATCCGGCGCTTCGCCTTCCGGAGGCTGCCGCGGTGAGCGACCGGCGCTGGGTCGACGTCGGCGCGCTCGCCGACCTTCGCTTCGGTCCCGGCGCGCCGGTGTCGGTCGACGGCCACTGGCTGGCGCTCTTCCGCGTCGATGGCGTCCTGCGCGCGATCGACAACGCCTGCCCGCACGCGAGCGCGCCGCTGTGCGACGGCGTCGTCACCGGCGGCAAGGTCGCGTGCTTCCTGCACTGCTGGCAGTTCGACCTCGCCACCGGCGCGTGCGACGTCGGCGAGGCCTGGAACGTCCGCGCCTACGACGTGCGCGAGGAGCACGGCCGCGTGCTGGTGGCGTGGCCAGGCAAGCCGGCGTAGGCCGCACCACCGCCGGTCGCGCGCGTTGACGGCGGCCCGCCGCCGCGGTCCCATCGCGCCCCCGCCATGAGCTACCGCGACCTCGATCCGACCGACGCGCAGCAGGAACTCGCCGCCGACAAGACGCTGCGCATCCTCGACGTACGCACGCCGCAGGAGCACCAGAGCCACCGCCTGCCGGGTTCCGTGCTGGTGCCGGTGCAGGAACTGGAGCAGCGCCTGCGCGAACTCGACAAGGACGCCAACTGGCTGGTGCACTGCGAGCACGGCCGCCGCAGCCTGTTCGCCTGCGAGATCCTGGCCAAGGCCGGCTTCAAGAAGCTCGCCAATCTGCGCGGCGGCATGGCCTACTGGGCCGGCTGCGGCCTGCCGTTCGTGCGCGGCGCCGGCGGCGCGTGAACCGCGGCCGCCGCCGGCCTGGTCACTTCGGCCAGATCCTGGCGACCTGCCGGCACTCGTCGATCGACGGCACCAGCGCGAGCCGGATGTAGCGCTCCTGGCCCTTGCCGAAGAACGACCCCGGCGCGACGACGATGCCGTGCTCGCGCAGCCGCTGCGCGTAGCCCATGCCGTCGCTGCCGGCGGGAACCTCGACCCACAGGTACAGGCCGGCCTCGCTGCCGTGCACCGTCAGCCCGCGCTCGCGGCACATGTCGATCAGCACACGGCGCTTCTGCGCGAACGTCGCGATGCGCTCCTCGACGTGCTTCGGCTCGGTCCACGCCAGCGTCGCCGCCGCCTGCACGAACTCCTGCGGCGCCGTGCCCATGCTGGCGCGGAAGCGCGCGTAGGTCGCGATCAGGTCGGCGTCGCCGGCGACGAAACCGCTGCGGTAGCCGGTCATGCCCGAGCGTTTGCTCAGCGAGTGCACGACGAGGCAGCCCTTGCGGCCGAACTGCAGCAGGCTCTTGGGCTGCGCGCCGTCGTACCCGAGGTCGACGTAGCACTCGTCGCTGACCAGCACGAAGCCGTACTCGTCGCGCGCCTCGACCCAGCGGCGATAGAGCGCGTCGGGCAGGCAGAAGCCGGTCGGGTTGTGCGGGTAGTTGAGGAACACCACCGACGCGCGCTTCAACACCGACTCCGGCAGCGCGTCGGGGTCGAGCGCATAGCCGTTCGGCAGGCCGAGCTGGGCGGCGTACGTCCACGCCTCGGCGAACAACGCGCCGATCTCGTAGACCGGGTACGCCGGCTCGCCGTACAGCACGAGGTCCTTGTCGCTCGGCACCTGCACGAACGTCATCGGCAGGTGGAACAGGCACTCCTTGCTGCCGAGCGTCGCCATCACCTCGGTCTCGGCATCGACGGCGACGTCGAAGCGCCGGCGCAGGTAGCCGGCGACCGCGTCGCGCAGCGCCTTCGTGCCCTTCGTCGGCGGGTACTGCGAGACGTCGGCGACGCCGGCCTTGAGCGCGTCGCGCAGGATCGCCGGCGTCGGCTCGCGCGGGTCGCCGGTGCCGAAGTCGTAGACCGTCTTGCCGGCCTGCTGCAGCTGCCGCTTCCAGCCGGCGAGCTGCTCCATCGGGTAGGTCGGCAGCTTGCGGAGGCGCTCGTTCACTTGCCCACCTCGCCGCTGCCGGCCTTGGCGTCCATCGCCGTCTGCATGGCCGCGCGCACGCGCTCCAGCAGCGCCTTCGTCGCCGCGATGCCCGCGTCCTCGGCCAGCTTGCCGCCCTCGTACTCGATGCCGATGTGGCCGCGCCAGCCGTGCTTGCCGACGACGATCTCCAGCATGCGCGCGTAGTCGGTGTGGACCTCGTTGCCGGCGTCGTCGAAGTCGTGGCTCTTGGCGCTGACGCCCTTGGCGAACGGCATCAGCTCGTCGACGCCGACGTAGCGGTCGTACGTCTCCTTGTCGCTGACGCGGAAGTTGCCGAAGTCCGGCAGCGCGCCGCAGCGCGGATGGTCGGCGGCCTTCAGCGTCTCCGCTAGCCACTTGCCGTTGCTCGACAGCCCGCCGTGGTTCTCGACGATGACGTTGACGCCGTGCTTGTCGCCGAACTCCGAGAGCCGGTGCAGGCCGTCGGCGGCGAGCTTCCTCTGCTCCTCCCAGCTGCCGCGACTCTGCGCGTTGACGCGGATCGAGTGGCAGCCGAGGAACTTGGCGGCCTCGACCCAGCGGTGGTGGTTCTCGATCGCCTGCGTGCGGCGCTTCTCGTCGGGGTCGCCGAGCGCGCCCTCGCCGTCGCACATGATCAGCAGGCTCTTCACGCCGGCGTCGTCGCAGCGCTTCTTCAGCTCGGCGAGGTACTTCTCGTCGCGCGCCTTGTCGGCGAAGAACTGGTTGACGTACTCGACCGCGCCGATGCCGAGCGCGCGCGCCTTCTTCGGGAAGTCGAGGTTGTCGAGCTCCTTGCCGCGCAGCGTCCGGTGCAGCGACCACTGCGCAAGGCTGATATCGAACAGCGGCGCGCGCCGCGCGACGGGCGCTGCGGCGCGCAGGAATCCCGGCAGCCCGCAGGCGGCGGCCGCGGCGGCGGCATTGGCGAGGAACCGGCGGCGGTCGGACGAACAGGGCGGCGTCACCATGGCCAGCATTGGACGGACGCCGGCGATCGCGCGCAACCCTCGCCGCGCGGCCGCGCCGCCGCTATCCTCCCCGCCCTCCGGCCGCCCGCGCGGCCCCACCACCACGCACGCACCCGACTCCGCACCGTCCGCCATGGCGATCCGCGTCACCGAATGCAAGAAGGGCATGGTCGTCCGCTTCGAGAACGACCTGTACCAGATCACCCGCTACGACCACCTGACTCCGGGCAACCTGCGCGCGATCCACCACGTCTACCTGAAGAACCTGAAGAACGGCCGCCAGAAGGAGGTGCGCATGAAGACGAGCGACACGCTCGACATCGTGTACCTCGACTCGCGCGAGGCGCAGTACCTGTTCAAGGACTCGCTCGGCTACACGTTCATGGACAACGAGACGTTCGAGCAGTTCGTGCTCAGCGCCGAGGTCGTCGGCGAGTCGATGCAGTTCATCACCGACAACAGCAACGCGACGGTGGTGTTCTGCGAAGGCGAGGCGCTGACGGTGCAGCTGCCGCCGACCGTCACGCTGGAGGTCAAGGAGACCGAGGACGCCGTGCGCGGCGACACGGTCAGCGCCGTGCAGAAGCCGGCGACGATGTCGACCGGCCTCGTGGTCAAGGTGCCGGCGCACATCAAGGTCGGCGAGATGCTGAAGATCTCGACCGAGACCGGCGAGTTCATGGGCCGCGCGTGACCGCGGCGCGCGGCGCTGCGACGGCCGCGAGGCCGAGCGCGGCGATCGGCAGGACGTGCAGCGTGGTGCGGTCGGCGGCGACGGCGAGATGCCAGACGACGTCGTGCACCGTGCCGACGAACACCGCCATGTAGGCCGTGAGCGCGAGGCCGCAGGCGACGACGGCGTGCGCGCCACCGCCGGCGAACACGACGCGGCCGCGCAGCGCAAGGGCCGCGGGCGCACCGACGAACAGGCCGAGCGGCAACCAGCCGGTCGCCGCGCCGTCGAGCAGCAGATCGAGGTGGTGCGCCAGCACCGTCGGCCCGTTGGTCGTCGCCTGCGCCACGATGCGGGCCGCGAGCCCGGCGCGCCCCGGCGCGTCGAGCATGTCGCTCGCGAGTCCGTACGCGGCGACGAAGCGGGCCTGGCCGAGCGCGGCGAGCGCCGGCAGCGCCAGCCAAGCCCCACGCCGCCAACCGGCGACGGCCCGCCGCGGCCCCGCCAGCGCGCGTTCCGCCGCGAAGGGGGCGATGACCGCGCCGGCGACGAGCAGCCCTTCCTGCTTCGTCGCCACCGCGCCGGCGAGCAGCACGCAGGCGACCGGCCACCAACGCCGGCCGTCGCCGTCGCGCGCGCGCAGCAGCGCGTCGAAGGCGCCGTACGCCAGCGCCGCCAGCATCACGTCCGCGTACGCCGAGCAGCCGTACGCCGGCAGCCGCGTGCCGAGCAGCGCCAGCAACGTCGCGGCGGCCATCGCCGGCCGCGCCCGCGCGGCGAGCGCTGACGCGAGCAGCACCAGCAACGCCACGCCGAACGCCTGCACCGGCGCGCGATTCTCCCAGTGCAGCACGCGGCCGACGGCCGCGAATGCCTGCGCCTGCGCCAGCGGGTTGAACAACGGGTAGTCGGCGTGGCTGACGAAGTGCGCCAGCGGTTCGTCGATGCGCGCCCACGGCCCGAGGAACAGCGCCTTGGCCTTCGACGCCCAGTTCATCGCCTCGTCGCTGAGGCGGATGGGATCGGCGGCCGCGGCGAGGCAGCGCTCGACGAACAGCGCCACCGCCACGGCCGCTGCCCATGCCACGGCGCGCGCGCCGGGGGGTGCTGCGGACGACGGCGCCGGCCGGGCGGCGCGCCGCGCGAGCGCCAGCCCGAGCGCACCCGCGGCGAGCGGCACGACGGCGCCGTGCACGGGCCAATCGAGGCGCGCCTGCAGCAGCGTCAGCGGGGCCAGCAGGCACTGGCCGAGCAGGTAGCCATGGCTCCACGCGACCGCGCGCGCGAGGCCGGGCACGCCCATTCCAAGCAGCACGCCGCGCCCGAACACGGCCGGCGCGACGACTGCGACGACGACGATCCAGAGGAAGACCAGCAGCGTCACGGCCGGCTCCACAAGCGCGCGCCACCCGGCAGGTCGACGGCGACCCACGCCTCGGGTTCGCTCGGCGCCGCGTCGCCCCGCAGTTGCAGCACGCGCGCGTCGCGCCCCGCCGCCCGCAGGCCGGCGGCGACGGCGAAGGGCTCCGGCACGGTCTGCAACCAGGGGTCGGGGTAGGCGAGATTCTGCAACTGCACGATCAGCCCGTTGCGGCGGTTGATCGCTTCGAATCGTTCCGGCGTCAACGTCGCGAGATCGGCGCTCGGCGCGGCCACGACGACCAGCGCCGGCCGCGGCGCCCGGCCTTGCAGCGCGAACAGCAGGTCGGCGTCGTCACCGAGCGCGCGGGCGATGCGCGCCGCGGTCGGGTCGAGCAGCCGTTGCCGCCACGTCGGTTGGTCGGGGGCCGCGATGCGGCGGCCCTCCGCGAGCAGCGTCGCGCCCGCCCGCCACGCCATCGCGACCGTGGCGACGAGCACAAGTGCGGCGGCTTGCTTCATCGCCCGCGCAGGATGCGGTGCCGTGGCGCCGCGGACAAGGCCCTGGCGCGCTGCCGGCGCCACCGCCAGCGCGCCGCGCTCAACGCGACAACCGGCGCAGCGCCTCGGCCCGACCGAGCCCGCGTTCGGCGCACACGCGGCGCAGTTCGTCGTCCTCGGGCCGCGCCACCACGGCCCCGCTCGGCAGCTTGGCGCACTTGAAGCGCACCGGGCCGAAGGCAGTGTCGCGCGTCTCCTGCCAGCGCTCGAGCACGCTGCGCTGCACGCGGTGCCGCCGCACGCCGAGCGTGCCGGCTTCCTCCAGCAGGAACTGCTCCAACGGCCGCGTCCGCGCGTCGTCGCACAGCACGGTCAGCAGCACGCCGGTGCGGCCCTTCTTCATGGTGATGGCGGTGGCGAACGCGTCGGTCGCGCCGCGGGCCAGCAGTTCGTCGAGCAGCCAACCGATCTGTTCGCCGGTGGCGGTGTCGACGTGGCACTGCAGTTCGCACAACTCGCCGACCGAGGTCGAAGGCGCGACCGTGCCGATGGACACGCGCAGCAGGTTCGGCGCCTCGGCGTCGTCGCGCGTGCCGGCGCCGTACCCGATCGCCTCGGCCGTGAACGTCAGCGGCTCGTCGAAGCGGTCGCACAGCACGCGCAGCAGCGCCGCCCCGGTCGGCGTGGTGCGCTCACCGCGCAGGCCGCCCCAGCGCGCCGGGATGCCGCGCAGCAGCGCCGCCGTCGCGGGCGCTGGCACCGGCAGCATGCCGTGCTCGGCCTTGACGACGCCGCCGCCCAGCGCGAGGCCGTGGCAATGGACCGCCTCGACCTGCAGCAGATGCGTGGCGTAGCAGGCGCAGACGACGTCGACGATGGTGTCCTCGGCGCCGACCTCGTGGAAGTGCACCTCGTCGAGGCCGACGCCGTGCGCCTGCGCTTCGACCTCGCCGATCGCGCGGTAGACGGCGAGCGCATCGGTGACGACGCCCGGCGGCAGTTCGGCGCGGCCGACGATGCGCTCGATGTCGGCGAGACGCCGATGCGCGTGCCCCGGCGCGGCCGCGTTCGCGAGGCGCGACGCCAGCGCCGGCGCGAACGCGACCGCGCTGCCGACCTGGCCCGGCACGTCGACGACGAAGTGCGTGCCGCTCAGGCCGGCGCGCAGGACCTTCGCGGCGCGGATCGCCACGCCCGGCAGTTGCAGCGAGCGCACCGCCGCGGCCAGCGGCGCCAACGGCACGCCGGCGTCGAGCAGGGCGCCCACCCACATGTCGCCGGCCACACCGGAGAAGGCATCGAAGACGGCGGTGCGCATCGCGTGGGAACGGCGTTTGCTGCTACGATCGGGCGCGCGGTGCACGACCCGGGTCCGTCCCGGGCGGAATGGCGCGCCGGAGCATAGTACGCGATGGCAACGCAACTTGGGAACGACGACCGGTCGGACGCGCCGCCGCGCGCGGGGTGGCGCTGCGCCGCCGCCGGCATCGCCTGTGCGATCGCGCTCACCCTCGGCGGCGCGCGTGCCCAGGCTCCGACGGCGACGGACCTCGTCGTGCGCGCCGCCGCCGGACACCTCGACAGCGCCGACCCGATCGCGCGCGGCGAGGCGGCGCTCGTCGGCGCGGTCGACGCCGCCCCGACCATCGAGGCGCGCCTGCTGGCGTTGGCGGTCGATCCAGCCCGCGAGGCGCGGTTGCGCGCGCGCATCGCGCTCGGTCTGTGCCGCTCGCCGACCGCGATCGCTGCGCTCGCGCGCATGGTCGCCGACGACGCCGACGCCGACGACCGCGTGACCGCCGCCTACGGCTTGGGCCTCGCGTCGGGACCGGAGGCGGAGTCCGCCATCGCCGCGCTGGTCGTCGCCAGCCGCCACGGCAGTTGGAAGCGCAACCGCGACCTCGTGGTCGCGCTGCTGCTGGGCATGCAGCGCGACCCGTCGGCGACGGCGACGGCAGCGCTGCGGCAGTTGCTCGACGACGACGCCAACCGCGATCCCGACGTGCGCGCGCTGCTCGCCGCGCGCGTCGTCCGCCACGACCGTTCGTTCGCCGACAAGCCGCTGCGCCGGTTGGTGCTGCGCGGCGGCGCGGCGGAACGGGCAGCGGCGCGCACCTCGCTCGCCGAGGCCCACTACGCGCCGCTCGCCGGCGCCCTGCTCGACGACGTCACCAAGGTGGCGGTGCACGATGCGGACGCCGGCGTGCGCGCGGCGGCGCTGGCGGCGCTGGCGCGCGTGCATCACCTGCCCGCGCTCGACGTCGCCGTGCGCGCCGTGCGCACCGGGTCGCCGGCGGAGGCCCGCCAGGGCCTGCTCTGCCTGCGGCGTCTGGGCGGCGTCGGCATGCTGCGCGCCGCCGCGCCGGTGATCGCGCAGGAACGCGACGCCGCCCGCGCCGAGGCGCTGTTGTCCGCGTTCGACGCGCCACCGCCGGCCGAACTGCTCGACCGCTGCCGCGCGCTCGCCACCGACGCCGACCGGCCGTGGTCGTTGCGCGCTGCGGCGGCGACACTGCTCGCGCGGGCCGAACCCGGCCTCGGCGCGGTCGTGCTGCGCGACCTGTTCCGACAATGCCGCGACGATCGCCGGCTGCCGCAGCTCGCCGCGGCGCTGGTCGCGGCCGAACGCGAACCGACGCCGCTGCCGCGGCGTTTCCCGATCGACACGACGCCCGCCAGCGACCCTGCGCGTTGGGCTGCACTGCTGCGGGCCGACGCCGACGGCGCGCTCGCGGCCGTCACCGCCGCGCTGGTCGGCTCGCCGGGCGCAGCGCCGCCGCGCGTCGCGCTCGCCGCCTACCGATCCGGTCGCATCCTGCCTGCCCCGACGCATCCGGCGACGCCCGCCGTGCTCGGCGAGGCGCTGCGCGTGGACTGAGAACCGCACGACGAGCCATTCAACGGGCTCGCTGATCGCCCCCGGTGGTCGCGGGGAGTCTGCGTCGCGGGACGCGCGCCGAGCCGGTGCGTGGATGCGCGGTCGGGGCGAAGCCGACGACCGCACGCGAATCGGTGGATTCGCCGAGGATCGACGGCCGGTGCTCCGGCCCTGGGACGCCGCGTCGTGGCCGGCGGCGCCGACCTCACCGCGCCGGCGCGAGCTGCGCGGCAGCGGCGGCGAGCGCCTGGGCCATCGCCTCGGCGCACGCCACGGGGGACCGATCGGATGCCGCCGCCCAGACGTCGACGACGGGCGGAACGCCCGCCGGCGCCCCGCCGAGGAACACCAGACGCACGTGCGCGCGCGGCGCGGCGGTGACGTCGAGTTCGAAGGCCTCGACCAGCATCGACGGCGCGGCGTCGATGCCCCGGCCGGCGAGCGCGCGACCGACCATGGCGGCGCACAGCGACGACGGCTCGTCGACCCACTGGTGGCCGGCGTCGAGCGCGAATTCGCGCGCGCCGACGCGCACCGCGAACGGCTGCCGCAGGTGCGGCGCCGCCGTCGCGCGCACCGGCAGCGGCGACGCGGCCGCCGCCGGCGCGGCCGGCAGCGGATCGAACCAACGCACCGGCGGCAGCGCGGGCGACGTCGACAGGCAGGCGGCGAGCACGGCGCACGACGCCACGCCGACGACGCCGCGGACTCGGGGGAATGCGTTCATCGCTTCTGCTCCTGCAACGGCGAGTTGCCGGCGCTCCGCCCGCGCAACAGCGCGCCGGGATCGCGTTCGAGCATCGCCATGAGTTGTTCGATCGCCACGAGCGTGCGGCGCAGCTGGCCGAGTTCGGCCTGCGCCTCGGTCGACAGCGCCGCCGCCGCGTTCGACACGCCGCGCAGCGCCGCCGCCGTGTCCGCCGCGCGCACGCCGGCGACCTCGCCGTCCAGTCGCGCGATCAGCTTGCGCACGTCGCCGAGCGTCTGACCGATCGGGCTCTGCTCGTCGCGCACGCTGCCGGCGGCGTCGGCCACGGCGGTCGCCGCCTTCTGCCAAGACGCGATCGCCGCGAGCCCCTCGCTGACGACGCCGCGCCGCTCGAAGTCGTCGAGCAGCCGGTTGGTCCGCGTCAGCAGATCCTGCAGCTGCCGCGACACCTCGGGCAGGCGCACGCCCTGCAGTTCGCTGCGCAGCAGCTGCACGAGGTCGGTCGCCGACTTCGCCATGTCCGGCAGCAAGCGCAGCACGTCGCGGCTGGCGTCCTCCAGGCTCTTGGCCGTGCTGGGCACGGTCAGCAGCACGCGCTTGTCGCCGATGGTGCGGAACGGCAGGTTCTGCGGGCCGGACGGCGGATCGGGGAAGTAGTCGACCTGGACGAACGACGTGCCGGTCACCCACGACATGACGATCTGCGCGCGCAGCGCCAGCGCGTTCGGACTGCTCTCGTCCAGGCGGTCGATGTCGATGCCGAGCCGCGCCAGCTTGTCGTCGTAGAGGGCGAAGCGCACTTCGAGGTGGCGGCGGTCCGGCGCGGCGCCGATGTCGTCGACGACGCCGACCGTGACGCCGCGGTACTTAACGGGCGAACCTTCCTCGAGGCCGGTGACCGCCTCGTCGAAGTAGGCGTGCACGGCGTGCGACTCCTTGCGCAGTTCGCGGACGCCCACCCAGGTCAGCACGGCGAGTCCGGCGGCGCAGCCGGTGACGACGAGGAGGCCGAGCTTCCAACGGTTGGCGGGAGCGGTCATGTGGTCCTGGAGGCTGCTTCGCGGCGGAAGAAGGCGCGCACGCGCGCATCGTCGCTGTGCGTGGCGAGGTCGCGCGGCGCGCCGAGCGCGATGACGCCCCCCGCTTGCCGGTCGAGCATGACGCAGCGGTCGGCGACGGCGAGGATGCTCGGCAGTTCGTGCGTGACCAGCACGATGGTCACCGACAGGCCGCGCGCGAGCGTGAGGATCAGCTGATCGAGGCCGGCCGCGGTGACCGGATCGAGGCCGGCCGACGGTTCGTCGAGGAACAGGATCGGCGGGTCGAGCGCGAGCGCGCGGGCGATGCCGGCGCGCTTGCGCATGCCGCCGGAGACCTCCGACGGCAGCTTGTCGGCGGCGGCTTCGAGGCCAACGAGGCGCAGCCGCGCCATCGCCACCGCGCGCGCCGCGTCCTTGGGCAGGAGCGTCCACTTCTGCAGCGGCAGCATCACGTTCTGCAGCAGCGTCCACGAGCCGAACAGCGCCGCCGACTGGAACAGCACGCCGAACTGCGGCGGCGACATCGCCTCGTCGGGACCGCCGATGCCCGGGAAGACGACGCTGCCGGCGAGCGGCGGCTGCAGGCCGATCAGCGTGCGCAGCAGCGTCGACTTGCCGCAGCCCGAGCCGCCGAGCACGGCGACGACCTCGCCGCGCGCGACGTCGAAGCCGATGCCGGACAGCAGCGGCACGCCGCCGTGGCCGATCGTCAGGTCGCGCACTTCGAGGACGGCGGTCATGGTCACCAGTCGAGCAGCGAGAAGATCCACGTGAACGCCGCGTCGAGGGCGACGAGCGTGAACAGCACCGACACCACCGCCGCCGTCGTCGAGCGGCCGACGCCCTCGGCGCCGCCGCGGGCGGCGAGGCCGCGCTGGCAGGCGACCAGGGCGATCGCGGCGCCGAACACGACGCTCTTCATCAGGCCGGTGCCGACGTCGAGCAGGTCGACCCACAGCTCGAACATCTGCACGTACACGACGGCCGGCTGCTGCAGGTAGCCGACCGCGATCGCCATGCCGCCGAGCGTGCCGAGGAAGTCGCCGACGACGGTCAGCACCGGCACGACGAGCACCAGCACGAGCACGCGCGGCAGCACGAGGAACCGCTGCGGGTCCTGGCCGAGCGTGCGCAGCGCGTCGATCTCCTCGTTGACCTTCATGGTGCCGAGTTCGGCGGCGAACGCGGCGCCCGAGCGACCGGTCACCAGGATCGCCGTCATCAGCGGGCCGAGCTCGCGCACCACCGACAGCCCCACGAGGCTGGCGAGGAACTGGTCGCCGCCGAAGCGGTGCAGCTGGATCGCGCCCTGCAGGCCGAGGATCGCGCCGACCAGGAAGTTGATCAGCATGATGATCGGCAGGCCGTCGGTGCCGGCGCGCTCGACCAGCGAGCCGAACTCGCCGAAGTGGATCGAACGCGGCTGCCGGACGGCGCGCGCGAGCGCCCAGCACAGGTCGCCGAGGAACGCGAACACCGACTGCCACGACCGCCACAGGTCGTGGGCGAAGTCGCCGACGTCGGCCAGCAGCGCGTGCGGCCGCGGCGGCGACGCCGGTTCGGGCTGCGGCGGGCCGCCGTACAGTTCCAGCACGCGCGCGACGTCGCCCGTCGCGCCGGCGAGTTCGCAAACGCGGCCGCGCCCGACGCGTTCGTCGCGCACGGCGTAGAGCAGCGCCGCGCCGCCGCCGTCGAGGCGCTCGACGCCGGCCAAGTCGATCCGCGCCGTCTCGGCCGCCGCGACCGCGTCGCGCAGTTCGCGCCACAGCCGCGAGCCGTCGGCGAGCGTGACGACGCCCGCCAACTCGACCACGCGGTCGCCAGCGCCGCCGCTGGCGGTCAATCGGAAGCCCGGAGACGGCATCGCAGCAGCGCGCCCTAGGCCTTGCGGCCCTTCGGCTTGCCGGCCTTGGCCACGGTGCGCGCCTTGGCGGCGGCCGCGCGGCCCGCCTTCGCCGGCGGCGTCGCCGCAGCGACCGCAGGGTTGCCGGCCGCCGGCGGCAGCGGCTGCGCCGGCGCCGCAGCGGCCTGCTGCCCGCGCGGGGCGGCGATCGCGGCGAGCGCCTGCACGACGCCGTCGGGCGAGAGGGCGTGCGGGTGCGCGGCCGCTTGGCGCACGAGGTCGCTGCTGGACACCACGCCGATGCAGACGCCGCGGGCGTCGACCACCGGCAGGCGATGGACCTGCTGCGCCGCCATCGCCGCCAGCGCGGTGGCGAGGTCGTCGTCGGGGCGCGCGGTGTGGACCTTGCGCGCCATCGCGACGGTGACCGGGATCTCGGCCAGCGTCCGCCCCTGCGTGAAGGCCGCCATGCAGATGTCGCGGTCGGTGAGCATGCCGACGACCGCACCGTTGCCGTCGACCACGGGCACGGCGCCGCAGTCGCGATCCCACAGCACGCGCGCCGCCGCATCCAGCCGATCGCCCAGCCGCACGACGCGCACGTCGCGGCTCATCAGGTCCTTGAGGGTCATGCCGCGATCATGCCGACGCCGTCGGAACCGCGCATCATCCTTCCGGCCGCGGTCGCCGGCGACGACGCGCCCTTGCCGGCGGCCTCGCGAACGCGACACTGCCGGCATGCCGCCGCCCCCGCCGCCGTCCCGCCTGCGCGCCGCGGCCTGGGTGCTCTACGACCTCGCCAACACGGTCTATGCGGCGACGGTGACCTTCCTGTTCACGCCGTACGCCAAGCAGGCGCTCGGCGGCGACCTGCGCGGCGTCGGCCTCGTGCAATTCGCCTCGATGGCGCTCGCCGGCCTGCTGGTGCCGGTCTTCGGCGCGCTGCTCGACCAGACTGCCCGAACGCGGGGCTACCTGACGATCGCGACGCTGCTGTGCATCGCCGCCACCGCCGCGTTCGGCGCCGACGTCGCGCCCGGCTGGCTGCTGGCCGCCTTCTTCGTCGCCAACGTCGCCTACAACCTGGGCCTGTTGTTCTACAACGCGCTGCTGCCGGCGGTCGCAGCACCCGGCGGCGAGGGACGGCTCAGCGGGATCGGCACCGGCGTCGGGTACTTCGGCACGATCGTCGTGCTGGCCGTGCTGATGCCGCTGCCGGTCGGCGACGCGGCGCGATTCCCGCTGGCGGCGCTGCTGTTCCTGGTCACCGCCGCGCCGTGCCTGCTGCTGGTGCGCGATCCGCGGCGACCGCGCGGCAACGGCTCGACCGCGGCGGTCCGCGCGGCGTTCCGGCAGCTCGGCGCGACCCTGCGCGACCTGCCGCGGCAGCGCGCGCTGCTGTGGTTCCTGGTCGGCAACTTCTGCCTCGTCGACGTGCTCAACACGGCGGTGCTCTACTTCGCCGACTTCACCGCCTCGGTGTTCCGGGCCAGCGCGGCGCAGGGGCCGCTGCGGCTGCTCGGCGTCGAGTTCGCCGGCGACGGCGGGCTGCGCGACTTCGTCATCGTGCTCGGCCTGCTGCTCAACGGCCTCGCGCTCGTCTTCGGCCTCGTGCAGGGTCCGCTCAGCGACCGTGCGCCGCTCGCCGTCATGCGCAGCAGCGGCGTCGCCCTGCTGGTGGCGCTCGGCGGCGGCGCGCTGTTCGGCGGCGTGTCCGAACTCGGCTACGCGCTCACGCTCGTCGTCGCCGGCGCCTACGGCCTCGCGGGCATCTGGACCGCCGGCCGCACCGTCGTCGTGCAGTTGGCGCCACCCGAGCGCGTCGGCGAGTACTTCGGCCTCTACGGCATCACCGTCAAGCTGTCCGTCGTCGGCGGCGCCGTGTACGGCCTCGTCGAGTACCACGCCGGCGCGAAGCCGGCGATGCTGGCGCAGGGCGCGCAGTTGTTGATCGGGCTGCTGTGCCTCGCCATGGTGCGCGTCCCCGCCGACCGCCCGGCGACTGCCCCGCCTCGATGAGCGACGACGACGACGACCCGCAGCGCCCGCCGCGCGAAGCCCTGTGGCAGCGCCTCGCCGCCGGCTTCGTGGCCGCGCTGATCGCCGTCGTCGGCGCGCTGCCGACGGCGATCGCGTACGGCTTCGGCACGCTGCTGGCCGTGCCGTGGTTCCTGTGGTGGTGCGTCAACGACCGCGGCGGCCGCCGCACCAGCGGCTACTGGCGCAACTGCCGCATCGCCTTCCGTCCTGGCGCGCCGCTCGGCGCGCAGCGGCCGGCGGGCCACCTGTGGCGTTGGTCGCGGCACATCGCCTGGATCGCGATCGACTTCTGCCGCATGCGGCGCATCACCAAGGCGAACGTCGCCGACCACGTCGACCTCGCCGAGTTCGCGCGGCTGCAGACGGTCTTCGCGCAGGGCAAGGGCCTGATCTGCGCCACCGGCCACATCGGCGTGTGGGACGTCGCCGGCCACGCCGCCGGCCTGCTCGGCGTGCCGCTGACCAGCGTGTTCCGGCCGAGCCCGCTGCCGGCGCTCAACCGCCTGATCGAGCGCCTGCGCACCGGCACCGGGCAGACCGTCGTCGCGCGCAAGAACGTGCTGCGCACGCTGCTGCGCGTGCTCGAACGCCAGGAGGCAGTTGGCATCCTCGCCGACGGCGGCGGCAAACACAGCGCCGTCGAAGCGCCGTTCCTCGGCGCGGCCTCGAAGACCGTCGCCAGCCCAGCACTGCTGCACCTCGCCACCGGCGCGCCCATCGCCGTCGTCGCCGTGCTGCGCACCGGCCCGATGCGCTACAAGCTGCGCGTCTACGACGTGATCGAGGGTGTTGGCACCGGCGACCGCGAGGCGGACATGCTGGCGATCACCGCGCGGGTGAATCGCGGCCTGACCCAGGCCGTCGCCGAGGCGCCGGAGCAGTGGTTCTGGCAGAGCCGCCGCTTTCGCCACCGGCCGCCGGGCGAAACACCCGGACCCGACGGCCTGCCGCCGCTGCTGGGTTGAGCCGCCGGCGACAAGGCCGGTTTCCCCGCGCCAGCCACTCCCTCCGGCCGGCCGTCTTAACGCTTCCTTCACGCAACTCGCGTGTTGGCTTCATCGAGCCCGCGATGCTGCCCTGGCGCAATTCTGCCACCCAACCCACCGGACCCCGACCCGCATGAAGCTCCCACTCGTCCTCGCCTTCGCCAGCACGCTGACCGTCGCCTGCGGCAGCGGCCAGAAGGAGATCCAGAACCTCGGCTCCGACACCATGCTGGAGGTCGCCGGCGCGCTCGCCGAGGCCTACCAGAAGGTCAAGCCCGAGGTCGTCGTCTCGGTGTCGGGCGGCGGCTCGGGTGTCGGCATCGCGGCGATGATGTCAGGCGACGTCGACATCGCCAACAGCAGCCGCAAGATGAAGGAGAAGGAGGAGGACGAGGCCAAGAAGCAAGGCTACGCGCCGGTGCACACCTCGATCGGCTTCGATGGCATCGCCATCTACGTGCACAAGGACAACCCGCTGCAATCGATCACGCTGGAGCAGCTCAAGGAGCTGTTCGGCGACGGCGGCAAGCTGACCAGGTGGAGCGAGCTCGGCGTCAAGCTCGGCGACGACGCCGACCCGGTGGTGCTGGCGAGCCGCCAGAACAACAGCGGCACGTACGAGTTCTTCCGCGAGGCGGTGCTCGGCGGCGACAAGGGCCGCTTCAAGGCCAACTGCAACAACCTCAACGGCAGCAAGGACGTCGTCGACTTCTGCGCCAAGACGAAGAGCGCCATCGGTTACAGCGGCATCGCCTACGCCACCGACCAGGTCCGCATCGTGCCGGTCGTCAAGTCCGCGGGCGGCCCGCCGGTCCTGCCGACCGTCGCGACCGTGCTCGACGGCAGCTACGGCATCCGCCGCCCCCTGTACATGATCACCAAGGGCGACGCCGCGGGCGACGTCAAGGGTTACCTCGACTGGATCGTCAGCGACGCCGGCCAGAAGGTGCTGCAGGACAAGGGGTACATCCCGCTGCGCAAGCTCTGATCGCCGCCGGACCGGCCGCCATTTCGTGCTCGACGCGCGCGCCGCGCCCGGTTCGCATGCTGCGCGCAGGCCGGCCGAAGCGGCCGCGAACCCCGACCCCACCCCACGCATCGCCGTGTCCCACTACGAAGAACGTCTCCAGCGCGACCTGAACTGGATCCAGGACCTCGTCGGAATCATCGGCCAGGCGATCAGCAAGGCGATCGACGACGCCGCGACGTCCGTGCTGCGCGTCGACAAGGACCTCGCCGCCGCGACGGTGCTCGGCGACTACACGATCAACCGGCAGACACGCGAACTCGACCGCCTCTGCCACGCCTTCGTCGCCCGCCACCTGCCGAGCGCCGGCCACCTGCGCTACGTCTCGGCGGTGCTGCGGCTCAACATCGCGCTGGAGCGCATCGGCGACTACGCCGCCACCATCTCTCGCAGCGCCGCGCAGCTGACGGCGCAACCGCCGGCGGTCGTGGCGCGCGACATCGAGATGATGAACGAGCAGGCGCGGCGCATGCTGGTCGACGGCCTGCGCAGCTTCCAGCAGAAGGACGTCGCGGTCGCCAACGCCACGCTGGCGTCGGCGGCGCAGTTCGCGCGCTACTTCGACAAGGTGTTCGCCGACCTCGTCAAGGAAGGCGAGACCGACAGCCGGCCCGTCAGCGAACTGTTCTCGCTGATGGCGACGCTCAACCGCCTGGAGCGCGTGATCCACCAGGCCAAGAACATCTGCGAGGAGACGATCTTCGTCGCCACCGGCAAGACCAAGGGCGAGAAGACCTTCCAGATCCTGTTCGTCGACGGCAAGAACGACGGCCTGAGCCAGCTGGCCGAGCACTTCACGCGCAAGGCCTTCCCGCAGAGCGGCCGCTACCGCAGCGCCGGGTGGGAAGCCGCCGAGGAGATCGATCCGGCGTGGGCGCGCTTCGCGCAGACGGTAGGCGTCGACCTGCAAAAGGCTTGGCCGACGACGCTCGCCAGCCTGCAACCGCAGCTCGACGAGTACCAGGTGATCGTCGGCTTCGGCAAGGAGTCGCGCGACAAGGTCGGCAGGGTGCCGTTCCACACCACGATGGTGGTCTGGGACGTGCCGGCCGGCGAGCCCGAGGCGCGCTACCGCAACCTGACGCCGCGCGTGCGCGAGCTGATGGAGCAGCTGCGCGGCGAACAAGCGAGCTGAACGTGACCACTGCCACGCCACCACCGACGCCGCACCTCGGGCAGCCCGCCTGGGCCACCGCCCTCGACACCCGCAACCGGGCGTGGTGGAACGACCTCGCGATGCGCGGCGTCGTGCTGGCCGGCGGCATGTCGGCGATCCTCTTCATCGTCGCGATCTTCGGCTTCATCGCCAGCCAGGGCTTCGAGTTCATCGTCAACCGCCTCGACCTCGGCGAACTGCTGCTCGGGGTGCGCTGGGAGCCGACGGTCGAGCCGCCGGTGTACGGCGCGCTGCCGCTGATCGCCGGCACCGGCTGGATCACCGCGGTCGCGATGGCGATCGCGGTGCCGCTCGCCTTCGGCGCGGCGATCTACGTCGGCGAGTTCGCGCACGGCAAGCAGCGCGAGTGGCTCAAGATCGGCATCGAGCTGCTCGCGGCGATCCCGTCGGTCGTCTGGGGCGTGATCGGCCTGCACGTGATGAAGCCGCTGATCCAGGAGCTCTTCGGCGTCCAGGTCGGCCTCAACGTGCTCAACGCCGGCATCATCCTCGGCCTGATGGCGGCGCCGATCATGGCGACCATCGCCGAGGATGCGCTCAAGGCCGTGCCCGACAGCTACCGCGAAGCCGCCGAGGCGCTCGGCGCCACCAAGTGGCAGGTGATCTGGAAGGTCGTACTGCCGCACGCGCGCCCCGGCCTGTCCGCCGCCGTGCTGCTCGGCATCGGCCGCGCGTTCGGCGAGACGATCGCCGTGCTGATGGCGAGCGGCCACCGGCTGATGATCCCGGAGAGCATCTTCGACTCGGCGGCGACGCTGACGGCGACCATCGCGGCCGAGCTCGGCGAGGCGGCCGTCGGTGGCGACCACTACCAGGTGCTGTTCGTGCTCGGGATGCTGCTGTTCCTGATCACGTTCGCCATCAACCTGACGGCGGACTGGATCGTGCGCGGCCGGAGGCGCAAGGCATGAGCCGCGCCAACCCGTTCGTGCCGACGGCGCTCGAAGGCCGCAGCCTCGGGGCCGAGAAGGTCGCCCGCCTGGGCTTCCTCGTCGTCACGATGCTGCTGCTGATCCCGGCGCTCGGCATCCTCGCCGTGCTGGTCGTCGAGGGCGCGCCGGGCCTGTCGCTGGCGTTCTTCACCGAGAAGCCGCGCGAGAACGGCGCCGCCGGCGGCATCGCCACGGCGCTCGTCGGCACCGTCTGGCTGACCGCCGTCGCGCTCGCGATCGCGCTGCCGGTAGGCGTCGCCGCCGCGATCTACCTCAGCGAGTACGCGCGCGACAACTGGCTGACGCGCACGATCAACGTCGCCATCGTCAACCTCGCCGGCGTGCCCTCGATCGTGCACGCGCTGTTCGGCGTCGGCGCGTTCGTTCACTTCCTGCAGTTCGGCAAGTCGATCCTGGCGGCGAGCTGCACGCTGGCGGTCATGACGCTGCCCGTCGTCATCGTCGCCACGCGCGAGTCGCTGCAGGCGGTGCCCAAGGCCTTCCGCGAGGCCAGCTGGAACATGGGCGCGACGCGCTGGCAGACCATCTGGCACATCGTGCTGCCGAACTCCGGCAGCGGCATCCTGACCGGCCTGATCCTCGTCGTCTGCCGCGCCGTCGGCGAGACCGCGCCGATCATGTTCACCGGCGCGGTGTTCTTCCGGCAGCTGTACCCGGGCGGCGTCTTCGACAAGACGATGGCGCTGTCGCTGCACCTGTTCAACGTCTCGACGCAGGTCACCAACGTGCCGCGGCACGTGCCGTTCGCCGTCGCGCTGACCCTGATCATGGTGGTGCTGTCGATGAACGCGCTGGCGATCTGGTTCCGCATGCGGCTGCGCGGGAGGAAGAAGTGGTGAACTCCCCCACCGCGCCGCTCGCCGCGGCGACCGCCACCCCGGCGCTGCTGACCGTGCGCGGCCTGTCGATCCGCTACGGCGCCAAGGTCGCGCTGCAGGACGTCGACCTCGACGTCCGGCCCAACGAGATCTTCGGCATCATCGGCCCGGCCAACGCCGGCAAGACCTCGTTCCTGCGCGCGCTCAACCGCATGGACGAGTTCGTCCCGGACATGCGCGTCGACGGCGCGGTCACCTTCGCCGGCCGCGACCTGCGCACGATCCGCAACCTGTACGCGCTGCGCAGCCACATCGGCGTGGTGTTCCCGCTGCCGGTCGGCCTGCCGCTGTCGATCTACGACAACGTCGCGCTCGCGCCGCGCCTGCGCGGCGTCAAGGCGAAGTCCGAGCTCGACGGCATCGTCGAGCGCAGCCTGCGGCGCGCGGCGCTGTGGGACGAGGTCAAGGACCGGCTCAAGAACCTCGGCTCGCTGCTCAGCGGCGGCCAGCAGCAGCGCCTGACGATCGCGCGCGCGCTGTCGCAGGAGCCCGAGCTGCTGCTGCTCGACGAGTTCTCGATCGCCGTCGACCCCGTGACGACGATGCGCATCGAGGAGGTGCTCAAGGAACTGCGCCAGGAGCTGACCATCGTGCTGGTCACCAACCTCGTGCAGCAGGCCCGGCGCCTCGCCGCCCGCACCGCCTTCTTCCTCGGCGGCCGCTGCGTCGAGCTCGCCGCGACCGAAGACCTGTTCAACGGCGGCGCCAAGGACCAGCGCACGATCGACTACCTGGAGGGACGCTTTGGCTGATTCGATGTCCCTGAAGACCCGCACCACGATCCTCAACCTGCCCGAGCACCGGGCGCCGGCGATCGAGGTGCAGGACCTGAGCCTCTGGTACGGCAAGTTCCAGGCGCTGCACGACGTCACGCTGACGATCAAGTCCGGCATCGTGACGGCGCTGATCGGTCCGTCCGGCTGCGGCAAGTCGACGCTGCTGCGCTCGTGCAACCGCATCAACGAGCGCCTGGGCTACGTCACGACCACGGGCACCATCAAGGTGCTCGGCCACGACGTCTACGGCGACGAGGCCTCGCGCATCCAGGTGCGCCGCCACGTCGGCATGGTCTTCCAGCGGCCCAACCCGCTGCCGCTGTCGATCCGCGACAACGTGCTGTTCGGCCACCGGCTGCACAGCGCGCGCCGCGCCAGCCGCGCCGACGAGGAGGCGCTGCTGGAGCAGGCGCTGCGCGAGGTGCTGCTGTGGGACCGCGTCAAGGACCGCCTCGACGGCAAGGCCACGCAGCTGTCGCTGGAGGAGCAGCAGAAGCTGTGCATCGCGCGCCTGCTGCCGACCAAGCCGTCCGTGCTGCTGATGGACGAGCCGTGCAGCGCGCTCGACCCCGAGGCGACCAGCGCCGTCGAGGACCTGATCTGGGACCTGCGCGGCCACTACTCGATCCTGATCGTCACCCACAACATGGCCCAGGCCCGGCGCGCGAGCGACGAATGCGTGTTCATGCTGATGGGCAAGGTCGTCGAGCACACCGAGACCGAGGACATGTTCGTCGCGCCGCAGAAGCAGGAGACCTCGGACTACATCGAGGGCCGCTTCGGCTGACGGCCGGCCGGGCGGCGCGCTATCCTGCGCCGCCCCGATGAACGCGCTGACGCCGCTGCTCTTCCCGCTGCTCGCCGCCCTGCCGCAGGGCCCGGACGACGCGCTCGCGACCTACCAGCTCGACGGCAAGACCCTGCCGGTCACGCGCACCGACGTGGCGCTGGAGATGGCGTTCCACCTGCGGCGGCGCGACCGCGGCCAGCAGGCGGTCGAGCAGCTCGTCGCCGTCGCCATCACGCGCAAGGCGGCAGAGGCGCGCAAGCTGATGCCGAGCGACGCCGACGTGCGCGCCTTCTGGAACGACCTGCAGGCGCAGCTGCGCGCCGCCGGCCGCCGCCCCGAGGACGTCCCGGCGGTGCGCAACACCGGCGAGGCGCAGTGGCTCGCCGACCTCGCCGTGCAGCTGGCGCAGAAGCGGGTGGTGCGCGAGGAGCTCGGCCTGAAGGCCGACGAGGAGGTCAGCGGCGACATGCTGAACCTCTGGCTGCAGGAGCAGCGCAAGCAGGCGATCGTGGTCACCGACCCGGACCTGCTGCCGGCCGGCTCGGCGGCGCGCGTCGGCAGCACCGACATCCCGCTGATCGAACTCGGCACGCTGCTGCTGCGCACCGCCGAGGACGAGGAACGCGACCGCTTCGTCAAGCAGGTCGTCTACCTCGCCGCGCTGGAGTCCGCCGCGCGCAAGGAAGGCGTGCAGGTCACCGCCGCCGACCTCGACGCCGCCGTCAAGAAGCACAAGGACGACGCCGCCAAGGACCCGCGCTACAGCGGCGTGACCTACGAGAACCTGCTGAAGGCCGAGGGCCTGTCGGCGCAGAGCATCCGCGACCTGCGCGTCTTCCGCGGCCAGATCCTGCTCGACAAGCTCGCGCGCGCGCGCTGCCGCGACGAGGACCTCGCCGCCGAGATCGCGAAGGACCGCCAGGGCGTGCTCGAACGACACGGCCCGCGCCGGCGCCTGGGCCTGATCTACCTGCGCGCGATCGACGCACCCAATCCGCTGGTGCCGCGCGACTTCGCCGCCGCCGAGCGCGAACTCGCCGCGGTGCGCGCGCGCCTCGACAAGGAGGCCTTCGACGTCGTCGCCCGCATCGCCAGCGAGCACAACGCCAGCAAGCAGCAGGGCGGCGACGCCGGCTGGCACCGCCGCCGCTCCGAGCGCCTGCCAGAACCCGTGCTCGCCGCCGCGTTCGCGCAGACGGCCGGCGCCGTGTCCGGCCCCGTTCGCCTCGCCGACGGCGTGGCCCTGGTGAAGACGCTCGACGTCGAGCCCGATCCCGACGACGCGGCGCTGCGGCAACGGCTGCGCGAAGGCAAGGCGAAGGAACTGCAGCAGCAGCTCTTCGACGCATGCAAGCTGGCCATGACGCCGCCGGCGACGCCGGCAGGAGCGCGCAAGTGAGGCGCCTCTCGTTCGCGGGCGACGACCGGCTGCGCGTCGTCGAGGTCGCCGGCGCGAAGTGGTTCGACGCGCTGTCGCTGTGGCGGCCGACCGACCCGGACCTCGTGACCACCGGCGCGCACGAGGTCGCGTGCGTGCTGCTCGGCGGCACCTTCGACCTCGTCGGCGGCGGCACCGCGTGGCCGGCGCGCGGCGCGCGCAAGGACGCGTTCGGCGGCCGGCCGATGGCGGTGTTCCTGCCGCCGGCGACGCCGTTCCGCACCAGCAACGGGCAGGGCGAACTGCTGCTCGTCGCCGCCCGCCAGCCCGCCGCCAAGGACGCGCCGCAGGGCCGCGAGGCGCTGGCACACAAGCCGCTGCTGCCGCTCGCCGGCAGCGGCAAGTCGTTCGACCCCAACAGCGGCGAGTGGAAGCCGGCCGAGACCTTCCCGACCGCGCCCGAGTCGCTGCCGCCGCGCCGCTTCGAACGCATCCCCGTCGGCGACGTCGTCGTCGAGCGCATGTTCGCGCCCGACTACAAGGCCGCGACGCTGAGCGTCGACGAGGCCGTGGTGCCCGCCGGCGGCGCGCTGCGCCTGGGCGACGTCCCGGGCCGGCCGATGTGCGACGAGACGCTGCTGTTCGTGCGCGCGCCGCACGGCGCCACGGTCGAGCACGACGGCCGCAGCGAGGCGATCGCCGGCGACGGCGTCGTGCTGCTGCCGTTCGACGGCCGCGACGCCGTCGTGCGCGCCGGCGCCGGCCCGTGCTTCGTCGTCGTCAGCAGCGGCGGCAAGTGAGCTGACGCCAGGGCGCGCACCACGAGCCGTCCGCGCCGGCGCCGCGCCGGCCGTTCACGGGCCGCGGGTCACCCGAGCACCGTCGCGCGGCTGCCGTCGGCGAGCGCGACGACGCTGCCCATCGCCTGGAAGTCCTTCGGCAGGAAGCCCATGCCCACGCGGTAGCCGCCGCCCGGCGCGACCGCGGCGCGCATCACGCGGCCGACGGCGAGCTGGTCTTCGACCTCGTGCAGCGGCTGCGGCGCGTCGATCGCCGGCCCCGGGTCGAGCCGCAACAGGCACAGCTTGCGGTTGGTGTGGCCGTAGGTGTGGATGCGCGCGACGATCTCCTGGCCGGTGTAGCAGCCCTTCGTCGTGCTGATCGCGTCGTCGAGGTCGGCTTCTAGCGCGAGCGTCGTCGGCTCGGTCTCGCGGCCGACGCGCACGTCGCCGACCAGCAGGCGCACGCACTCGGCGCGCGCCGCGTCGAACGCCGCCGCCCCCGCCGCCCCCGCCGCCCCCAACGCGTCACCGGCCGCCGGCGCGCCGAAGCGCCGCGTGAAAACGAGCCCACGCCGCCGTGTCGTCATCACCGGCGCGCCGTCGACCAGCGCCGCCGTGCCGTCGCCGCCGCCCCCTTCGCCGTCGCCCGCCGCCGCGAACGCCACCGTCTCGGCGCAGGGCCCGGCGGCGAGCGGCGCGATCGCCAGCTTCTCGGTGAAGTGGTAGCGCTCCAGCAGCGCGGCGAGGCCGTCGGCGGCCTCGGCCGGCGTCTCGACCCAGAAGGCGTCGCCGACCCGGCCGATGGCGCAGACGGCCAGCAGCTTGCCCTTGGCGTCGAGGAACGCCGCCTTGCGGCTGCGGCCAGCGGGCAGGCCGAGCACGTCCTGGGTGCACAGCCGGTGCAGGAACTCACCGGCGTCGGGGCCGGTCAGCTGCAGCAGGCGGTAGGGCGCGTCGGCGCGCTGGTACGGCGGGTTGGGCAGCAGGTCGCGCAACAGGTCGGCGGGCGTCATGGCGAGCAAGGCGGTCAGGATGGCAGGCGGCGGCGGCAATATGGATCCCTTTTGGGGCCTTTTTCAGGCCGGGGCGTTGAACGAGCCCCAAAGCAGGTCTAGTTTCGCTCGCTACTGCCGGCAAGCCGCCGGACCGCCACATGTTGCGCATCTCCAAGAAGGCCGACTACGCCGTGTTCCTGCTGGGCGCCATCGCCCGGCAAGGGGCCTACCCCGGGGGCCAGAACCCCGAGGCGGTGGTCAGCGCCCACGAGATCGCCCGGCTGGCAAAGCTCAACAAGTCGGTCGTCGCCAACCTGCTGAAGGAGTTCGCCAAGCACGGCCTCCTGGACTCGGTGCGCGGCCTCAAGGGCGGCTACCGGCTGGCCAAGGCCCCCGCCGCGATCGCGCTGGCCGACATCCTGGAAGTCGTCGAGGGCCGCTTCACCCTGGTCGAGTGCGTCGCGCACGGCCAGGACGCCGACGCCGCGGCCAAGTCCGGCAGCGGCCTGCTGTCGCTCGCCCCCAGCATGCGCGCCGCCGACGACCACGACGGCGCCGACTGCGCGCTGATCGCCTTCTGCCCGAGCAAGGCGCCGATGCGCGTCGTGCACGACCGCATCGCCCGGCTGTTCCGCGACATCAAGCTCGACGAGCTCTGCGCGTTGCCGCCGACCCACCACTCCAATGGCCCGGCCGCGACCCGCCCCGCCGCGCCGGCCTCCGCACCCGCCCGATGAAGACCCCGCTCTACCTCGACTACAGCGCCACCACGCCGTGCGACCCGCGCGTCGTGCAGCGCATGCTGCCGTTCTTCACCGACGCCTTCGGCAACGCCGCCAGCCGCAGCCACGCGTTCGGCTGGACCGCCGAAGCGGCCGTCGAGGAAGCCCGCAGCCAGGTCGCGCAGCTGATCGGCGCGCACCCCAAGGAGATCCTCTGGACCAGCGGCTCGACCGAGGCCAACAACCTCGCGATCAAGGGCGTGGCCCAGATGTACCGCGAGAAGGGCAACCACCTGATCACCGCGGTCACCGAGCACAAGGCCGTGCTCGACCCGATGAAGAACCTCGAGGCGCAGGGCTTCGAGGTCACGTGGCTGCCCGTCGACGGCAAGGGCCACGTCGACATGGCCCAGCTCGCCGCCGCGATCACCGACCGCACGATCCTGGTGTCGCTGATGGCGGCCAACAACGAGGTCGGCACGCTGCACCCGATCGCCGAGATCGGCGCCTTGTGCAAGCAGAAGGGCACGCTGTTCCACACCGACGCGACGCAGTGCCCCGGCAAGATCCCGCTCGACGTCGAGGCGCAGCACGTCGACCTGATGTCGATCTCGGCGCACAAGATGTACGGGCCGAAGGGCGTCGGCTGCCTGTACGTGCGGCGCAAGAACCCGCGCGTGCGCCTGACCGCGCAGATGGACGGCGGCGGCCACGAGCGCGGCATGCGCTCGGGCACGCTCAACGTCACCGGCATCGTCGGCATGGGCGAGGCCGCGCGCATCTGCCGCGAGGAGATGGCGACCGAGGTGCCGAAGCTCAAGGCTCTGCGCGACCGGCTGGAGGCGCGGCTGCTGAAGGCGCTGCCCGACGCCGTGCGCAACGGCGACCCCGACGCGCGCCTGCCGCACCTCGCCAACGTGTCGTTCCCGTACGTCGAGGGCGAGTCGCTGATCATGGGCATCAAGGAACTCGCCGTGTCGTCGGGCTCGGCCTGCACGTCCGCGAGCCTGGAGCCGAGCTACGTGCTCAAGAGCCTGGGCCTCGGCGACGAACTGGCGCACAGCTCGATCCGCTTCTCGCTCGGCCGTTTCACCACCGAGCAGGAAGTCGACTACGCCGCCGACCGCGTCATCGCCGAGGTCAAGCGCCTGCGCGAGATGTCGCCGCTCTGGGAGATGGTCCAGGAAGGCGTCGACCTCAGCCAGGTGAAGTGGACGCACCATTGATCTGGTCGCCGCCGCAACGCGGGGAACAACCCACGACGAATCCAAGCATCCAGCCCGCTGCGACGGCTCCAAGTTGACCGACGACCGCCAGACGAACCGTCCCGAACGACCATCCAAGCCCGCCAGCTAGCCGCCAGCAACCCGACCCGCACACCCGACGAACCCACCACACACTGCCAACCGCCATGGCCTACAGCGACAAGGTCCTCGACCACTACCAGAACCCGCGCAACGTCGGCTCGCTCGACAAGAACGCCCCCGACGTCGGCACCGGCGTCGTCGGCGCGCCCGAGTGCGGCGACGTCATGAAGTTGCAGATCAAGGTCGGCGACGACGGCCGCATCCTCGACGCCAAGTTCAAGACCTACGGCTGCGGCTCGGCGATCGCCTCGTCGTCGCTCGCCACCGAGTGGCTCAAGGGCACGACGGTCGACGCCGCCGCGCAGATCAAGAACACGCAGATCGTCGAGGAGCTGTCGCTGCCGCCGGTCAAGATCCACTGCTCGGTGCTCGCCGAGGACGCGATCAAGGCCGCGATCGAGGACTGGCGCAAGAAGAAGGCCGCCGCGCAGGGCGCCACCGAGGGCGCTGCAGGAGCGCAGCCGTGAGCGACGCCGCCGCGAAGGCGCCGGAGGCCCCGGCGGACAAGAAGCCGCAGCGCGGCGTCGTGCTGACCGAGCGCGCCGCCAAGGAGATCCTGCGCGTCATCGCCGAGCAGGGCTTCCCGGCGGACGCGACCTGGGTGCGCGTCGGCGCCAAGGGCGGCGGCTGCTCGGGCTTCACCTACGTGCTCGACTTCGACCGCACCGGCCCGACCGAGTTCGACCTCACCTACCCCCAACACGGCGTCAACGTCGTCGTCGACAAGAAGAGCGAGTTCTTCATGGGCGGCACGATGCTCGACTTCAACGACGGGCTGCTCGACCGCGGGTTCGTGTTCAAGAACCCGCAGGCCACCGGCTCCTGCGGCTGCGGCACCTCGTTCTCGGCGTGACCCACGTCCCGGCCCCCGATCCGTTCACCGTCTTCGGGGTGGCCCGGACGCTGGACCTCGACGCGCGCGAACTCGAGCGCCGCTATCTGCGGCTCTCGCGCGAGTGCCATCCCGACCATCTGCGCACGCAGGACGCCAACGACTGCCTCGCCGTGCTGCAGCGCGCCGCCGAGGTCAACGACGCCTGGAAGGTCCTGCGCGACCCGTGGACGCGCGCCAAAGCGCTGCTCGAAGCCGAGTCGCCCGGCGTGCTCGACGCCAACAAGAAGCTCGACCCGGCGTTCCTCGCCGACGCGCTCGAACTCGCCGAGGAGGTCGCCTTCGTGCGGCCCGAGCAGGTCGGCGCGCTGCGCGCCCGCCAGCAGCAGGCGCTCGACGCCGACTTCGCCGCCCTGCGCGCCGACGTCGGCCGCGGCGACCTGCCGGCGGCCGCGCGCCGCGTGCACGGCGCCCACTACCACAAGAAGGCCCTCGCCGACCTGGAGCACAAGGCGTGACCAAGACCCCGCAACCGCCGGCCGCCCCGCGCCTCGTGCTCGGCATCGACCTCGGCACCACCAACAGCCTCGCCGCCGTGCGCGCCGGCAAGGGGGCGCGCGTGCTGCGCGACCGCGACGGCGAGCCGCTGGTGCCGTCCGTCGTCTGCTTCCACCCCGACGGCCGCACGATCGTCGGCCGCGACGCCAAGGCGCTGCGGCTCGACTTCCCCGAGCGCACGGTGTTCTCGGTCAAGCGCCTGATCGGCCGCTCCGCCGCCGAGGTGCAGCAGGAGGCCGCGCGCCTGCCGTACCGCGTCGTCGCCGGCGACCGCGGCCTGCCGCGCGTGCAGGTCGGCGACCAGCCGTGGACGCCCGAGGCGAGCCGCGCGCTGATCCTGCAGCAGGTGAAGGCCACCGCCGAGCAGGCGCTCGGCCAGCCGGTGCGCGAAGCGGTCGTCACCGTGCCGGCGTGGTTCGACGACGCGCAGCGGCAGGCGACCAAGGACGCCGCCCAGCTCGCGGGCCTGGAGTGCCTGCGCATCCTCAACGAGCCGACCGCGGCCGCGCTCGCCTACGGCATCGACGGCAGCAAGGACGGCACGGCGCTGGTCTACGACCTCGGCGGCGGCACCTTCGACGTCTCGATCCTGCGCATCGACGACGGCGTCTTCCGCGTGCTGTCGACCGCCGGCGACACCCACCTCGGCGGCGACGACTTCGACGAACTGCTGGGCCAGCGCATCCTGGCGCAGCTGCCGCCGACCAGCGACCCCTACGTGCTGCAGGCCGTGCGCGCCGCGGCCGAGGGACTCAAGATCCGCCTGTCCGACGCCGAGCGCGCCGAGCTGGAGCTCGACCTCGGCAGCCGCGGCGCAGTGAAGCTGACGGTGACGCGCGCCGAGTTCGAAGCGGCGATCGCGCCGCTGGTGCAGCGCACGCTCGACTGCGTCAGCCGCGCGGTCAAGGACGCCGGCCTGCAGCTGCACGAACTCGACGACGTCGTGCTCGTCGGCGGCAGCACGCGCGTGCCGCTGGTGCGCGCGCGGCTGCAGGCGCTGACCGGCAAGGTCCCGCACACCGGCGTCGACCCCGACCTCGCCGTGGCGCTCGGCGCCGCCATCCAGGCCGACGTGCTCGCCGGCAACGACCGCTCGCTGCTGCTGCTCGACGTCATCCCGCTGTCGCTCGGCCTGGAGACGCTCGGTGGCGCGGTGCAGAAGCTGATCCTGCGCAACAGCACGATCCCGACGTCGGTGACCGAGGAGTTCTCGACCGGCGTCGACAACCAGACCGCCGTCGACCTGACCATCTACCAGGGCGAACGCGAACTGGCGCAGGACTGCCGCCTGCTCGGCCGCTTCCAGCTGCGCGGGCTGCCGGCGCTGCCGGCCGGCCTGCCGCGCATCGCGGTGACCTTCCTCGTCGACGCCGACGGCGTGCTGCGCGTCACCGCGCGCGAGCAGCGGACCGGCGCGCAGGCGAGCATCCAGATCGTGCCGACGTTCGGGCTCACCCGCGACGAGGTCCGCAAGATGATGCTCGACTCGATCGAGCACGCGCAGCAGGACTACGTCGCGCGCGAGGCGATCGACACGCGCAACAAGGCCGAGGCCATGGTGCGCGGCACGCAGAAGGCCCTGCAGATGGCCGAGCTGCCGCCCGACCAGACCTACGCCGTGCAGAAGGCGACCAAGGCCCTGCAGAAGCTGCTGGCGGCGAACGCCGACGCCGCGGCGCTGAAGGCCGGTTGCGACGAACTCACCAAGCTCACCGCCACGATCGCGGACGACGTGATCAGCTCGGCGGTGACCAAGGCGCTCAAGGCCGACGAGACCCGATGACTGCGGTGCGACTCCAGGTGCGCGGCGACGACCGCGCGTTCACGATCGAGGTCGGACAGTCGATCCTCGACGCGGCGATGGCCCAGGGCGTGACGCTCGACCACGCGTGCGGCGGCGTGTGCGCGTGCTCGACGTGCCACGTGAAGGTCAAGCAGGGCAGGGAGTGCCTGTCCGAGGCCAGCGACGACGAACTGGACCAGCTGGACGAAGCGCGCGACGTGGGGTTGGACTCGCGGCTCGGCTGCCAGGCGCGCGTGTTGCGCGCGCCGGCGGGCGGCGTGGTCGAGGTCGTGATCCCGACGTGGAACGTGAACGCGGTGCGGGAAGGGCACGGCCACGGCCACGGCCCCGAGTAACCGCTCCAACTCGGCAACCGCACCCAAGC
>JBKDXM010000137.1:0-12827 GCA_046306335.1 Planctomycetota bacterium
CGCGGCTGGCCGCCAGCGACTTCGCCCGGTGAGGCGCGACTCAGACGCCGGCCCGGTCGCCGCGCTTGGGTCGCCGGATGCCCGCGCCGGGGCGCTAGTCCGGACCGTCGGCCGCCGGCGCGCTCGGGTTCGTCGCGTACCTGCTGTGGCTGGCGCCGCGCACGCTGCGCGCCTGCTACGGCGTCCGCGACGCCGTGCGCGCGCCGTGGCAGCCGGTCGCGGCGACCACCGCCATCGCCATCGCCTTCGTGCTGGCGTCGGCCGTCGACGGACCATGGGCGTTCACGGCCATGCTCGAACGCATCGCCGACGGGCGGTTCGCCGACGGCGGCGCGCTGCTGCTGCCGTTCGCGGCGCTGGTCGGCGGCGCCATGCTCGGCGGCGGCCTCGCGCGCGGCGCGCGCCCGCGCCGCGGCGGCGCCCGCCAGGCGCGCAACTGCTTCGTCGGCGGCGCGATCATGGGCCTCGGCGGCCGCCTCGCCGGCGGCGGCTTCGACGCGCAGACGCTGCTCGGCCAACCGCTGCTGCTGGCGCACGCGTGGACGGCGATGGGCGCCTCCTACGCGGTGATCGCGGCCGTGACGATGCTCGACGCTCTGCGCGGCCGACGAGGCTGACCGCGCGGGCGCGCGACGGAGCGACCCGGCGCGGCGAAGCGCGGCAGACGCAGCGGCACGACGTGCCGGCCATGCCCAGGCCCCACCCGCGCCGATCGCTGCCGTCGACGCGAACGCGTGCCGTCGTCACAGGCTCGTCAGCGCACCGGGGGCTGCGGGGTCAGCCGCCGCACGTTGCCGTCGACCCAATGCCGCCACGGCGCCTCCAGCGTCTCGATCTTGCGGCCCAACAGCCGGTCGAAGGTCGAACTGCTCTCGGCCTTGCCGCGGGCCAGCGCTTCGATCAGGTAGCCGAGGAACACCGGCCGCAGCGTCGGGTCGTTCTTGGCGTCGAGCAGGTAGGCGACGAACAGATGCGCCGAAGCCCAATCCAACGCCGTGTTGCTGGCGACCGTGATCAGGTACTGCCGTGCCTGGCGGTGCGTCAGGATCGACAGGCCGTAGCGACGCTCGGACAGCACCAGCTGGCCTTCTTCCAGCGGGAAAGGCCAGTCCATCGGCCGGGCCCGACCAGGCGGCCCCTGCATCCTGCGGTCGACGTACTGGCCGAGCCCCACCTCGGCCCAGGCGCAGAGGCGTTCCTTCGGCGTCGGGAACGCCGGATCGTCCGCCACCGTGCGATACATCAGGTGCTGCGTGGCCACCTCGAACAAGCGCGTGGCGCGGCCCGCCTGCGGGCCGTCGAAGAAGGTCGCGCTGTTCGAGGGCTCCAGCGCAGCGCTTCTCGATGGGTCGAGCGCGTTGCCCAGCTCGACCCGAGGCCGGAAGTAGGGGTGCCCGGTGCCGGCCAGCGCCGGGAACTGCCCGCGTTCGGCCCAGACCTGCACCATCATCTTGGTGCCGAGGGCCTCGCGCAGCCGGAGTTCGTCGCCGAATGCGTCAAACCAGTGGACGTACAAGCGCTCGAGATCGAACAGCGTGTCGACGACGCGGCGCAGGTTGGCATTGCAGCGCACCGTGAAGTGCTCGCCGGCCATTTGCCACGCACGGCCCCACTCGGCGTGGTCCTGCTCGAGGTCCCGCAAACGCGCCCATTGGTCGCCATCCGGCCAGACCCACTCCTTGCCGCGGCGGCGGTGGCCAAGGAAGGCGTGCGCCTCTTCGTGATCCGGATCGTTCAACACCACGCTGAGCGCCTGCAGCCGCGCGATCGCGTCGAGGCCGCGTTGCTGCGCCCAGCCGACCAGGAACCACTGGTATCGCGGGTTGCCTGGCAGGCGATCGTGGTGCACGAAGAACTCGCGCATACGGTCGCGCACGGTGTCGAGACCGGCTACGCGCGTGCGATCGACGCGGACGCGCTTGTCGCCCTGCAGCAGCAACAGCGCCTGCGGGTCGTGCCGGTCGAGCACGCGCCCACGCACGACCTGCCCGTTCGTCAGGCTGACCACGTCGCGCAGGTCGTCCTGGGCCAGCGCCGGCGCCCCGGCGCCGGCCAACAGCAGCGCCGCAGCGACGCCAAGACCGCGGCGGACTCCGACCGTGCTGACGCTGGGGTTCACGCCGGGATCTAGATCGTGCCAGGGGCGCGGTCACTGCATGTCGGCCGCGCTTGGTGGCGACGTCGCATAGCGCCCATGTCCCGGACGCATCGACCGGTCACTTCCATTCGCTGCACACGGCGCGTCCTGGGACGTCCCGCGTGGCCCGCAGTCGCGGCAGGGCCTTCCTGCCATGGTTCGCCTTCGACGGCAACGCCGCACGCGAACCGCCATGGCCGTGCTGCTGGCGCGGATCGCGGCAGCCACCCCCGCGCTGGCCCGCGACTCCCCTGCGCCGCAACCGCTGAGACGACCAGCTTGGCGTGGGCAGCAACAACGACTGCTCCTGGGAATCTGCCCGCGGCGGATCCGGCGACGTCCTGAATCCGACGCGCCGAGGCGGCCCGCAGGACGTCACCAGCCCGCCCGCTGGCGTCCACCAGTTCCATCGCGGGTCGCCGCGGCAGCAGCAGCCAGGAAGCGCACGCAGCGGCCCGGACTCCCCGGGCCCCACCACCGCCAGACCGACTCTGCGCCCCCCCCGTCCAGCCGGCTCACGCCTCCGCCGGCACCGGCCGCGGTCGCCGCTCTTCGTCGAGCGCGACGAACGTGAACGTCGCCTCGGTGACGCGCTCGCTCGCCTCCTCGGCGCGCGCGCGCCGCCACGCTTCGACGCGGATCTGCAGCGACGTGCGGCCGACCTTGGTCACCTTCGCGTACAGCGTCACCTCGTCGCCGACGTAGACCGGCTTGAGGAAGGCCATCGCGTCGAGCGCCACCGTGGCGCAGCGGCCGCGCGCGCGCCGCGTCGCGGCGCTGCCGGCCGCAAGGTCCATCTGCGCCAGCAACCAGCCGCCGAAGATGTCGCCCGCCGGGTTGGTGTCGGCGGGCATCGCGATCGTTCGGATGACGGGCTCGTAGCTCGGCGCGACGCTCATGGCGACGACGTTGCCGCCACGACCGACCGGCTGCAACCCGGCAACGGCGGTTCGCGCGCCCGGGACGCATCCCGCCGCCACCGATCGTTAGGATCGCGCCATGGGCACGACCTCGCGCCGCACCGTCCTCGCCGCTGCCGTCCTCGCCGTCGCCGCGCTCGCCGCCAGCGCCAGCGCGCAGGATCCCGCCGCGCGCAAGCGCCCGCCGAACGTCGTCTTCGTGCTCGCCGACGACCTCGGCTACCGCGAACTCGGCTGCTTCGGCCAGCAGAAGATCAAGACGCCGCGCATCGACGCGCTCGCCGCCGACGGCATGCGGCTGCTGCGCCACTACGCCGGCGCGCCGGTGTGCGCGCCGTCGCGCAGCGTGCTGATGAGCGGCAAGCACCCGGGCCACGCCGCCGTGCGCGACAACAAGGAAGCGCAGCCCGAAGGGCAATGGCCCACGCCCACCGGCGAGACGCTGCTGCCGCAAGCGCTGCGCGACGCTGGCTACGCCACCGGCGCGTTCGGCAAGTGGGGCCTCGGCATGTTCGGCAGCAGCGGCGATCCGCTGGCGCGCGGCTTCGAACGCTTCTTCGGCTACAACTGCCAGCGCCACGCGCACAGCTACTGGCCGGCGTACCTGTGGGACGGCGCCACCAAGCTGCCGCTGCGCAACGAGCCGCCGGTGCCGGGCAACGGCAAGCTCGCCGCCGACGCGGATCCCGCCGACCCGAAGGCCTACGCGCGCTTCGTCGGCAGCGACTACGCCCCGGACCGCATCCTCGCGCAGGCGGTCGCGTTCGTCGCCGCCAACAAGGACCGGCCGTTCTTCCTCTACTACCCGTCCGTGCTGCCGCACCTCGCGCTGCACGTGCCCGACGCCGACCTGCAGGCCTACAACGGTGCCTTCCCCGAGACGCCGTATGCGGGCCAGAACGGCTACACGCCGCATCGCACGCCGCGGGCCGCGTACGCCGCGATGATCAGCCGGCTCGACGCCGAGGTCGGCGCGCTGTGCGACGCGCTCGCGCAGGCCGGCGTCGCCGGCAAGACGCTGTTCGTGCTCACCAGCGACAACGGCGCGACGCACAGCCCGGTCGGCGGCACCGACGTCGACTTCTTCGCGTCGTGCGGCGAGCTGCGCGGCCGCAAGGGCTCGCTGTACGAAGGCGGCATCCGCGTGCCGGCGATCGTGCGCTGGCCCGGCGTCGTGCAGGCCGGCAGCAGCAGCGCGCGCACGTCCGGCTTCGAGGACTGGCTGCCGACGCTCGCCGAAGCCTGCGGCGGGCCGACCCCGAAGGGCGTCGACGGCATCAGCCTGCTGCCGACGCTGCAGGGCCGGATGCAGGACCCGCGCACGTTCCTGTACCGCGAGTTCGCCGGCTACGGCGGCTGGCAGGCGGCGTGGGTCGGCGACTTCAAGCTGGTGCGCAAGCAGTTGCAGCAGCCGGCGAAGGTCACCACCGAGTTGTACGACCTGGCGAAGGACCCGAGCGAGGCCAACGACCTCGCCGCGACGCAGCCGGAGCGCGCGCAGGCCATCGAGGTCGTGTTCCGCACCGAGCACGTGAAGTCGGACGCGTTCCCGCTGGCGGCGGTCGACGGCAAGTAGGCGACGTCGCCCAGCCGCATCGCGCGACGAAGGCGCGACATGCGCAGACGGCCGCGCGATCGATCGGCGCGAGTAGATTCCGGCGATGGCCAAGCAGAAGCGCAGCGCCGCCGTCGCCCTGCTGGTCGCCATCGTCGGCGCGCTCGCCGTGCTGGGCTTGTGCGAGCCGTCTGCGCCCCCTGCCGCAGCGACCAACGCCGCCGGCAACGACCCCGCGTCTGCGCCGCGCGCTGACGCGACGCTGCCCGCGCCAGCCACGCCGACGAGGGAACGCGTCGCTGCCCCCGCCGCGCCTGCCACGGCCGACGACTGGCTCGCGCACCCGCACGAAGTCGGCCTCGAGGTCCGCGTCGTCGGTCCGCTCGGCCTGCCGATGGCGGGCGTGCGGCTGCGGTTGGCGCCGTTCCCGTGCACGCCGAACGAGGCCGAGCACGCGACCGACGACGACGGCCGCGTGGCGCTGACGTGGCGGACGCGCGCGCCGCAGCTCGACGTGCAAGTGCGCGACCCGCTCGACCGTTCCCAGCGGTTCGCGCTGCGCGCCGGTGAGCGGCGGCAGTTGACGCTGCTCGGCCTGCGCCGCCAGCGCGGCACGATCGCGTTCACGGTCGGCGGCCAGGGCGGCGGCCGGACCGGCACGATGAGCCTCGACGGCGGCAGCATGAAGCTCGAAGGCGGCGACCTCGGCGCGCTGCTCGGCGGGGCCGTGAGCGGCGCACCGGCGATGCGCCCCGAACTGCACCCCGACGCGCGCTTTGGCGACGCGCTCGGCCGCGTCGCACCGGACCCCGCGGTCGCCGATGCCGTCAGCCAGTCGTTCTCGATCACGCTCGGCGACGGCGCCGTCACCTTCGCCGGCGCCGGCGCCAAGGGGGAGCCGGTGCGCGCCGCGCCCGCACCGTCCCTGGACGGCTACGTCTACGCCGCCGACGGCAAGCCCGCGCCGAAGACGACCGTCGTGCTGCTCGGCGAGGGCCCGCAGCCGCTGCAGCGCGCCGAGACCGACGACCAGGGCCGCTTCCAGTTCAAGGACTGCAAGGCCGGCGAGTACGCACTGCGCGCGGGCGGCGACGCGCTCGGCCTCGCCGAGCAGCCGGTGACGATCGGCGAAGCCGGCGGCAAGGCCACGCTGCATCTGCAGCGCGGCGCGGTCGTGCAGGGGCGCGCGGTGGACGCCGACGGCAAGCCGCTCGCCAAGCACCCGGTGCAGTGGCGCGCCGCCGACGGCTCGTGGGCCGACGGCGCCATCACCGACGACGACGGCCGCTTCGCCTTCGCCAACGTGCCGCCATCGGCCGGCAGCGTGCTGCTGTGGGAAGGCGACAACCGCCGCGTGCCGCTCGCCGTGGCGAACAACGTCCTGCCCGGCGTCGGCGAGGTCGCGCTCGCGCGCAGCAAGGGCCGCGGCAGCGTGCTGCGGTGCACGGTGCCGCCGGGCGGCGACGGCTCGCCGACGCTCGTCGCGTGGCACGTCGAGTCGGGCTTCGCCGAGCCGCTGCAGCGCCAGGACGGACCGGGGCAGCAGCCGTGGCAGACGCCGCCGCTGCCGCCGGGCTTCTACGACCTGCAGCTGCGCCTGCCCGGCGCCGGCCACCAGGCGCTCGGCCGGCACTTCCTCGACGGCGAGCACGACGTCGACCTCGGCGCGATCGAACTGCCGCGCGGCGGCGCCGTGTTCGTGCAACTGCCCGACGAAGCGCTGCCGCCGGACCCGGAGCGACGCTTCGTCGAGATCTACGCCGTGCGCGCCGACCTCGACGTGCGGCTGGAGCCGTGCCCGCTGCCGCGCGGCCGCCGCATCGCGCTGCCGGCCGGCGACTACGCGCTGGCGTGGCGCAGCCGCGGCGGCGGCGTGCGCTTCCACCGCTTCGCGGTCCGGGCCGGCGAAGAGACGCTGGTCGAGCCGATGCGGTAGCGCCGGGCCGTGCTTCGCGTACCATCGCGCGGCATGAACCCGGAGATGGCGACGAGCCGCAACGTGCTCGGCAAAAAGCTGGTCCCGTGCAGCACGCAACCGCGCACCGGCTTCTTCCGCGACGGCTGCTGCAACACCAACGACGACGACTTCGGCGTGCACACCGTCTGCGCCGAGGTGACGGCGGCCTTCCTCGCCTTCACAATGCAAGACGGCAACGACCTGTCGACGCCGCGCCCCGAGTACGGCTTCCCCGGCCTGAAGCCCGGCGACCGCTGGTGCCTTTGCGCCTCGCGCTGGGTCGAGGCGATGGAGGCCGGCTGCGCGCCGCGCGTCGTGCTGGAGTCGACGCACGAACGCACGCTCGCGTTCGTCGCACTGCCGGTGCTGCAGGCCTACGCGATCCCGGGCTGAGAGCCTGCGGGCGCGACGTCGCGCCCCCGGCGCTTCAATCGGCGCCCTTGATGTTGGCGATCGGGTAGAGCCGCGCGTGCAACCGCGCGATGCCCTCGTCGACCAGCACCTGCAACACGGCGTCGAGGTCCTTATAGGCGTGGCCGCACTCGTCGAGCGGCGTGCGTTCGCAGTTGCCGACGATGCCTTCGATGCGCACGCCGCCGCACATCCGCGCGATGGTGCGCATCTCGGCGTCGATGTCGTCGTGCCGCGCGGCGAGCTGGCGCTTGGCCTCGTTGCGGCCGAGCACGCGGCCCGAGCCGTGGTTGACCGAGCAGCCGGCGCGGTGCGCGCCCGCCAGCGGATAGAGGATCGCCGCGCCCGCGAGCATCGAGCCAGGGATCAGGCACGGATGCCCCGTCGCTTCCCACGGCGTGCCGGCGAGGTCCGGGTGGCCGGCCGGGAACGCGCGCGTCGAGCCCTTGCGGTGCACGAAGCCGCGCGTCGTCGCGCCGTCGGGCAGCACCAGCGTCTCCTCCTGCACGAGGTTGTGGCTGATCTCGAAGAACACCTCGGGCCGGCGGCCGTAGACCGCTTCGGTCGCCTCCTGCACGCCGAGCACGATGGTGTGGCGGTTGGCGACGGCGTAGTTGGCGGCGGCGTTGTGGTGCGCCCAGTACTGGCGGCCGAGCGGCTCGTCGACGCGCAGCCACGCCTCCTCGCGGCGGCCCGCCGGCAGGCCGCGCAACTCGGCGCCGGCGCGGAAGAAGTGGTCCGCCGTCTGCCAGCCGAAGCCCCGGCTGCCGCAGTGCACCATCACCCAGACCTCGCCGGTGTCGCGGTCGCACTGCAGCTCGACGAAGTGGTTGCCGCCGCCGACCGAGCCGAGCTGCGGCGCGGCCTTGGCGAGCGCGCGCTCGATGCGGCCGCTGTCGAAGTCGTCGGGCACCGGGATGTACTGCCGCTCGCAGACCTCGGCGGAGACGCCGATGGCCTTGGCGCCGTGGCGCAGGATCTCCTCGACCAGCCGCGGCGACGGCGTGCGCATGCGCGCGGGCCGCGCGCTGCGGTAGCCGGTGGCGATGCGCTCTTCGATCGCCGCGACCCAGCGTTGCCGGCTCTGCCAGTCGGCCACGTCGGCGGCGTGCAACTCCGGCACGCGCAGGTAGACGACGCCGCACGAGATGTCGTACCCCGAGCCCGCCTGCACGATCGTGCCGTCGGTGACCAGCACGCCGCCGACCGGCAGCACGTAGCCCTTGTGGCAGTCGGGCATCAGGTACACCGCCCGCGCGCCGGGGAAGCACGCGCTGCGGTACGCGTCACGCCACAGGTCCTCTTCGCTCGCCGCGAACAGTTCGGGCGACAGGTACGCGACCACGTCGCAGTGCATGCCCTTGGTGCGGGGCAGCACGCGGCGGTTGGCGGTCTCGGCGACGACGAGCGACTTGAAGGACATGATGCGAGGGCGCGGATGCTAGCGGGGAGGCCGCTCCGCGGCGGCAACGCCGAAGCCGGAGCCGCCGCAGCGGGCCTGGCCCCGATTCCTCGCCCGCGGTCGCCCCCCGCGTTGCGGCGGCGACCCGGCAATACGCTGACGGTTGCCGCCGCGTTGCGGCGGCGACCGTCAGTGCGCGTCGTGCACCAGCTCGCAAGCCTCGTACACCGGGCCTTCCATGCACGTGCGCGAGAACGGCCAGCCCTTGAAGCGCGGGCCCTGCACCTTGACCGTGCAGCCGTTGCAGACGCCGTAGCCGCAGGCCATGTACGTCTCCAGGCTGAGGAAGCAGCGCAGGCCGCGCTGCTCGCACAGCGCCGCGACGGCCTCCATCATCGGATCGGGGCCGCAGCAGAAGACGATCTCGCCCGCCTTCACCTCGCCCTTCTGCAGCAGGTCGTCGAGCAGCGCGGTGACGCGGCCGCGGAAGCCGAAGCTGCCGTCGTCGGTCGACGCGTGCATGCGCACGAGCCCGGCGAAGTCGTCGATGCCCGACAGCATCGCGCGCGTGCGGCCGCCGAACAGCAGCCGCAGCGTGCGACCCTGCGCCTGCGCCTGCCGCGCGAGCAGCAGGAACGGCGCGAGGCCGACGCCGCCGGCGATGCACACCGGGTCGGGGAAGTCGAGCGGGAACGGTTGGCCGAGCGGTCCGGTGCAGACGATGCCTTCGCCCGGCTGCTGGTCGCACAGCGCGCGCGTGCCCTCGCCGACCGGCTTGATCAGGAAGCTGCCCCACGAGCCGTCGGCCGCCCGGTCGTACAGCGAGAACGGCCGCGGCAACTGCACCGGCCAGCGGTGCTCGGTGCGCAGCATGTAGAACTGGCCGGGCTGCGTCGCCGGGATCGGACCTTCGACCTCGAGCGCGTACGAGCCGCCGCCGAGGTCGCGGCGGCGCAGCAGCTTGTGGACCTTGGTCTGCATCGGGGGCGCGGCAGCATAGCGAGCGCCCCGGCGACGGCGAATCCGCAGCGCCTCGGGCTGGCGCTGGCAGCGTGCCGCACGGGACGCGTGCCGGGCGGCACGGCCTGCCGTGGGGCGGCCGCTGCTACGGCGCGCCCGACTGCATCTGCTGCAGCCGGTTGAACAGCGTGCGCACGCCGATGCCGAGCATCTCGGCGGTGCGCGTGCGGTTGCCGCCGCAGTGCGCCAGCGTGCGCCGCACCAGTTCGCGCTCGACGTCGTCGAGCTACTTGCCGATCAGCGCCCCCACCGGGTCGCGGGCCATCAGCGCGACGATCGGCTCGTCCGCCGGCCGCGTCGGCGCGACGGCCGCCGGCTCGTCGCGGCCCGGCGTCACGTGCGCCGCGGCCAACGCGCCGTCGACGACGTCGCCGGCGCACAGGATGCCCAGGCGCTGCACGACGTTCTGCAGTTCGCGGACGTTGCCGGGCCAGCGCGCCGCGCGCAGCACCGCCTCGGCGTCCGGCGCGAAGCGCAGCCCCGGCCGCGCGAAGTGGCGCGCCAGCGGCAGCACGTCGTCCGGGCGTTCGCGCAGCGGCGGCACCGTGATCGGCACGACGTCGAGTCGGTACAGCAGGTCGGCGCGGAAACGGCCGGCCTCGACCTCGCGGCGCAGGTCGCGGTTGGTGGCGGCGACGACGCGGACGTCGACCGCTAGCGTGCGGTTGCCGCCGACGCGCTCGAACTCGCCTTCCTGCAGCACGCGCAGGAGCTTCGCCTGCATCGCCGGCGAGGTCTCGCCGACCTCGTCGAGGAACAGCGTGCCGCCGTCCGCCAGCTCGAAGCGGCCCTCGCGCCGGCCCTTGGCGCCGGTGAACGCGCCGGCCTCGTGGCCGAACAGCTCGCTCTCCAGCAGCGCCTCGGGGATCGCGGCGCAGTTGAGCTTCACGAACGGCTTGTCGGCGCGGTCGCTGGCGGCGTGGATGCGCGCAGCGATGCGCTCCTTGCCGGTGCCGGTCTCGCCGTGGACCAGCACGGTGGCCGTGCTCGGGGCCACGCGCTCGGCGAGCGCGACGACCTGTCGCATCGCCGCCGACGCGGCGACCAGTTCGCCGCCCGCGGCCTCGCGGCGCAGGTAACCGTTCTCGCGCAGCAGCCGACGGCGCTCGCGCATGCGCGTCAGCAGCAGCTCCAGGTCTTCGAGGCCGACCGGCTTCTCCAGCACGTCGTCGGCTCCCTGCCGCATCGCCGTCACGGCGGTGTGCATGGTGCCGTGCGCGGTCACCAGCACGACCGGCCGGCCGGCGTCGGCCCGCTTGGCGGCGGCGAGCACGGCCATGCCGTCGTGATGCGGCATGCGCAGGTCGGTGACGACGAGGTCGAACGCCTGCTCGCCGAGCGCGACGATGGCGGCAGCGCCGTCGGCGACGGCGCGCACCTCGCAGCCGAACGACTGCAGCGCTTCCTGCAGGAACTCGCGCGACAACGGCTCGTCGTCCGCCAGCAGCACCAGCTCGCGCGCGCTCACGTCGCCGCCTCCTGCGCCCCGGCCGGAGCGTCGGCGTGGAGCGGCATGCGGATGCGGAAGCGCGCGCCCGGTTCGCCGGGATTGAGCAGCGCGATGTCGCCGCCGAGGCACGCCAGCACGCGCACGCACAGCGGCAGGCCGAGGCCGGTGCCGCGCTCCTTGGTCGACAGGAACGGCTCGAACGCGCGGCTGCCGACGTGGGCGGGCACGCCCGGGCCGTCGTCCGCGACGAGCAGTTCCAGGCGGTCGTGCGCGACCGCGGCCTGCAGCGACAGCTTGACCGCCGGGGCGGCCTCCAGCGCGTTGCGCAGCAGGTTGGCGAGCACGCGCACGAGCGCATCGGCCTCGACGCGTGCGTCGCGATCGCCGGCGAGCTGCACGCGCACCTCGGGGATGCCGACGGCGGCCGCGGCCTCGGCGACGGCGGCCGCGACGGTGGCTGCCCGGCCGCGCAGGCGCTCGGGCCGCGCGAACGCCAGCAGCGACTTGACGATGTCGTCGACCTGCTTGACGCCCTGCACGATCTTGCCGGCGAAGCGGCGCATCTGCGCGGGATCGTCGCTGCGTTCGAGCAGCGCGGCGAAGCCCTGCACGCCGTTGAGCGGGTTCTTGACGTCGTGCGCGATGCCGAGCGCCAGCTCGGACAGGCCGGCGAGGCGGTCGAGGCGATGGACCTCGCGCTGCAGCCGCTGCACCGCCGAGCGGTCCTCCAGCAGCACCAGCTCGCCGTCGGGCAGCGGCACGCGGCGGACGAGCACGGCGACGGCACCGCACGCGACCTCGCCGGCTGCAGCGGCCTCCAGGTCGACGCCGTGTCGACGCGCATCGGCGCACAGCCGCTCGGCGGCGACGTTGCGACGGACGGCGCGACCGTCGGCGCGCAGCTCGCAGACCCCGATCGGCAACGCGGCGAACACCGCGTCGCGCTCGCCGAGCGCCTGGTGCAGCGAGGCGTTGGCGGCGCGCAGTTCGCCGTCGACGGCGTCGGCGCGCGCCTTCAGCGCCGCGTAGCTGCGCTCCAGCTCGCGGGCGGCGACGACGAACTGGGCGAAGCCGTCGGCGAGGCGTTCCGCCGCGAGGGTCACTTCGCGTCGGCTCCCGGCCAGGCGATCGCGTCGATGGTCGCAGCCGCGTCGTAGGCGCCGTGCAGGTTGGTCCAGCGGAAGTGCTCCAGCGCCGTCTGCGCCGCCTTGCCCCACGGCCCGAGGGCCTCGGCGTCGGCCTGCTTGACGACGTCGCGCGCGGCGATCTGCAGCCACGGCGCGCGCACTTCCTGCTCGCGCTTCTCCCATGCGCGGTTGCCGCCACCGGGGGCGAGGCCCTCGTAGCGCTCGGCGTGGCGGAACAGCAGTTCCAGCGCGCGCCCCTGGCAGAACAGCGCCTCGAACGGCGCTTCCTTGGCGTTGCCGTGCGGAGCGAGCACCTCCAGCGCGCGGCGCAGGCGTTCGACCGCGCGCACGGCGAGTTCCTTCGCGGTCGCTTCGTCGCCGGCGGCGCGGCGGCTCGCGGCCTCGTCGACCAGCGCCTGCCCGGCCCGCAGCAGCGCGGTCGCGATGCGTTGGTGGTCGTTGCAGCCGCTGATCTGGGCCTGCACGGGATCGAGCTGCGACGACGCAGTCGGCGCCTTGGCCGCGCGTGCCGCCCCGACCGGCGCGCCCATCGACTCGCCCGCCGGCGCGGCCGGCGCGTCGAGCACCGCCAGCGGCGCGCTCGCGCCGGCGTTCCCGGCCGCGTCCTGGCGCTGCCGCGACGCGCGCGTCGGCGTGGTGGTCGGCGCCGGCCGCCCGGCCGCCGGGATCGCGACGATCGCCCCGCGCTCGGTCTCACGGGCCTTGGCATCGGCGTCGCTCTGCGCCAGCTCGGTGGCGCGCCGCAGGCGCTCGTACGACTCGCGCAGGACCGCGGTCGCGGCCGCTTCCTCGCGCAACTGCGCTTGCATGCGGTCGATGGCTTCGGT
>JBKDXM010000138.1:0-9490 GCA_046306335.1 Planctomycetota bacterium
TGGGGTGCGTCTTCGGCGCCCGCGAGGCATCGCGAAGCCCTGGGAGGCCCGCTTCCGCGTGCCGCTTCAGCATCTTGTAGCCGGTCTTCCGGCTGATCCCGAAGCGCGAGCACAGCTCGCTCATCGGGACCTCACGGCGCAGGGCAGCCTGTACGAACTTCCGTCGCTCCATCTCCGGCTCGGTCTGGATCCATGGCATCCGGCCAAGGGACCCGATGCCGGCCACAAGGCCAGCACCAACTGTCACCCATGTGCCCGGACAAGAGTGTCACCCATGTACCCGGGTTGGACCGCGCGGGCGACCTCGCAGCGATCATCCGAAAGCGCACGGCCAGTTCGTCGATCGAAGCACCCCCAGGCATCTGCGACAGCTCCATCAGCGCCTGCAGCACGAGCATCTTGTACGCACGCTCCATCCTGCTGGTCGCGACCTCGTGGAAGAAGTCGGCATGCTGCTGGGCGACGCGTCTCTGGTCTGGGTTCAGACCGTCCTTCCTGCCAACGAAGTGGAGCCATGACCCGTGATGCTCCGCTGCAGCCCTCAGCGCACTGCCGTCCATCGCGTGCATCTCGCTCGCCATGGGCCGCCGGCCATGCCGCTCGCGAAAGTCGTCGTAGAGGGCTTCGAGCCGGTCTAGCGCACTGCGCTTGGGCAACAGCTTCGTCAGGACGTCGATGGCCTCGACGTCATAGGTGACGCTACAGCCCGGCGGCAGGTCCAGACTCCCGGCGCGTGCGCGCAGCAAGGCCGCACGCAGCTCTTCCGGACTCTCGCCGATGCCGAGCAGCGCTCCCAACAACGCACGCGGCTTGTCCAAGAAGGTCTTGTGGTTGCCGATGTAGTCGATGACGCGAAGTACCTTGCCTTCGAGCCTGCGCAAACCGCGCCCGAACTGCTGCAGCCACAAGATCCGGCTCTCTCTCGGTGGGCCGCAGCATCAGGACGGTGTCGATCTCCGGCACGTCGAGTCCTTCGTTGAACATGTCGACGCAGAAGACAACGTCCAGATCCCCGCTTCGGAGCGCCGCCATCGAGTTCACACGAGGATCGGCAGTTGCGCCCGCATGCACCGAAGCGGCGCGCTTGCCCCGCTTCTGGAAGAAGTCCCGCATGAAGTCGGCGTGTTGCTGAGAGACACAGAACCCGAGCACGCGCTGACCGCCCCGCTTGTTTAGTTGCTCGAGCGCATTCCGCGCACGCGTCTCCGTCGCAGCGAGCCGCGTGAGGGCTTCTTCGTCGAAGGACGACCGGCGCCAAGGCACCTGCTGGTAGTCGATCTCGTCGGGCACTCCGTAGTAGTCGAACGGACATAGGTGCCCGCCGCGGACACCTGCGACGAGATCGCACCGGAAGACGAGATTGTGCCCACACAGCGCCAGCAGGTCGGCACCGTCGGTGCGCTCGGGCGTCGCCGTCAACCCCAGCAAGAACCTCGGCGTGAAGTGCTCGATGATGCGGCGATATGTGCGCGATTCGGCGTGGTGGAACTCGTCGACCACGATGTAGTCGAAGTGATCGGCCGCGAAACGGTCCAGGTGCTCGGTTCGCGAGAGGGTTTGCACCGACGCGAAGAGGATCTCCGCAGCTGCGTCGCGCTGCTGTCCCATGTAGCGGCCCAGGGACGCCTTGGGACGGATGCGCCGGAACGTGCGCAGCGCCTGTTCGAGGATCTCCTCGCGGTGCGCGACGAACAGAACGCGCTGGAACGAGGACGAGTCGAAGGCGCTGAGCCAGGTCTTCCCCAGGCCGGTGGCGAGCACGACGAGGCCAGCGCGATTGCCTTCTTCGCGCGTTCGCTGCAGCGCCTCCATCGCTTGCAATTGGATGCCATGGGGCTCGGGCGGCGGTTCCACCTCGGGCTGGAGGCCGGGCGGCCGCGGCGTGTCGACCCGCCTGCGATCCCGGTACGCCTGCACCCACTCGTGCGTCAGCTCGACGGTCGATGGATGCGCGAACAGCTGCTCGAACGCATCGCGCACCGAGCGGAAGCCGGCTTGGTCCCGGCTACTGATCACGCGGTAGTTCCACTCGACACCGCGCTCCAGCGCCGTCCTCGACAGGTTGGAGCTGCCGACGAAGGCTGTCCCCTCGTCGAGCTTCCACCGGAAGATGTAGCTCTTCGGGTGGAAGCTCTGACCACGACTCTCGAACACACGCAACGTCCGGTCGCCGCTCAGGTCCAGCAGCGACTCCAGCCCGTCCGGCTCGGTCGCGTCCATGTAGTCGCCTGTCAGCAAGCGAAGCCGTCCACCGCGCTCCAACAACTCTTCCAGGTACGGCCGCAGTCGCTTGACACCACCGTCCATGACGAAGGCGACAGCGATGTCGATGGATTCCGCGATAGGCACACACGCCGCGAGGTGCGCGAGCAGCGGATCGTCTTCGCCACGGATCAGGGAACGATCGTGCAACGCATCGCGAGCAGCGGTTGCACGCTCCCCAAGGGCGTGAAGCGCTGTCACTTGGACGACGAGGGGAGCTGGCGCCGCATCCGGCGGAGGATCTAGTCGCTCGCTGCGCAGCACCGAGCCGGGGAATTGCGATCGAAGTTGTTCCCGCGCCTGCGACTCACCCGCATCCATGGCGGCACGAAGGCGTGCGTCGGCACGGCCCCAGCCTCGCGCAGGGTCTAGTGATGTCACCGTGACGGTGCGGCCAACGATGCTGATGCTTACGAGCTGTTCCACGGAGTGTTGGCGAGGCGTGGCCTTCTGATCCCGCTAGCGCGACGTCCCGACATATCAGGATCGAGTCTTCGCAGCATGCGCAGCACGTTCTGCTGCGCGCCGCATCGGCATGTACCCATGGTGCCAAGGACGAACAGGCACTTCTAGTCAGCATGCAGGTGCGCGTGCGATTCGAACGCGCATCGACCACGACGCGCACTACCCCACGGCAACCCGCCTCCCCTCCCCCGCACTCACGTACCCCGCGTACACCACCCTCACCACCTCCATCCCCAACCCCCCATCCCCACACCCACCAACCCCACCCCCCTCCGCCACCCCCACCACCTCCCCCGCCACCGCCTGCACCAACCCCCGCTGCCCCGACACCTCATCCTCATCCGGGATCGGCGTCGACCACCCCGCCTGCCCGCTCACCTTCTCCATCACGTACTCGCCACCAAACGCGCCATCGCGCACCGCGTACGCCCGCAGCACATCCACCGGCGACAACGCGCACTCGAACCGGAACGTGCTGCCCAACACGCTGAGGTGGCTCTGCATGCCGCCCAGATACGTGTCCGCGCCGTACGCGACACCCCGCGACCCGTCGTCGAAGTGCAGCACGCAGCTGCCCCAGTTCTCGACTTGGTCCCAGCCGCTCACGACGTCGCACTGCGCGCCGGTCGCGCGCACGGCGGCGGTGGTGTCGGCGACTTCGGCCGTCACGGCGATGCAGCGCGTGGGCTGACCGCGCAGCCGCAAGCCCTCATGGCGCTTCCACCACAGCATGGCGCCGATGGGATGCGCGCCGAGCCGCAGCAGCGCGCCACCACCCGCACTCCGCCAGTCCTTGGCATACGGCGAATGCGACCCCGAGTGGCTCTCCCAGCCGCGCATCTCCAGGATCACGCCGCTCGACGCGGCGGCGAGCTGGGCGGCGCGGCGGATGGCCGGCGCGTGCAGCCAGTTCTCGCCGTAGAAGAGCCGGCGGCCGGCGCGCGCGGCGGCTGCGACCATGGCCTCGGCGTCGGCGACGGCGGCGGCGAGCATCTGCGCGCGCGGCACGGCGGCGACGGCGGCGGCGCTGGCGTCGGCCGGCAGGCCCTGGCCCCAGTACGCGGTCAGCGGCTTGGTGCACAGCACGTGCTTGCCGGCGGCGAACGCGCGTTCGGCGAGTTCGCGGTGCGCGCGGTTGGGCACGCACAGATCGACGAGGTCGACGCCCGGGTCGGCGAGCGCTTCGTCGAGGGTGCACGCGCCGTGCAGGCCGTGCTGCTGCGCGAACGCTGCGGCCTTCGCGCGATCGCGCGCGGCGACGACGATCGTCACCTGCGCGCCGTGCACGCGCTTCCAACAGCGGGCGCGCGTGCGCGCGAGGAAGCCGGTGCCGAAGAGGACGACCTTGAGGGAGCGTTGCATCACGGGGCGAGGGGCCGCGCCGCGCGCGGCGCTTCGCACGGTAGCCGCTCGCACCGACGGCGCTACGGGCGAGGCGGCGGCCGGGTGAAGTCGACGCGGGGGAGCGTGGGCGGTGTGGTCGTCGTGGTCGCCGTCGTCGCCGCCGTCGTCGGAGACTTCGTCGCGATCCGCGTCGCCGTCGTCGTCCTCGCCGTCACCGTCGCCGTCACCGTCGTCGTCGCCCCGCCGCCTACGCCTCCACCGCTGCCACCACCATCGCCACCCCCCGCACCCTTCCCCCCACCGCGATCTCGCACCGCACGCCGAAGCGCGCGTGCCGCCAACACGCGCGCGAGGTATCACACCATCGCCGGCGCGCTGCGCCGGCCCCGCGCCCGCCCGTCCTGCCCGCCTCCGCCTGATGCCCGCCGCCCTGCACCGCCCCGAGCCCGTCCTTCGCCACCACGCGCAACCCGTCGACGAGAAGGTCCCGCCGGCGCAGGCCGCGGCGTGGCTGCGCGAGGGGCGGTCGCTGCTCGTGAGCGATCGCTTCGCGACCGGGCTCGGCATCCTCACCGCGCTGCGCGCGCAGCTCGACGATCCGGGCGAGGACGCGGGGTACGTCGCCAAGCGCACCTTCCGCGAGGCGTTCACGGCCGCGTCGAAGCGCCTGCTCGCGCCCGTCGTCAGCCGCAAGGTGGCCCTGCCCGACGCGCCGCGGCCGGGCTTCCTCGCCGAGCTGTATCCGGACCACGCTGACTTCGCGCTGCCCGTCGAGGACGCGCGCGTGCTGAGCAGCGCGTGGGACTGGTACGAGCAGGGCGTCTACTTCCCCGTGCTCGGCCATCGCGTGCACCCGTTCTTCGGCACGTACATCCCGGCCCGCATGGAGCACCTGGAGCTCTTCGGCACGTGGCTCGCCAAGTACCAGGGCGCGCGCAACCGGGCGATCGACGTCGGCACCGGCTCCGGCGTGCTGGCGCTGCAGATGGCCAAGGCGGGCTTCCGGCAGGTGCTCGCGACGGACATCAACCCCAACGCGATCGAGAGCGTGGCGCGGCAGCTGCAGCGCATGCCCAAGGCGCCGCCGATCGAACTGGAGAACGCCGACCTGCTGGGCACGGACCGCGGCCCCATCGACCTCATCGTGTCCAACCCGCCGTGGATGAAGGGCGAAGTGGGCCGCACGCTGGATCTGGCGATGTACTTCCAGGACGGCTTCTTCGAACGCTTCTACGCGCAGTGCCTGCAGCGCCTCGCGCCCGGCGGCCGCATCGTGTTCGTGTTCTCCAACATCATCGAGCTGTCGCAGCCCGACGTGCCGCATCCCATCCAGACCGAACTCGATCGCGGACGGTTCCGGCTGGTCGAGAAGATGACGCGCCGCGTGAAGCCGTCGCCCGGGCGGCGGACGCGCGAGAAGGTGGAGATCTGGGAGTTGGCGGCGGTGTGACGGCGGCGGCGATCCGGCGCGGCGCGCCCCGTGCCCGCCGATCGCGCCGACGGCTGGCGGGTCGCAGGCTGGCCCGCGTCGCCCGCGCGCCGGCCGCTCCGCGTTCACCACCCCATCGCCGCCCGCACCTGCGCCCAGAACTTCGGCGCCTCGTCCATCAGGTACATCGCCAAGAACGCCACCAGCACCGCGGTCGCGAGCCCCATCAGCGCGAGCCAGAAGATCGCCTTCCAACCGGTCGGCCGATCGGCGCCGAGATAGGCCTTGCTGGTCTGCAGCCTGAAGAAGCCGACGTACGCGAGCGGCAGCATGCAGCCGGCGACGATGCTGGTCGGCACGTTGAGCCACAGCTTGAGCTGCGTCCAGAACAGGCTGCCGAGCACGCCGGGCGCAGGCAGCATCACGGCGACGCGGTAGCCCACCGAGCCGACGCGCAGACGGAACATCTCGGCGCATGCGAGGCCCGAGCACACCATGTGCATGGTGATCGTCGTCAGCAGCATGCCGAGCAGGCCGAGGTCGAACAGCACGCGGCCCCACACCGGGCCGAGCAGGCCGCCGAGCGTCGCGGCGGCGTCGAGCGGGCCGCAGTTCGTGCCGGTGAAGCCTTGCTGCATCGTGCCGGCGGCGACGACGACCATCAGCGTCGTCGCGACGACGTACGGGACCACCATGCCGAACGCGATGTCGGCGCGCGCGAGTTCGCGGTGCTCGCGGCCCCAGCCGCGCGCGAGCAGCGAGTACGGGTAGAGGAACGTCATGTTGACGCCGACCGCGGTGGCGAGGCCGGCGATCAGGATCGGCAGCGCCTGCACGGTCTCGCCGCCGGCGACGGCGCGGTCGGCCGGGATGCTGGGCACGAAGCCGGCGGCGACGGCGGCGGGGTCGGCGATGCCCAGGCGCACGGCGACGACGGCGAACAGCAGCACGATCGCCCACACCATCCAGCGCATGACGCGGTCGAACGCGCGCTGCAGCGCGCCCGCCGAGCCGAAACTGAACGCCGTCGGCACCGCCCACGCGAGCACCAGCAGGCCCATGCCAAAGCGCGGCAGTTCCAGGCCGGCGACGGCGCCGAGGTCGACGAGCACCGCCGACGCGAGCGAGTACTGCGCGAAGTGCCAGACGATCGACGCGAGCACGGTGCCGATCGCCCAGCCCCACGCGATGAACGGCCCCGCGTACGTGCGCATCGCGTCGAACGGCCGCATGCCGGTCGACAGCGTCTGGTGCGCGATCGCCGCGAACACCACGCCGCCGAGGACCATCGCCAGCGGCGCGACCCACAGCAGCTGGTAGCCGAACGCAGCGCCCGACAGCAGGCACGCCGACGCGGTGCCGCCGCCGAGCGTCAGCGCGCTCTGCAGGTAGCCGGGGCCGCCGCGCCGCAGGTAGCGCAGCTGGCGCGACACCCACGGCAGCTGCGCGGTCGCGCGCAGCCATGCGCGATCGGCGGCGAGGCGCGCTTCGTCCGGCGCATGGACCATCGGCAGGCCGCGGACGTCGGGGCGGTGCGGGGCGGCGGTCATGCGCGGGTGCCGGCGGCGTGGTGCCGCGACCCCGCACAGCGCCGCGCCGACGCGGCAGTTCGCAGCCGCAACCACCCGTGGGTGGCGCAGCGGACGACGACGATCGCAGCGAGTGCCATGCGGCGCGCACTCTACGCACCGCGAGGGGCCGGCGTCACGGCAGGCGGTTCGGCCAAGCTGGCGACCTCGGCACGGCACACCCCGCAGTGCGCGCCATCACCCGCCAGCAACACGCGCAGGTCCACGGCCTTGGTCCTCGCCCGCAGCGCGAACACCTGGGAGTCGGCGCATGGCAGGCGCCGCGGCCCGGCCGCAGCCGCGTGTCCGCGGCCTCGCATCGTGCATTGGCGACTCCGCCGCCTCCCATGCGGCTGGCGGCTGCGCGCCGGCCGGGCGGCCAGCAGAAGCGATCCGCGGGCCCGCAGCAGCTACTCGGCGCGGGGTTTCAGCGAATGAGGACGTTGAGGCCGGAGCTGGCGCAGAGTCCCGACGGCGTGCCCACGTCGAGGTAGGCGGCCTGGAAGTAGCAGCGCGAATTGCCGAGTGCAGGCGTGGTCGGAATCGCGAGGCTCAGCGACCAGAGGCCAGAGCCGTCCGTGACGCTCACCACGGTCGCGTTCAGCGACTGCAGCACGGTCAGCCCTTGGTAGAGGAAGTTCGTCTGCGTGACGCCGATGGCGAGCAAGCCGATCGAGTTCGGCGCATGCTGCGTCGCGAGCGTGACCGTCTGCCCAAGGCGCGCGCAGCCAGTGCCGGAGATCAGGGGCACGCCCGCCGCGCCCGGCGTGCCGACGCCGTAGCCCGTGATGGTGCCGCAAACCGATTGGTTGCGCAGCAACAGCATGCGCCCGCCGGAGCAGCAGAACACCACGTCACCGGAGATCGGGTCCACGGCCCCGCCACCGCAGGAGAACATGCCCGACGCCACCAAGGTCCGCGAGTTGAGGATCGGGTTGCCGATCGCATCGGTCTGGAAGGCGAACAAGTTGTTCGAACTGAAGTCCCCGATGAGAAGCTGGCCGCCGAGCAACGGCGCAGTCGCCGGCATGTAGACCATGGCCTCGATGGAAACGCCCGTCTGCTCGTTGCTGGTGGCGTTGCCGAGCGCGAACGTGCCGTTGCCGTCCGGCGTCAGCGGGATGTCGTACACACGACCATTGCCATAGCTGCCGACCTTGAAGCGGCCAGCGCCCGGCAAGCCCGCCGGCACGAAGGCGCACGAGCCGACCGTGCTGGTCACGCCGAGCGGCGTCAAGTCGTCGACCCGGTCGGTGGCGCTGCTGCCCGGCTTGATCTGGCTCATGCGGTTCGGTCCGTACCACGTCGCGAACAGCACGTTGTTGGGACCGACGGCGAGGCCGCCGTCGGTGCCGCCGACGGTGATGACCGGCGTCGCCGCGCCGAAGCCGGTGATGCCCCCTTGCGGGTTGCGCAGCACGGGCACGGACCGCAACGTCGTCGACGGCCAGGGCGACACCAAGAGGACGTTCGGGTTCGTCGGCGAAAACGCGGTGCCACCGTAGGACGAGATACCCGACACGACGCCGAGGTCGGCGATCTGGTAGTCGACGTTGAACGGCGGCACGACCGACTGGGCGGTCGCGAGGCCCGCGAACAGCAGCATGGTAACGAGGGTGCGCATCGAGATTCGGAGGGTTAGGGGTAGGGGGTAGGCTGGCAGGTCGCCAACAGAAGGGAGCAGCGGGAAGCCGCCGGGAACAACACGCGCGAATTGCACCTCTGCGCCGCGGCAGGCCACGACACCCGGCACGTGTCCTTGCGGCCGGGCATTCGCCGCCGAGCGGCGGTGAAGCCACCGATTCCCCTGTGGACTTCGACTTCGCACCTGCCGCGCAGCCATGCCCCGGATCGGCGCGCGGCCCGTGGCACGGCTGGGACCGCTGCACCACCCCCGCGACGGGAAGCAGCCGCTTGTCCTATGGTCGTTCCGCATGCGCCACCTGACCACCCGCCGTGTCGCTCCGCTCCTCGCGCTGGTCCTCGCCCCTGCGACCGCCTGGGCGCAAGGCAGTTGCAGCGCGGACTTCACCGTGCTTGACATCCCCAACGCGCTCGACGGCGCGGTGCTCGACAGCCTGTGGTGGGACCGCGATGGCAGCGGTCCGCTGGCGGCCGAGCTCGTGATCGCCGGCGAGTTCCGGCGCATCGGCGGCCGCGTCGTGAACGGCATCGCGCGGCGCGACGCGGCGCTCGGCTGGTAGCCGCTGGGCGCTGGCTGCGACGGCGCGGTCGAAGCGCTCGCGGTCGACGGCGCCAACCGGCTCGTCGTCGGCGGCAACTTCGTCAACGCCGGCGGCGTCGCCGCGCCGCGCATCGCGCGCTTCGACGGCGCGCAGTGGAGCGCCCTCGCGGCGTCGCCGCCGGCGCTCACCGGCACGGTCACGTCGCTGGTCGCGGTCGACGCGACGACGCTGTACTA
>JBKDXM010000139.1:0-14448 GCA_046306335.1 Planctomycetota bacterium
ACGATGCCTGCTCCGGAGACGATCGAACGCACCCTGCCCCCGCCGTGGGACCGGATCTTCCGCCTCGCCACCCGCTCGTTCGTGTGGGCGCTGCTGATCGGCGTGCTGTACGTGCTGCGGCCGTTCCTGCTGCTGGTGTTCCTGACGTTCGTATTCGCCTACATCCAGGCGCACGGCGTCGACGGCCTGCAGCACCGCATCAAGAACCGGCCGCTGCGGGTCGCGATCGTCGGCCTCGTGGTGCTCGGCACGCTGCTCGCCACCGGCTTCACGCTGGTGCCACAGATCCAGGCGCAGGCGAAGGAATTCCTGCAGAACAAGGACAAGTACCTGGGCGAAGCCGACGACGAGGTCGACAAGTTTCTGCGCCAGTACCCGTCGATCTACGACGGCCTGAAGAAGCACACCACGTCGACCTTCGATCCGAGCGAGTTCACCAAGCCGCTGACGCCCACCACCACGCCGCCGCCCGCGGGCCGCGACGGCAAGCCGGTCGACGAACCCCGGCAGACCGGCGACGCGCCGCCAGCGACCAACCCGACGCCGCCGGCCGTCGAGCCGCCGGCGGGCGGCAAGGAGCCGGAGGACAAGCCCGCGGAGGACGACCGCAAGCAGGACCCGGCCGGCGCGGCGGGCCAGGACAAACCCGATGGCGGCGGCAAGGACGGCGGCGGCAAGGCGACCAAGCTGACGTTGGTGCGCGACTTCATCGGCACGCTGACCGAGTCGCTGGCCAAGAACCCCCTCAGCCTCGTGCAGAGCGGGCTCGGCTACGCGTCGTCGTTCCTGCTGTCGCTGCTGTTCTCGTTCCTCATCGTGCTCGACCTGAAGAAGCTGCAGCGCGGCGTGCAGGGGCTGTCGAACACCAAGGTCGGCTTCATCTACGACGAGGTCGCCGACAACATCGCCGGCTTCGGCCGCGTGCTCGGCCGCGCGCTCGAAGCGCAGCTGCTGATCGCCCTCGTCAACACGATCCTGACCGCGCTCGGCATCTGGCTGATGGGCCTCGACAACATCCTGGTGCTGTCGGCGATCGTGTTCTTCTGCAGCTTCATCCCGGTCGCCGGCACCTTCATCAGCACGACGCCGATCGCGCTGGTGGCGCTGCAGTCGGACGGCATGGGCGCGCTGGTGCTGGTGATCGTGCTGATCTGCGTCATCCACGCGATCGAGACGTACATCCTCAATCCGCAGATCTACGGCCACCACATGCACATGAACCCGGTGCTGGTGCTGATCGTGCTGACGATCGGCGGCCAACTGTTCGGCGTGTGGGGCCTGCTGCTCGGCATCCCGGTGGTGAACTACGTGTTCCGCCACGCGATCCGGCGGCCGGAAGAACGGCCGACCGAGGCCTGACGGCGGCGGTCGCCTCAGACGACCGCGAAGGGGTCGCGATCGGCCTTGGCGACGACGACGTCGAGGTCGCGGCCGAACGCCGCGCGCAGGCGCTTCCGCAGCGTCGGCAGGTAGCAGCGCTCGGTGTTGCTGTGGCCGGCGAGCACGACCGTGCGGCCGGCCGCGACCGCGGCGAGCGCGTCGTGGTGCGACATCTCGCCGGTCACCAGCAGGTCGGCGTCGGCCCCGCGCAGCACGCTGCCTCCCGCGCCGGCGGCGACCGCGAACGAGCGCACGCGGCTGCCCGCGCCGGCGGGCTTGGCCACCTGCAGCGTGCGCACGCCGAAGCGCTGCTTGCAGCGCTGCAGCAGCGTCGCCAAAGGCAGCGGCTTCGCCAGGACGGCGACGCGGCCGAACTCGCCTTCGCCGCACGGGCGCACTTCCTTCGGCGCCTGCCCGGCGAGCAGCTGCTCGACCAGCCAGTCGCACAGGCCGCTCGGCGCCGCGTCGAGCGCGGTGTGCGGGCTGTAGACGGCGAGGCCGGCGGCGGCGGCGGCGATCACCGCTTCCTGCACGCCGCCGTCGGCGTGCAGCTTCTTCAGGCCCTGGAAGATCGGCGGGTGGTAGCTGACGACGAGGTCGGCCTTCTTCGCCTTGGCCTCGGCGACGACGCCGACGGTCATGTCGACGCACAGCAGCGCGCGGCCGACCTTGCGCGCCGGGGCGAACGGCCGCACCAGCAGCCCGACGTTGTCCCACTCGGCGGCGAGCTCGATCGGCGCGATCTCGCGCAGGATGTCGACGACCTCGGCGAGCGACGGCGCGGCCACGGTCAGGACGCTCCCGCGCTGACGACGACGAGCTTGTCCGGGTGCAGGTGGCGCTCGGCGGCCTCGCGCACCTGCTCGACCGTGATCGCGCGCACGATGTCCGGGTAACGCTGCATGTAGTCGAAGCCGAGCCCGAAGCGGCGGGCGCGGATCGCGTAGGCGGCGAGGTTGCTGTTGCGCTCCAAGCCGAACACGAAGCTGCCGGTGAGGTAGTCCTTCACGTCCTGCAGCTCCTGCGCGCCGACCGGCTCCTGGCGGATGCGGCGGATCTCGTCGAGGAAGCCGTCGATCGCGCGCTGCCGGTGCTCGGGCGAGGTGCCGATGTAGGCGGTGAAGGTGCCGGGTTCCTCGCCGGCGCTGGCGGTGATGCCGGCGCTGACGGAGTAACACAGTCCCTGTTCGTCGCGCAGCTTGCGCGAGCAGCGCGACGTGAAGCCGGGGCCGGTGCCCAGCACGTGGTCCATCACCGACAGCACGTAGAAGTCGGGATGCGTGCGGCGGATGCCGAGGTGGCCGAGGAACACGTGCACCTGCTCGCGCGCCATCGGCAGGTGCGCGTCGCGGCCGATCGCCGGCAGGTCGACGTCCGGCGGCGCGGGGTGCTTCGGGGCCTTGGCCTTGAAGCGGCGGAAGGCCTTCTCCAGCCGGTCGAGCGTGCGCTCGGGATCGTCGGGGCCGGCCGCGGCGACGTAACCGCCCGCCGGGCGGAACCAGTCGTCGTGGAAGGAGCGCAGGTCCTTCGGCCGCAGGCGTCCGAGGCTCTTCAGCGTGCCTTGCGGCGGCCGGCCGAGCGGGTGCGCGCCGTAGACCTCCTTGCGGAAGCGTCGCGCGGCGACGGCGCGCGGGTCGTCTTCCTCCGCCTTGATCTCCGTCATCAACTCGGCCGCGACCCGTCGCACCTCGCGACCGGGGAACTCGGGCTCCAACACCATCTCGCGCAGCAGCTCGATGGCGTCCTTCTGCGCGACGGCCGGGCACATGACGAGGCCGCCGCGGCTGTTGCCCTCCATGATCGCGCCGATGCGCTCGGCGGCGGCGGCGAGTTCCAGCGCGTCGTACGACTTCGTGCCTTCGTCGAGGCACTCGCCGACGAGGTTGAGCAGGCCGGGCGCGTCGTCGGGCTCGTCGCCGGGCCGGACGTCGAGCGACACGGCGCACGCGAACGTCGGCACGCCCGGGTTGTGCACCGCGAGCAGCGTCAGGCCGGTGTCGATCTCGCGTTCGGCGATGTCGAGGCGGATGGGATGGGTCATGGCGCGCGCCTCACTCCTTGCCGCCGGCGTCGCCGCCGGCCTTGCCGCCGTTCTTGGCCTTCTTGGCCTTCTTGCCCTTCTTGGCCTTGGCGTCGGCCGGCTTCGCCTTCGCGGCCTTCTTGCCCTTCTTGCCCGCCTTGGCCGGCTTGGCCGCCTCGGTGGCCTTCGCCGCAGCCCCCTCGGCGTCGCCAGCGTCGTGCGCGGACGAGGGCGATGCCGCCGCGCCGGCGGCCTGCTCCTTGCGCTCCTTGCCGCGGCGCGGACCCGGCACGGCCCAGACGACCGCGGCGCGGTCGAAGTCGAAGTACTTGCGCGCGACCTCGCGCAGTTCCTTCTGCGTCAGCGACTCGTAGGTCGGCAACACGTCGAGCAGCGTGCGGTACCCCGTCGGCACGCCGGCTTCGAAGCGGCCGAGCTTCATCGCGAGGTCGAGCACCGACTCGTCCTGGAACAGGAACGACGCGCGGATCTGCGCCTGGATGCGCTCCATGTCCTTCTTGGCGACGCCCTCGCGCTGCTGCGCGCGGATCTCCTCGCGGATCGCGCGCTCGACGCGCTCGGGCGCGACGCCGTCGCGCAGTTCGCACAGCACCAGCAGCGAGCCCGGGTCCTGGCGCGTCTCGTTCATCACGCTGACCTCGGTGACGAGTTCCTCCTCCAGCACGAGGCGACGGTAGAGCCGGCTGTTCTTGCTGTTGCCGAGGTCGTGCGCCAGCAGGTCGAGCGCGTAGTCGTCGCGCTCGCCCATGCGGCAGGTGCGGAAGCCGAAGCACAAACGCGTCACCGAGTGCGGCGTGCGCAGCGTCGCGCGCCGCTCGCCCTGCTGCGCCGGTTCCTGGATCGGGGCCGTGCGCTCGTCGACGCGCGGCAAGGGGCCGAACAGCTCGCGGATGCGCTGCGCGGTGCGCGCCTTGTCGATGGCGCCGACGACCACCAGGAACGCGCGGTTGGGGCCGTAGTGGCGACGGTAGTAGTCGCGCATCTGGTGCGCGGTGAGGCGCTCCAGGTCCTCGCGCCAGCCGATCACCGGATGGTGGTACGGGTGCACCTGGTACAGCAGCGACTCGGTCGTCTGGTACAGCGGCCGCCACGGGTCGTCCTCGCCCATCGCCAGCTCCTCCAGCACCACGTTCTTCTCGCTGGCGAACTCGTGCGGGTCGAGCAGGCAGTCGCGCATGCGGCTGGCCTCGATCTCCAGCGCCTTCTCCCAGCGATCGGCCGCGAGCGTGAAGTAGTACGCCGTGCCGTCGTTGTCGGTGAAGGCGTTGTTGCTGCCGCCCATCTTGCTGGTCTGCAGGTCGATCTGGCCCTTCCCGTACGCGTCGGTGCCCTTGAACATCATGTGTTCGAGGAAGTGCGACACGCCGGTCTCGCCGGTGCGCTCGTCGCGCGAGCCGACGCGGTACCAGAGCACGCTGGCGACCACCGGCAGCGGACCGCGCTCGACCAGCAGCGCCTTGAAGCCGTTGTCGAGTTCCACCACCTCGACGTCGGGAAGCATCGTCGTCGCCATCGTCGTCGTCATCGTCATCGCGTTCACTCCTCCGCCATCGCGCTGCCGTCGACGGCCGCGCGCGCCGTCGCGCGCAGCGCCTCGACCTCGTGCCGCTGCAGGAAACGGTATTCGCCCGGCGACAACCCGTGCAGGTTGAGTTCGCCGATGCGGATGCGCTTGAGTTCGATCACCGGGTAGCCGAGCTTGGCGAACACGCGGCGGATCTCGCGGTTCTTGCCCTCGCGCAACGTGACCTTCAGGTAGGTGCGGTCCTTGCCGGTGCGCTCGACCTTGACGTTCATGCCCGTCGTCGGGCCCTCGGCGAGCCAGACGCCGCCGCGCGCCTTGTCGACGTCCTGCTGCTCGATGCGGCCGCGCACCAGCACGGCGTACAGCTTGGGCACGCCGTAGCGCGGATGCGTCATCTCCAGCGCGAAGCTGCCGTCGTTGGTCAGCAGGATCAGGCCCTCGCTGTCGAGGTCGAGGCGGCCGACCGTGAACAGGCGGCCCTTGACCGCCGGCAGGAAGTCGATGACGCGCTTCTTCTGCTCGTGCTTGGCGTTGGTGCAGACGACGTTCTTCGGCTTGTTGAACAGCACGTACGTCTGCTTCTCGGGCTGCACGCGCGAGCCGTCGAAGCGCACGTCGTCCGCCTGCGGGTCGATGCGCGTGCCGAGCTCGGTGCACAGCTGGCCGTTGACCTCGACGCGGCCGGTGGCGATCAGCTCGTCGGCGGCGCGGCGGCTGCAGACGCCGCTCATGGCGAGGAAGTGGTTGAGCCGGACCTTGCCGTCCTTGGCGCCGGCCTCGGGTGCGCCGGCTGGCGTGACGATCAGGCCCTGCTGGCGGCGCTTGCTGCCGCGCACGGGACGGCCCTGCGGGCCGCGCTCCTGCGGACCGCGGTCCTTGGGCCCGCGGAAGCCGGGAACGCGGCTTCCCGGGCCGCGACTTCCCGGCCCGCGGCCGCCGGGGCCGCGCTTGCCGGGGCCGCGGTCGTCGCGATCGCGGTCGTCGCGATCGCGCGGGCCGCGGCCGAAGCCGCCGCCGCCGTGGGGCCGATCGCCGCCAGGGCGGCCGCTCGGGCGCGGGCCGCGCGACGAGCCGGGGCCGCCGCTGCGGTGGAACCGTTCGCCGGGCTTGCGGTCGACGTGTCGGCGGGCCATCAGCGGACTCCTGGATCGCAGACGAGGACGTTCATGGATGCGTTGGGGATCAAGTCGAAGCGCGGGCAGCAGGCCGGCACGAGCGCCGTGTCGCCGGGGCCCAGGACGAGCGCGGCGGCGCCGCTGCCACCCGGCCACGCCAGCGCGCCCGTGCCGCCGACGACGGTCACGGCGCAGAAGCGGCCGTCACCGGCGAGCTGCAGCGGCTGGCGCAGCGCGTAGCGACGCACGCGGAAGTCCGCCGTGGCGATGAGTTGCGTGCCGCCGTCGGGCAGCGGCGTCGGCGCGACGACGGGCCGCGCCCCGCTGGCCGACTCGACGCGCGCGACCGACACGGCCTTCTGCACGTGCACTTCGCGGCCGCGGCCCCAGTCGTGCAGGCGGTAGGTCACGTCGCTGTTCTGCTGAACCTCGAAGACCACGAGGTCGGGGCCGACCGCGTGCACCGTGCCCGGCGGAATATGGATGACGTCGCCGACCTCCGGACGGAAGGCCCACAACAACTCGCCGAGGTCGTCGCCGCCGGCGCGGGCGAGGAACTGCTCGCGCGTGACGCCGGGCTTGAAGCCGCGCACGACCCGGGCGTTCGGGCCGGCGTGCAGCACGATCCAGCACTCGTTCTTGCCGCTGTCGTTCTCGGCCTTCGCGGCGATGTCGTCGGGGTGCACCTGCACCGACAGCGCATCGCGAGCGTCGAGGAACTTGAGCAGCAGCGGGAACCGGCCGCCGTGCGCGCGCGGCACGCCGCGCCCCAGCAGTTCGTCGCCGTGGTCGCGCAGCAGGTCCGCCAGGGTCGTGGCTCGACCGCGCAACCGGCTGCTGCCTTCCGGCCGGTCGTAGAGTTCCCACGTCTCGCCGACGTCCACTCCGGGCGGCAGTTCGATGCCGGGGACCTGCGACAGGTTGCGGCCGCCCCAGACCTTGGGCAGCGCGATGCGTTCGAGCAGGAAGGGGGCGAGCGGCGGCATCTGGCGGGATCGGACGGTGCGAAGCGCGTAGTTCTAGCCGGACCGCGCAGGCTGCGCCATGAAGCCGCGCCCGTCCGCGCGACCGTCAGGCCGGCGCCAGGTCGCGGTGCAGCGACCCCAGCAGCGCGCTGTCGCGCGGGTCGTCATCCGAGAGCCGCAGCTCGAACCACTGCCGGGGCCCACCGGCGAACAGCAGCGTGTAGCCGTTCTCGCGCGCGGAGAAGCTGTGGCTCAGGAAGACCACCAACTCGCCGACGGCGAGTTCGCAGCACGCCGCGGCGGGGATCGCAGCCAGCACGCGATAGCGGCGACCGGGCGCGAGCTCGAGTTCGCCGAACGTGCGGGCGGCGGCGGCGCGTCCGGGGCCGTTGCTGCCGGCAGCGGCGCGCCGCGCCGAGGTGCAGCAGGCCGGGCCGCTCGGCATCGAAGAAGCCGGTGTCCACGCGGCAGCCGGTGTCGGCGAGTTCGAGCAGCACGGCCCCGTCGCCAGCGCGGGCGACGATCGCGTGCTGCACGATCGCGTCGGGTCGGAACTCCTGGATGCGGGTCAGCCGGTAGGCACCGCACGCAGAGAGCAGGTCTTCGACGACGCGCATGGCGGCTGCCCGGCTTCGCGGCGCCTCACATGCGCCGCGCGGCGCCGAGCGTGCGGACGTACAGGTACACGATGAGCCCGAGGGTCGCGACGAGCGCGGCGATCGGCCCGAACGACGCGTGCCCGCCAGGGATCCACGTCGGCGCCGCGACCAGCAGCGCGGCGATGCCGACGCTGAGGATCGCCTCGCCGGTGATCAGGCCCGACGCCAGCAGCATGCCGGCGTTCTCCAGCTGCACGTGCTCGTGCTCGGTCTTGGGCGCGAACTTGCGCTTGACCAGCCACGCCAGCAGGCCGCCGACGAAGATCAGCACCGACAGGCCGAACGGCAGGTAGATGCCGACGGCGACGCCGAGGATCGGCGTGCGGAACGACGCCTTGCGCCGCTCCAGCCAGACGTCGAGCGCGATGATGACGACGGCGAGCGCGCAGCCGAACAGGATGAAGTTCCAGTTGATGCCGGCGCCGAAGATGCCGGTCGACAGTTCCTTCATCAGCGAGGCCTGCGGCGCCGACAGGGGCTTGGTGCCCTCGCGCACGGCGCGGCCGATGCCCTCGGCGTTGTCGAGCAGGCCTAGCACCAGCGGGATCACCGCCGCGGAGGCGATCGTGCCGATCACGAGGCACAGCTGCTGCTTCCACGGCGTCGCGCCGACGACGTGGCCGCACTTGAGGTCCTGCAGGTTGTCGCCGGCGATGCACGCGCCGGTGCAGATGAACGCCGCGAGGTAGATCACCGCCGCGGGCCCGACCTTGCCGGCGATCCCCTCGCTGCCCATCAGCTGCAGCAGGATGAAGGACGAGACGACGACGGTCGCCATCGTCACGCCGGAGACCGGGTTGTTGGAGCTGCCGACGAGGCCGGCCATGTAGCCGGCGACCGACGCGAACAGGAAGCCGAAGCCGAGCATCAGCACGGTCAGCACCGCGCAGACCAACGCCTTGCCCTCGTACGCACCGAGCGCCGACCAGAAGGCGAAGAACAGCGGCACGGTCATCACCGCCGCCGCGAAGGCGAGGAAGTTGATCGGCGTGTCGAGCTCGGTGCGCGGCGCGCCGGCGGCGGCGCCGGACTTCTGCGCGCGGAAGGCGGCGAGGCTGGCGCGCACGCCGCTCCGGATCGGTCCGATCAGGCGGATCAGCGACCAGACGCCGCCGACCAGCATGCAGCCGATGCCGATGCGACGGCACTCCTTCCACGACGCGCCGGCGAGGTCGCCCCACTGCTCGGGCGTGATCGCGTCCCACGCCGTGCCGGCCGGCAGGCCGGCGGTCGTCAGCAGGCGCTCTTCGTTGAGCAGCCAGTTGATCGGCACGCCGAGGATCGTCCCGATCACCGCGCCCGACATCATCAGAGTGCCGATGTTGGGGCCGACGATGAAGCCGATGCCGAGCAGGCTCGGCTGCAGCGTCGCGTCGGCGGTGAACAGCCACTTGCCGCCGAGCCACGACTTGGTGATCGCGACCTCGGCGGCGATCCACTTGAGCGCGCCTTCGCCGACGCGGAACAGCGCGCCGAGCGCGCTCGCCTCCAGCAGCAGCTTGAAGCCGAGCCCGCTGGTCGACGCGTTCTGCGCCGTCTCGGCCGCCGTCGCGTCCTCGCCGCGCGCGACGCCGCCGGTCTTGAGCACCTGCGCGGTGGCGACGCCTTCGGGGAACGTGAGGCCGGCGTCGACGATCAGCGCGCGGCGCAGCGGCGTCGTGAAGACGACGCCCATGATCCCGCCGACGCAGACCATCAGGAAGATCGGCCAGTAGTCGTACCCCGACCACGCCCCCATCATCACCAGCGCCGGCACCGTGAAGATCACGCCCGACACCGTCGACGCGCCGGCCGACGCGATCGTCTGCACCTGGTTGTTCTCCAGGATGTTGCTGCGGCGGAACGCGCGCAGCACGCCGAGCGCGATCGCCGACGCCGGGATCGAGGCCGCGACCGTCATGCCGACGCGCAGGCCGAGGTAGGCGTTGGCGGCGGCCATCAGCATCGCCAGCACGACGCCGAGCACGACCGCCTTGGCGGTGATCTCCGGCAGCGAACGTTCGGGGCCGACGACGGGACGGTGCGAGGCGGGTTGGCTCATGGCGGGGACGAGGCGGAGAAGCCGCTTAGGGTCCGCGCCAGCGCCGGCGGAGTCCAGCGCGACGCCGGCGAAGCCGCGAGCGACCGCGTCAGGCGCCGTCCACGGGCAACGGACGCGCCGGGTGCAGGCGGCGCAGGAAGTCGGCCACCGGCACGCAGCGGACGCCGTCGAGCTCGAAGGACTCGAAGCCCCCATGGAGCAGCAGCCGCCGCGCTTCCGGGTAGTCGGCCGCGAAGGCGCGCAGGCCGGAGAGGTCGCGGCCGCTGATCCGCGGACTGTTCTTCACCTCGATCGCGACGAAGCCCTCCGCGCCGTAGAGCACGAAGTCGACCTCGGCGCCATGGCGCGTGCGCCAGAAGCGCAACCGCATGTCCGTCTGCCGGTAGTCGATCCACGCGCGCAGATGCTGGGCGACGAGCCCCTCGACGGCGGGGCCGGCCAGCTCGGTCGCGGCATCGAGCGGGCCACCCGGCCGCGCCGAACGGAAGACGCCCGGATCGAACCAGTAGAGCTTCGGATGCGTCGCCAGCTTGCGCCGGGCTCGCCGGTCGAACGCCGGCACGCGGAAGCAGAGCAACAGGTCTTCGAGGACCGCGACGTAGCTCTCGACGGCCTTGCGCGTCGTCTCGCAGTCGGCGGCGATGTTGGCGAGGTTGACCTGCTGGCCGTGCGTCAGGCTGACGGCTTCGAGGAAGCGTGCGAACGCGCCGATGTCGCGCACCAGCCCCTCTTGCTGCACTTCCTCGCGGATGTAGAGCGCGAGGAAACTGCGCAACGCGTCCGCCGGATCGGCGGCGCCGACGACGAGCGGAACCATCCCCTGGTCGAGCGCACGCGGGAGGTCGAAGGTCGCACCGAGTTCCGCGGCCAGGAACGGGTGCATGGCGCGGTGCACGGCGCGGCCAGCAAGCAGGTTGACGCCAGCCCGCCGCAGCTTGCGCGTGCTCGATCCCGTCATGACGAATCGCATGCCGACGCCCTCTTCGATCAGCTGGTGCACGACGTCGAGGAGCACGGGCGCTCGCTGCACCTCGTCGAGGACGACGACGGTGGCGTCCGGATGGGCTCGCACCACGTCGCGCAGACGCTCCGGTCGGCTGAGGTAGGCGCGCACTTGGCCAGGATCGAGCAGGTCGATCCGCACGGCACCGGGGAAGGCCGCGCGAATCCAGGTGGACTTGCCGACTCCGCGCGGGCCGAAAAGGAAGAAGGAGCCCGCAGGCGGCAGCAAAAATCGACCTAGAGTCTCCATTTATGCGGTCATTATGGAGGATCCAGATTAAAAAATACGTCTCGTCGGCGAAGTCGTTTCCGCGGCCTCGGTTACGAGGCCTTCGCCGACCGCCCGCGGCCGCCGCCAGCGGCGCGCGCCTTCTGCACGAGGCTGCGCGCCTGCTGCAGGGCGGTGGCGTCGGCGCCGTCGCCCATCGCCATCGCGGCGAGCTCCTTCTCGACCTCGTCGGCGGCGAGCAGGCGGACCGTCGAACGCGTGCGTTCGTCGCCGGCGGCGTCGGCGCTGGCCGCCGCGGGGTCGGCGACGTGGGCCGCCGCCTTCTTCTTGCCGGTCGCCTTCTCGGCCGCACCGACGTCCGCTGCCCCACCGTCCGCGACCCGCCCCGCGACCTGCTTGTTGACCAGGAAGTGGTGCTGCGCGAACGCCGCCACCGGCGCCAGGTGCGTGACGATCACGACCTGATGGTGGCGCGCGACCTCGTGCAGTTTCTGGCCGACCTGCAGGCCGAGGCGACCACCGATCTCGGCGTCGATCTCGTCGAACACCAGCAGCGGCACGCGGTCCTGGTCGGCGAGCGTCTTCTTGACCGCGAGCACGATGCGCGCGAGTTCGCCGCCCGACGCGGTGTCGCGCATCGAGTGGAACGGCTCGCCCGGGTTGATGCGGACCGCGAGGTCGACCGGCACCGGCCCGTGCGCCGTCGCGGTGGCGAGCAGCGCGTCGGTGGCGAAGTCCTCGGCCATGTCGACGCGCACCTCGGTGTGCGCCATGCCGAGGTCCTTCAGTTCGCCGACGATCGCCTTGGCGAACGAGCCCGCCGCCTTGTGGCGGGCGCGCAACAGCTTGCGGCCGTGCGCCGCCGCTGCCTCGGTCGCGGCGCGCAGCTGCGCCTGCAGCGCCTCGGTGTCGCTGCCCGCCTCCTCCTGCGCCAGTTCGGCGGTCGTGCGCGCGAGGTTCTGGCGGAAGTCGGCCTCGGTCGGGCCGAAGCGCTTGAGCGCGCCGTGCACCTCGTCGAGGCGCTCCTGCACTTCCTGCAGCCGCGACGGGTCGAGGTCGAGCCGCGCCTGCCCGGACTGCAGCTTGCGGCAGACGTCGGCGACGAGTTCGTCGATCTGCGCCATCTGCTCGGCGGCGTCCTGCAGCCGCACGTCGATGGCCGCCGCCTCGCCGATGGCGCGCGCCGCCCGCGCCAGCTGGTCGCCGACGTTGTCCTCGCCGTCCTGCAGCACGCCGAGCGCCTCGTCGAGCCGCTGCCGCATGGCGTCGAGGTTGCTGAGCACCTGATGCTCCTGCTCCAGCGCCGCGGCCTCGCCGTCCTGCAGCCGCAGCTCGACCATCGCCTGGTGCTGGAAGCGCAGGAACTCCAGCCGCTGCCGCCGTTCGCGCTCGCCGTCGCGCAGCGCGTCGAGCCGGTCGCGCAGCGAGCGCGCGGTCGCCAGCGCGGCGGCGAAGTCGGCGCGCTGGGCCGACGCGCCGGCGAACGCGTCGAGCGTCTCGCACTGCGTCTCCGGCCGCATCAGCGCGCGCGAGTCGCCCTGGCCGTGGATCTCCAGCAGGTGCGCGCCGAGTTCGCGCAGCGCCGCCAACGTCGCCGGCCGACCGCCGATGCGCACGCGCGTGCGGCCGTGGCGGTCGACGATGCGCGTCACCAGCAACAGGTCGTCCTCCAGCGCGCCGCCGCACAGTTCGCGCACCAGCGCGCTGACCGCGTCGCAGCGCTCGCCGCGGCCGAGCCGGAACTCGCCGTCGACCTGCAGTTCCTCGGCGCCGTGGCGGACCAGCGACCCGGACACCTTCTCGCCGCGCAGCAGCTTGAGCGCGGTGATCAGCAGCGACTTGCCGCCGCCGGTCTCGCCGGAGATCACGGTGAGCCCATCGGCGAGGCGGATCTCGGCGCGCTCGAGCAGGGCGAGGTTCGTGATATGTACGGTATGCAGCATCGGGTGGATGCTAACGGATACCGAACAGATTTCCACACGGCGGTCGGTGGCGGCGGCGCTGGGATGCCGCAACCCCATGACGGCTAAGGAGCTGCGCCGGATCGGCCCGCTCCCGCCCGCGGCCCACCTCGCCCGCTACCCCATCGCCTTCAGCGACGCGAGGTCGAGCACGAAGCGGTACTTCACGTCGCCCTTCAGCAGGCGCTCGTAGGCGGCGTTGGCCTGCTGCACCGGGATGACCTCGACGTCGGCGGTGATGCCGTGCTGGCCACAGAAGTCGAGCATCTCCTGGGTCTCGGCGATGCCGCCGATGCCCGACCCGGCGAGTTTGCGGTTGCCCAGGATCAGGCTGAAGGCCGAGACCGGCAACGGCTTGGACGGCGCGCCGACGAGGACCATCGTGCCCTCGGGCCGCAGCAGGCTGAGGTACAGGTTGGGGTCGTGGTCGGCGCTGACCGTGTCGATCACGACGTCGAGGCTGAACGCGCGCTGCTGCATCGTCGCGGCGTCGCGCGAGTCGACCGCCTCGGCGGCGCCCAGGCGCACGGCGTCGACCATCTTGTGCGGCGAGGTCGTGAACACGACGACGTGCGCGCCCATCGCGGCGCCGAGCTTGACCGCCATGTGGCCGAGGCCGCCGAGGCCGACGACGCCGAGCTTGGTGCCCTTGGTCACGCCGTGCTGGCGCAGCGGCGAGTACGTCGTGATGCCGGCGCACAGCAGCGGCGCCGCGCCCGCCGGGTCGAGGTTCTTCGGCACGCGCAGCACGAAGTGCTCGTCGACGACGACCGCCTCGCTGTAGCCGCCGTAGGTCACGCCGCCGAGGTGCTTGTCGGGGCCGTTGAACGTGAACACGCCGTTCATGCACATGTTCTCGTGGTCGCGCTGGCACATCGGGCACGTGCGATCGCTGTCGACCATGCAGCCGACGGCGACGAGGTCGCCGACCTTGTGCTTGCCAACCTTCGCCCCCACCGCGCGCACGCGGCCGACGATCTCGTGGCCCGGCACGATCGGGTAGACGGTCGGCATGAAGGCGCGCCACTCGTCGCGCACCGAGTGCACGTCCGAGTGGCAGATGCCGCAGAACAGCACGTCGATGGCGACGTCGGTCGGCTGCGGCGCGCGGCGCAGGATGCGGGTGAAGGCGAGCGGCGAGGTGGCGCTGGCGGCGGCGAAGGCCTTGGTCGGCGTGGAGGCGATGGTCATGGGGCGTTGCTCGATGGATAACGCAGTGGAGCGCGGCGACGCGCGCCGCGCCATGCGCGCATCGGCCCGGAGGATCCGTGCCGCGGGTCGCCCGCCGGTCGGCGCAGTCCGCCGCGGCGCGCGCGCTACCCCTTCGGCCGGCCGATCAGCACGCGCGCGCGTCCGTCCATCGGCAGCGCCTCCTCGACGACCTCCAGCCCGAGGTCGCCGCCGAGCTGTGCCAGGTGCCGCATCCACGGCTTGTAGCTCATGCCGTTGTCGGAGCAGCACGGCACGACGGCGAACGGCCGGCCGTGCTTGGCGGCGTACTCGACGAGGACGCGCGTCGCGCCGTCGGGG
>JBKDXM010000140.1:0-6971 GCA_046306335.1 Planctomycetota bacterium
CAGAGTCCTAGGAGTCTGCGTCACGGCAGGCTGCGCCGCCCGGTACGCGTCTTCACGTCCGGGAGCTCGCCGCCGATCCTCGGCGAATCGACCGATTCGCCTCCGGTCGTCGGCTTCGCCGCCGGCCGCGAATCCGCGCACCGGATCGGCGCGCGTGCCGTGACGCAGACTCCTAGAGCTCCAGCCGGACGGCCGCCTTCGCGCGCGCCTGGAACAGGCGTTCCTCCTGGCGCGCGCGGCGCATGATCTTCTCGATCGTCGGCATCGCATCGTCGGTGAACAGCACGAACACCTGCTGCTGGAACTCGATGCGCTTGAGGATGTGCCAACCGTACGGCGTCTCGACCACGTCGCTGACCTCGCCGTCGCGCAGCGCCCAGGCCGCGCGGCAGAGCGCCGCCGGCATGCGGTCGTCGTGCCGGTGCAGGCCGCGCAACATGCCGCGGTCGCGGGCGGTGCGCTGGTCGTCGGAGCGCGGCACGACCTCGTCGAAGTTGCTGCCGTCGGGCTTGAGGCGCGCCTTGATGTCCGCGAGCCGCGCCGACGCGAGGCCATAGGCTTCGTCGGCGAGCAGGATGCCGGTGCCGGCGTCGCGGTTCTGCACGAGGATGTGCTGCACGGTCACCTGGCCGCCGAACGTGCGCGCGTTGGCGGTGAAGAAGGCGTGCAGTTCCTGGCGGTTGAACTTGCCGGGTTCCAGCAGATCGAGCGTGCCCTGCACCTCCGCCGCGAGGCCCTGCGCGAATTGGTACCGCTGCAGGTGGTTGTTGACCTGGTCCTGCGTCAGTTCGGTCGGCCGATCCTGTTGGCGGCGTTCCTCGACGTAGTCGTTCAACCAGCCTTGGAACGACTGCTTGAGCGCCTCGCTCTGCGCGGCCTCCAGCGCCTTGTCGTCGATCTCGCCGCCGTAGGTCTGGCGCAGGGCTTCGAGGTCGGCGAAGTGGCGGACCCACGGCGCGATCAGGTCGCTGGTCAGCGTGCGCTGGATCTCCGGCCGCTTGGCGAGCGCTTCCTGGAAGCCCGGCTGGTGGCGGCGCTCGATGTGCGCGGCGAGGTCGCCGAGCGTCAGCGAACGGCCGCCGACGATGGCGACCGGCACGTCGCGGTCCTGCGGCCAGCGGCGCACGCGGAAGTGCGGGCGTTCGACGGCAGGCGCGGCGCTTGGCGCGGCGGCCGGAGCGGCGCCCGGAGCGGCGGCCGGGGGCGGCGGGGTCGTCGCCGGATCCTGGGCGCGGCACGTGCCCGCGAGCACGGCGAGCACGGCGGGCACGGTGAGCGCGGCGGGCGCGAACGGCAGCAGCGAAGGGCGGATCATGCAGCGATGCGGCGGGGCGGGCGCGCAGCGTATAGCAGACCGGCCGACGGCCGTAACCCCGCGCGGCCGCCGGTTGCCGGCGCGGCCGTCGCCTTGCGCCCTGCGCCCGGCGGCGGTCCACTGCGCCGCCCGGTCCCCGATGCCGACTCCCTCGCGCGCCGCCCTGCTCGCCGCCCTCGCCGCGCGCTTCCGCGCCGACTTCGGCCCCGGCCCGATGCGCTGCTTCTTCGCGCCCGGCCGCATCAACCTGCTCGGCGCGCACCTCGACTACAACGGCGGCGACGTGCTGCCGATGGCGGTCGACCGCGGCATCTACGCGGCGATCCGGCCGCGCGACGACGGCCGCGTGCGCCTGCGCAGCCTCGACTTCGAGCGCGTCGTCGACCTCGACGGCAGCGCCGTCGGCGAACACACCACGCCCGACCTCGGCTGGGCCGGCTACCCGCTCGGCGTGTGGGCCGGCTTCCGCGCCGCGCACGGGCTGCAGCGCGGCTTCGACGCCGTGTTCGCCGGCGACCTGCCGGTCGCCAGCGGCCTGTCGTCGTCGGCGGCGATCGAGGTGGTGACCGCGCTCGCGCTGGACGCGCTGCACGGCTTCGGCGTGCACGGCGAGCAGCTGGCGCTGATCGCGCACCGCGCCGAGACCGGCTTCGTCGGCGTGCGCTGCGGCATCATGGACCAGTACGCCTCGGCGCTCGGCCGCGCCGGCCACGTGCTGCTGCTGCACTGCGCCGGTCCGCGCTGGGAGCACGTGCCGTTCGACCCGGCGGCGTGCGAGGTGCTGGTGCTCGACACCAGGAAGCCCCGCCACCTCGCCAAGAGCGGCTTCAACGAGCGCGTGGCGCAGTGCGCGACCGTGCACGCGGCGCTGCGCGCGGCCGGCGTCGATCGTCCGCACCTCGCCCTGTACGAAGTCGCCGACCTCGAACGCGCGCGCGCGCGGCTCGACGACCTGCACTTCCGCCGCGGCCGGCACGTGCTGACCGAGATGGCGCGCACGCGCGATGGCGCCGCGGCGCTGCGCGCGCACGACTACCGCGCGCTCGGCGCGCTGCTCGACCGGAGCCACGCCAGCACGCGCGTCGACTACGAGGTCAGTTGCGCCGAACTCGACGCCATCACCGACGCGGCGCGCGCGTGCCAGGGCGTGTTCGGCGCGCGGCTGGTCGGCGCCGGCTTCGGCGGCTGCGCCATCGCGCTGCTGGCCCCGGGCTGCGCCGACGCGGTGCAAGCGGCCACGGCCGCGTCGTACCGGTCCCGCTTCGGGATCGAGCCGGCGTTCTACCTGTTGCGCAACGGCACGGGGCCGGTCGAAGTCGGCTGAACGCCGCCGCCGGAGCGCCTCGCGCCCCGGGTCGCCGGCGTTCGATATCCTGGGGCCGCCGATGACCGAGATCGCCTTCGAAGCCCAGGACTACCGCGCCGACCAGACGTTCGCGCCGGCGCGGTACCGCTACGTCGGCGACGCGGCGACCGGGTGGCTGGTCGAGCGCGACGGCGCGCCGCTGCTGCGCCTGGGTCCCGGCTACCGGCTGCTGCGCGTGCGCGCGTGCGGCGTCTGCTCGACCGACCTTGCACGGCACCACCTGCCGTTCCCGCTGCCGCAGGTGATCGGCCACGAAGTGCTCGCCGTCGACGCGGACGGCCGCCGCTGCGTCGTCGAGATCAACGCCTCGTGCCGCGCGCGCGGCCTCGCCGACGCCTGCGCGTTCTGCCGCGCCGGCCTGCCGACGCACTGCCCGCGCCGCATCACGCTCGGCATCCACGACCTGCCCGGCGGCTTCGGGCCGTGGATCCTGGCGCCGGTCGCGGCCTGCCTCGACGTGCCCGCCAGCGTGCCCGACGCCGCCGCCGTGCTGATCGAGCCGTTCGCGGCGGCGTTGCACGGCGTGCGCATGGTCGACCCCAAGCCCGGCGAACGCATCGCGGTGCTCGGGCCGCGGCGGCTCGGCATGCTCGCGGTCGCAGCGCTCGCCGGCGTGCGCGCCGGCATGCGCGCGCGCGGCCAGGACTTCGCCGTCGCCGCCGTGGTGCGCGACCCGGCGCTGCTGCCGCTCGCGGCGCAGTTCGGCGCGACCGAGGGCCACCTGCTCGGCGACGGCGTCGCCGACGGCGCGTTCGACGTCGTCATCGACACCACCGGCAGTCCCGACGGCCTGCTGACGGCGCTGCGCCTCGCGCGCCGCGAGGTGCACCTGAAGTCGACGCACGGCCAGCCGTCTGGCGGCGTGCGCCACCTCACCGAGATGGTCGTCGACGAACTCGGCCTCGCGCCGTTCCCGGCGAGCGAGCCGCCGGCAGGCGCCGCCGACTGGGATCGCCTGCGCACCGGCCGCCGGCCGCGCATCGCGTGGCTGAGCGCGCACGAGCCGCCGGCCTGGCTGCTGGCGCGCGCCGACGTTCGCCGCGGCGCGGCCGCCGCGCTGGCCGCGCAGTTCGCCGCCGACGGCGACGGCCTGCCGCGCGCCGACGTCGCCGTCGCCGACGACGCCGCCGGCGTCGACGCCGCCGTGCGCCCGCGAGCCGTCACCGATGCTCCGCTGGTGCGCCCGCGCGGCCTCGTGCTGCTGCACCCGCTGAAGACGACGGCCGGCGCGCCGCTGCTCGACGCGGTGGTCCGCCGCGGCCTGCGGCTGTCGACCTCGCGCTGCGGCGACTTCGCCCCGGCGCTGGCGCTGCTGGCGGGCGATCCCGAGCTGGCGCGCATCGGCGAACGGCTGGTGACGCACCGCTTCCGCGGCGAGCAGCTGGCCGAGGCCTTCGCGACCGCGCGCTCGCGCGGCTGCATCAAGGCGGTCGTCGCCCAGGAGACGCCATGAGCGACGCGTCGCGTTCGCTGCCGACCTCGCTCGGTCCGGCGCTGGTCCGCGAGGACGGCGCGTGGACGCTCGACCTCGGCCAGCTGGCCATCGTGCACGGCCTGTCGGTGCTGGCGCGCGCGCTCGGCGAGATGGTCGTGCAGCACGCGCGCGCCGAGCGCTTCGACGTCGTCGTCGAACGCAAGCTGCGCGGGCGCGAGAACCCCGAGCTCGTCGAAGTGCACGGCATCGAGCTGGTGCGGCTCGCCGTCGAGCCCGAGGTCGTCGACGCGATCTTGCAGCAGCCCGAGGTGTTCGAGCGGCGCCTGCGCGCGCTGCTCGGCAGCCTGCAGCGGGCGCAGTTCCGCGAGCTGCTGATGCCCGCGCGCCGCGCCGACGCCGTGGCGCTGGTCGCCGAGTTCGGCGACAACGGCGGCCGCCAGCGCTTCCTGCTGGAGCACGTCGCCCGTCGCGACGGCGAGGCCGGCGCGTTCCGCGTCACCGTCGCCAGCGCCGCCGCCGCGCGCATCGACCTCGGCCGCCTGCCGCACGCGGTGATCGCCGACGTCGAGAACCGGCAGTTCCTCGCCGGCTCGACGCGCATCGCCGAGACCTGGGCCGAGGCCTGCCGCCGCGAGGCCGAGCGCGGCCGCCGGTCGTTCCGCGAGGGCCGCTCGCCGCACAGCCACCTGTTCAAGCAGCTCGACCAGGCCGGCCTGCAGCAGTTGACGCGCGTGTCGCTGCAGTGGTCGGAGGCGGCGCAGTCGTTCCTGCTGGAGAGCGGGCCGGCCGAGGTCGCGCGCCTGCTCAAGCGCGTGCTGCTCGCGTGCGAGGACCGGCAGGTGCGCGAGCTGCTGGCCGCGCGCGAGGTCGTGCGCGTCGACGCCGGGCCGCTACCGGTCTACCTCGACCTCGCGCAGCTCGGCCGCGTGCTGGAACTGTCGCTCGGCCAGCGGCGCGAACGGCTCGACTGCGGCGCGTTCCTCGCGCGCATGCCGGCGGTGGCGGCCGTCGTCGATGCCGCGCAGGACGCGCAGCCGCTGCGCGGCGTGCGCGTGTTCCTGGTGCACCACATGACCGCCGAGGTCGTCGGCACGATCGCCGCGCTGCGCGCGCTCGGTTGCCGCGACCTCGTCACGCTGTTCGTCACCTACGCCGGCGAGCCGCCGGCCAGCTACCTCGACGCGGTGCTCGACCTGCCGCCCGAGGAGTTCACCGCGCTCGCGCTGGTCAACGTGCCCGCGCGCGGCCACGTCGAAGGCCATTACCGCCTGTCCGAGCACTACTCGCACCTCGACGACGCGCCGGCGATCGCGGCAGCGCTGCGCGGGCGCGACGGGGCCTACCTGTCGGCGATGCGCGCGGCGGCGAGCGTGCCGTTCCTGCGCCTGCTGCAGCGCGCCGAGGCCGCCGGTGAACGCGTGCTGCTGGTCGAGGATGGCGGTTACGTCGCGCCGGTGGCGCAGGACGCGCTGCTGCGCGGCCAGACGGTGGCGGCGTTCGCGCAGGGCCTCGGCGCCGCGAGCGACGACCAGCGCCCGCTGGCCGACGTCCTCGGCCGGCGCCTGCTCGCGACCGTCGAGCACACGCGCAACGGCTACGACAAGCTGGTCGAGGTGGCGCAGCGCCACGGCCGCCTCGCCGTGCCGAGCTACTCGATCGCCGTCTCCCAGCTCAAGCGTCTGGTCGAGTCGCGCGAGGTCGCCGCGTCGATCCTCAACGCCGTCGAGTCGGTGCTCAACGCCGAAGGCCGCATCCTGGCGCGCCGGCGCGCGCTGGTGCTCGGCTGCGTCGGCGCGATCGGCGGCGAGCTGGTGCGCCACCTCGCCGGCCGCCTCGACCTGCCCGACGAGCAGCTGTTCGGCGTCGACCTGCGCATCGGCGAGATCTCCGCGCGCTGCGCCGCCGTTCGCACGTTCGCCGACGTGCCGCCGGAGCGCTGGCTGCAGACCAACCTCGTGCTCGGCGTCACCGGCGCCAGCGTGCTGCGCGGCGACGACGTCGAGCGCTGGCTCTGCGGCTCGCCGCACGAGCAGCTGGTGCTGGCGAGCGGCTCGACCAAGAAGGTCGAGTTCCACGACCTGATGCAGTGGATCGACCGCCTGCTGCGCGCCGAGCAGCCGACCGTCGGCGGCCGCGCCGTCGACGTGCGCGTGGAGGAGATGCTCGACCCGCGCACGGCGCGGCTGTACGCGCACCGCTGGCGCTTCACGTTCCGCGACGACGGCCGCACGCGCACCGTGCTGGCGATGGGCGGCCTGACCCCGATCAACTTCCTGTTCTACGGCGTCGCCACCGAGCTGATCGACGAGGTGCTGGCGCAGCTGATGACCGTGTCGTTGGGCGCCGTACGCAACGCCGCGGCCGGCGCCGTCGCGCCGCGGCTGTACGCCGTCGACCACGGGTGCGACGCCGACGGCCGCGTCCGCTGAGCGCGCGAGCGGAAGGCACGACACGGGCGCTCGGATCGCCGCTGGTGGCCGCGTTCGCGTGCACTCAGGGCCTGGGAACCCGATGGTTGCGCAGGCTTTGGGAGCTCAGGTCTTCAGCAGCAGCGCGCGCAGCCACGGCCAGAGCAGCCACACGCCGGCGGCGGTCAGCGCCGTCGCGGCGAGCGCGAAGGCGGCGAGCCAGCGCAGTTCGGTGCGCAGCGGCGTCCGGTCGGGATCGGCCATGGGGGCGATCGTAGCCGGCCGCGCCCCCTAGGAGTCTGCGGAACGGGACGCGCGCCGATCCAGTGCGTGGATTCGCGGTCGGGGCGAAGCCGACGACCGCAGGCGAATCGGTGGATTCGCCGAGCAGTGGATCCGCCGAAGATGGGCGGCGAGCTCCCGGACGCGAAGACGCGTACTGGGCGG